>NZ_QEZJ01000020.1:0-804437 GCF_003992965.1 Xanthomonas sp. BRIP62409 | reverse complement strand
CCGATTCCCGATTCCCGATTCCCGATTCCCCCAATCCCCAATCCCCAATCCCCAATCCCCAATCCCCAATCCCCAGCCTATGACCTTCCGCGAACCCGTCGACCTGGCCGCCCTCAACGCCTCCAGCCGCGACACCTTGATCGAACATCTGGGCATCGTGTTCACCGATGCCGGCGACGACTGGCTGCGCGCCACCATGCCGGTGGATGCGCGCACCAGGCAGCCGTACGGCCTGCTGCATGGCGGTGCGTCGGTGGTGCTGGCCGAAACCCTGGGCAGCAGCGCCGGCAACCTGTGCGTGGACATGACCACCCGGATGTGCGTCGGGCTGGAGATCAATGCCAACCATCTGCGCGCCGCCACCGATGGCCTGGTCACCGGCACCGCGCGCGCGGTGCATGTGGGGCGCAGCACCCAGGTCTGGGACATCACCATCGACAATCCGGCCGGCAAGCGCGTGTGCGTGTCACGGCTGACCCTGGCCGTGGTGCCACGCAGCAATGGCTGAGCACGCCGTGCAAGTGCATGGGTGGAACAGCGCCACCCGCCGCGGGCACTGCGCGCAGGCCACGCTGCTGTCACAATAGTTGCGCTTCCTTCCCCTGGTACCGGTCCCGTTCCGTCAATGAGCGAGTCATCCCTGGACGCCACGCGCGACGCTGGCGGCGTGCTGCGTTGGTTCCGGTACCTGTATCGGGTGCCGCTGTTGCTGCTGCATCTGAGCATCTGCCTGCCGATCACCATGCTGTGCGTGGTGGCGCCGCCGCTGGCGCGCATCCGCACCGGCCCCGACGACACCCTGGACGAGCTGATGATCCGTTGGTGGCAGGGCAACCTGATGCGCGTGTTCGGCTTCCGCCTGCGTCGCTTCGGCACCCCGCTGCCGGGCGCGACCCTGTTCGTGGCCAATCACGTCAGCTGGGTCGACATCTCGATGCTGCACAGCCAGCGCGTGATGGGCTTCGTGGCCAAGCGCGAGATCGCCGGTTGGCCGCTGGTGGGCTGGCTGGCGACCAAGGGCCAAACCATCTTCCACCAGCGCGGCAATACCGAGTCGCTGGGCGGCGTGCTGCAGGAAATGCTGCAGCGCCTGCGCAGCGGCAAGCCGGTGGGCGTGTTCCCCGAAGGCCGCACCCGTGGCGGTACCGAGGTCGGCCCGTTCCATGCGCGCATCTTCCAGGCCGCGGTCGAGGCCGGCGTGCCGGTGCAGCCGGTGGCCCTGCGTTACGGCGAGCGCGGCAATGCGCAGGCAGTGGTGGCGTTCGGCGAGCGCGAGAGTTTCTTCGCCAATATCGTGCGCCTGCTCGGCGAGCCGTCGCGGCTGGCCGAGGTGCATTTTCTCGAGCCGATCGGTGCGCTGGATATCGACGGACGTCGCCGCCTGGCCGATACCTCGCGGCAACGCATCATCGCCGCGATGGAGTCCTGAGCCGACGATGCAAGCGCGCATCCTCCCTGCGGCCGGCACCCGCTTGTCCGGCCCGATAAGCGCATGAACGCCTCCGACTATCTGCCGCCGCGCTGGCTGCGCAATCCGCACGTGCAGTCGGTGCTGGGCAGCAGTGCCTTGCGCCGGCTCCGCAGCCGCCAGCTCTTGGCCGCCAGCGGTGCGGTCACCAGCGAACACATCCTCGACGGCGGCGACGGCGTGCGCCTGCAGGGCTGGATGAGCATCCCGCCCGGCGATGCCCCCGTGCGCGGCACGGTGCTGCTGCTGCATGGCTGGGAAGGCAGCGCCGATTCCAACTACATGCGCCTGACCGCCGCGCGCCTGCTTGGCCTGGGCTATCAGGTATTCCGGCTGAATTTCCGCGACCACGGTGGCACGCACCACCTCAACGTGGACCTGTTCCACTCCGACCGCATCGAGGAAGTGGTCAATGCCGCGGGCGATCTGTGGCGGCGGTTTCCCGCGCCGCAGCTGCTGGCGGCGGGCTATTCGCTGGGCGGCAATTTCGCGTTGCGGCTGGCGCTGCGTGCACCGGCGGCCGGCCTGCCGCTGGCGCGCGTGGCGGCGGTATGCCCGCTGCTGGACCCGGCAGCGACGATGCTGCAGCTGGAAAAAGGCCCGCAGTTCTACGACTGGTATTTCCGCCGCAAGTGGCGCGAGTCGCTGCTGCGCAAGCGCAAGCTGTTCCCCGACCAGCATGGCTACGACGATGCCACCCTGGCGCTGGACATGCGCGGGCTGATGGCCTGGCTGGCCGAACAGCACACCGGGCACGGCTCGCTGGAAGCGTATTTCGACAGTTATTCGATCGCCGGCGAGCGCCTGGCCGGCCTGCAGGTGCCGGTGGACATCCTGATGGCCGAGGACGATCCGGTCATTCCGTTCGAGGATTTCGCCGCCTGGCAGCTGCCGGCGCACGCACAGCTGGAAATCGCACGCTGGGGCGGCCACTGCGGCTTTCTGGAAAACGCCCGCGGCGACGGATTCGCCGAGCGCTGGGTGGCCGAGCGGCTGGCCGCGCAGGTGTAAGTCGGCGCCACCCCGCGCATCGTTACAATAGGCGTTTGTCCTGGACACGCCCACCGCCATGCAAGACGCCATTCTTCAAGCCCTGCGCCGCAATGCGGCCGACGATGCGGTGGCGCTGGCCCGCGAGTGGGTCCTCGGCGCGCCCGAGAGCGCCGCCGCGCATCGCTGGCTCGGCCTGGCCCTGCAGCAGCAGGGGCAACCGGCGCTGGCGCTGGCCAGCATCGAAACCGCGCTGACGCTGACGCCGGAAGATGCCGACCTGCATCTGCTGCGCGCCGGGCTGCTGCTGGCCACGCGCGCGCTGTCTGCGGCGGACGACGCGTTGTCGCGTACCACCGCGCTCGACCCCAACCAGTTCAATGCCTACGTGATGCAGGCGCATCTGGCGGTGGCGCGCGGCGATCTGGACGAGGCGCAGCGGCTGAGCCGCACCGCCGCGCGGCTGGCGCCCGAGCACCCGCAGTTGCTGGCCGTCGATGGCGTGGTGGAGCTGCGCCGCGGCCAGGGCGATCGCGCACTGTCGCTGCTGACCCGCGCCGCCGAGCAACTGCCGGATGACCCGCGGGTGATGTTCGCGCTGGGCTTTGCGTATCTGCAGAAGGAACACTTCGCATTTGCCGAGCGCGCCTTCGAGCGCGTGGTCGAGCTCAACCCGCCGGGCACCGCGCTGCGCGCCTTCATCGCCCAGCTGGCCCAGCGCCAGGGCCGCCTGGACGATGCACTGGCCGCGATGCAGGGCGTGTTCGCCCAGCCCGGCGGCGACATCCCGGCCATGCGCCGGCTCGCCGGCGAGATGGAATTGCAGGCTGGCCGCCCCGACCAGGCCGCCGCGCACCTGCGCCTGGCGCTGGCCCATTGGCCGGCCGACCGGCGCACCTTGCACGCCTTGCTGACCGCCTGGGAGCGGCTGGGCGCGGTGGACGATGCACGCGACACCCTGGACGCGGCGCTGGCCACCTCGGCCACGGCGCACGACCTGTGGCTGGCACGGCTGGCGGTGGAGCCGGTCGGCGGGCCGCAGGCGCAGGCGGTGATCGAGCGCTGGCTGCTGGCCATGCCCGAGCATCTGCCGGCGCTGGAAGCGCTGATGCGCGTGCACGACATGCAGGGCCATGCCGAACAGGCCGAAATGGTGGCCCGCCAGATCGTGGCGGTGGAGCCAGGCCGCATCAGCGGCGAGCAGCGCATCGTCGAAGCCCTGCTGGAGCGCGACCCACCGGCGGCGATCGCCTGCGTGCAGTCGCTGATCGACTCGCTGCCCGCGCCCCAGCAGACCGTGCTGCGGCCGTGGCTGGGCAATGTGCAGGACCGCGCCGGCCAGCCCGACGCCGCCGTGGCCACCTGGATGCAGTTCCAGCGCGAGCAGGCCCAGCACCGCCTGCCGTTGCCGCCGCAGGCCGCCAGGCAGCCGATGCAGTGGCCCGACATCGGGACCATCCCCGAGACCGTGACGGCACGGCCGCTGTTCGTCTTTGGCACGCCCGGCTCGCATGTCGAACGCCTGATCGCGGTGATGGGCGCGGCCACCCCGCTGGTGCGCGACGACCGGTATGGCACCACGCCGCCGTCCGATGCGCTGCAGAGCTACCGCACGGTCGAGCAGCTGGCGTCCGGCGAGCTGGCGCCGATGGCATTGGTGGAAGGCTGGAAGGCGCAGCTGCCGCGGCGCGGCATCGACGACGGCAACGTCATCGACTGGCTGCTGTGGTGGGACAACACCCTGCTGACCGCGCTGCGCCCGCACCTGCCCGAAGGCCGGCTGGCGATCGCGCTGCGCGACCCGCGCGACATGCTGCTGGACTGGCTGTCGGCCGGCGCGCCGGCACCGCTGGCCGTGCAATCGCCGCAGCAGGCCGCCGACTGGCTGCTGGCGGCGCTGGAACAGCTCGCCGTGCTGCACGAGCGCGACCTGTATCCGCACCGGATCATCCGCCTGGACGGCATCGAGAGCGACCCGCAAGGCATCTCCACCGCGCTGGAGCAGGCGTTCGGCCTGCGCTTCCCGCTGGTCGAACCGCGCGGCCCGGCGCGCCTGGCCGCGGGGCGCTGGCGCAGCTACCGCAACGTACTGGGCGCGCAATTCGATCTGCTGACGCTGATCGCGGTGCGCTTCGGCTACCCGCAGGACTAAGCGCCGCCCGCAGCAGCTCGCACACCCGTAGGAGCGGCCCCGGCCGCGACGGGGCTTTATCGGGAACGCCTCATCGGTGCGGAGGCATTCCCCGTAACGCCCCGTCGCGGCCAGGTCCGCTCCTACGGGGCTGGGTATCGACTGGATATCGCGCTTCTTGTCGGAGCGCGGGGAGGGTGCGCCAAGCAGCACGCGCACGCCGCAGCCGGCGCCGGCGGCCGCAGTGTTCGGCGGCGTGATGCAGCGGCAGCGATAAACCCGCCCGCGCGCACCAGAGGGTTCCATGGCGACGGCTTCCTCTGCGACGCGGACCCAGGCACCCTGGTCGGCCTCATTCCCGCGGAGACTCCTGCATGCGCCTGACCAGCAACAGCATCGAAAACGGCAAGCCGATCGCGGTGGAATTTGCCGCCGGAACGCCCGAGGGCTTTGCGCCCAACCGCAACCCGCACCTGGCCTGGAGCGAAGTGCCGGCCGGCACGCGCTCGTTTGCGCTGCTGTGCCTGGACCCGGATGTGCCGACCGTGCCGGAAACCGTGGGCCGCGACGACGTACAGATCCCGGTCGATCAGCCACGCACCGATTTTGTGCATTGGGCGATGGCCGATATCCCCGCCGACGTGCATGCGATCACCGCGGGCAGCTGCAGCGACGGCTTCGTGCCCAAGGGCAAGCAGCAGCCGGCCGGCCCGGCCGGGGCGCGCCAGGGCCTGAATTCGTATACCCAGTGGTTTGCCGGCAATGCCGACATGGCCGGCAATTACCTGGGCTACGACGGCCCGTACCCGCCGTTCAACGACCTGCGGGTGCACCGCTATTTCTTCCGTGTGTTCGCGCTGGACGTAGCGCAGCTCAGCCTGCCTGAGACCTTCACCGCCGCCGATGTGCTGTCGGCAATCCAGGGCCACGTGCTGGCCGAGGCGGCCCTGCACGGCACCTACACGCTGAATCCGGCGCTGCGCTAAGTGCAGATCACCACCACTGCACGGCCACCAGGCCGCGCGGTGGTGGTGACAGGGAAGCTGCAAGCGCCGCAACCGAGATGTCAGGGCGATCAGCACGTGCGTCACCCGGGCGCCTCAAGCAGAGCAGGCTGTCGCTTCCGAAGCGCCATTGCATAACGGTCACGCAACACGTCGCCGCTTCCCGCTTCCCGCTTCCCGCCTCCAATTCCCAATTCCCGCCTCCAATTCCCAATTCCCAAACTACCCACTCGCCTCGATCATCTGCTCCAGCACGTACACCGGCGCAGCGTCCGTGCCCGCGGCGGCCGGGTAGCGGGTGACGCGCAGCAGGGTACGGATGCCCGCCTCGTGCTCGAAGCCTTCGATGCTGCCATCGAAGGGCTGCCAGGCGCGGGTCGCGGGCTGTCCATCGGCGCCTTGTTCGCGCAGTTGCAGGCAGTGGCGCGCCGGATCGGACCGACAGGGCACGGTGTCGGCGGCCACTTCGATCAGCAGCGTCTGGCCGGGGCCGCCATGGCGGGTGTCGGCGGTGGCGACACCGTCGAACACCAGCCGGGTGCCGTCGCTGCGGGTCAGGGTCAGTTGCGGCGTGGTCTGCGCGGTGTTCAGCGCCACCGCGAAGCGACCGGACAGCAGCTCGCTGGCGGCGCGTTCCTGGGCCATCCGCCGCGGTTGCGCGCACAGGCGTTTGCTCGACACCACCCGGCCGATCTGCAAGTGCGCCTGCGCCAGGCTGTAATCGGCGCCCAATGCGTTGCAGGTCTGGCTGACCTGGATGCGTTGATCGCGAAAATCCAGCTGCAAGGGCGCGGTGCCGGCGACGAACAGGCTGCGCAAGGCGGTGCCATGCGCGTCGCTGGCCTGCTGCAGCTGCCAGTGTTGCGCCTGCAGGGCAGCCTGCAGCGGGGCGTTGGCGGCAGCCGCTGCGGCCAACGCGGCCGACTCGGCGGCAGCAGTGTCGGCACCGGACCTGGGCAGCTCCGGCGCGGCGCCCGACCCGCAGGCTGTCACGCCCGCTGCCAGCAGTGCAGGGGCAAACAACACGGCACGCATGCGGCGGCTCCCGGTGATCGATGCGTCAGTGATACCGCCACCGCGCGGCCAGGGCAATGACGCAAGTCACTGCCCGGCCATCTGCCCTGCACCTCGCGTCCGGCGCAAACGGCACGACATGCGACTTCCGGCGTCTCAGGCCAGCGCCGGCAGCCACAACAGCAGGGCGGCGCCCAGCGCGATGCGGTAGACCGCAAACACCGTGAAGCGGTGCTTCTTGATATAGCCCAGCAGCCACTTCACCACCACAAAGCCGGTGATGGTCGCCGCCACGAAGGCCACCGCCACATCGGCCCAGTTCTCGCTGCCGAAGCCGCCTTCCTTGTACATCTCCAGCAGGGCGTAAGCGCTGGCCGCGAACATGGTCGGGATGCCCACCATGAACACGAAATCCGCCGCCGCCGAGCGCTTGCTCAGGCCCAGCAGCATCGCCAGGAAGATCGCCGAGGCCGAGCGCGAGGTGCCGGGGAACACGCCGGCCACCACCTGCGCCAGCCCTACCGCGATGGCCACCTTCCAGGTGACCACATCGCGCTCGGGCAGCTTGCTGGCGAAGTGCTCGGCCACCAGCATCCACAGCCCGCCGATCAGCAGCGCCCAGGCCACCGGATGCACGGTTTCCGGCAACTGCCAGCCGGCCTTGCGCACGATCAGGCCCACCACCGCAGTCACCATGAAGGCCACGCCGACCTTGAGCACGTAGTCGCGATTGGCACGCTCGCCCAGGCCGGTGGCCAGGGTCCACAGCTTCTGCCGCAGTGCCAGGCAGATCGCCAGGATCGCGCCGGCCTGGATGACGATGTTGAAGAAGTCAGAACGGCGTCCGAGCCATTGTTCGGCGATCAGCAGGTGGCCGGTGCTGGAGATCGGCAGGAATTCGGTGAGGCCTTCGAGAATGCCCAACAACAGGGCGGAAATCAGATCGGACATCGGACTGGAGAGGGGATGGGGGAGGCGTCAGGATAGTGCATTGCGGCATGCACCATATCGGTGCAACATGCGACTGATTAGCACCTTAAGGGTGCTATCGCTGCGTCAGCGGCCTCAAGCGAAGCAAGCAAAATCAACGACTTGTGAAGGTCCGGCGCTTGGCATGGTCCCTGCTGTAGCTCCGCCCACGAGCCACTTAACTCTGCAGAGGTTTCTTCCGATGTCCGTGGAAAATGTTGAAAAGCTGATCAAGGACAACAAGGTCGAGTTTGTCGACCTGCGCTTCGTCGATATGCGTGGTGTACAGCAGCACATCACCTTTCCGGCCAACATCATCGAGCCGGCGCTGTTCGAAGAAGGCAAGATGTTCGACGGCAGCTCGATCGCGGGTTGGAAGGGCATCAATGAGTCGGACATGGTCCTGCTCCCGGACGCCGGCACTGCGTATCTGGATCCGTTCTTCGCCGATCCGACCATCGTGCTGACCTGCGACATCCTCGATCCGGCCACCATGCAGAGCTATGAGCGCGATCCGCGCGGCATCGCCAAGCGCGCCGAGGCCTACCTGAAGTCCTCGGGCACCGCCGACCAGGCGTTCTTCGGCCCGGAGCCGGAATTCTTCATCTTCGATTCGGTGCGCTTTGCCAACGACATGGGCCACACCTTCTTCCAGGTCGGCTCGGAAGAGGCTGCCTGGAACACCGGCGCCAAGTACGACGGCGGCAACAGCGGCTACCGTCCGGGCGTGAAGGGTGGCTACTTCCCGGTGCCGCCGACCGACACGCTGCACGACCTGCGCGCGGAAATGATCAAGACGCTGGAACAGGTCGGCATCGAGACCGAGGTGCACCACCATGAAGTGGCCACCGCCGGCCAGTGCGAGATCGGCACCAAGTTCAGCTCGCTGGTGCAGAAGGCCGACGAACTGCTGACGATGAAGTACATCATCAAGAACGTCGCCTACCGCAACGGCAAGACCGCGACCTTCATGCCCAAGCCCATCGTGGGCGACAACGGCTCGGGCATGCACGTGCACCAGTCGCTGACCAAGGGTGGCGTCAACCTGTTCTCCGGCGACGGCTACGGCGGCCTGTCGCAGATGGCGCTGTGGTACATCGGCGGCATCTTCAAGCACGCGCGTGCGATCAACGCCTTCTCCAACTCCGGCACCAACAGCTACAAGCGTCTGGTCCCGGGTTATGAGGCACCGGTGATGCTGGCCTATTCGGCCCGCAACCGCTCGGCCTCGTGCCGCATTCCGTGGGTCACCAACCCGAAGGCGCGCCGTATCGAAATGCGCTTCCCCGATCCGTTGCAGTCCGGCTACCTGACCTTCACTGCGCTGATGATGGCCGGCCTGGACGGCATCAAGAACCAGATCGACCCGGGCGCCCCGAGCGACAAGGACCTGTACGACCTGCCGCCGGAAGAAGAGAAGCTGATCCCGCAGGTCTGCTCCAGCCTGGACCAGGCACTGGAAGCGCTGGACAAGGACCGCGAGTTCCTCAAGGCCGGCGGCGTGATGAGCGACGACTTCATCGACGGCTACATCGCGCTGAAGATGCAGGAAGTCACCAAGTTCCGTGCTGCGACCCACCCGTTGGAGTACCAGCTGTACTACGGCAACTGAGTTCCACCGCGGTGATGGCGGAGGCCCCCCCTCCCACCTCCGCCATCGCCGCACACGTTCGATCGGTCCACGGCATCGGCCGTGGATCGTAGGGGATTGAGAGAGCACACAGTTCGCGACGCGCGGGCCTGACCTCTCCCACGAGGCGGATGCATCGGCATCGGCCGAGGTCTGCGTAATCGCGAACGCGCGGATGCCGGGGTTGGCATCCAGGTGAATGACACCGCCGGGCGGCGCAATGCCGGCCGGTCTTTTCCACCATTCGGGGTATGCGCATGAAATTGATCACCGCCATCATCCGGCCGTTCAAGCTCGACGAGGTCCGCGAGGCCCTGTCCGCAGCAGGCGTGTCGGGCATCACCGTGACCGAGGTCAAGGGGTTCGGGCGCCAGAAGGGCCACACCGAGCTGTACCGCGGCGCCGAGTACGTCGTCGACTTCCTGCCCAAGATCAAGATCGAGACGGTGGTGACCGATGACCGGCTGGACGCAGTGGTCGAGGCGATCCAGAACGCCGCCGGCACCGGCAAGATCGGCGACGGCAAGATCTTCGTGACCGCGATCGAGCAAGTCGTGCGCATCCGCACCGGCGAGATCGGCGCCGATGCGCTCTGAATCCCCCACCCCCGGAGTTCTTATGAAGACAGCTCTCTTTGCCGGGTGGAAGGCCCGGTTCTACAGTGTCTGCATGCTGATGCTGTTCAGCGCGCTGGTGGTGGGCGGCATGGGCAGTGCGCACGCGCAGTCCACGCCGCAGGTCACCCCGCTGCCGACCGAGCCGGTCACCACCGAACCGCTGCCGTCGGCGCAGCCGCCCGCCGCACCGGTGGCCGCCGCCGAGGCCGCACCGGTGGTGGAGAAGGGCGATGTCGCCTGGATGCTGACCTCCACGCTGCTGGTGCTGCTGATGGTGGTGCCGGGCCTGGCGCTGTTCTACGGCGGCATGGTGCGCGCCAAGAACGTGTTGTCGGTGCTGATCCAGGTCGCGGTGGTGTTCTCGCTGCTGACCATCCTGTGGGTGGTGTACGGCTACAGCCTGGCGTTCTCCGGCGAAGGCCCGTGGATCGGCAACCTGGACAAGGCGCTGCTCAAGGGCGTGACCATCGAAACGCTGGCGGCGACCTTCACCAAGGGTGTCAGCCTGCCGGAATACGTGTTCGTGGCGTTCCAGGCGACCTTCGCCGGCATCACCGGCGCGCTGATCGTCGGCGCCTTTGCCGAGCGCGCCAAGTTCGCCGCGGTGCTGCTGTTCTCGGTGATCTGGTTCACCTTCGGCTACCTGCCGCTGGCGCACATGGTCTGGGCCACCGGCGGTTACCTGTTCGGCCTGGGCGCGCTCGATTTTGCCGGCGGCACCGTGGTGCATATCAACGCAGGTATCGCCGGCTTGGTCGGCGCCTACTTCGTCGGCAAGCGTGCCGGCCTGGGGCGTGAGGCGATCAAGCCGCACAACGTGACCCTGACCTTCGTCGGTGCCTCGCTGCTGTGGGTGGGCTGGTTCGGCTTCAACGCCGGCTCCAACCTGGAAGCCAATGCCGGTGCGGCGCTGGCCTTTCTCAACACCTTGCTGGCCACCGCCGCTGCCATCCTGGGCTGGTCGCTGACCGAGAAGATCATCAAGGGCAAGTCGTCCGCCCTGGGCGTGGCCTCGGGCATGGTCGCCGGTCTGGTCGGCATCACCCCGGCCTGCGGCACGGTGGGTCCGTTCGGTGCGATCGTCATCGGCCTGGCTGCCGGCGTGCTGTGCGTGTGGGGCGTCACCGGCCTCAAGCGCCTGCTGGGCGCCGACGACAGCCTGGACGTGTTCGGCGTGCATGGCCTGGGCGGCATCATCGGCGCGATCCTGACCGGCGTGTTCTCGGCCGCTTCGCTGGGCGGCCAGAAGGGCGGCGATTACGACATGCTGCATCAGGTCGGCATCCAGGCGCTGGGCGTGGGTATCACCCTGGTCTGGATCGGCGTGGTCTCGGTGGTGGGCTTCCTGGTCGCCAAGCTGGTGTTCGGCCTGCGCGTCACCGAAGAAGCCGAGCGCGAGGGCCTGGATATCACCTCGCACGGCGAAGCGGCATACGAGTCCTGAGCATGCACACCCGCGGCCACGCTGCCGCGGGTGGCGCAACGACCCGGCCGGGAGAGCCGTGCCGGGTCCGTTTTTCCCCGTTGCCGCGCTGGCGGCGGACCAACTGCCGAGGTGCCTGCATGACCAGCCCCACGCCTGTGACGGTCGGCGCGGATGCCCGCTGGATCGGTGCGACCTGCCGCCGTCCGGCCCGAATTCCTTCAACGCATGCTGCGTGTTGCGCGACACACGCGCAGGCCGGGCGTGCATGCACTAAATTGGTGCAATGCTGATGCCATCGCTCCTGCCATCGCTGGACAGCCTGGGCACACCGGTGGCCTGGGCCGACCGCGAGGGCCGCGTGCTGGGCGTCAACCCGGCTTTCGCGCGCTGGCTCGGGGTCAGTGCCCGGCGCCTGGTCGATCAACCGCTGGCCGCGCTGGAGGTGCAGGGCGATGCGCTCGCCCGCTTCCTGCTCAACGACGAGCGCGACGTGTTGCGCCTGCACCGGCTGGCATTGGGCCTGCCCAATGACGCACCGCGTTTTGCCGAAGGCTGGCTGTCGCGGCTGGACGATGGCGGCTGGCTGCTGGAAACCCACCCGGTCGACGAATTCCCCGCGCTGGATCCCACCCATGCGCTGCCCAATGCCTTGAGCGCCGCGCTCAAGGGCCTGGCGCACGAACTGCGCAATCCGCTGGCCGGGCTCAAGGGCGCGGCGCAGTTGCTGGCGCGGCGCTCGGCCGGCCGCGACGAGGACGAGCGCGAGCTGATCGAGTTGATCGGCACCGAGATCGAACGCCTCAACACCCTGCTCGAACGCCTGCTCTCGCCCACGCCGGCGCGCCCGCACGACCGCCTCAATATCCATGTCGTGCTCGAACGCGTGCTGCGCCTGGCCGAAGCCGAGGGCGGCTGGTCGGTGCAGGTGCAGCGCGACTACGACCCCAGCATTCCCGACATCCTCGGCGACGGCGACCGCCTGACCCAGGCGGTGTGGAATCTGGTACGCAATGCGTTCCAGGCCGGCGCCACCCGCGTGACCCTGCGCACCCGCGTCGAGCACGGCCAGCGCATCCGCGACCGCGTGCATGCGATGTCGCTGCGGCTGGAAATCATCGACGACGGCGGCGGCGTGCCGGAAGAACTGGCCGAGCACCTGTTCCTGCCGCTGGTCAGCGGGCGCGCCGAAGGCAGCGGCCTGGGCCTGGCGCTGGCCCAGCAGGTCTCGCGCGAACACCACGGCACGCTGACCTACCGCTCGCGGCCGGGGCATACCGTTTTCACCCTGCTGTTGCCCGAGCTGGCCGGCGACCACGACAAGGAACATCTGCATGGCTGAGGCCGCCGCCGCATCCCACCACATCTGGGTGGTCGACGACGACCGTTCGGTCCGCTTCGTGCTGTCCACCGCCTTGCGCGATGCCGGCTACGCCGTCGACGGCTTCGAGAGTGCCGCCGCCGCATTGCAGGCGCTGGCCATGCGGCCGACTCCGGATCTGTTGTTCACCGACGTGCGCATGCCCGGCGAGGATGGCCTGAGCCTGCTCGACAAGCTCAAGTCCAGGCACCCGCAGCTGCCGGTCATCGTGATGTCGGCCTACACCGATGTCGCCAGCACCGCCGGCGCCTTCCGGGGCGGCGCGCACGAGTTCCTGTCCAAGCCCTTCGACCTGGACGATGCGGTGGCACTGGCCGCACGCGCGCTGCCGGATGCCGACGCCGGTGTCGAGGAGATCATCGGGACCCCATTGGCGGAAGGCTCGGCGGCGCTGATCGGTGACACCCCGGCGATGCAGGCGCTGTTCCGCGCGATCGGCCGGCTGGCGCAGGCACCGCTGTCGGTGCTGATCAACGGCGAAACCGGCACCGGCAAGGAACTGGTCGCGCGCGCGCTGCACAACGAGTCGCCGCGCGCGCGCAAACCCTTCGTCGCGCTCAACACCGCCGCCATTCCGGCGGAGCTGCTGGAAAGCGAGTTGTTCGGCCACGAAACCGGCGCCTTCACCGGCGCCACCAAACGCCACATCGGCCGCTTCGAACAGGCCGACGGCGGCACGCTGTTCCTGGACGAAATCGGCGACATGCCGCTGCCGCTGCAGACCCGCTTGCTGCGCGTACTGGCCGAGAACGAATTCTTCCGTGTCGGCGGGCGCGAGTTGATTCGCGTCGATGTGCGCGTGATTGCCGCCACCCACCAGGACCTGGAGGCGCTGGTCGAACAAGGCCGCTTCCGGGCCGACCTGTTGCATCGCCTGGACGTGGTGCGCCTGCAATTGCCACCGCTGCGCGAGCGCCGCGGCGACATCGCGCAACTGGCCGAGAACTTCCTGGCCATGGCCGGGCGCAAGCTCGACATGCTGCCCAAGCGACTGTCCTCGGCCGCACTGGAACAACTGCGCCACTACGACTGGCCTGGCAACGTGCGCGAACTGGAAAACGTGTGCTGGCGCCTGGCCGCGTTGTCCACCGCCGACATCATCGACGTGGTCGACGTGGAATCGGCGCTGGCACGCGGCGGCCGCCGCCAGCGTGCCGGCCGCGGCGACGGGCAATGGGACGAGATGCTCTCCAGCTGGGCCGCGCAACGCCTGAGCGAAGGCGCCCAGGGCCTGCATGCCGAAGCGCGCGAACGCCTGGACAAGACCCTGCTCGAAGCCGCCCTGCAACTGACCCAGGGCCGCCGCGCCGAAGCGGCCGCACGCCTGGGTCTGGGCCGCAACACCGTCACCCGCAAGCTCGGCCCGGGGCGCAAGCGCCGCTGATTGGCCGGCAGGCGGAGTTGAGTCCCTCTCCCGCCTGCGGGAGCAGGGTTGGGGTGAGGGCGCCCGCGAAAAGCCGTACTGCGCGCGCAGGTGGTCGAGCCAAGCAGCGAACCAGGCGGGATTGACGCGCATCACGGCGGCAAGCGGGGATGAACTCGCCGTTTTTCGCTCGCACGTGCCACCGCCTCGATTATCTGGCGGCGCACGACGCCCCCATCCGCCCTTCGGGCACCTTCCCCCGCACGCGGGAGAAGGCAAGGCACGCGAGCAAGGTCAAACACGCGGGAAAGGGAAGGCAGGCAGGAAAAGGCGAGGCGGGCAAGGCAGGCAAGGCAGGCGAGGCAGGCGGGCAAGGCAGGCAAGGCGGGCAAGGCAGGCAAGGCAGGCAAGGCAGGCAAGGCGGGCATGAATCTTCGCAGTCGAGCCCCTCTCCCGCCTGCGGGAGAGGGGTTGGGGTGAGGGTGCTTTTTGCACATGTCCCGGCTCGCGACACCAACCCCGTAAACTCCTGGGCTGCCCCAGGCGCTTTTCATGACACGTGAACATGCGCCCGCATAGGTTTCCAGCCTGATCAGGAGAACAGCTCGATGCGTTACCGGTCGCCCACGATCGTTGCCCTCACCGCGCTGGCGCTTGCCGCCTGCAGCAGCACGCCACCGCCGCCACCGCCTCCACCCCCGGCGGCGCGCGTGGTGCCGGTCCGTCCGGTCCAGCAGGCCGAAGCGGCGCTGGCATCGGCGTCGGGCAGCCTGGTCAGCGGTCGGGTGGTGCTGGTGCCGGCGTTGCAGGGCATCCGCATCACCGGCACGGTCGGTGGCCTGCGCCCCGGCGGCGTGGCCGGTTTCCACGTGCACGAACGCGGCGATTGCAGCGCCGCCGACGCCAGCAGCGCCGGCGCGCACTTCAATCCCGCCGGTGCGCCGCACGGGCGTGCCGGCAGTACTCCCCACCACGCCGGCGACATGGACAACCTGCGTGCCGATGCCGAAGGTGTCGCGCATCTGGACATGATCGTTGCCGGCATCACCCTGGGCGATGCCGCGCCCACCGACGTGGTCGGCAAGTCGCTGGTCGTGCATGCCGATGCCGACGACTATCGCAGCCAACCCAGCGGCAATGCCGGCGCACGTCTGGCCTGCGGCGTCATCCGCGTCACCCAGTGGCGCACACCCCCTTCGCAGCCCTGAGTCGGGGCACCCCTGGCTGCAGCTGCGGCCTTTCTACAGGAGTTACTCATGCGCATTCTTCCAACCACCTTGTTCCTGGCCACCGCGCTGGTGCTGACCGCGTGCAAGCGCGATGAGCCCGCCCCGGCCGATCCCGCACCCGCGCCGCAGGCCGGCGCACCGGCCGAAGCGGCGCATGGCGGCGAGCACGCCGCGTCCATGGTCACCGAAGCGGCGGCCACCACCACCGCAACCGCCGAACTCAAGCCGACCAAGGGCAGCGAGGTCAAAGGGACGGTGAGCTTCAAGATCGTCGACGGCGCGCTGCGTGTCACCGGTCAGCTCAGTGGCCTCAAGCCCGATAGCGAGCACGGCTTCCATATCCACGAGAAGGGCGATTGCAGCGCACCGGACGGCAGCAGTGCCGGTGGCCACTTCAATCCGGCCCAATCCGATCACGGCGCCGTCAGTGCCGACCCGCACCACGGCGGCGACATGCCCAACATCAAGGCCGATGCGCAGGGCAATGCCAGCATCGATGGCCCGGTGTCGAGCAACGTCAACCTCGGCAAGGCCGACCAGTTCGACATCGCCGGCCACGCGGTGATCGTGCATGCCGATGCCGACGACTACAAGACCCAGCCCACCGGCAACGCCGGCGGTCGCCTGGCCTGCGGCGTGATCACCACCGACAACGCGCCAGCGGCAACCAAGTAAGCAGGACACGCCAGCAGCCCGGCAAAACGCCGCGGTGATCGATCACCGCGGCGTTGCTGTTTTTGGGCCGCACTGGGAGCGATCCGCTCATGTGTGTGTGTGCGGGCGCATGGCGCCTTCGGCATGCCGCGCATCGCGCGTTGCATGGGGCCTGTCGGTACGCAACGAGATGTCGCTACGGACCGATCCGGGCGCGCTGTGCAGGCAGCTGACGTTGATCGCCGGCACCAGATCGGCGGCATCGCCGGCTCAGTAATTCGGCCACAGCCCCGGTGTTGCAAGTTCCAGCAGATGCCCATCCGGGTCGCGGAAATAGAGGCTCTGCCCGCCGCCCGGCCACTGCGTGCGGCCTTCGATGGGCACGTTGCAGGCCTGCAGGTGTGCTTCCCATGCGGCGAGTGCATCGGTAGCGATGGCCAGTGCGTAATGCGTGCGCCCGCTGCCATCATGCGGCGGAATCGTGCCGCCCGGCAGCGTCACTGTCGCGGCGGTACTGCCTTGCAGGAACAGCAACAGCACCTGCCCGGGCGCGATTGCGTATGCGGCCATGCGTGCGTCGCAATACATCGCGTCCACTCCCAGCACGCGGGCGTAGAACGCACAGGCGCGTTGCAGATCCGCCACATACACGCCGGTTTCCAGGATGCCCTGCAACGCAGGTGCCGTGGAAGCCGGCGTCCGGCTCACGCGGCCAGCGCCTGGCGCGGATCCTGGCCCGGTTCCACATGCACGTACAGCACCGGCAGCCCGTGGGCCTCCAGCACCGCGGCCATCTGCCGCTGACGCGACAGATACTGCTCATACACCCCGCGCAGGCGCTCGCAATGCTCGCGGTCGTGCTGGTAGTAATCGCACCAGCCAGCCGGGTCGAACAGCGCGATGCGCACTTCGCCGTCGACATAGCGCAGCACCGGTTCGGGCGGCTGCTCCAGCCATTCTTCGGTGTGCGGGGCCAGCAGGGCGGCTTCGATCAGCGGCCATAGCGGCGCCAGGCCCTGGTTGTCGTACTGCATCGACATCATCGCCGCCAGGTCGTGCGCGGTGAGATAACGCGCATGCTCGATGCGTGCCCCGAAGCTTTCCTGCGCCAGCAGCGCGGTATCGGCCTGCGCCATGCCCTGGGCCAGCAGCACTTCTTCCATCGCCTCGGCAACCGTGGCGACGATTTCCGGATCGCCGGACAGCAGGAACGGCAGCACGCGCAGGCCGCCGCCGATCAGCTGCGGGTCGGCCTGGAAGGGCAAGGGGATCTCGCCCTGCGCATCGGCACCAAACGCCAGCACGCGCGGGCCCTGGTCGCGCCCGGGCGCACGTGCATGCAACTCGTCCAGCCGGCGATGCAGCGGCCAGCCGGGCCGCAGCACTTCGGCCGGGTCGAAATGCGCCATTGCCACGCTGAGCTCGAGCTCGCGGATTTCGGGGATCCATTGCGCCAGGTCGCGGCCGATGCGTTCGGCCAGCATGCCGGCCTGGTCCGGCGCCAGGGCGCCGCGCTCGGGGGCGGTGCCGCCCGTCAATTCCAGCGCCATCACACCCATGGCGGTCACGCCGTGTTCGGTCTTGCTCATGATTCGCGGTTGGCCCATCACGGGGTCGAAGCTACACTGCGGCCATTATGCCTGCCGGCCCTGTGCAGGCCATGTCCCCGAGTCCTCCATGCCAGGTCAACCGATGCCCGCAGCCCGTCCCGTCGCCATCCTGGGCGGCGTTCGTATCCCGTTCTGTCGTCAGAACACCGCTTATGCGGACGTGGGCAACCTGGGCATGTCGGTGCGCACGCTGGGCGCGCTGGTCGAGCGCTTCGGGCTGCATGGGCAACAATTGGGCGAAGTGGCGATGGGGGCGGTGATCAAGCACTCCTCGGACTGGAACCTGGCCCGCGAGGCGGCGCTGTCGTCCGGGCTGTCGCCGCTGACGCCGGGCATCACCCTGCAGCGCGCCTGCGGCACCAGCCTGGATTCGGTGATCACCATCGCCAACAAGATCGCGCTGGGCCAGATCGATTCGGGCATCGGCGGCGGCTCGGACACCACCTCGGAAGTGCCGATCGTCTACGGCAAGAAGCTGCGCGCGCGGCTGATGGCCGCCAACCGCGCCAAGGCCACCGGCGACAAGCTCAAGGCGCTGCTGCGTGGCTTCAAGTTCGGCGAGCTCAAGCCCGAATTCCCCGGCGTGGCCGAGCCGCGCACCGGCAAGAGCATGGGCGACCATTGCGAGGACATGGCCAAGGAATGGAACATCTCGCGCGATTCACAGGACGAATGGGCGGTGTCCTCGCACCACAAGCTGGCCGCCGCCTATGAGCGCGGTTTCTTCGACACGCTGATCGCGCCGTTCCGCGGCGTCTCGCGCGACAACATCCTGCGCGCCGACACCTCGCTGGAAAAGCTGGCCACGCTGCGCCCGGCCTTCGACAAGACCTCCGGCCGCGGCACGCTGACCGCGGCCAACTCCACCCCGCTCACCGACGGTGCGGCCGCAGTGCTGTTGTCCAGCGAAGCCTGGGCGCTGGCGCACGGCCACACCCCGATGGCCTATCTGCGCGATGCGCAGGTGGCGGCGGTGGATTTCGTGCATGGCGAAGGCCTGTTGATGGCGCCCACCATTGCGGTACCGCAGATGCTGGCGCGCCAGGGCCTGACCCTGCAGGACTTCGACATCTACGAAATCCACGAGGCCTTCGCCGCCCAGGTGCTGTGCACGCTGCGCGCCTGGGAAAGCGAGGATTACTGCCGCAATCGCCTGGGGCTGGAAGCGCCGCTTGGGCGTATCGACCCGGACAAGATCAACCCGCTGGGCTCGTCGCTGGCCACCGGCCACCCCTTCGCCGCTACCGGCGCCCGTGTGGTGGCCACTGCCGCCAAGCAACTGGAAGAGCGCGGCGGCGGGCGGGCGTTGATCTCGATCTGCACCGCCGGCGGCATGGGCGTGGTGGCCATCGTCGAGCGCTGACGCTGCTTGGCAGCGTGGGATTGGGCATTCGGGAGTGGGGATTCGCAAAGCATGAAGCGGATTCCTGATTTTACGAATCCCCAATCCCCAATCCCGAATCCCCAACCTGCAAGGACGCATGGATGTCGAACGTTGATGCACGCGAACCACCCACGCTCTACCTGCCTCCGGCGCACGGTGCCGTGTGGCGCGAGGGCGATGTGCTGGTGTGCACGCCGGGCGCCGATCTGCCGCCACGTTGCGTCAAGTGCAATGCGCCGGCCGACACTTCGCCGCGCCGCTACATCTTCCACTGGCATCATCCGGCGATCTATCTGGCGCTGCTGATGGGCGTACTGCCGTATCTGATCCTGGCCCTGGTGCTGCGCAAGCGCAGCGCGCATGTGGTGACCTTGTGCCTGCAGCATGAGCGGCGCCGGGTGCGCTATGCCGTCATCACCAGAGCGTCGGTCTTGCCATTGCTGGCAGGTGGCCTGGCGCTGGATGGCGCGATCGGCTGGCTGGCCGGCGCGGGCGGGATGGCGGTCATGCTGTTGATCGGCAGACTGGGGTCGCGTGTCTTGTCGCCGCACTCGGTCGACGACGCGCAGTCGCGTTTCCTGGGCGCCTGCGATGCGTTCTTGCACGAGTTGCCGGCGCCACCCCGGCGCGCACGCGATTGGTAATTTGTGGCGGTGCGCCTGCACACGCCTTCAGAGCGGTTGTGCGTCGCGCTCCTGCAGATATCCCGGCCAGCGGGTAAACCTGCGTGGCGGTTCTCGCGTGCAGACGCGGACAAAGCAAAAGCCCCGGACAGGCCGGGGCTTTTGCTTGTCCGCAGCGATCAGACCCCAGCGATCAAGGCAGGCGATCGTCCGGTACGAGCGGGTCGGCCGGCGGCGTTGGGTATGCCGATACGATCGGCCCGCGCAGCGACTGCTGCGGCAGGCCCTCGTGCACCGGCTCGCCGCGTGCGGCGCGCAGGGCATTGGCGTAGCAGTGCTGCGCGGACAGCAGGTCGCCTGCGGCGGCAAAGCCGTGGCCGAGTTCTTCCCAGGCCTCGCTGCCCGCGCCATTGGCGACTGCGCGATGCAGGAACTCTTCGGCCTGCGACCACTGCTGCTGGTGCCGCGCCAGGCGTGCCAGGGTCAGCAACAGGCCAGGGCTGTCCGGGTACTGGGTCAGCCAACGCTGGGCACTGGCGCGGCGTGAATCGTATTTTTCCAATGGCAGCACGCCGTACAGACGCACCAGCGATTCGTCCCACTGCGCGTCCAGCGCCTGTTCCAGGCTATGCACCGCCGCATCGTCCCAGTGCAGCACCGCCGCGCGCTGTGCGTAGGCGCCCACCACCGCGGGATAGGTGCGCAGCGGTTTGGGCAGCGCTTCCCAGCGTTCGGCCAGCGCATTGGCATCGCCGGCCTGCAACAGCGTCTGCTCGGCCAGCGTGGCTTCCAGTGCGCTGTAGGCCTCCGGTGCCAGCACCGCCTGCTGACGCAATGCGCCGAGCTGACCGTAGGCCTCGTCGGCACGGCCTATTTGCGCCAGGGCGTGCGTGCGCAGCAGCAGGCCGCGCGCCGGCAGTGGCTGCGCGCTGGCATGATCGAGCGCGTTGATCGCCTCGACCGGGCGTTGCCGCGCCAGATGCCGCTCGCCCTGCAGCAGCGCATGCGCAGTGGGGTCGCGCTCGGCCAATTGCTGGGCCAGCGCGTTTGCCGACGCCTCATCGCCGCGGGCATCGGCAACGCGCGCTGCACTGGCCAGGGCGATGCCGCTGACGTCGGCATCCTCGCTGGCGTTGACCAACAGGCGCTCGGCACGCTGCCACTGGCCATGATCGGCTGCGCGCAGGCCTTCGATCAGGCGGGCGCGGCCCTTCTTGCGGCGATACTTGCCCCAGACCCGGAACGGCAGGCTGACCAGCGTCCACACCAGCCACAGCACCAGCAGCGCAATGACCAGGATCAGCAACGCCTGCGGCATGGCGGCGCGATAGTCGTTGCCGCCGACGCTCACCACCACATTGCCCAGATCGTAACTGGTCTGATGCGAGAGCCATTGCGCACCGAGCACGCCCAGCGCCACGGCAACCAACAGGATCAAGACGGTACGCAACACTTTCATTGGGTGGATCTCCCTTCACGCATGGCCTGCAGTTGCAGCAGGGTGGTGCCCAGTTCCGGCAGGTGCGGACGCAGTGGCGCTTGTTGCAGTGCGCGCAGGCGCGTACGCGCCTGGCGACGTTGTGGCGAATCCGGCCACAGCCGGGTGGTCCAGGTATCCACGCGCCGCAGCGATTGCGCAAAACCGGCGGCATCGCCGCGCTCGGCCGCGGCGCGGGCCAGGCTGACTTCGATCTGCAGGGCGTCGCGCGCGGCGTGGCGGTCGGCGCCGGTGGTCAGCAGCGCATCGCCACGGCTGGGACGGATGTCCACCAGCGGCGCGAGTGCTTTCTGCCACCACGGTCGCGCGGCCTCGCTGTCGGTGGCGGTCTGTTCGGGCAGGCGCTGCAGCTCACCGGCCAACTGATCCAGGGTTTGACCAGCCTGCGCCTGCGGGCCGGCGCCCAGGCGATCCAGGGCGTCGCGTTCCTGCACCAGCGCCTGGCGCAGATTGAGATAGCCGGGATCGTCGACGCCATTGAGTGCGGCATTGGCCAGCGCATAGGCGCGGCGCGCGCCATCGGCATCGCCGGCGATGCTCAGCCGCTGCTGGCCGAGCCGCAGCAGCAGCTCCACCTCATCCAGCCGCAGCGCCTGCGCACCATGGCGGTTGGGATCGGCGAGCTTTTGCACGGTTTCCTCGAGCAGGGCGCTGCGCTGGCTCAGACCAAGCATCTCGTCGCGCAGCACGCGGTTGGTGGCTGCCGCATCCGCCAGGCGTTCGTTGGCCAGGCGTTGGTCACGGCGCAGCATCTCCAGCATCTGCTGTGCGCCATCCCAGCGCTGTTGCTGCGCCTGGGCGGCCTGCAGCTGCGTGCCTTGGTAGTCCCGCCACGCGCGCCAACCGAACAACAGCGCCACGCCCACGGCGGCCAGCGCGAGGACGAGCAGCAGCCATGCCAGGGGAAAGCGTCGCGTGGAAGCGGGCAGTTCGGTCATTCGTCCATCCTCGCGCGGTCACGACGGGTGCAGGTGCCGCCATCATCTGCCACAGCATGGCGTGCAGCGGCAGACACCCGCAAGCCGTGCTCGCGTTCGAAGTTCAGCAAGGTCGCGATGGTGTCACGATCGCGGCGGCAGCCGCAGCCAATTGCTCGGGCAAGGGCCCTGCGGCGCGCACCACCTGATGGAAGCCGGCGGCGTGTGCGGATTCCCGCATGCGTTCGCTGGACGCCACCACCGGGCGTTGCCGCAACGCGTCGATCAGCGATGTCGGCAATTGCTGCAGCACCAACGTCAGCGCCTCGGCACTGCTCAGCGCCAAGACACATCCCGGCAGCGCATCGGCCAGCGCCTGCACTGACGAGGCGCGCAGGCGCAGCGCCACGCGTTGATAGACATCGGCGCGCAGGATGCGGGCGCCACGCTGCTCCAGGGCCGGCGCCAGCATGCCGCGCCCCCCGGGGGCGGTGATCAGCCCGACGGCCTGCAGCGGTTGCCGGAACAACGGCAACGCGAGCAGGCCCTCGCTGTCCATGCGCGTCGGACGTATCACCGTGTCGATGCCGCAGGCCTGCAGCGCGCGCGCGGTGCCATCGCCCACGCTGACCCAGTGCGCCTGCGCCGGCCGTTGCAGCGGCGCCAGGCGATGCGCCGCATGCACCGCGGCCGGGCTGGTGAACACCGCGATCGGCGCGTGCAAGGCTTGCCGCAATGCGGCCAGTGCCTGTGGGGTGTGGTTGGTCTGCAGCCGCCACGGCGACAGTGCCAGCAACCGTCCGCCGTGCCGCGCGGCGGCGCGGCGCAGTGGGGCGTGCTCACCGCTGGGCCGCAGCGAGATCAAGGTCCAGGCGTCGGCAGCGGGGGCGGGAGATGTCATCCAGTGATTATGCGAGAGCAATGAGGTATCGGGGCAGCTGTCGCGCGTTGCGGTGGCGCCGACGACGCGTTGATCCTGGCGCGTTGTCCGGCCTTGCGTGCCTGCCCGGCGCGATGCCTGCGTTTCTGCGGCCAGAACCTCGTCCCCGGGTCTGTGCCACTGATCGCTTCCGCCCACGCTCCGCCACGACAATCGAGCTGGAGTGGCGCCGTGATCAAGTCCTACCTCATCAACATGCAGCGCAGCGGTGACCGCCTGCAGGCGATGGCGACGCGGTTCCAGGCGCTGGGCCTGCCGTTCGAGCGGATTGCCGCGGTGGATGGCGCCACCCTGACGCCTGCGCAGATTGCCGACTTCGCACGCGCGCGGCCGCTGGAAGGCTCCGGGGATGCCTTCAGCACCGGCCCGCGCAAGTGGACCGCCTCCAATATCGGCTGCTTCCTGAGCCATCAGGCCGCGTGGCGCATCGCAGCCGACTCCGACGACGCCTACACCGCGATCTTCGAAGACGACATGCATCTGTCCGACGCGCTGCCGGTGCTGCTGCGCAGCAGCGCGTGGCTGCCGGGCGGCAACAGCATCGTGCGGCTGGAGCCGTCCTACAACCGCATCAAGCTCGACGCCAAGGTCGCCGAAGTCGGCGGGCGGCAGCTGCGCCTGGTGCGTCCCTCGCCCCATCAACACTGCTGGCCGGTCTGCGCCGGGGCGTTGCTCCTCAGCCGCGAGGCGGCGCGCCTGCTGCTGGCGGCCGATGTGCGCTGGCACACCATGGCCGACATCTTCCTGTTCGGCTGGAACGAATCGCCGGTCGCACAGCAACTGTCCACCTATCAGCTGTCGCCGGCCGCGTGCATCCAGGACAAGTTCTTCCACGCCGCTCCGGAGCAGATCGTGTTCACCAGCACCATCGATGCGCCGTTGACGCAGGCGCAGAAGCAGCGCAGTGCGCAGTGGAAGGCCAGGGCCACCGCGTTGCTGCGGGTGGCGCAGGGCTACCGCAAGGTCGTGTTCGCGCCCTGAGCGGCGCGATAGCGAAGGCGTGCAACGAGACGGCGCTGAACGTGTTTCACCATGCGGTACCGCATGTCATTCCAGTGCACAAGACGCTCGCGGAACATTGCGGCATGATGCCGCCCTTCGCCGTCTTCCAGCCTTTGCCGATGACTCCTTCGTGCACGCTCGCATCCGCCCTGCAGTCGCTGCAGCAACAGTTCATCGCCATGCCGCCGGTCCTGTCGATGGGCATTGCCGTGGACGGCCTGCATGACGGCGCGTTGCGCTTGCGTGCGCCGCTGCAGGCCAACGTCAACGACAAGGCCAATGCGTTCGGCGGCAGCCTGGCGTCGTTGATGACGCTGGCCAGCTGGGGCTGGCTGACGCTGCAGCTGCAACTGGCCGGACACAGTGCCGATGTCTATGTGGCCGACAGCCAGCTGCGCTATGTCGCCCCGGTCTACGAAGACCTGGTGGCCAATGCCGAGCCGTCCGAACTCGGCAGCTGGGAGGCGTTCCTGGCGACCTTCCGGCAGCGCGGCAAGGCGCGCATCGGCATGCGTGCGCAGATCGCGCTGGGTTCCGGCGCGGCGGCGGCCACCTTGAGCGGGCGCTTCGTGGCGTTTCCAAAACGGTAGGATGCGCGCTGGACTTGGGGGAATGCGCATGCGTGCAGTGATCGGGGCAATGCTGTTGCTCGGGCTGACGATGGTCAGCGGGATGGTGTCTGCCGGCAGCCGTGCCCAGGCACGCGCGCTGGAAACCACCCAGGCCGCCTACACGGCCGCCGTGCGCTGGAGCGATTTCGATGCCGCGCAGGGCTTTGTCGAACCGACCTATGCCCAGGCGCATCCGCTCAGCGACCTGGAACGCTCGCGCTACGAACAGGTGCAGATCTCCGGCTACCGCGAGATGCGGGTGGGCGAAGACGTCAACGGCGACCTGCGCCGCGAGGTCGAGCTACGGGTGATCAACCGCAATACCCAGGCCGAACGGCTGGTGCGCAGCATCGAGCTGTGGCGCTGGGACGCCGAGCACAAACGCTGGTGGCTGGCCAGCGGCCTGCCCGATCTGTGGCAGGGCCAATAGCCCGTGCCGAGGGCGCTGGCCGGCGCGCGCGCCAGCTGTGCGACAATTCCCGCCCGCTTGACTGACCCTGACCCCGTGAATTTCGAAGAGCTGCAGGCCTTTGTCGGCCGCAACCCCATGTTGTCGCTGGCCCTGGTGGGCCTGACCATCGCCCTGATCGTCACCGAGGTCGCGCGCCTGTTCCGTGGGTACCGCGCACTCAAGCCGGCCGAGCTGACCCGCCTGATCAACAGCGAGAACGCGCTGGTGATCGACCTGTCGCCCACCGCCGACTTCGAAAAAGGCCATATCGCCGGCAGCCGCAACGTGGCGCTGGCCAAGTTCGACCCGGCCGGCAAGCTGCTCGCCAACGCCAAGGCATCGCCGGTGGTGGTGGTGTGCCGCAACGGCAATGCCTCCGCAGGCGCGGCCAAGACGCTGAAGAAAGCCGGTTTCGAGCAGGTCTACTGGCTCGAGGGCGGCGTGGCCGCCTGGCAGATCGCCGAGCTGCCGCTGGTCAAGGGCCGCGCCTGACCGCATCTTGTGAGGCGCCGGGCAAGTCCCCATTGCTGGCGTGAGAGACTTGCACTTTCACGTCTGCATCATTCAACGCTGCATCCACCGAACCGTTTCTGGAGTTAGGAATGTCCGACGAAATCATCAACGGCGCGGTTGCGCCGGCCGACGCCGCTGCTGGCCCCGCTTTCACCATCGAGAAGATTTACGTCAAGGACGTTTCCTTCGAATCGCCGAACGCGCCGGCTGTCTTCAATGACGCCAACCAGCCCGAGCTGCAGCTGAACCTCAACCAGAAGGTGCAGCGCCTCAACGACAACGCCTTCGAAGTCGTGCTGGCCGTGACCCTGACCTGCACCGCAGGTGGCAAGACCGCCTACGTGGCCGAAGTGCAGCAGGCCGGCGTGTTCGGCCTGGTCGGCCTGGAGCCGCAGGCGATCGACGTGCTGCTCGGTACCCAGTGCCCGAACATCCTGTTCCCGTATGTGCGTACCCTGGTCAGCGACCTGATCCAGGCAGGCGGCTTCCCGCCGTTCTACCTGCAGCCGATCAACTTCGAAGCGCTGTATGCAGAGACCCTGCGCCAGCGTTCGCAGGGCGAAGGCACCTCGCTGGCCGATTCCGAGCCGGCTGGCAACGCCTAAGCCTTGCGTGCGCCGATGAGCGATTCGACGCAGAAGATCGCCGTTCTCGGCGCCGGCTCTTGGGGCACGGCCCTGGCCGCGCTGCTCGCCAGACACGGTCACCCGACCGTGCTCTGGGGACGCGATGCGGCGATGGTGGATGCCATCGACCGCCGTCATGAAAACGTACGCTATCTGCCGGGCATTGCCTTGCCCGACAGCCTGCGCGCGACCACCGACCTGCAGCTGGCCATTGCCGATGCCGGCTGGATCCTGGTCGTGGTGCCTTCGCATGCGTTCACCGAGACGATTCGGTTGATCGCACCGTTGCGTCCGGCCGGTGCCGGCGTGGCGTGGGCGACCAAGGGCTTCGAGCCCGGCTCGGGGCGGTTCCTGCACGAAGTGGCGCGCGACATCCTCGGCCCCAGCGTTCCGCTGGCCGTGGTGACCGGGCCGTCCTTCGCCAAGGAAGTCACGCTCGGCCTGCCGACCGCCATCACCGTGCACGGCGACGATGCGGCGTTTGCGCAGGTCGTGGCCGATGCCATGCATGGCCCCACCTTCCGCGCCTACACCGGCGATGACATGGTGGGCGCCGAGCTTGGTGGCGCGATGAAGAACGTGCTGGCCGTGGCCACCGGTGTGGCCGATGGCATGCAGCTGGGCCTCAACGCACGTGCCGGCCTGATCACGCGCGGCTTGAACGAGATGCTGCGGCTGGCGGCGGCGATCGGCGCGCGTCCGGAAACCTTGATGGGTCTGGCTGGCCTGGGCGACCTGGTGCTGACCTGCACCGGCGATCTGTCGCGTAACCGACGGCTGGGATTGGCACTGGGACGCGGACAGAGCCTGAGCGATGCCATCCGCGAGATCGGCCAGGTGGTGGAATCGGTGCAGACCGCCGACGAAGTCATGCGCCAGGCCGAGCATCACGGCATCGAGCTGCCGATCTCCAACGCCGTGCGTGCGGTGCTGCATGGCGAGATCACCCCGGAAGCAGGCTTGAAGGAATTGCTGGCACGCGAGCGCAAGCCCGAATACCCGCAGACCTTGTTCACCTGATTGCGGCATGGCGCGTTGGCGCGCATTGCACGGACATCAACAAAAAGCCCGGCAATGCCGGGCTTTTTGTTGATGCGGATCGCAACGACTGGCGGGAAGACGAACAGCCTGAGCGCGAGGTTCCATGCGCCTGCAGGACCCGCATTACCCACCACCGCCGTGCAGCGATGCGCATCGTATCGCCAACCGATCGCCCAAAAGAAAGAAGCCCGGTCGGGGGACCGGGCTTCCAATGCAACGCGGGAGAGAGAGTCGCGTTGCAGTCAAACGTGCGGCTTACCAGCTGAAGCGCGGGCCGACCGACCATTCCTTGTTGCCGTCGCCATCCATACGGATGTCGCCGTTGATGCCCCAGTTCTGGTTCAACTTGACCTGGGCGCCGAGGCGGCCGTAGAAGTTGTCGCCGATGTCGATGCCGCGCTTCTTGGAGAAGTCTTCGTAGCCAGCCAGGGCGTAGACTTCGAAGTGCTCGCCGAAGGCATTACGCAGGCCGGCTTCAACGCTGTAACCGTCGAAGCTGATGTTCGGGGTGTCCAGGTCCAGCTTGCGGTAGGCAACGCGGGCAATGAAGTCGGTGCTGGTGGCGATCTCCTGGTTGTAACCCACGCCGACGCCCCACTGCTGGAAGTCGGAGTTGGAGCTTTCGAACACGTTGTCGTTGTCGTCAGCGTTCTGCTTGCTGTAATCGCCGAACACGTGGAAGTTCGGAGCGACGGCGTAGGACGCCTTCACGCCCCAACCATCCGCATCGCGGCCTTCGGTCGGGGTGCGCACGTAGTCGCCTTCGACGAAGTTGTAGGAGAGGTTTTCAGCAGCGGAGGCCGCAAACGGCAGGGCTGCGAGAAGGCCGAGGGCCAGCAGTGAATTCTTCATGATCGATACCTGTACTTATGGTTTGGGCCGGCGCTGAGGCGGATGCCGTTCGCTGCCGAGATGTAAATTCTCCGTTATTCGATGGAACGCGGCCTGAATTTTGAACTGACTGGTGCGTAAATCATCGCGCCCGGTTCAGCTGCGCTTCCTTGTCATCAAAACGCAATGCGCGCAGCGCACGTACAAAGCGTGATGCATTGGTGGTTACCTCGCCTTGATGTGACGCGCATGTCTAGAAGCAGCTGTTTTTCAGTGATGTTTGCCGCGTTTGCTGCCTGCAAGCACATTGTGCTGACGCCGTGGCTGGGAGCATGCCAGGCTTGTCGAACAAGCGTGGAGCTGCATCGTGGCGAAGAAAAAGACGTTGGCGCGGTTTCTGGCCGAGACGCTGCAGAGCGCGGGGGTGGAGCGGATCTGGGGGCTGACCGGCGACAGCCTCAACGGCCTGACCGATGCCCTGCGCGAGATGCAGACGATCGAGTGGATGCATGTGCGCCATGAAGAGGTGGCCGCGTTTGCCGCCGGCGCCGAGGCGGCGGTGACCGGCAAGCTGGCGGTCTGTGCGGGGAGCTGCGGGCCGGGCAACCTGCACCTGATCAACGGGCTGTTCGATTGCCATCGTAGCCGCCAGCCGGTGCTGGCGATTGCCGCGCATATTCCCTCGTCCGAGATCGGGCTGAATTATTTTCAGGAGACGCATCCGCAGGAACTGTTCCGCGAGTGCAGTCACTTTGTGGAGTTGGTGACCAACCCGGCGCAACTCCCGGAAGTGCTGCACCGCGCGATGCGTGCGGCCATCCTGCAGCAAGGTGTGGCAGTGGTGGTGATCCCCGGTGATATCGCGCTGCTGGAAGTGGACAAGCACCTCCCGACGGCCTGGCCGCCACTGCGCCAGCCGCGCGTGCTGCCGGCCGCCGAAGATGTGCAGCAGCTGGCCGAACTGCTGCAGCGCAGCGAAGCAGTCACGCTGCTGTGCGGCAGCGGTTGCGCGGGTGCGCACGATGCGGTGGTGGCATTGGCCGACACCCTGGGCGCGCCGATCGTGCATGCCTTGCGCGGCAAGGAACACGTGGAGTGGGAGAACCCGTTCGACGTCGGCATGACCGGCCTGATCGGTTTCAGCTCCGGCTACCACGCGATGCTCAACTGCGACACCTTGATCATGCTGGGTACGGACTTCCCGTATCGGCAGTTCTACCCGAAGGACGCGACCATCGTGCAGGTGGATCGCGACCCGGGCGCGCTGGGACGGCGCACGCCATTGCAGCTGGGCATCGCAGCGGACGTAGGCGAAACCATCGCCGCCTTGCTGCCGCAGCTGCAGCGGCGCGAAAAACGCGACTTCCTGGACAAGTCGCTGGCGCACTATCGCAAGGCGCGCGAAGGGCTGGACGATCTGGCGGTGCCGGCCGATCCGGGCGAGCCGCTGCATCCGCAATTCGTGGCGCGCATGATCAGCCAGATCGCCGACCAGGATGCGGTGTTCACTTGCGATGTCGGCACGCCCACGGTGTGGGCCGCACGCTACCTGCGCATGAACGGACAACGCCGCTTGCTGGGTTCGTTCAACCACGGTTCGATGGCCAATGCGATGCCGCAGGCGCTGGGTGCACAGTCGGCATATCCGGGCCGTCAGGTGATTGCGCTGTCCGGTGATGGCGGCTTTGCAATGCTGATGGGCGATTTCATCTCGCTGGCGCAGCTGCGCCTGCCGGTGAAGATCGTGGTGTTCAACAATGCCTCGCTCGGCTTCGTGGCGATGGAGATGAAGGCTGCCGGCTATCTGGATACCGGCACCGAGCTGCGTAATCCGGACTTCGCTGCGATGAGCAATGCAATGGGCATCCTGGGTATCCGCGTCGATGAGTCCGCGCAACTGGAGCGCGCATTGCGGCAGGCCTTCGCGCATTCCGGCCCGGCGCTGGTGGATGTGCGCATCGCCACGCAGGAACTGGCAGTGCCGCCGGCCATCAAGCTGGAACAGGCCAAAGGCATGGGCCTGTATCTGCTCAAGGCAGTGATGAGCGGGCGCGGCGATGAAGTGATCGATCTGGTCAAGACCAACATGCGCTGACACAGTGGCAGCGCTCTGAAACTGCACGTCTTTACCGGACCCTCGCATGCCACGTTCGTTGTTGCGCCAGTTGCTGCTGATCTGGGTGGTGATCCTGGCTGCCTGCGTGGGCGTGGCCACGATGCTGTATGGCCTGTACCGACAGACCGAAGGCGTGCGCCTGGACGAGGCGCGCCAGCAGTTGACCGCGCAGTGCACGCGCATCGTGCAGCGCTACGCCGGCGCGAGCGAGGCGGCGCGCAGCGGTGACAACGGCGCCGGGCTGGCTGCAGTGGTGGTGCAACTGGTGCTGGCCGATGCGCCCGGTGTGGAGGGCGGGGTGTGGAATCTCGACAAGGGATTCGTTGCCTACGCCTATCCCACCTATGACGGCAGCGATCACAAGACCGATATCCCGGCTGCCGAGTGGACCACGATCGTCAGTACTGCACGGCAGAGTGCGGTGGGCAACAAGGCCGTGGAGTTCCGTCGCGACGGCAGCCGTGAAGTGGTGTTGATCAGCGCCTGCCCGTTGGCCGCCGGCACGGTGGCATGGACCATGTCGCGGGTGCCGGCGAGCACCTCCGATGCCTGGCGGCCATTGGTGATCGGCATGTTGCTGATCTTCGCCATGGTGGCGGTGTCGGCGATCGCGCTGGGCGTGGTGGTGCGGCGCTGGAGCCAGCGCCTGCAGCGCATCCAGCAGGCGCTGGCCGCCGATACCGAACTTCCGCAGATTCCGGTCACCGGTGCCCCCGAACTGGACCGGCTGGGCGCTGCGGTGAGCGATTACGCACAGCGCAATGCGCAGGCCCTGGCGCAGACACGGCGGCTGGCCGAAGAGCTGGCACGGCACGAGCGGCTGGCCGCCCTTGGACGCCTGACGGCCACGGTGGCACACGAGATTCGCAACCCCATCGCCACGATGCGCCTGGCGGTGGAGAACGACATCGCCATGCGCCAGGACACGCCGGACGATGCCGCACACGGCGAGCTGATGCTGGGGCAGATCCGTCGCCTGGACGGGGTGGTCGAAAGCCTGCTCGGCATGGTGCAGCCGATCCGCCTGCAGCTGGAAACGGTGGTGGTGCAGGACTGGCTGGCGACCTTTTTCAATCCGGCCTTGCGCCCACCAGGCGCGCCTGCGCCCCGGTTGCGTGCCCCGGACACGCCGCTGCAGTGGACGTTCGACCCACAGCAGCTCGGGCGCGCCGTGCACAATCTGCTGCGCAACGCGCTGCAGCACGCCGATGCCGGCAGCACGGTGACACTGGAGGCCAGCGCCAGCGATGGGTTGCTGCAGCTACAGGTGAGCAATCGTGGCGCGGCCATCGCCGAGACCATCGCGGCGCAGCTGTTCGAGCCGTTCGTCAGCGGCCGCAGCGACGGCAATGGCCTGGGGCTTGCGCTGGTGCGCGAGATCGCCCGCGCACATGGAGGGCAGGTGCGTTACGCACACGCCGACGGCATGACCCATTTCATCCTGGAGCTGCCATGGCGCGCATCCTGATCATCGACGACGACGCGGCGTTTCTGGCCACCTTGCAGGCAACGCTGCGCTCGCTCGGCCATACGGTGATCGCGGTCGATAACGGCGCCGATGGATTGATGCGCCTGAGCGAGGGCGGCATCGCGCTGGCGTTCGTGGACTTCCGCATGCCCGGGATGGACGGGATCCAGGTGCTGCGTGCGCGTGCGGACGATCCGCGCGCGCGCCAGGTGCCGCTGGTGATGCTCACCGCGTACGCGTCCAGCGGCAACACCATCGAGGCGATGACGCTGGGTGCATTCGATCATCTGGTCAAGCCGGTGGGGCGTGCCGATATCGTCGAGGTGGTGGAGCGTGCATTGGCAAGTCGCGCCGATGGACACACCGATGCCGAAGCCAGCGAACCACCCGACGACGATGGCCTGGTCGGCCACAGCCCGGCGATGCGCAACGTGCATAAACGCATCGGGCTGGCGGCGGCTTCCGATCTGCCGGTGTTGATCACCGGCGAAACCGGTACCGGCAAGGAACTGGTCGCGCGCGCCCTGCATCGCGCCAGTGCGCGCGCAGCGGCGGCATTCGTTGCAGTCAATTGCGCGGCGATTCCGTTGGAGTTGATGGAAAGCGAATTGTTCGGCCATCGCAAGGGCGCCTTTTCCGGGGCGACCAGCGACCGCATCGGCCTGATTCGCGAAGCCGATGGCGGCACGCTGTTCCTGGACGAGATCGGCGACATGCCGCTGCCGATGCAGGCCAAGTTGTTGCGCTTCCTGCAGGAAGGCGAGGTGACGCCGCTGGGCGGGCGCGGCGCGCAGAAGGTGGATGTGCGCGTGCTGGCGGCCACGCACCGCGATCTGGCCGCGTGGGTGGCCGCAGGGCAGTTCCGCAGCGATCTGCGTTATCGCCTGAATGTGGTGCCGATCGAACTGCCGCCGCTGCGCGAGCGTGGGCAGGACATCGTGCTGCTCGCGCAGTACTTCCTGCGTACCGGCGACGGTGCGGCGCGTGCGTTGTCAGCGGATGCGCAAGCGCGGCTGCTGGCCTACCCATGGCCCGGCAACGTGCGCGAGCTGCGCAATGTCATGCAACGCAGCCAGCTGCTGGTGCGCGGCCACAGCATCGTTGCCGCGGATCTGGGCGACGCGCTCGATCACAGTGCCGAGCAACCCCTGACGGCCGCGCCGCTGCAAGGCACCCTGCCCGAGGCAGTGGCGCGGCTGGAGAAGCAGATGATCCAGGACGCACTGGCGCACAGCAGCGGCAACCGCGCCGAAGCCGCGCGCCGGCTCGGCATCCATCGCCAGCTGCTGTACCGCAAGCTCGATGAGTACGGCTTGCAGTAGTCGCAGCGATCAGGCCGAACGCCATGTGTGCAGGCTGACGCGTTGGTCACGACGCAGGAAGCGCACAGCAGCACGCGCACTTGTTGCCGCGTGCACTGTTGCTGGTTGCTTGCCGCCGCTGCCACTTGCAGCATTGGCCAAGGGCATTCCACCAGCAAGCAGTCAAACGGTGCAGCCGAAAGTGCAGCACCACACGTGTGAATCCAGCCCTGACATCCGCACGCGCGCGCCGCCGTTGAGCGTGTCCAACACGTTCTTGCCCTGCAGAGTCGACGCACAACCCTGGCTACAAAGTGTCTGCAAAGCGGACAGCGGTGTATGAAACGCAGACGCCTGTCCGTAAGCGTGCACCTGCAAACCCTTGTAAAACAACGGACTCGACGTTGGCACGATTGCTGCTTTATCTCCAGGGCGAGCGGCATCCCTGCCGCGTTGGAGACATCGCATGATTCGTCAGACCGCACTTGCTTTCGCGCTGGCCTGCAGCGTGGCGACCGCCGCCGCGCAGGCTCCCACACCGCCTGCGGCACCGGTGGCACCGCGTGCGCCGGTCGGCACGCCACCGCCGGCACCGCCGCTGCCGCCAGCACCGCCTGCCCCGCTGGCCGCCACGCCAGTGCGCATCACCGGCACGGTCGAGCGTTTCATGCTCAATCCCAACGGCGAGGTCGATGGCCTGTGGTTGCGCGATGGCACCCAGGTGGCGTTTGCGCCACATCTGTCCGGGCAGTTGCAGGAAGCGGTGCGCCGTGGCGATACGGTGAGCGTGCAGGGCTATCGCCTGGGCAGCCTGCCGGTGCTGCGCGCCAGCAGCATCCGTTCCAATCGTGGAGGGCGTGAGGTGGTCGATCGCCCGCCAACCGCCGCCATGCCGCCAGCGCCCCCGGCACCTGCCGCGTTGACGCCGTTACAGGCGGAAGGCCGCATCGAGCGGCTGGTCTACGGCCCGGGTGGCGAGACCAATGGTGCATTGCTCAGCGATGGCACGCTGGTGCGGATGCCGCCGCACCTGGCACTGCAGTTCGGCGATCTGCTGCGGGCTGGCGCGCCGTTGAGCGTGAGCGGGTTCGGGGTGGCCACCGCCAACGGCCGCGCCATCGAAGCCACGCAACTGGGCCGCGATCGTGCCTCGCAGCGCGCGTTGTTCAGCCCACCGCGCCCGGACGGCCCGGTGCCGCCCGCACCGCCGGCGCCGCCTGTTCCGCCAGCAGCACCGCCGCCGCCAGCTCCGGCGCCGCGTTGATTCACGGCGTCGCCGTCCACGCGGTGGCGCGTACCTCCGTTGCGCTTTCCTTTATGCACCTTCCGCCACGTGTCATGCGTGGCGGCGGGCGCGGCTTGCCGGCAGTGGCCGGTCCTTCCTTCTCTGGAGTTCTTTCATGCATTGGGTCGATCCTGATTTTCTCCCCGAAACCCGCGGCACGCTGGCGCGCTTTCTGCTCAACCCCAAGGCCGATATCGACGGCCTGCTGCTGACCGACGGCACCGAGGTGCACATGCCGCCGCATCTGTCCGCCGCCTTGCTCAAGGCGCTCAAGCCCGGCAGCACCTTGACCGTGCGTGGCCTCAAGCCGCGCGATGTGGACATGCTGGTGGCCCTGGCGATCGATCCGGAAGGCGGCAAACGCATCGTCGATGACGGCCCGCACGGGCCGCACGCCAAGCCCAAGCCCAAGCCCAAACCGCCCGCCGGCAAGCCGCCCAAGCCGCAGCTTAGCCAGCACAGCGGCACCATCGCGCGCTTGCTGCATGGCCCGCATGGGCAGGTGCATGGCGTGTTGCTGGACGACGAGGTCACGGTGCGGTTTCCGCCGCACGCCGGTGCGGACTTCGCCAAACAACTGGTGGTCGGCAAGACGCTGGTGGCCGAAGGCGATACCAGGACAACCCCGCACGGCGTGCTGATCCACGCGCATGCGCTGGGCACCAAGGCCGCGTCGCTGAAGCAGATCGAGCATCCGCATGGCCCGGGTGCGCATAAGCCGAAGCCGAAGCACTAGCAGCACGCAATGCGACTGCCGCGTTGGCGCGATGCGATCGGCATCGGGTTGCCCATGCAGCCCAGCGCGCGCAGTCGCCTTTCATCGTTTCGTGGAGAGCGCCGATGCGCATGAGCACACCGCGTCCCCGTGGCAGCCGCGCACTGGAGGCGCTGCATTTCAGCGTGGCCGACGTGCAGGACGGGCTGGGGCCGTTTCTCAGCGTGTTCCTGCAATCCAGGGGCTGGTCGGTGGCAGCGATCGGCACGGTGATGAGTGCGGGCGGCATCGCCGGCATGCTTGCCACCACCCCGGCCGGCGCACTGGTCGACACCACCCGGCGCAAGCGCGCCGTGGTGGTGGTTGGCTGCTTGGCCATCCTGCTGGCCACGGCGCTGATCTGGCTGCACCCGACGTCCTCCGGCGTGGTCACCGCGCAGATCGTTTCGGCGTTGGCGGCAGCCGGTATTGGCCCTGCGCTCACCGGCATCACCCTGGGCCTGGTGCACGCGCGCGGGTTCGATCATCAACTGGCGCGCAATCAGGTCGCCAACCACGCCGGCAACATGCTGGCCGCAGTGCTGGCCGGCTGGCTGGGGTGGCGTTTCGGATTTGCGGCGGTGTTCGTGCTCACTGCCGCCTTCGGCGTGCTGGCGATCGCGGCGGTGCTGCTGATTCCGTCTGCGGCCATCGACCACCGCGCCGCGCGCGGCCTGGGCCAGGCCGATGGCGCGGACAGCCTCAGCGGCTGGCGGGTGTTGCTGACCTGCCGACCGCTGGCCTTGCTGGCCATCACCCTGGGGTTGTTCCACCTGGGCAATGCGGCGATGTTGCCGCTCTACGGCATGGCCATCGTGGCTGCGCATGCAGGCGATGCGAACGCGCTGACGGCCACCACCATCGTGGTCGCGCAAGCCACCATGGTGGTGGTGGCATTGTTGGCGATGCGCTGGATCCGCGTGCACGGGCATTGGTGGGTGCTGCTGGTGGCCTTCATGGCCTTGCCACTGCGTGCGCTGGTGGCGGCATCGCTGATCCAGGGCTGGGGCGTGTTTCCGGTGCAGATCCTCGACGGACTCGGCGCCGGCCTGCAGGCCGTGGTGGTGCCTGCGCTGGTGGCGCGATTGCTGCAGGGCACCGGGCGCGTCAATGTCGGCCAGGGCGCGGTGATGACGGTGCAGGGCGTGGGCGCGGCGCTGAGCCCTGCCGTGGGTGGCTGGCTGGCGCATGCCTTCGGCTATCGCATCGCGTTTCTGGCGCTGGGCGGCATCGCCGTGCTGGCGGTGGCGTTGTGGGCAGGCTGCCGTGGCATGCTGCAGGCAGCAAGCGATGCCGGGTGATGCAGTGAGGCGTTGGCACGTGCTCCGCAGCGGCAAGCAAACCGCAACGCCCGGGGCGGTCATGCGCGTGGAGCATGCGCCGGACGCTGGACCGCCGTGTGCGGCATGCAGCGCGTCGGCAGCGGGCGGATGGATTCCCCGTCAGGCAGCCGTCCGCATCGCCGCGGCTATCTGCCGCCGCTGAAGTCCCACTGGCGCCAGGCTTCGAACACCATCACCGCAACGGTGTTGGACAGATTGAGGCTGCGGTTGTCCGGGCGCATCGGCAGGCGCAGCCGGTGCTGCGGCGGGATCGACTCCAGCACGTCAGCGGGCAGGCCGCGGGTTTCCGGGCCGAACAGGAAGGCATCCCCATCGGCAAACTGCGGTGCGTCGTAACGCACGGTGCTGCGCGTACTCAGTGCAAACACGCGCTTGGGCGCGATCGCGGCCAGGGCGGTGGGCAGGTCGGCATGTACCTGCAGGGTGGCGTATTCGTGATAGTCCAGGCCGGCGCGTTTGAGCTGCTTGTCGCTGAGGTCGAAGCCGAGCGGCTCGATCAGGTGCAGGCGCGCGCCGGTGTTGGCGCACAGGCGAATCACATTGCCCGTATTGGGCGGAATTTCCGGTTGGAACAGGATGACATCGAGGACGGGGGCTGACATGCGCGCAGTGTAGCTGCGCGCATGCTCAAAGGCTGATGGCGGCGTTGACCAGCGCTTCCAGTTCGACCGGCGCCGGCTGCAGCTGCGGCACCGGCAGGTTGACGATGACCTGGCCCATCAGCGCGCCGATGGCAGCGGCAGCCTGGCCGGAGGTGCTCTGCGCGGTGGCAGCGGTGCTGCGGGTCACCAGTGCGGCGCGCTGGTCGGCCGACGGACGCACCTGCATCGCAGCGAGGGTGACGACGCGCGGGCCGGCCTGTTCGGCGGCCAAGGCGGCCAGCTGATCGGCGGACGGACGCACCTGCACGGCGGCCAGGGTGCGGATGGCGCTGGTGCGTTCCAGCGTCTGCTGGGCAAGCTGGTCGGCCGATGGGCGCACCTGCACGGTGTCCAGCGTGGTCAGGCTGTTGGCCTGGGCGAAACCGGCCAGGGTGGTGCCGGCAAGCAGGGCGGCGGAGAGAGCGATGCGCAGGGTCTGGGTCTTCATGGCGAGGTCTCTTGGTGTGAGTGATCAGTGGTGTGGTAGTAAGGTAGTACACCGTTTCGGTAAGTGCAACGACTTTCGCGGCGCGATTTTATTTATTCAGCCTGCAGTCATTTTCAGTCGTCGAGACAACTGGGTCCGTTGCCTGCCCATGACATGGAGCAAGCAACGTGCCAATGGCAGATCATTGTTTTGCAAGGGATTTATGCGAGGAGGCTGTGTCCGCGTCCGGACACCCGGACGTGTGTGCGGGCGGCGGACACCGGTGGAATCGAGAAAACACCACGATCGGGGCGACGTTCAGTGCGCTGAACGAGTGGCGTGCGGCCATGCGGCGCAACCAGATCGCCGGCCGGCAACTGCGGCACAATCCGGCTTCCTCCTCAGGGGTCTACGACTTATGCGCGTGCTGATGCTGTCTGTTCTGGTTGCCGCCACCACCGCGGCCTGCACCTGGGTGCCCATCGAACAAAGCGGCAAAAACGTGCAGGTGCTGCCCGCAGGCCCTGTGCCAGCTGGCTGTCAGCAGCAGGGCGAGGTGGTGGTGTCGGTCAAGAGCAAGGTCGGCTTCTACAACCGTAACCCGTTGCGGGTGCAGGAAGAGCTGGAAACGCTGGCACGCAACGAGGCGCCGGGCGCCAATGCAAATACGGTCCAGGCGCAGGGTCAGCCGGCCGATGGCAGCCAGCGTTTCAATGCCTTCCGCTGCCCGCCGCGCTGAACCGTTGGGCTGGGGCGCGGCTGCTGCAATTGTAAAGATGCGGTAAAACGAGCCAGCGGCTAGACTAGCGCCCCCTCGCCTGACGCCATGGCGCTACTTCGATGCTCTTCCAGAATGTCTCCATCGCGGGACTGGCGCATATTGATGCGCCGCACACGCTGACTTCCAAGGAAATCAACGAGCGCCTGCAACCGACCTACGACCGCCTCGGGATTCGGACCGACGTGTTGGGCGACGTTGCGGGTATCCATGCACGGCGCTTGTGGGACCAGGATGTCCAGGCCTCGGACGCCGCCACCCAGGCTGCACGCAAGGCACTGCTCGACGCCGGCATCGGCATCGAGAAGATCGGCCTGCTGGTCAACACTTCGGTGAGCCGCGACTACCTGGAGCCGTCCACGGCCTCCATCGTGTCCGGCAACCTCGGGGTCGGCGATCACTGCGTCACCTTCGACGTGGCCAACGCCTGCCTCGCCTTCATCAACGGCATGGACATCGCCGCCCGCATGCTCGAGCGCGGCGAGATCGACTACGCGCTGGTCGTCGACGGTGAAACCGCCAACCTGGTGTACGAGAAGACCCTCGAGCGCATGACCTCGCCCGACGTCACCGAAGAAGAGTTCCGCAATGAACTCGCTGCGTTGACCCTGGGTTGCGGCGCCGCGGCCATGGTGATGGCGCGCACCGAGCTGGTGCCCGACGCGCCGCGCTACAAGGGTGGCGTGACCCGGTCGGCCACCGAGTGGAACAAGCTGTGTCGCGGCAACCTGGACCGCATGGTCACCGACACCCGCCTGTTGCTGATCGAAGGCATCAAGCTGGCACAGAAGACCTTCCTGGCCGCCAAGCAGGCGATGGGCTGGGCAGTGGACGAGCTGGACCAGTTCGTCATCCACCAGGTCAGCCGCCCGCACACCGCTTCATTCGTGAAGTCGTTCGGCATCGATCCGGCCAAGGTCATGACCATCTTCGGCGAACACGGCAACATCGGCCCGGCTTCGGTGCCGATTGTGCTGAGCAAGCTCAAGGAACTCGGCCGCTTGAAGAAGGGCGACCGCATCGCGTTGATGGGCATCGGTTCGGGGCTGAACTGCTCGATGGCCGAAGTGGTCTGGTGATGCGTGTGATAGTGCCCGGTCGCTGCTCTTGTACGCCGGGCAATATTACCGCTTAGGTAAGGAAGTGGTATCTAAGTTTCCTTGCAGGAATGCATGCGGTCTGTAAGGAAAGACGATGGCTCAGCGCATCACCGGACACGACGTTGCTGGCGCTCTCGCAGGGAGCCGTTACCAGGCGTTCGTTCCTGATCCGTTGCCGCCAGTGCCGGCACTGGATTTCGCACAGGCCGAACTGGTGGCCCGCAAGGAGCGCGCCGACCAGGCATTAGGGCGACTGGACGGCATCACGCTGATGCTGCCGGACCCGGAACTGTTTCTTTATCAGTACATCCGCAAGGAAGCCTTGCTGTCGTCCCAGATCGAAGGGACCCAGTCATCGCTCTCGGACCTGTTGCTGTTCGAGATGGATGCGGCAGCGGGCGTGCCTGTCGACGATGTCGAACCTGAGCCTGTATTTCAAGCGCCGTCGCGCCGATTACTACGACCGCCTCAATGCGGTGCGACTCAACGGTGACTGGGAAGGATGGCTGGGTTTCTTTCTGGATGGTGTGGCAGAGACCGCGCAACAAGCCGTCGACACCGCGCAGCGCCTGCTGGCACTGTTGGCACGTGATCGGGCCCGCATTGCCGCTTTGAACCAGCGAGCAGGTAACGTCGGCCTGGTGTTTGAGCAGTTCGCGCGGCGCGTGGTGTTGGCGGTGCCGCAAGTGGCGCCCGCCCTGTCGTTGAGTGCGCCCACCATCCGTGCCGCAGTACGCACCCTGCAGGAGCTGGAAATCGTCAACGAACTCACCGGCCAGCAGCGGCATCGTATTTTCGCCTATCACGCCTATCTCGACATCCTCAGCGAAGGAGCGCAGCCGCTGTGAGCGATTCGTTTGCGCACGGCCGTTCCCGACGATGCAGAGACACCTGGCGTATGTTCGATACTGTCGTGGCGATGTAGCTGGCGACGTGCCAGACGCACCCAGTCCAAGCTTCAGCAAATAGAGAGATCCATGACCTACCCCGGCTATCCCTTCACTCCCCAGCGCCTTGAGGTGCGTCCCGGTATTGCGATGTCGTATCTGGACGAAGGTCCGCGCGATGGCGAGGTGGTCGTGATGCTGCACGGCAATCCGTCGTGGAGCTACCTGTGGCGGAATCTGGTGAGCGGCCTGTCGAACCGTTACCGCTGCATCGTGCCGGACCACATCGGCATGGGGCTGTCCGACAAGCCGGACGATGCGCCCGACGCGCAGCCACGTTACGACTACACGCTGCAGTCGCGCGTGGACGACCTGGACACGCTGCTGCGGCATCTGGGCATCACCGGCCCGGTCACGCTGGCGGTACACGACTGGGGCGGCATGATCGGGTTCGGCTGGGCGTTGTCGCATCACGCGCAGGTCAAGCGGCTGGTGATCACCAATACCGCTGCGTTCCCGTTGCCGCCGGAAAAGCCGATGCCATGGCAGATCGCGATGGGCCGGCATTGGGGCCCGGGCGAGTGGTTCATCCGCACGTTCAATGCGTTTTCCTCCGGTGCGTCCTGGTTCGGCGTGTCGCGGCGGATGCCGGCCGATGTACGCCGTGCGTATGTGGCGCCCTACAACAATTGGCGCAACCGCATCTCCACCATTCGCTTCATGCAGGATATTCCGCTGTCGCCGGCGGACCAGGCCTGGTCGCTGCTGGAGCGCTCGGCGCAGGCATTGCCCGCGTTCGCCGACCGGCCGGCGTTTATCGCCTGGGGATTGCGCGACATCTGCTTCGACAAGCACTTCCTGGCCGGCTTTCGCAAGGCATTGCCGAACGCCGAAGTCACCGCGTTCGACGATGCCAATCACTACGTGCTGGAAGACAAGCACGAAGTGCTGGTGCCGGCGATCCGTGCGTTCCTGGAGCGCAATCCGCTCTGACCCGGTCACCAGGATGCCGCGGGCGCCCGGCAGGTAGGTGCGGGCACGCGCCGGGGCTGGAGTAGGTCAGTGGCCAGGCCGATGCCGGGCATCGGCCGCGTCGCGTGCGGTGCCGCGCGCCGTAAACAGGCGTGCATGCACCCGCAGCGATAGTCGCTACAGCGGCGGCAGCGGATTGCGCTGGGCATCGTCCACGCCCAGCCAGTCGGCTTCGGTCAGTGCATGCAGGCCGTGCGCCAACCGGGATTTGTCGCATTGCGCGCTGCGCTGGCCAAACTCCAGCGAGGCCGGTACGGCGGCGCAGGAGGAGGGTCGGCGATCATGGATGCTGCAGCGGCTGTAGCGGCCGATGTCTGCGTCCAGCGCGATGCAGCGCGGCTGCGATTGCGACGTGCCGCGCATGACCCGCTCGTGCGTGCGCAGCGCATCGGTCAGCTCGATCGGCACCCTGCCGCCCAATGCCGGGTCGGCTTCGCTCCAGTGGAAACTGACGCGGAAGTAGGCGCAGCAGGCGCCGCAGGTAAGGCAGGGATGTGCCATGGAATGCCGGGCCTTGCGCGGCAAAACAACGTGGAGAGCGCGGCATTCTGACCGAACCACGGCGCGATACAAGTGGCGCATCGCGGCGGCAGGTTAGTGATTCATGCGCGTGCGCGCCGGAGGAGCGTTGCGCGCTGGGGGCGAGCAGGTTGCCTGTCGGGTGCTGACGACCGCCTGCCGCGTCGGCATCGCCAGAGTGATCGCGTGTAGAACGATCACCAGCGACCGGGGGAATCGCTGACGCGCGTTTTCGCAGGCACTCGACCACGTTGCAATGCGCCTGAAAATAAAAGACGCAGGCGCGGGAGGCGGCAGTGATTACTGCTCACTTGCGCTGCCAAGGCCTGGTTGCCTTGCAGGCAAAACCATCGTTGTGCCGTCGCCGAGCGTCGCGTGCATCTGCGACGTTGAGCCGGATGCAAGCGGCCGGTACCGTCGGCGGATGGGTGATAATGCGGCAATGACCACTCTTTGCAATATCGCCGCCACCCTGCCGGAGCTCGCGCGCGAGCGCCCCGACCAGATCGCCATCCGTTGCCCGGGCCGCCGCGGCGCCAATGGGTTTGCCGCCTACGATGTGACCTTGAGCTATGCCGAGCTGGATGCGCGCAGCGATGCGATCGCCGCCGGGCTGGCGCTGCACGGCATCGGACGCGGTGCGCGCGCGGTGGTGATGGTGCGGCCGTCGCCGGAATTCTTCCTGCTGATGTTTGCCTTGTTCAAGGCCGGCGCGGTGCCGGTGCTGGTGGATCCGGGCATCGACAAGCGCGCGCTCAAGCAATGCCTGGACGAAGCGCAGCCGCAGGCGTTTATCGGCATTCCGCTTGCGCAGCTGGCGCGTCGGCTGTTGCGTTGGGCGCGTTCTGCCAAACAGATCGTCAGCGTCGGTGGCCGTTACGGCTGGGGCGGGGTGACACTGGCACGCGTGGAGCGCGATGGTGTCGGCGCCGGCAGTCAGCTGGCCAATACCGGGCCGGACGATGTGGCCGCCATCCTGTTCACCAGCGGCTCGACCGGCGTGCCCAAGGGCGTGGTGTACCGGCACCGGCATTTCGTCGGCCAGATCGAGTTGCTGCGCAATGCCTTCGGCATGCAGCCCGGCGGCGTGGATCTGCCGACGTTCCCGCCATTTGCCTTGTTCGATCCGGCACTGGGGTTGACCTCGGTGATTCCGGACATGGATCCGACCCGCCCGGCCACCGCCGATCCGCACAAATTGCACGATGCGATCGACCGCTTCGGCGTGACGCAGTTGTTCGGCTCGCCGGCATTGATGCGCGTGCTGGCCGATTATGGGCAGCCGCTTCCCAACGTGCGCCTGGCCACCTCGGCCGGCGCGCCGGTGCCGCCGGATGTGGTGGCCAAGATCCGCACGCTGTTGCCGGCAGATGCGCAATTCTGGACGCCGTATGGCGCCACCGAATGCCTGCCGGTGGCGGCGATCGAAGGGCGCACGCTGGATGCCACCCGCGCGGCCACCGAGGCCGGTGCCGGCACCTGTGTCGGCCAGGTCGTCGCGCCCAACGAGGTGCGCATCATCGCCATCGACGATGCGGCCATTCCCGAATGGAGCGGCGCGCGCGTGCTGGCGGTGGGCGAGGTCGGCGAGATCACCGTCGCCGGCCCCACCACCACCGACACCTACTTCAACCGCGACGCGGCCACGCGGATTGCCAAGATCCGCGAGCGCAACGCGGATGGCAGCGAACGCATCGTGCATCGCATGGGCGATGTGGGGTATTTCGATGCCGAAGGACGCTTGTGGTTCTGCGGGCGCAAGACCCACCGCGTGGAAACGGCCACCGGCCCGCTCTACACCGAGCAGGTGGAACCGGTCTTCAACGTGCACCCGCAGGTGCGGCGCACTGCCCTGGTCGGTGTCGGCGCGCCCGGACAGCAGCAGCCGGTGCTGTGCGTGGAACTACAGCCAGGCGTTGCGGCATCGGCGTTTGCGCAAGTGGAAACCGCCTTGCGCGCGCTGGGCGCGGCGCATCCGCACACCGCAGGCATCACGCGTTTCCTGCGCCATTCCGGGTTTCCGGTGGACATCCGCCACAATGCCAAGATTGGCCGCGAAACGCTGGCGATCTGGGCGGCGCAGCAACGTGGCTGAGCTGTCGATGCACATCGCGCAGGGACTTGGCCGCATCGCCAATCCCGGCTGCGCCCGCTATGGTGTGCACCCTTGCGATGGAGGTGATGCGTGCGCATCCTGGTGACCGGTGGTGGTGGCTTTCTTGGCCAGGCGTTGTGCCGCGGCCTGCGCGCGCGCGGGCATGAGGTGGTGAGTTTCCAGCGCGGCGATTATCCGGTGCTGCAGACCCTGGGCGTGGGCCAGATCCGTGGCGACCTGGCCGACCCGCAGGCGGTGCGGCATGCCTTCGCCGGCATCGATGCGGTCTTCCACAACGCCGCCAAGGCCGGTGCATGGGGCAGCTATGACAGCTATCACCAGGCCAATGTGGTGGGCACGCAGAACGTGCTCGACGCGTGTCGGGCCAACGGTGTGCCGCGCCTGATCTATACCTCCACACCGAGCGTGACCCATCGCGCGACCAATCCGGTGGAAGGCCTGGGCGCCGACGAAGTGCCGTATGGCGAGGATCTGCGCGCTGCATATGCCGCAACCAAGGCGATCGCCGAGCGCGCGGTGCTGGCGGCCAACGATGCGCAACTGGCGACGGTGGCCTTGCGCCCGCGCCTGATCTGGGGCCCGGGCGACAATCATCTGTTGCCGCGCCTGGCCGCGCGTGCGCGTGCCGGCCGCCTGCGCATGGTCGGCGACGGCAGCAACCTGGTGGACAGCACCTACATCGACAATGCCGCGCAGGCGCATTTCGATGCGTTCGCGCATCTCGCTCCCGGTGCCGCGTGTGCGGGCAAGGCGTACTTCATCTCCAACGGCGAGCCCCTGCCGATGCGCGAGTTGCTCAATCGCCTGCTGGCCGCGGTGGATGCACCGGCAGTGACGCGTTCGCTATCGTTCAAGACCGCGTACAGAATCGGTGCAATCTGCGAGACCATGTGGCCACTGTTGCGTCTGCCTGGCGAAGTGCCGTTGACGCGTTTTCTGGTGGAACAGCTGTGTACGCCGCACTGGTACAGCATGGAACCGGCACGCCGTGATTTCGGCTATGTTCCGCAGGTCAGCATCGAGGAAGGACTGCAACGGCTGCGATCCTCATCTTCCAACGACATCGCCATCACTCGATAAAGACCGTCATGCGTTCAGGATACGTCTGCGCCGATTCGGCACGACAACTTCTGGAATCCTTGCCATGCTGCATTACGCCATCATCTTTTTCGTCATCGCCATCATCGCCGCCGTGCTGGGCTTCAGTGGTATCGCCGGTGCGGCGACCAATATCGCCTGGATCCTGTTCGTGGTGTTCCTGATCCTGGCAGTGATCTCGATGTTCCGTCGCGGCAAGGTATAACGCCTAGCTGCGATACGTTACGGCAGCGGCGCTGCCGGCGGACGCTCACATGGCCCGCTTCCGCAAGGAGGCGGGCCATGTGCGTTGTGGATACTCAAAAATTCAATTACGGCTGGTTCAAAGCAGTTTCTCGAGATACTGCACGTGCTTGCCGTTGCCCAGCAGCGCATCGCCGATAGGCTGAAAACCCAGCTGCAGATGCAGCGCCAGCGATGCCGGATTGGGTGGGACCAGATTGACCTCGCAAACCAGGCGCGGCTGCGCCGCTGCACGTGCGGCGTGGATGAGTTCGTCATACAGCTGCCTGGCAAGCCCGCGCCTGTGTGCATGCGCAGCGATCACGATGCGGTCGATGTAGACAAAGCGCGCGAAGCGTCGCGCCATCCAGGCGAAGTTCGGGTTGGCGTACACGGCGCGCTGATCCAGCGCGATCAGCAGACCATCCGCAGGCGCGACGATGCGTGCGTGCCAGGCCAGTTGCAGCAATGCGGCCAGTCCATCGGCATCCAGCAGCGACAATTCGGTGGCATGGGCATTATTGAGCGCGAGCAGTGCGCGGTGGTCGTCGCGTTGCACCGCACGCACACGGGCCTGGCTCATGCGCCTGGACCGACCGCACTGCGCAGCACCTGATCGTCTGCATGCCGCTGCAGCGCCAGCTCGATCAACTGCGTGATCAAGCTGCGATAGTCCAGCCCGCTTGCCTGCCAGAGCTTGGGATACATGCTGATTCGCGTGAAGCCCGGCAATGTGTTGACCTCGTTGAGCACGATGCGGCCATCGGCGCACAGGAACACGTCCACACGCGCCATGCCGGCGCAGTCCAGCGCCTGGTAGGCCCGCAGCGCAATCTGTTGGATGCGTTGCTGCGTCGGCGCATCGATGTCGGCCGGGATCACGATGTCGGCACCGTGTTCGCTGATGTACTTGGTCTCGTAGGAATAAAACGCGTCGTGCACCACCACTTCGCCGCAGACGCTGGCTTGCGGGCTGGCGTTGCCCAGTACGGCGCATTCGATCTCGCGCCCGGCGATCGCCGCTTCCACCAATACCTTGTGATCGTATGCCAGCGCCAATGCGAGCGCGTCGGCAAACGCATCGGCACTGCGCACCTGGCTGACGCCAACCGACGAACCCTGGTTGGCCGGCTTGACGAACAGCGGCAAACCCAACTGCGCGATCAACGCATCCACGTCGGCACCTGCGGCGGTATGGCGGTTGAAGCAGGCGAACGGCGCCACCTCAAGCCCGGCATCGCGGAGCACGCGCTTGGCCAGGTCCTTGTCCATCGCCAGCGCCGAGCCGAGCACGCCGGAGCCGACGAAGGGCAGGTTGGCCATGCGCAGCAGCCCTTGCAACGAGCCGTCTTCGCCGAGCGTGCCATGCACGATCGGGAAGACCACATCGATTTGCGCCAGCGCCTGCTCCGGCTGGGTCGGACGCAATTGCTGTTGCTGCGCGCCCGGCAGCAAAGCCACGCCGCGACCGCTGCGATGCAGGGCGATGCGCGCCGGGTCGTCGGGATTGAGCAGGAAACTGTCGGGGTCGTTGACGTGCCACTGGCCCTGCTTGTCGATGCCGATCAGCACCGGCTCGAAGCGCTGCGGGTCCAGCGCATCGAGGATGTTGCGCGCTGACTGCAGCGAGACTTCGTGCTCGGCCGACTTGCCGCCGAAGATGAGACCGACCCGGATCTTGCGCATTGCCTGCTCCTGCCACCTGGCGTGATGAGGTCGCCAGCATGCCCGCGGCAGGCGCGCCGACGGAAGTCCTGCATCGCCGCCGTATGCGGTGTGGCGATCCAGGGCAGGTGCACGGTCAACGGCCGGGTCTGTCTGTGGTGGGGATGCGGCTGCGATTGCTGCGGCCTGGCTGCCGAGGCGCCCTGCGATGCGCGTCATCCTGGTCTCCGGCCTGCACCTGCCACACACCATCAAGCAGTAGCGACATGCAGGGACGGTAGAATGCGCCCATGCCCGGATCCCTGTTCAACTCACTCAAGCCGCTCGCCGGCCAGGCCCTGCAAGCCGCGCTCAACCGCGCGCTGGCACTGGACCCCGATACCCGCGACGCCTTGCTGCCGCTGGAAGGCCAACGCATCGCACTGACGCTGGAGGCGCCTGCGCTGGCCCTGCAGATCCGCGTGCACGAGCGCCGCTTGCTGGTCGGCCCGGTGGACCAGGCGCAGGAGCCGGATCTGGCCGTGCGCAGCAGCCTGGCCGGCTTGCTCGGCCAATTGCCGTTCCTGGCCAATGCGCGCCGCAGCGGCGCACCGGCCGGGCGGCTCAAGGTCTCCGGCGATGCCGAACTGGCGCGCCAGCTGCAGCAACTGGCCGGCCGTTTCGATCCGGATTGGCAGTTGCCGTTCGTGGCGGTGTTCGGGCAGATCCTCGGCGTGCAGATCGCCAATGCGGTGCGCGCAGCGCTGCAGCAGGCCCGCCGCAGCGCGGTGGATCTGGCGCAGAGCGCGGCTGAATTCGTGACCGAGGAATCGCGCGATGTGGTGCCGCGCGCCGAACTGGAGGCCTTCCACGACGATGTCGACGAACTGCGCGACGACGTCGAACGGCTGGCCGCACGCGTGGCGCGCCTGCGCGCGGCCGGAGGTGCGGCATGAAGGCGCTGCTGCGGGCCAGCCGCATCGGCCGGGTGATCCTGCGCTATCGCCTGGACGACCTGCTGCAGGACACCCCGGCCGAGCGCTGGCTGCGCCTGGCCAAGCCGTTCGTGCCACGCGCCAGTGCCGAGATCGCCGCGCAATCGCGCGGTGCGCGGCTGCGGCTGGCGTTGCAGGAACTGGGGCCGATCTTCGTCAAGTTCGGGCAGATCCTGTCGACCCGGCGCGACCTGATTCCGGCCGACGTGGCCGATGAATTGACCCTGCTGCAGGACCGTGTCAAGCCCTTCGATGGCGAAGCGGCGCGGCTGATCGTCGAGCGCGCGCTGGGCCTGCCGGTGAGCGTGGCGTTTGCCGCGTTCGATACCGTACCGCTGGCCTCGGCCTCGATCGCGCAGGTGCATGCGGCCACCTTGCCGCCGGATGCCAACGGCGTGCGCCGCGAGGTGGTGGTCAAGGTGTTGCGCCCGGACATTGAGCGCCAGATCGATGCCGATATCGCCTTGCTGCAGTCGCTGGCCACGCTGGTCGAGCGCACCCACCCGCGTGCGGACAAGATCCGGCCGCGCGAGGTGGTGGCCGAGATCGAAGGCACCTTGTCGGCCGAACTGGACCTGCAGCGGGAAGGCGCCAACGCCAGCGTGCTGCGCCGGTTCTGGGAAGGCTCGGACGATCTGTACGTGCCCGAGGTGATCTGGTCGCACACCGCCGAGCGTGCGCTCACGCTGGAGCGCGTGTACGGCATTCCGTCCGACGACATCGCCAGGCTCGATGCGGCCGGTATTGATCGCAAGGCGCTGGCGGCCAAGGGCGTGCGGGTGTTCTATACGCAGGTGTTCCGCGACAACTTCTTCCATGCCGATGCGCATGCCGGCAACATCTGGGTCGATTCGGATCCGGAGCGCCGGCTCAATCCGCGCTTCATCGCGCTGGATTTCGGCATCATGGGCCAGCTCTCGCAGGAGGATCAGTACTACCTGGCCGAGAACTTCATGGCGATCTTCCACAAGGATTACCGCCGCATGGCCGAGCTGCACGTGGAAGCGGGCTGGATGCCCGACAACGTGCGCATCGACGAACTGGAAGCGGCCGCGCGCTCGGTGTGCGAGCCGTACTTCACCCGGCCGCTGTCGGAGATTTCGCTGGCCGAAGTGCTGATCAAGCTGTTCCGCGTCGCGCAGCGCTACGAACTGACGCTGCAGCCGCAGCTGATCCTGTTGCAGAAAACCTTGCTCAACATCGAAGGCGTCGGCCGCCAGCTCGACCCCAGGCTGGATATCTGGGCCGTGGCACGGCCGGTGCTCGAACGCATCCTGCGCGAGCGTTACAGCCCGCGCCGCGTGCTCGGCGAGCTGCGCAAGCGGCTGCCGGAAATCATGACGCATGCGCCGGACATGCCGCGCCTGGTGCACAGCTGGTTGAAGCAGCAGGTCGAGGGCCGCCATCAGCTCGACATCCGTTCGGCCGAGCTGCGCGCGCTGGACCTGAGCCTGCGCAAGCTGCAGACGCGCGTGGTCACCGCCATCACCGGCAGCGGCCTGCTGGTGGTGGCCGCGGTGCTGTATGGCCTGCACCCGAATGGCTGGTACCTGGGCACGGTGCCGGTGTGGAGCTGGATCAGCGGCGCGGCCGGCTCGGTGGCCCTGCTGGTCGCCTGGCTACGGCGCTGAAGCACTAATGCTGAAGCACTGCCGCAGGTGGCCTGCTGCATCCGGCTGGGTAGCGGCGGTGCCTGCAGCAGCACGATGACGAAGCCGTTCCCGGCGAGGTGGTGATGATCGATCTGCAGGCGTTGAAAGACGAATTGGCACGGTTCGGCAGCGACAACGATGCGCAGCAGCTGGCGCGCGACCGGCGCATGCTCAACATCACGCCCGACACCGGGCAGTTGCTGGCGGTGCTGGTGCGTGCCACCGCTGCGCGGCGCGTGCTGGAGATCGGCACCTCCAACGGGTATTCGACGCTATGGCTGGCCGAAGCGGCCGCGGCGATCGGTGGGCATGTCACCACGGTGGAACATGCGGCCGACAAGGTGGCCCTGGCGCAGGCCACGCTGGCGCGCAGCGGCCTGGCGGCATCGGTGGAGCTGGTGCACGGCGATGGCGGCGCATGGCTGGCCCAGGCGGCCAGCGCCAGCATCGATCTGGTCTTTCTGGATTCGGCGCGCGGCGAGTACGTGCGCTGGTGGCCGGCACTACGCCGCGTGCTGCGCGGCGGTGGCCTGCTGGTGGTCGACAATGCGCTCTCGCATGCCGACGAACTGGCGCCGTTCACCGCGCTGCTGGCTGACGATCCGGCAGTCACCTGCAGCGTGGTGCCGGTGGGCAAGGGCGAGTTGCTGGCGGTGTGCGGCGGGGCCTGAGCGTGCACTGCCCACCTGCCAGACCTCACGCCCCAAGCCGCACGGCTGGTATGCGCCACCTGCTCTGACGGCGCCGGGTGCGGTCAACGGCGTCATGGCGCGCCGGCGCAGTGGCATGCGCTGCCCACGGCGCGGATAATCCGCCGGTGAGCACATCCCCCAAGCACTTGCAGATTCTCCATCAGGACGCGGTCCTGGCCGTCGTCGACAAACCCGCCGGCCTGATGGTCCACGACAGCAAGCTGGCGCGCGGGGAGGACGACTTCCTGGCCGACCGCCTGCGCGAACAGCTGGGCCGGCCGATCTTCCTGGTGCACCGGCTCGACCGCGCCACCAGCGGCTGCCTGCTGCTGGCGTTCGATCGCGAGGCCGCCAGTGCGCTGGGCAAGGCCTTGATGGCCGGCGAAGTGGAGAAGGACTATCTGACCGTGTGCCGCGGCTGGCCGGCCGAGGAGCGCTTCAGCGTCGACCACGACCTGGACGGCGGCCCCGGCAAGCCGGTCAAGAAGCCGGCGGTGACCCACTTCCAGCGCCTGGCCACCGGCGAGCTGGAGATCCCGTCCACCGGCTTTGCCACCTCGCGCTATGCCTTGCTGCGCTGCCAGCCGCAGACCGGGCGGTTCCGGCAGATCCGCCGGCACATGAAACACCTGTCGCATCACATGATCGGCGACACCAGCCATGGCGATGGCCGGCACAACCGCAGCTTCCGCATGCTTGGCATCCACCGCATGCTGCTGCACGCCGAGCGCCTGGGATTCCCGCATCCGGCCGATGGACGGCGCATCAGCGTCACTGCGCCGCTGGATGTGGAATTCGCCAAGGCCTGCGCGTTGTTCGGGTGGGAGATGCCGGGGTTGGGAGTCATGCCGGCGGCGTGATTGGCGTGCCTGGTCCAGAGATCGAGACGTCCACTCGGCATGCAAGAAAGCTGCGCAAGCGTCCCCCTCACCCCAACCCCTCTCCCGCAGGCGGGAGGGGCTCAAGCACGACGCCCACTGCCCGCCTTCCCGCGTTCCCGCCTTCCCCGCTCGCCTTCCAAGTTGCGTCCTTCCCTCGCTTGCGAAGGTGCCCGAAGGGCGGATGGGGGGCCTGATCGCCACCGAGCCTCAGGACCGCGGCTCTCCCCGATGGGGGAGGGCTGCTTCGGTCAGCGGAAAAGTTGAAGCATTGCGATAACCGGCAACGCACTCACCCCGGATCCGCAACCGCCGCAGCAAGCACGCCGTTGCGACTCCCCAATCCCCAATCCCCGCCCGTCAGGGCTTCTGCGGTGCCGCCGCCGGCTCGTTGACGATCTTCTCCAGATCCTTCTGCAAATCGGCGAACAGCGGCAGCATCTTCTGCTGGATCGCGCCCATCAGGTTCTGGGTCAGCGCCGGGGTCTTGTCCAGCAGGCTCTGGCCGGCCGAACTCTCGTAGAACTCGGCCATGGCCAGCACGTCCTCGCGCGAGAACGAGCGCTTGTAGATGTCCACATACATCGGGCGCAGCTCCGACCACGACAGCGCCTTGCGCACGGTCTGGCGGGTACGCTCCTGGATGCGCTGCAGCTGCGCCTGCTGGTCGGCGTCGAGCTGGCGCTGGGCGGTGAGCTGGGCGAACTGTTGCTGCTGCATCGCTTCGATCTGCGGCAGCATCGTGTCCAGCATGGTCTGCGCGCGCGAGGCGGCCAGCAGGCGGTTGATGTCGGCATCGCTGGGCGCCTGCGCGAAGGCGGCGGGCGTGGCCAGTGCCAGCGCAGCCAGCACGATCAGGCGGCGCGCCAGGGCGCGGGCGGTGGCGACGGAACGGGGTGGGGTCATCGGAGCATCCTGCAGGCTGGGGAACCGGCCGCAGCATACGGGAAGCCGGCGTTCGCGCGCGCGTCCATGCCGGTCCCGATACAATCGGGTTGAATGGCCAGCGACCCGATCCAGATCACCCCCAGCCTGACGATCCCGCCCAGCGAGATCGTCGAGCGCTTCGTGCGCGCCAGCGGCGCAGGCGGGCAGAACGTCAACAAGGTCTCCACTGCGGTAGAACTGCGCTTCGACGTGGCCGGCTCGCCGTCGCTGCCCGAACCGTTGCGCGCGCGGCTGCTGTCGCGGCGCGACCGGCGCATGACCGCCGAGGGCGTGCTGGTGATCGACGCGCAGCGCTTCCGCACCCAGGACCGCAACCGCGAGGATGCGCGCGAGCGGCTGGCCGAGATCATCAGTGCGTGCCTGTCGGTGCCCAAGCGCCGGGTCGCCACCAAACCGAGTCATGGTGCCAAGCTGCGGCGGCTGGATGCCAAGCGTGAGCGCAGCCATATCAAGCGTGGACGCTCTGCGTCCCACTGGGAGTAAGCGTGAGTCACACCGACCCGTCGTTGCCACCGGTAACACAGGCCAACATCCTGCTGCAGCCCTCTCCACCCAGAATGCCCCGCGCCCACGGCCGCTTCGGCCGCTGGCTGGGGCGCACGGCGCTACGGCTGACCGGCTGGCGCCTGCTCGGGCGACTGCCCGACGAACCCAAGCTGGTGATGATCGTCGCGCCGCACTCGTCCAACTGGGACGGCTTCCTGGGCTTTGCGGCCAAGTTCGCGCTGGGCTTCGATGTGCGCGTGCTGGGCAAGGCGCAGCTGTTCTGGTGGCCGCTGGGCCCGCTGCTGCGCAAGCTCGGCGGCATCCCGCTGGACCGCAGCTCGCCCCAGGGCACCATCGGCCAGGCGGTGCGGCTGATCCGCAATTCCGAACAGATGTGGTACGTGATCACCCCCGAGGGCACCCGCAAGCGGGTGGAGCACTGGAAGGCCGGCTTCTGGAAGATCGCCTCCGATTCCAAGGTGCCGATCCTGCCGGTGTATTTCGACTACCCCAGCAAGACCGTGGGCATCGGCGAGCCGTTCTGGACCGGCACCGACATGGCCGCCGATATCGCCGCCATCCGCGCCTGGTACCGGCCGTGGCGCGGCAAGCATCGCGATACGTTGTGAGCGTGCCCCCGCGGGCGGCAAGTCGCTCATGCACCTCACGCACCGCTGCCGAAGGGCGAGTCGTGCGCGCACAGGTGCTGGCAGGCGCGACCTTGCGTGCCGATCCCGAGTGCCGATGACCGATCGCCAGGACCGCTTCCGTTTGCCACCGCGCCGGGGTTTTTGTCGCTCCGGGTCGCCTGCATCCATGCCTGGCGTCGCCAGGCACGTTGCGACCTCCATCGAGGGAACACCATGATTGGCCTGTCCGCACGTGCACTGTGTCTGTCCATCTCTCTCCTGCTCGCCGCCGGCCCGGTATGGGCGGCCACGCCGATGCTGGTGATCCACGGCGGCGCAGGCGTGGAGAAATCCAGTCTTTCCAGCGAGGAACAGGCCCAGGCGCGCGAGGCGATGCAACGCGCGCTGCGCGCAGGGCATGCGGTGCTGCAACGTGGCGGCAGTGCAGTGGACGCGGTGGCGGCCACCATCACCGTGCTGGAGGACGCGCCGCAGTTCAACGCCGGGCGCGGTGCGGTGTTCACCCATGACGGCAAGAACGAGCTGGATGCCGCGATCATGGATGGCGCCACCGGCAAGGCCGGTGCGATTGCCGGCGTGCACACGGTCAGGAACCCGATCCAGCTGGCGCGCAGCGTCATGGACCATTCCAGGCACGTGATGCTTGTCGGCGACGGCGCCGAACAGTTTGCGCGCGAGCAGGGTGTCACCCTGGTCGACCCACGCTACTTCCGCACCGACAAGCGCTGGCAGCAGCTGCAAAAAGCGCTTAAGGCCGAAGCCGGCGACCGTCAGGCGCAGGCCGAACTGGACCTGGAAACCGCCAAGCACTTCGGCACCGTGGGCGCGCTGGCGCTGGATCGCGACGGCCATCTGGCCGCCGGTACGTCCACCGGCGGCATGACCAACAAGCGCTACGGCCGCGTCGGTGATGCGCCGATCATCGGTGCCGGCACCTACGCCAACGGCCAGTGCGCGGTGTCCGGCACCGGCTGGGGCGAGTTCTACATCCGTGCGGTGGCCGCTTACGACATCTGCGCACGCATGAAATACGCCGGGCAGTCCTTGCAACAGGCGGCCGAGACGGTGATCGACCAGCAGATTCCCAAGGCCGGCGGCGACGGCGGCGCCATCGCGCTGGACGCACAGGGCAACGCCGCATTCCCGTTCAATACCGAGGGCATGTACCGCGGCTGGATCGGCGCCGATGGTACCCCGCACGTGGCCATCTTCAAGGACGAGACGCTGTAGCGCGCATCCTCGACCGCGCCCCTCCATCCAATCCAACGGCACATGCCGACGCTGCGCAAACCCGCTAGCGTGGCCGGCTGCACTACCCACTCAGGAATCACACGCCATGTCGCGTACCGTCGTTCTGGCCGCTGCCATCACCCTGGCACTGGCCGCTTGTTCCGGAAAAGAGCCGTCCGGTAAGGAGTCCACCACCGTGCCCGAAAAGACCGCCACCACCCCGGCCGCGGATGCCGCGCCGAACCCGCTGCTGACCGCCAGCACGCTGCCGTTCCAGGCGCCGCCGTTCGACAAGATCAAGGACGCCGATTACCTGCCGGCCTTCGAGGAAGGCATGCGCCTGCACCTGGCCGACATCCGCAAGATCGCCGACAACCCCGAGCCGCCCAGCTTCGCCAATACCATCGAAGCGATGGAGCGCAGCGGCGAAACGCTCACGCGCGTATCGCGCATCTTCTTCGGCCTGGTGCAGGCCGATACCAGCGACGCACGCCAGAAGATCCAGGAAGAGGTCGCGCCCAAGCTGGCCGCGCACCAGGACGAGATCAATCTCGACCCGAAGCTCTTTGCGCGGGTCAAGACCATTTACGACCAGCGCGACACGCTGAGCCTGGAGCCGGAGCAGAAGCGCCTGGTCGAACGCGACTACGAAGAGCTGGTGCGCGCCGGCGCGCAGCTGTCGGAGGCCGACAAGGCCAGCCTGCGCAAGCTCAATATCGAGGAGACCACGCTCTCCACGCAGTTCCATACCCGTCTGGTGGCCGCCTCGGCCGCCGGCGCGGTGGTGGTGGACGACAAGGCCAGGCTCGATGGCCTGAGCGAGGGCGATATCGCCGCCGCCGCCGATGCGGCCAAGGCGCGCAAGCTCGATGGCAAGTACCTGCTGACCCTGCAGAACACCACCCAGCAGCCGGTGCTGGCCTCGCTGAAGGACCGCCAGCTGCGCGCCGAGGTGCTCAAGGCCTCGGAAACGCGCGCGGAAAAGGGCGATGCCAACGACACCCGCCAGACCATCCAGCGCCTGGCGCAGCTGCGCGCGCAAAAGGCCAAGCTGCTCGGCTTCGACAACTACGCCGCCTACAGCCTGGGCGACCAGATGGCCAAGACCCCGGACGCCGCGCTCAAGCTGCTGACCGACACCGTGCCGGCCGCCACCGCCAAGGCACGCCGCGAAGTGGCCGAAATGCAGAAGGTGATCGACGCGCAGAAGGGTGGTTTCAAACTCGCCGCGTCCGATTGGGATTTCTATGCCGAGCAGGTGCGCAAGGCCAAGTACGACCTGGACGAGGCGCAGATCAAGCCGTATTTCGAGCTGGACAACGTGCTGCAGAACGGCGTCTTCTACGCAGCCACGCAGCTGTACGGCATCACCTTCAAGCAGCGCACCGACATCCCGACCTATCACGCCGACATGAAGGTGTATGAAGTGTTCGATGCGGACGGCACCTCGATGGCGCTGTTCTACACCGACTACTTCAAGCGCGACAGCAAGTCCGGCGGCGCCTGGATGGATGTGTTCGTCGAGCAGGACGGCCTCACCGGTGCCAAGCCGGTGGTCTACAACGTCTGCAACTTCACCAAGCCGGCCGCCGGCCAGCCGGCGCTGCTGAGCTTCGATGACGTCACCACGCTGTTCCATGAGTTCGGCCACGCGCTGCACGGCATGTTCTCCAAGGTGAAGTATCCCTCGATCGCCGGCACCAGCACCTCGCGCGACTTCGTCGAGTTTCCCTCGCAGTTCAACGAGCACTGGGCCTCCGATCCCAAGGTCTTCGCCAACTACGCCAAGCACTACCAGACCGGCGCGGCGATGCCGGCCGAGCTGGTGGAGAAGATCAAGAAGGCCAAGACCTTCAACAGCGGCTACGCCACCACCGAGTACCTGTCGGCCGCGTTGCTCGACCTGGCTTGGCACACCCAGCCGGCCGACGCGCCGCTGCAGGACGTGAGCAAGTTCGAAGCCGATGCGTTGAAGCGCTTCAAGGTGGACCTGGCCGAAGTGCCGCCGCGCTACCGCAGCAGCTATTTCGACCACATCTGGGGCGGCGGTTATTCGGCCGGGTACTACGCGTATTTCTGGTCGGAAGTGCTCGACGACGACGCGTTCGAATGGTTCAAGGAACACGGCGGCTTGAACCGCAAGAATGGCGACATCTTCCGCGCCAAGATCCTTTCGCGCGGCAACACGGTCGACCTGGCCACGTTGTATCGCGATTTCCGCGGCAAGGACCCCAGCGTCAAGGCGCTGCTGGAAAATCGCGGTCTGACCGAGTGAGTGACCGAGTGATGTGCATGCGTCGTTGGCGCATGCGTGTGTAGTTGCTGCAGTCAGCAATCGCAACGGGATGGCCACGCGCCATCCCGTTCTTGTTTGCGGCTGGTGCATCAGGTGACGGGGGTGCGATTGCCCCATCTGGAGTGGCAGCGCCTGTGATGCGTGGTGCGCGCTTGCACATGATCCGAATCGGCGGCATTGGCGCCCTGCGCTGACGAAGCAGCGCAGAGTTTTGTAGGCAGCAAGCATGCATGCCGCCGCGATGGCGCAGGGCAATGCGTGAACGCCGCCCGCTCATGCGCCAACGCCAACGCTGCGATGCACTCAGCTAGCGCGTTGCCACCAGGCCGTCCGAGGCTTGCGTCGCAGCATCCTGTCGCCACCAGCGCAGGCGATTGGCGGGCGCTTCCAGGTCCACCCGCTCGCCCATGCGCGGCGTCGCCAGCGCAACGCCGGCGCCGTCGGCCAGTGCCACGATCCGGTCCAGTGGCTCCTGCCACGCGTGCATCGCCAGGTCGAAGGTGCCGTTGTGGATCGGCAGCAGGGTCTGCCCGCCGACGTCCAGATAGGCCTGCAGGCTCTGCTCCGGTTGCATGTGCACGTGCGGCCATTGCTGGTCGTAGGCGCCGTTTTCGATCAGCGCCACGTCGAAGGGCCCGAGCTGTTGGCCGATGGTCTTGAAATGCGGGCCGTAGCCGCCGTCTCCGCTGAAGAACAGGCGCAGCTCGCGGTCCTGGATCACCCAGGAGCACCACAGCGAACGCCCACTGTCGAACAGGCCGCGCCCGGAAAAATGCTGCGACGGGGTGGCGGTGAGCTGCAGGCCATCGATGGTGATCGCCTCCCACCAGTCCAGCTGGCGCACCTTGGCCGGGTCCACGCCCCAGCGCACCAGCAGATCGCCCACGCCCAAGGGCGCGACGAACACGCCGACGCGGTCGGCCAGTGCACGGATGCTGGTGCGATCGAGATGATCGTAATGGTTGTGCGACAGGATCACCCCGGCCAGCGGCGGCAGCGCGTCCAGCGCGATCGGCGGCGCATGAAAGCGCTTTGGCCCGGCGAAGGGCACCGGCGAGGCGCGCTTGGAGAACACCGGGTCGGTCAGCCACAAGCCGCCGGCCAGCTTCATCAGCACGGTGGAATGGCCCAGGCGATACAGGCTGCGGTCGGGCGCGGCCAGCAGCTGCGCGCGGGTCAGCGGCTGCACCGGCAGCGGCGTGGACGGCACCGTGGTGCCGGGCTTGTCGAAGAAGAACCTCCACATCAGGCCGATCTGCTCGCGCAGGCTGAGCACGGTGGTCGGCAGCGGCACTGCATTGCGGAACCGGCCATCGCGAAACTGTGGCGAAGCGGCATAGCGGGAAGGGCGCGAGGAAGCCATTGGGGAATCCGACCGGGCAGGGGGGTGACAACAGGGAAAAGTTACACTGAGCAGTGTAGTTTCATCGGGCTGAAAGTAAACTGTCCGGTGTAAAATGACCCAATGTCGACTGCATCTTCCCCCCCGACTGCGCCGCAACGGCTGACCGACCGCAAGCGCCTCGCCATCGTCGAGGCGGCCATTGCCGAGTTCCGCCAGCATGGCTTCGAGGCCACCAGCATGGACCGCGTGGCGGCCAATGCGGGCGTATCCAAGCGCACCGTCTACAACCACTTCCCCAGCAAGGACGCGTTGTTTGGCGAGATCCTGCGCGGGCTGTGGCAGCGCAGCGCCGATGCAGTGACTCTGGTCTACCGGCCCGACCAGCCGTTGCGTGCGCAGCTGATCCAGCTGCTGCAGCAGAAACTGCACCTGCTCGACGACCCGGCGTTCATCGACCTGTCGCGCGTCGCCATTGCCGAAGGCATCCATTCGCCCGCGCGCGCGCGCGAACTGATCGCGCAATTGGGCAGCAAGGAGGAAGGCACCACCACCTGGGTGCGCGCCGCATTGGCCGACGGCCGGTTGGCAGGCGTGGAGCCGGAGGTCGGCGCGCAGCAACTGCAGGCATTGATCAAGGGCTTCGCGTTCTGGCCGCAGATCGCCATGGGCCAGCCGCCCCTGTCGCCGCAGCAACGCACGCAGGTGGCCGAATCGGCGGTGGCGATGTTCCTGGGTTTGTACGGGCGCGCGTGATGGCCTGCGATGCGCGGGCAGACGTGACGCGCCATGTCGCGCAACGACGCCGCACCGTGTTTGAGCGCTGCCTCGTCATTGCGGCGACTGGCCCGCACCCAGCCCGGTGGCTGTGGCGGCCTGCCGGCCGCGTTGGCACCAGGCCACCATCGGCGAGGCCATCACCGTGGTCACCAGCGTCATGCCGAACAGCAGCGTGAACAGGTCCGGCCCGATCACGCCGCTGTCCAGGCCGATCTTGATCACCACCAGTTCCATCAGCCCGCGTGCGTTCATCAGCGAACCCACGCTCAGGCTGTCGCGCCAGTCGTGGCCGCTCAGGCGCGCGCCCAGGGTGCAGCCGGCCAGCTTGCCGGTCACCGCCACGCCGACCACCAACGCAAAGCCGGCGATGCCTGCGCCAACGAAGACGCCGGGGCTGGTGGCCTGGCCGGCGACCGCAAACAGCACCGGCATCAGCAAGGTGATCGCCAGGGGTTCGATGCGCCCGGCCAGGTGTTCCTGCAGGCGGTCGTCGCGCGGCACGCAGACGCCGAACAGGAATGCGCCGAAGATCGCATGCAGGCCGATCCATTCGGCCACCGCGGCGCAGGCCAGCAGACCGATCAGCACCCACACCAGCGCGGTTGGCGCATAGCCTCCATCGCGTGCGCGCGGCTTGAGCACGCGCGCATACAGCGGCTTCAGCACGCCGAACACCACCGCAATCAGCACCACCGCAGCTGTCGCAGTAAACGCAACGCCGCCATGGTTGTTGCCGCCGGTCAGGGTGAGCACGATCGCCAGGAACATCCACACCGTGGCATCGTCGATCACCGCCGCGCCCAGCGCCAACCGGCCTGCGGGTGTGCGGGTCATGTTGCGATCCTTGAGGATGCGCGCCAGCACCGGAAACGCGGTCACCGACATCGCCGCGGCAATGAACAAGGCGAAGGGCCAGAAGCCGATGCCCTGCGGTGCAAAGCGCGCAAACAACCACGGTGCGGCGGCCAGCCCCAGCAGCAACGGCAGCACGATGCCGGACAGGCCCACCAGCACCGACGCACGCACCTGCGCGGCGGTGCCTTCCGGCGCGCGCAGCTCCACGCCGACGACGAACATGAAAAGCACCACGCCGATGTTGGCCAGGCCCGATAGCGGCGGCAAGCTGCCGGAGGCAAACAACATGCCATGCAATTCCGGCAGCCACGCGCCGAATGCGATCGGCCCCAGCAGCAGGCCGGCGGCCATTTCGCCGATCACCGGCGGCTGCCCGACGCGCTGCAGCAGCGCGCCGCACGCACGTGCCGCGCCCAGGATCAGCGCCAACTGCACCAGCAATAACGTGGTCGGATTCATTGCGTCAGCCTTGGTTGGTTGAGTCGGCTCGCCCCGCGGTGCAGGACGGCTACGCATCTGGTCAGTGAGTCCCCGGATTGACCAGCCGTTGATGACCTGCAGTGATACCCACAGCATCGGCCTAGTCTATGACGACAACCATCGTGCAGTAGATCGGGCCGACATCGATGCAACGCAATGCGGAGTGGTTCGCGCTGCACGCTGGAATCAACCGTCAGTGCTGCGCTCGCATGGCTTGATCAAGCAACGCCTTCAATGGCGTACCGCATACCGCACACGGCATCGCCGATGAAGAGCGCATGGTGACCTCATACGCAGCGCATGGCGAGCAAGCTCAGGCGCCATGCGAACTCACGCCTGCAGCAGTCACAAGATTCACCGCTCCGAGTCACCACTTTCGTCATACCCGCGCGGGGGAAACAGATCCGGCTGGATCAGCTCGATAAAGGCGCGTGCCTGCGGCGACAGATACTTGCCCTTGCGCACCACCACGCCATAACTGCGGGTGGGGAAGTAATCCTTCAGCGAGCGGGTGGCGAGTGTGTCGCGGTCGGCCTCGGTGACGCAGATCGCGGTGACGATGGAGATGCCCATGCCCATCGCCACGTATTGCTTGATCACTTCCCAGCCGCCCACTTCCAGTGCCACGGTGTAGGGCACGCGCGCCTGCTGGAAGACCAGGTCGACCAGCCGATAGGTCACCTGCCGGCGTGGCGGCAGGATCAGCGGATACGGCGACAGGTCCTGCAGCGTGACCGTGGACGTGCCGGCCAACGGGTGGTCGTGCGGGGTGATCAGCAATTGTTCGAAGCGATACACCGGCGCGTAATTGAGGTCGGCCGGCACGTCCAGCATCGAGCCGATCGCCAGGTCCACTGCATCTTCGCGCAGCAGGTCGGTGCCGTCGGCGCTGATGGCGTTGTGCAGGGTCAGGCGCACGTCCGGGTGGCGCGCGCGGAACTTCGCCACGATGCGCGGCAGCAGGTACAGGATGGTGGAACTGTTGGCGGCGATATTGAGCTCGCCGGCATCCAGGCCGCGCACCTTTTCGCGGAAGCTGGCCTCCAGCCCGTCCAGGCTCTCCACCAGCGGCAGCGCCATGTCGTAGAGCAGCTGGCCCTCGCGGCTGGGTGCCATGCGTCGCCCCGAGCGCTCGAACAGGGCCACGCCCAGGTCACGTTCCAGCGCCTGTAACTGCAAGGTCACTGCCGGCTGGCTCACATAAAGCGCCTCAGCCGCCCGTGAGACAGAGCCAAAACGCACTGTCTGGCAGAACGCACGCAGCGGCTTGAGCCGATCAGATTTGTAGGAAAATCGAGGAGTTGGCGCCATCTGGATGTCTGCAACGACGCTGTATAAGCCTGCCTTATTTACAGCATTGATAAAACTGCTTTGTCAAATAGTTGCATGCGGCGCACGGTGCAGGTCCGGATGCACAAGGACTCCCGACATGTCTGCCACCGCTTTCGCCCCACGTCCCACCGAACGCGCCACGCCCGGTCTGTCGCTGACCACGCAGGTCGCAGGCCAGGCCGACCTCCTGCCGGCCGCTGCGCTGGCCCTGCTGGTATCGCTGCACCGGGCCATCGAGCCCGGCCGCCAGCAACGCCTGGCACAGCGGCGCGTCCGCCAGGCCGAGTTCGATGCCGGCCAGTTGCCGGACTTCCGCCCCGACACCCGCGCCATCCGCGATGGCGACTGGCGCGTGGCCGCGCTACCGGCGGCGCTGCAGGACCGCCGGGTGGAAATCACCGGCCCCACCGATCCGAAGATGGTCATCAACGCGCTCAATTCCGGCGCCAAGGTGTTCATGGCCGACTTCGAGGATTCCACCGCGCCGACCTGGCGCAACCTGCTGGCCGGCCAGCGCACGCTGGCCGCTGCGGTGCGTGGCGATCTCAGCTTCGATGCGCCCAACGGCAAGCACTACGCGCTGCGCCCGGAAGCCGAGCGCGCAGTGCTGATCGTGCGTCCGCGTGGCTGGCATCTGGATGAGAAGCACGTGCTCATCGATGGCCAGCCGCTGGCCGGGGGGCTGTTCGACGCGGCGGTGTTCGCCTTCCATAACGCCCGCGCGCTGCTGGCCAGGGATCGCGGCCCGTATCTGTATCTGCCCAAGCTGCAGAGCATGGAAGAGGCCGCGCTGTGGGAGACCGCGCTGGCGCATATCGAAGCCATGCTCGGCCTGCCGCATGGCCAGATCAAGGTGACCGTGCTGATCGAGACGCTGCCGGCGGTGTTCGAGATGGACGAGATCCTGCACGCGCTGCGCGCGCGCATCGTCGGGCTCAACTGCGGGCGCTGGGACTACATCTTTTCGTACCTGAAGACCTTCCGCGCGCATCGCGACCGCGTGCTGCCCGAACGTGGCCAGGTCACCATGACCCAGCCATTCCTGAAGGCGTATTCGGAACTGCTGATCAAGACCTGCCATCGCCGCGGCGCACATGCGATGGGCGGCATGGCCGCGCAGATTCCGATCAATCACGACGAGGCCGCCAACGAGCAGGCGATGGCACGGGTGCGTGCCGACAAGCTGCGCGAGGTCAGCGCCGGCCACGATGGCACCTGGGTGGCGCATCCGGCGTTGATTCCGGTGGCGATGAAGATCTTCGACGAGCACATGCCCACCGCGCATCAGCAGCATGTCCTGCGCAACGACGTGCAGGTGACGCGCGACATGCTGATCGCGCCTTCGCCGGGCACCATCACCCGCGCCGGTTTCGAAGGCAATGTCGAAATCTGCGTGCGTTATCTGGCCGCATGGCTGGACGGCAATGGATGCGTGCCGATCCACAACCTGATGGAAGACGCCGCCACTGCCGAGATCAGCCGCGCGCAGCTGTGGCAGTGGTTGCATCACGGCCAGCATCTGGACGACGGCACCGCGATCGACCAGCCCTTGTTGCAGGCCACGTTGCGTGCGCTGCCGGCGCGCCTGGGCGCGACCGATGCACTGCCGGGCGCCGCGCGCATCGACGACGCCATTGCATTGCTGGACACACTCAGCCGTGCCGATGCGCTGGCCGATTTCCTCACCGTGCCGGCATATCGCCTGATCGAGTGAGCCAACGCGGCAGCGACACGCCGGCGTCCGCGCGCTGTCGCTGCAATCCGTCCACGTAATGCACCACACCGCCCGTTGCGCCGATGCGCGCAACGACGGCATTGCCATGCCTCACGCGCGCCGTGACGCACCGTCCTTCCTCGTTGCATCCGTCGTATTCCTGCCAGGAGAACGCACCATGAGCAGCACACTGCAGACCGCCGAACAGATCCAGCACGACTGGGCCAGCAACCCGCGCTGGGCCGGCATCACCCGCAACTACACCGCCGCCGATGTGGTGCGCTTGCGCGGCACCGTGCATGTCGAGCATTCGCTGGCGCGGCTGGGCGCGGACAAGTTGTGGAACGCGTTGCACGCCACGCCGTTCGTCAATGCGCTGGGCGCGTTGACCGGCAACCAGGCGATGCAGCAGGTCAAGGCCGGGTTGAAGGCGATCTACCTGTCCGGCTGGCAGGTCGCCGCCGATGCGAACCTGGCCGGACAGATGTATCCGGACCAGTCGTTGTATCCGGCCGACTCGGTGCCGGCGGTGGTCAAGCGCATCAACAACACCTTGTTGCGCGCCGATCAACTGCATCACGCCGAAGGCAACGACGACATCGATTTCCTGCAGCCGATCGTGGCCGATGCCGAAGCCGGCTTTGGCGGCGTGCTCAACGCCTTCGAGTTGATGAAGGCGATGATCGAAGCCGGCGCGGCCGGCGTGCACTTCGAAGATCAACTGGCATCGGTGAAGAAGTGCGGCCACATGGGCGGCAAGGTGCTGGTGCCCACCCGCGAGGCGATCGAAAAGTTGAATGCCGCACGTCTGGCGGCCGATGTGCTGGGCGTGCCCACGTTGCTGATCGCACGCACCGATGCCGAAGCTGCCGATCTGATCACCAGCGACGTGGATGCCAACGATCAGCCCTTCACCACCGGGCAGCGCACCGTCGAAGGCTTCTTCAAGACCCGCAACGGGCTGGATCAGGCCATCAGCCGCGGGCTGGCCTACGCGCCGTACGCGGACCTGATCTGGTGCGAAACCGGGAAGCCGGATCTGGAATTTGCCCGCGCCTTCGCGCAAGCCATCCACGCCAGGTTCCCCGGCAAATTGCTGGCCTACAACTGCTCGCCGAGCTTCAACTGGAAGAAGAACCTGGACGACGCCACCATCGCCAGGTTCCAGACCGAGCTGGCGAGCTATGGCTATAAATTCCAGTTCATCACCCTGGCCGGTTTCCACGCCCTGAACTACGGCATGTTCAACCTGGCGCACGGCTATGCCCGCCGCCAGATGAGCGCCTTCGTCGAGTTGCAGCAGGCCGAGTTCGCGGCGGCCGAGATGGGCTTTACCGCGGTCAAGCATCAGCGCGAGGTGGGCACCGGCTACTTCGACGCGGTGACGCAGGCGATCCAGCAGGGTCAGTCGTCCACCACCGCGCTGCGTGGCTCGACCGAGGAAGAGCAGTTTCACGGCGAAAAGGCGGCCTAAGGCAGCGTATGGGGCGACGGGGCGGTCGCCCGGCGGCCGCGGGGTGGTTCGGAGCGTGCGGTCGACGCCCACCGGCAGGCCCGTACCAGCACCGCGAAACGGCGCCCGCATCGCTCGTGGTCTGTCACAGATGGCCGGCAGGCCGCTGCCGGGAGGGGGATGGGCTCGGAGAACCGAGCCCATTTTTGTTGCCGATACCCGTCATTTCGTCTCGAGCGCTGTGAGAACGAGTGTGACCTGGTACTGAACAAAACGCTGCTGTACGATGCCAGGGCAGGCCGGCGCTGCAGGTCGGTCTAAGGGATTTGGATGACGTGCCATAACACTGCCGGCGCAGTAGAGCCGACGGGGAGCGTTGCAAAGACGCTGTCGGACGGGCTGCATGCGCTGATGACTGCCCAGGAGCTGGCGTTTTTCGCCCGCTTCGGGCGTGCCCGTGAGTTGGCGGCCGGCCAGGCGCTGTTCGAGCGCGGGGCGGTGGGCACGCAGATGTTCATCGTGGTCAGCGGCCAGATCGATCTGGATTTCGGCGAAGACCTGATGCTCAAGCACCTGGGCCCGGGCGAATTCTTCGGCGAACTTGGCCTGCTGATCGGCGACCATGCGCGCAGTGCCGGCGCCACGGCATCCACCGACACCCGCCTGATCGAGCTGGCGCACGAGGACTTCCAGCGCCTGGTCGACCACGACCCATCGATGGTGGCGCATTTTCTGCGCCGCTCCATCGTGCGCGTGGTCAACAACGAGCAGTTGTTGATCCGCCAGCTACGCCGCCGCAACCACGACCTGGAAGCGGCGCTGGACAATCTCTACGTCACCTCGCACCAGCTCAACCACACCGAAGAACTCAGCCGCACCGACGAGCTCACCGGCCTGCACAACCGCCGCGGGCTCGCCCTGCATCTGCAGGAATGCCGACGCGCCGGCAACGTGCCCGGCGTTGGCCTGATCCTGATCGATTGCGACCGTTTCAAGCGCATCAACGACGAGTTCGGCCACCTGGCCGGCGACCGCGTGCTGCAGAACGTCGCCCATGCGCTGCGTTCGGTGATCGCCGACGGCGACCTCGCCTGCCGGCTCGGCGGCGATGAATTCTGTGTGCTGGTCGCGCAAGGCACCCAGGAACTGCTGCACCACATCGGCGAATGCATCGTGCGCGCGGTGGAAGCGCGCCTGTGCAATGGCCAGAGCGAGCAGGGCTGCTCGGTCAGCCTGGGCCTGTGCATGATCGACCCCGACGCGGCATGGAACGATTGGTACACGCTGGCCGACAGCGCGTTGTACGAGGCCAAGCGACAGGGCGGCAACGTGCTGTGCATGCATGACACGCTGGCGTCGGGCCTCACGCCGCCATCCGGCAACGCCACCACGTCGGACAATCGCTGAGCAATGAGCGCCCGCGCCCACGCACGCAAGGATGCGTCGTCGGAAGCGATCCAGGCACCGCGCTTGCGTACCTTGTTGTTGACCGACCTGTGCGATTCGACCGCGCTGGTCGAGCGCATCGGTGACAACGCCGCCGCCGCGCTGTTTCGCGAGCATGACCGGCTGGTGGTCAAACTGCAGCAGCAGTGGCGTGGCCGCCTGATCGACCGTTCGGACGGTTTGCTGTTGCTGTTTGATCGCCCCATCGACGGCCTGGGCTTTGCGCTGGATTACGCGCGCGGCCTCAAGGCGATGGGCGATGCCCGCGCGCTGACGCTGTGCGCCCGCCAGGGCCTGCACGTCGGCGAAGTGCTGACCTGGCGCAACAGCGACGAAGCAGTGAGCATCGGTGCCAAACCGCTGGAAGTCGAAGGCCTGGCCAAGCCCACCGCCGCACGCCTGATGTCGATGGCGCGGCCCGGGCAGATCCTGTTGTCGGCGGTGGCCGAGTCATTGACCCACCGCGCCGCACGCGAACTGGGCGACCGCGGCGAACGCATCCTGTGGAAATCCCACGGCCGCTGGCGCTTCAAGGGCGTCCCCACGCCAATGGAGATTTATGAAGTCGGCGAAGTCGGCCTGACGCCATTGCGCACGCCGAAGAATTCGGCGAAGGCCTGGCGCGATGTTCCGCTGTGGCGGCGGCCGGCGGCACTTCTGGCGGAGACGGTATTGGTCGTCGCTGTGTGTGTTTCGGTGTGGTTTTTCACCCGTTCCGAGCCAGCCATTGCGTTTTCCGAACGTGGGTGGGTGGTGGTCGGCGATCTACGTAATCTGACCGGCAACACATTGCTCGACAGTTCGCTTGATCAGGCGCTGCGCATCAGTCTGGAACAGTCGCGCTATGTCAATGTCCTGAGCGATATGAAAGTGCGCGACACCATGGCCCGGATGAAGCGTGATCCGGATCGCGTGATCGTCGATCGCGCCATCGCCTCGGAAGTGGCGCTGCGTGATGGTGCCAGCGCCGTGTTGCTGCCGACTGTCGCCGAGATTGGAGGCAAGCTTCGTTTCAGCGTGGAGTTGGTGGATCCACGTACCCAGACCACGGTCTACTCGGAGTTTGTACAAGGCGATGGCTTGCCATCGGCATTGTCCTCGGTGGATCAGGTCACCCGTAAGCTCAGGCAGGGCCTGGGTGAGGTGGTGGCCTCGATAGACAAGAATTCTGTGCCGTTACCCGCTGTGACCACCTCCAGCCTGGATGCACTACGGGCGTACGCCCTGGGAGTCGATGCAACGGTGAAAGGCCAATGGAAAGAAGGTCTGGAACTGTTCGAGCGCGCGGTGGGAATAGATCCGGAGTTTGCGCTCGCGTATCTGGGCGCGGCACGCATCAAGGTGGCGGTCTCCGATCGCCGTAGCGCGCTCCCGTATTTGGAGAAGGCAATTCGTTTCCGCCAACGTTTGCCCGAGCGCGATCAACTGTATCTGGATGCATGGGCGTCCGAGCTGCTTGCACCCGACAAGGCACTGACGCTGTGGCGAACGTTGGGCTCGCTCTACCCGGACAATTTTGCCGGTACCGCCAATGCATCGTGGCACCTGTTCGTTGCCAATCGATTTGCCGAGGCGCTGCCGTATGCGCAGGCGGCTGATGTTCCGCAGGACCCGCTGCGCGCGATTGCGACTGATCGGGTTGGACGTATTTTGCTGGCGCAGGGAAAGGCAGAAGCGGCTCTGCAGCGCTTTTCCGCTCCCGGTGATGCCGATCGCGCCGGCCCGCTCCGGCGTCAAGCGAACGCGCTTGCGGTGCTGAATCGTCATGCCGAAGCGAAACAGGCACTCGACAGGATCGTTGAGAAAGGCTATGCCAACGATGATGTGGTGCCCTTGATCGATCGCACCAGCATCGCGATCGATCAGGCCGACTGGACCGCCGCACGCGCAGCAATCACACAAGGCCTGAGGCGCAGCAGGCAAGGCGACGATTTCAACCATCGCCAATTCTCGGTCATTGCACTGACCACCGATGCATTGGGCGACCCATCCCTGTCGACAGCGGCAGCGCTCAAGCCGACGTTTGATCGGCTGGTGTCCGCAGTCATCGACGATGGATCGGCAACGGTAAACCTGCAGGACAATGCCGCAATGGTGCTGATCCTGGCAAGCCAGGCGCAGCGGGCCGGCGATGACAGTCTCACCGTCCGCGCGCTTGCGGCGATCAAGCCGGCACTTGTGCATGAAACGCCGGTGCTTGCCGAACTGCGCGCCATTGTCGAAGCCCAGCAGCTGGCGCTGTCGGGCGACCGCGCGGCCGCCATCGCGCGTCTGCCAATCAGTGACGACGATCTTTTCCAGACGCGCGTGACGCTATACATGCTGCTGCACGAAAGTGGTCGGCACGCTGAAGCGTTGCAGCAAGCACGTTGGCTGTATCTCCATCGTGGGCGTGCATATATAGAAGCAAATGCGTCGCAAACGCTGCAGCCGCTCAATGTTGCCGATACACGTCTGGCGCAGCTTTGGATGGCCGAGTCGCTGCATGCACTCGGCCATACCCAGCAGGCGCGCGAACAGGCGCAGGCATTCGTGCGCGCCTGGCCCGTATCGGGTCTGCCTGCTTACTTACGCAGCAGGGTAGAGCGCATGCTGTCCGATTCGAAGGCGAAGATGACGGTGTGATTGGCTTTTTCGGTCAAGTAGCTTTGCAGCTCGGCACGAGCCGCTGCAATGTCCTGCTTGGACGCGAGCTGACTGGTCGTCATGCAGTAATAGGCCTGTCCTGCGCTGGGGGCGGCATTGTCGGCGCTCACGCCAGGTGCACCGATCCGGGCAAGCGCCTGCGCCGGATTGCATTGAAAGCAGTCGCGGAAGTCGTCGTCGGTTGCCAGTAGTTCCAGCAGCTTGTCGGCGGTGGATGCATCAAACGGAAAATGGGTTTGGGGGGCGGAGTCGGTCATGGTGTGTCTTGCCTGGAGAGTGAGGGTCTGTGGTGTTGTATGACATGGGACCTGACACAATATCGACCGTGCTCATGCGTCCTTGAGATGTTCCTATGCAAATTCGTCGCTGTACCACGTTGTTTTTTGAGCTGCGCGACGATGCGGTGTTTGATCTTGCACGATTGCTTGCCGGTGGAGATGGCGTGAATCGCCGCACACGATGGCTGGCGCTGGCGCCTCATCTTGATGGAGATGTGGAGGTTTCCAAGGACGAGCGCGAATGGTTGGGCGGGTTGAGTCCCTCGCGCTGGCATCGCATCGATCAGATGCAGCCCTTGCCGTTCCAGGTGGCGCGTTTGATCGAGCAAGGTCTTGTGGTCAGCGATCAACCAGAACACGTTCAGCATCGCCGCAACGACGAGTGCGTGCAGCAGCAGCGTTGGTGGCCGCTAGCCGCGTTGTGGCATCGATCGGCGCGCTGGCGCGGCGAGGACAGCGTGGCGACGATGGAAGCACACGGCCTGACTACTGCGGAAGGCATGGTCGGCCGACTGGGCGCCCCCCCAGCAGAGATCGTAGACCGAGGCGAGGGGGGCATCGAAGCGCGCATTGCCTTGCCACGGTCAACCCCGGGCACGTTCGATGAGCTGCTGTCGCGTCGCGTCACCTGTCGCAACTTCGATACGCAGCGTCCACTGTCACACAGCTTGCTGGGCCAGATGCTTGAGCGCAGCGTCATGGCAAGTGCGCGGATCGAAGTGGGGCACGACACCGCATTCTTGAAGAAACCGGTGCCCTCGGGAGGCAGTCTCCATCCCACCGAAACCTACTTGCTGGTCCAGCGTGTCGAGGGAATGACGAGCGGTCTCTATCACTATCGCCCTGTCGATCATGCATTGCAGCCATTGCAGTCGCCACCACAGCCGCTTGCGGAGTTTGCGCGTCGCGCTGTGTCCGGGCAGCACTGGTTTGCCGATGCGCCGGTGCTGGTGATCCTGGTGCCGCGGTTTTTACGTAGTTTCTGGAAGTATCGGAACCACGCCAAGGCCTACCGCGCGATGATTCTGGATGTCGGCCATATTGCGCAGACGCTGTATCTGAGCGCGACCGACCTGGGCCTGGGCGCATTTGTCACCTCGGCAATCAACGAGGTGGATATCGAACAGGCACTTGGCCTGGACGGCCTGCAGGACGGCCCGCTCGCCATCTGTGGGTTCGGTTGGCGGGGCGAGGAAATGAACAACACCGAGTTGGATCCCGGTGGGGCAGTGTGGCCGGCTGGTCTTGATTCAGAGGCCGCCAAGGACACCGCCCCACATTAGTGAGCAACCAAGTCAGGCATCTTCCTGTCTGGATCGCTGGGCGGGAATACCGGCGTGGCGGCGCGTTGGAGAACATCGATACAGCCGTCGTCGCTCGTCTTTGCAGGCGAGCGACGACGTAGATGTAAAGCAAGCCACCACGTCCGCAGACCTACCGCCGAATCGCCTGCGTATGCGTCTTCAACGCTTCGCTCAGGCCGTTCACCTTGTCGGCGCCTTCCGGCACGGTGATGCTGGAGCCGGCCAGGTCGTCGCCGATCGGTTGCACGCGGCCGCCCAGGCACTGGCCCAGGAACCCCTCGGTCACCGCGTTGAAGGCCTTGCTGTTTTCCGGCCGCCGGAAGCCGTGGCCTTCGTCCGGGAACAGCACGTAGGTGACCGGAATGTTCTTGGCCTTCATCGCGTTGACGATCTGGTCGCTCTCGGCCTGTTTGACGCGTGGATCGTTGGCGCCCTGGCCGATCAGCAGCGGCTTGCTGATCTTGTCGACATGGGTGAGCGGTGAGCGTTCGGTCAGCCACTGCTTGCCGGCGTCGGTGGCCGGGTCGCCCATGCGTTTGGTCAGCTGCTTGTAGAAGCTGGCCCAGTACGGCGGCACGGTGCCGAGCAAGGTGTTGAGGTTGGCCGGACCGACGATGTCCACGCCGCACTTAAACGCGTCCGGGGTGAAGGTCAGGCCGACCAGCGTGGCGTAGCCGCCATAGCTGCCGCCCATGATCGCCACGTCCTCGGGCCTGGTCACACCTTGCTTGACCGCCCACTGCACGGCGTCGAGCAGGTCGTCGTGCATCTTGCCGGCCCACTCGCCGTTGCCGGCATTGGTGAAGGCCTTGCCGAAGCCGGTGGAGCCACGGAAGTTCACCGCCAGCACCGCATAGCCGCGATTGGCCAGCCACTGCTCATACGGCCCGTAGCCGTAGCTGTCGCGCGCCCACGGGCCACCATGCACGAACAGCACCAGCGGCACCGGCTTGTCGGCCTTGCCATCGTGATTGGCGTCAGCCTCAGAGGGCAGGGTGAGATAGCTGACCAGCTTGAGGCCGTCGCGCGCGGTCAGTTCCTGCGGCCACATCGGGACCAGCGGTTTGCCGTCGAGCGCGGGGCGGGCGGAGAACAGTTTGGTCAGCTTGCCGCCGTCTGCACGGTCGTAGCGGTAGTAGCTCAGCGGTGTCTCTGCCGCCGAATACCCCACGATCCAGATGCGATCGTCGAGCGTGCGTGCGGCAACGCTGGCATCACCGCTGCCGAGTGACTTGAGCTTTTGCAGGTCGGCGGCAATGCCGTTGTCCAGCGCCTTCCATTCCTCGCGCAGATAGTCGGTGGACACGGCCTGCACCAAGCCGGTCCTGGGGTCGTTCAAGGTGGCGCCGACATCGGTGCGCGGGTTTTCGAACAGCAGCGTGCGCGCATTGCTGGCGGTGTCGATGGCATACAGTGCCGCGGTGTCGCGATTGCGCGAATCCTGCATGTATAGCGTCTTGCCGTCGTCGGTCAGTCCGTCGGGCGAGGTGTTGCTGACATCCTCGAACGGGATGCGGTCCACGCGCTTCCAGCGCTTGCCATCCGGTACCAGCAGCTCTCTGCCGGCATCGTCGGTGGCGCGCGTGGCGTAGCGCAGCTGGTAGTTGCCGTCGAGCAGATAGGAATCCAGGCTGTCGGTGTTCTGCTGCACCAGGCTGCGCTTGCCCGAGGCCAGGTCCACCCGATACAGGTCATGCCATTTGGGATCGCGGTCGTTCATGCCGACCATGATCGACTCGGGGTGCTGCGCGCTGACGCGATACACCTCGGCGTTGGTCTTCTTGAACGGGGTGAGGTCCTTGCTGCTGCCATCGCTCAGATTCACCGAGAACAGATGGAAGTCTTCGTCGCCGCCATTGTCGCGCAGGTACAGCAACGTGTTGGGTTGATAGGTCCAGAAATAATTGCGGATGCCGCGTGCGGTGTCCTTGGTGATCGCGCGCGCCTGATCCGGTGCATCCACCGGGGCGACCCAGACATTGAGCACGCCGTCCAGCGGCGCGATCCAGCTGAGGTACTTGCCGTCCGGGCTGATGCTCACGTTCGCCCGCTCCGGGTTGCCGAACAGCGCATCGCGGGTGATCAGTTCGGGCGGTGCCGCGGGTGCCGCAGCAGCAGCCGGGGCCGGCGTGGCGGCCTTGTCGGTGGCGGGCGCGGTTTTATCGCTGCAGGCAGACAGCGCGAGCAGCATGCTGGAAACAAGAAGCAGGCGTTGCATGGAGGTCTCCGGTCGTGAGCGCGGCCATTCCAGCCGCTTTCCTCACGCTAGAGCCAAGGTCCGTCCCTGTGGACGTGCCGTTGGTCACGCTGCGAGGCGCCGCTACGCAGACGCGGACACGAATTCCACCAACGCGACACCCTCGGCGACCAGTTCGCCTTCTGCCACCAGATACGCCGACACCGTGCCGTCGCTGGGCGCGTGCAGGGTGTGCTCCATCTTCATCGCTTCGAGCACCACCAGGGCCTGCCCGCGGGTGACCGGCTGCCCTGCGGGGGCGACCAGCGACACGATGCGACCCGGCATCGGTGCGGTCAGGCCACCGGCGTCGTGCGCGGGCTGATCGGCTTCGAGCAGCGCGTCATGGTGGCGGAAGCTCGCCCGCTGCGTGGCATCGCGCAATGTCAGTGCATTGCCGTCGCGCAGGGCCTGCATGCGCCATTGCCGGCCATCCATTTCCACGCGCAGTGCCCCGTCCTGTACGTGGTAGCGCAGCGTGTGGGTATGGCCCGCGCACGTCACCTGCCAGCCATCGCCAAGCGGGCGCACGCCGAACTGGCGGCGCTCGCCTAACGCTTCCAGGGTCATGGTGTGTGCCGCATGCGCGCCGATGCGCCAACCATCGGTGTGCTGCCACGGCGAAAACGGGTCGGCTGGATCGGCGGCGGCGGCCTTCGGCAACGCTTCGGCGATCAACGCCGCTGCCAGGCACCACCAGGCAGTGGCCGGACTCACCGCATCGGGAAACAGCACTGCCTGCTCGCGTTCGATCAGTGCGGTATCCAGATCGGCCGACGCAAACGACGCCGTACCGATCAGGCGCGCAAGGAACGCGCTGTTGGTGGTGACACCCACCGCATGGAACTGCGCCAGCGCCTGGCGCATGCGTGCCAGTGCGGCGGGGCGATCCACATCCCACACGATCAGCTTGGCAATCATCGGGTCGTAGTACGGGCTGATGCTGTCGCCTTGCTCCACGCCGGCATCGATACGTACATGCGCGCTTGCTGCGGGAAACTGCAACTGGTGCAGCGTGCCGGTGGAAGGTAGGAAGCCGCGGTCGGCATCTTCGGCATACAGGCGCGCTTCCAGCGCATGTCCATGGATGCGCAGTTCCTGCTGACGCAGCGGCAGCGGTTCGCCCGCGGCAACACGCAATTGCCACTCGACCAGATCGGTGCCGGTGATCAACTCGGTCACCGGGTGCTCGACCTGCAGCCGGGTGTTCATTTCCATGAAATAGAAATCGCCATCCGGGCCGGCAATGAACTCCACCGTGCCGGCGCCGACATAACCCACCGCGCGTGCGGCATCCACGGCCGCCTTGCCCATGGCGGCGCGACGTTGTTCGCTCATGCCGGGGGCGGGCGCTTCTTCCAGCACTTTCTGGTGCCGGCGCTGCACCGAGCAATCGCGTTCGAACAGATAGACGACCTCGCCCCGGGTATCGCCAAAGACCTGAATCTCGATATGGCGCGGCCGCTCGACGTACTTTTCCACCAGCACCTGCGCATTGCCGAATGCCGACTGCGCCTCGCGCTGGCAGCTGGCCAATGCGTCTTCGAATGCCGCGCTCGCATCCACCCGGCGCATGCCCTTGCCGCCGCCGCCGGCGCTGGCCTTGATCAACACCGGATAGCCGATCGCGTCGGCCTGTGCACGCAGGAAGGCCGGCGCCTGTTCGTCGCCGTGGTAGCCAGGCGTCAGCGGCACGCCAGCGCGTTGCATCAGCGCCTTGGCCGCGCTCTTGTCGCCCATCGCGCGGATGGCTGCCGCCGGCGGGCCGATAAACACCATGCCGGCCTGCGCACAGGCATCGGCAAATGCCGCGTTTTCCGACAGAAATCCATAGCCGGGATGGATTGCCTGTGCGCCGCTCCTGCATGCCGCATCCAGGATCGCATCGCCACGCAGATAACTCTGCTGCGCCGGTGCGGCACCGATGTGGATCGCTTCATCGGCCAGCCGCACATGCCGCGCATCACGGTCGGCATCCGAGTACACCGCCACCGTTGCGATGCCGAGCTTACGGCAGGTGGCGATGACGCGGCAGGCGATCTCGCCGCGATTGGCGATCAGGACCTTGTCGAAATACGGCTGTCTTGCTGCGGCGGTGGAATCGCGCTGGGTCATGGCAAGGGTCTCTGCACCCCGCCATGGCGGCGGGCACTGCGATGGAAAAACGGCTGCACGGAGTACGCGGGACACAATGCGATGGCCGACGCCGCACTGCGCGAACGCAACTCACTGCTTGGAGCAGATAACGTGCGCGCACTCATGCACTGCTCCAGGCAACACGCGGCACCCTGCGTGCAGGTGCACGCGCAGTGCCTGGCAATGAAGAGCCGTACATGCAAGCGGGCATCACCACCTCACATCCGGAACACGCCGAAGCGTGTCGGCTCGATCGGCGCATTCAACGCGGCCGACAGCCCCAGCCCCAGCACGCGACGGGTGTCGGCCGGATCGATGATGCCGTCGTCCCACAAGCGCGCGCTGGCATAATACGGATGGCCCTGCTGCTCGAACTGGGCACGGATCGGTGCCTTGAACGCATCCTCTTCCTCGCCCGACCAGGCGCCACCCTTGGCTTCGATACCGTCGCGGCGCACGGTGGCCAATACGCTGGCGGCCTGTTCCCCGCCCATCACACCGACGCGCGCATTCGGCCACATCCACAGGAAGTTCGGCGAGTACGCACGGCCGCACATGCCGTAATTGCCGGCACCGAACGAGCCGCCGATCACCACGGTGAACTTGGGAACCTTGGCGCAGGCCACCGCCATCACCAGCTTGGCGCCGTCCTTGGCGATGCCGCCATGTTCGTATTTTCGCCCGACCATGAAGCCGGTAATGTTCTGCAGGAACACCAGCGGAATGCCGCGCTGCGTGCACAGCTCGATGAAGTGCGCGCCCTTGAGCGCGGACTCGGAAAACAGGATGCCGTTGTTGGCGATGATGCCGACCGGGTAGCCATGCAGATGCGCAAAGCCGGTGACCAGGGTGCTGCCATAACGCGGCTTGAATTCGTCCAGCTGCGAGTCGTCGACGATGCGGGCGATCACTTCGCGCACATCGAAGGGCTTGCGCGTATCGGCGGGAATCACGCCATACAGCTCGTCGGCCGCATGGCGCGGCGGCAGCGGTGCCTGCAGGGCCAGCGATGCCGCCGGCTTGCGCCAGTTGAGCCGGGCGATGATGGCGCGCACGCGTGCCAGGGCCTGCAGGTCGTTGTCGGCGAAGTGATCGGCCACGCCGGAGATGCGCGTATGCACATCCGCACCGCCGAGCTCTTCGGCACTGACTTCTTCGCCGGTGGCCGCTTTGACCAGCGGCGGACCGCCGAGGAAGATGGTGCCTTGCTCGCGCACGATCACCGTTTCATCGCTCATCGCCGGCACGTACGCACCGCCAGCGGTGCATGAGCCCATCACGCAGGCGATCTGCGGAATGCCGTTGGCCGAAAGGTTGGCCTGGTTGTAGAAGATGCGCCCGAAGTGATCGCGGTCGGGAAACACTTCATCCTGCAACGGCAGGAACGCGCCGCCGGAATCGACCAGGTAGATGCACGGCAAGCGGTTCTGCTGGGCGATTTCCTGCGCACGCAGATGCTTCTTTACCGTCATCGGGTAATAGGTGCCGCCCTTGACGGTGGCGTCGTTGGCCACGATCACGCATTCCACCCCGGACACCCGTCCGATGCCGGCCACCACACCGGCGCATGGCACCTGATCGTCGTACATGCCGTGCGCCGCCAGGGGCGCGATTTCCAGCAAGGCGCTGCCCGGATCCAGCAAGGCATCGATGCGCTCGCGCACCAGCAACTTGCCGCGTGCGGTGTGCTTGGCACGCGCGGCATCGCTGCCGCCCAACGCGGTCTGCGCCAGCGTGCGGCGCAGATCCTCGATCACCGTGCGCATGGCCGCAGCGTTATGTTGGAAGCTTTCGCCGCTGGCCTGCAGCTGGCTGGTGATCACGCTCATGGTGGCTCCGTCAGGCGGTGCGTTCGAACAGCTCGCGGCCGATCAGCATGCGTCGGATCTCCGAGGTGCCCGCACCGATTTCGTACAGCTTGGCATCGCGCCACAGGCGCCCGGTGGGGTAGTCGTTGATGTAGCCGTTGCCGCCCAGCACCTGGATCGCCTGGCCGGTGAGCCAGGTGGCTTTTTCGGCGGCGTAGAGAATCGCACCAGCCGCATCCTGGCGCGTGGTCAGCCCCGCGTCGCAGGCGCGCGCCACTGCATACACATAGGCGCGGCAGGCGTTGAGCCCGACGTACATGTCGGCTAGCTTGGCCTGCATCAACTGGAAGGTGCCGATCGGCGCGCCGAACTGCTTGCGCTCGTGCACGTACGGCAGCACCACATCCATCGCGGCGGCCATCAGGCCCAACGGGCCGCCGGCCAGCACCACACGCTCGAAATCCAGGCCCGACATCAGCACACGCACGCCACCGTTGAGCGTGCCCAGCACGTTCTCGGCCGGCACTTCGCAGTCGCTGAACACCAGCTCGCAGGTATTGGAGCCGCGCATGCCCAGCTTGTCGAGCTTCTGCGCGGTGGAGAATCCCTCCATCCCTTTTTCGACGATGAAGGCGGTGATGCCGCGTGCGCCGGCCTCCGGGTCGGTCTTGGCGTACACCACCAGCACATCGGCGTCCGGGCCGTTGGTGATCCACATCTTGCTGCCGTTGAGCACATAGCGGTCGCTGCGCGCATCGGCGCGCAGCTTCATCGACACCACATCCGAGCCGGCGCCGGCCTCGCTCATCGCCAGTGCCCCGACGTGCTCGCCGGTGCACAGCCTGGGCAGGTAGCGCTGTTTCTGCTCGGGCGTTGCGTTCTTGCGCAGCTGGTTGAGGCACAGGTTGGAATGCGCGCCGTACGACAGGCCGATCGCCCCGCCGGCCCGCGAGATTTCCTCCATCGCCACCACATGCGCCAGGTAGCCCATGCCGCTGCCGCCGTACTCTTCTTCCACGGTCAGCCCGAGCAGGCCTTGTTCGCCGAACAGGCGCCACAGCTGGGCGGGAAAGACATTGTCCTGATCGGCCGTGGCCGCGAGCGGGGCAATATGGTGGCTGGCAAAGGCCGCCACGCTTTCGCGCAGCAGATCGATGTCTTCGCCAAGCGCAAAATTCAGGGACGGCACGTGCATGGAGCGACTCCGCAGGGATCGGGATGTGCCGGGTGGGAGCGGGCAGGCCGCACGGCGCTTGTGCGCAGCCTAGCGGTCCGCAGTAAAAAAGTGAACTAAAATTCAACTATTGAACCAAGAATCACACCATGGCTTATCGACGCTCCGCCCTGATGGAAGAACGCCTGGCCGGCAACCGCGAACGCATCCTGCACGCGGCCCGCGCCCTGATCGCCGAAGGCGGCTACCGCAACGCGCCGGTGACCGCCGTCGCCGCTGCCGCCGGCGTGTCCACCGGGCAGATCTATCGTCATTTCCCGTCCAAGGCCGAGCTTTTCGTGGAAGTTCTCAACGAGGCGGTGCAGCGCGAGATGGCCATCCTGCGCGCCATCGCCACCACCCAGACCAGTGCTGCCGAGCGCCTGCGCAATGCGATCGCCACGTTCGTGCGGCGGGCCCTGGCCGGCCCCGCGCTGGCGTACGCCTTCATTGCCGAGCCGGTGGAAAGCGAGGTGGATGCCGAGCGCATCCGTGGCCGACGCCTGTTCGGCGAGGTGTTCCGCCAGTTGCTCGCCGAAGGCGTGGCGGCCGGCGAGTTCCCGCAGCAGTCGCTGGACGCGGCGGCGGCGTGCATCGTCGGCGCCTTCACCGAGGCCCTGGTGGGACCGATCGCCCCCAGTCGCAGCGATCCGCAGCAGGGCGAGCAGCTGGTCGAGGCGATCTGCGGGTTCTGCCTGCGCGCGGTGGGCGCGCGGCAGCCGGCGGTCTGACAGTGCACTGACCGGGCGTGCTGCTGGGCTGTGCCGAGGCAGATAACTGTGCATATACTGTGCACCCGCCCTGCCGGAGTCGTGCAATGGTCGCCGTTCTCAATCCCCTGGCCCTGACCGAACGCCTGCGCGTGCCGGATCGCACCATCCTGTCGCCCTCGGCCATGGCCGGCCTGCTGGATCTGTCGCAGCAGGAACTGGCCGAGCTGGCCGGTGTGCATCGCAACAGCCTGCGCGTGCATCCGGAAAGCCCGCGCGTACAGGACCTGCTGCGCAACCTGTCGCGCCTGCTGGTGGCGATGACGCAAGTCCAGCCGGACGAACGCCAGGTGGTGTTCCATCTCAAGAACACCCCGATTCCGGCGTTCGAGTTCGCAACCCTGCTGGAAGTGGTCGAACAGGGCCGCACCGACGATGCGCTGACCTATCTGCGCACCGTTGCCGCGGGGGCCGCCGGTTGAAGCTGAGCGCTCCGGCGCACTGCACGCTGTATCGCGCCTTCACGCCGCGCTGGGCTGCCGAACCGTTGAGCGGCGCCGGTGCGGCACGCTCGGGCGGGCGCTTCAATCGCTTTGGACAGCCGGCCCTGTATTTATCGCTGCAACTGGAGACCGCCGCAGCCGAATACGCGCAAGCGGCGCTGTTCCTGCCGCCATTGACCTTGGTCAGTTATGCGGCCGACCTGCCGGCGCTGGCCGATCTGCGCCTGCTCGATGCGAGCTGGGATCCGCTCTGGGCCGACTGGACCGAGGACTGGCGCAAGGCGCTGGTCAACAAGATCGAACCGGTCAGCTGGGTGCTCGGCGACCTGCTGCGCGAGGCGCAGATTCCTGGCGTGATCTTTCCCAGCATGGCGCTGCCGGACGGCATCAACGTGGTGCTGTTCATGGACATGCTGCAGCCCGAACACGTGTTGCGCGTGCTCGACGATGGTCGCCTGCCGCGCGACGGGCGCAGCTGGGGCGATCCGCCGATCGTGGCGTAGCGACGGACGTCCTTCACCCCACCAACAGCTGCAGCGCACCCGCCAGCAGCGGCGCGGCCACTGCCGTGGGCAGGATCAATCCACGCCGATACGGCAGCAACCACAGCGACAGCAACGCGGCAGCGCCGGTCAATGTGCCCAGCCACAGCACCGGGCCGACGCCCCAGCCTTGTGCGTGTACCGCCAGGCCGAAGGTGAGCAGCACCAGCAGCCAGCCCAGCACGCGCAGTTGCCGCGAGCGCGCCGCGCCCAGCGTGCGACCCGTGACGTCCTGCTGATGCTTGTCCATCGCCAGGCACAGCGCGGCGAATCCGGAAAAATTCAGCGCCAGCAGCAGCCACACGCTCATGCGCTTTCCTGCAGCGGCACGCTGCCCTGCGCAGGCGCGGCGGCAGTGGTGCGCGCGCGTCGCGCCGATGCGGCTTGTGGTGCCTTCCACTGCTGCAGGCGCCAGCCCGCCACGCCCAGCGACACGCCAAGGAACAGGCAGACCAGATCGACCCCGGCCAACATCCATTGCCCGGCCGGCAGCGTCACGCCCAGATGCACATCGGTGGTGATCGCATTGACCACCGGCACCAAGGCGAACAAGGCCGCGCCCAGATACAGCTGCCAGCTCCACATCGCGCGCCGTGGCCACACGAACGCCGCCAGCAATGCAGCGGCCCATGCGGCAAAGAACAGGTTGGCCTCCATTGCCGCGCGCGCCTCCAGGCTCACCGGCAACACCCGGTTGGCCCAGAAGAAACTGGCAAAGGCGATCGGCAACCCGGCGACCGTGCCGATGTTGAGCGCATCCACCAGCCGCAGCCCGAAACCGATGCGCCCGGCCTTCAGGTGTTTGGGGCGTTCCTTCACCGCCCACATCACCACGCCGCTGGCCACCATCAGGCAACCGAGCAAGCCGGAGCCGAAGAACAGCGCGCGCATCCATGGCCCGGCGAAGTGGGCGATATGCAGGCCCACCATCACCCCGCGCGTCTGGCTGGCGCCACCGGGCGGTCCGCTGTGCTGCAGGCGCTGGCCGCTGACCGCATCGAACAGGATCGATGGCGCATTGGTGGACAGACGATCGGACACCTGGGTGACGCCGACCGCTGCGTGCGCATCGTTGGGCAGCGACACCGCCACGTTGCCGACCTCACCACCGCGCCAGTGGCTGCGCGCACGCGCCACGAATTGCTCCAGCGGCAGCATGCGCGCCGGGGTACCAGACGCTTGTCGCGTATCGGCGACCCGGTTGGCGGATTCTTCGTAGAACCGCATTTCGTTGTCCGGGTACTGCGCCTTGATGCCCCACGGCAGGTACATGAACATCAAGGTCACGATGCCGGTGTAGGTGATCATCGCGTGGTACGGCAACGCGGTCACCGCGCTGACGTTGTGGAAATCCAGCCACGAGCGCAGGCCCTTGCCCGGGCGGAAGGTGAAGAAATCCTTGAAGATCTTCTTGTGCGTGATCACGCCGCTGATGATCGCCACCAGCATGAACATCGCGCAGAAACCCACGATATAGCGCGACCACATCACCGGCAGATAATGCAGATCGAAATGCAGCCGGTAGAAGAATTCGCCGCCCAGGGTGTCGCGCGCGGCGATCTCCCTGCCGGTGGCCGGGTCGATGATGGCGTTGCCATACATCTCGCGGCGACTGGCCGGTTTGCCATCGGTTGGCGCGGGGTTTTGCCAGTACATGCTGACCACCGGATTGCGCGCGTCCGGCAAGGTGATGTTCCAGCTCTGCGCATCGGCGGCATGCGTCTGCAGATACTGCTCGGCACTGCGCAGCGCGGTCGCGCTGCTCACCGTGGTGGTGGGCAGTTCCGGGCGCATCCAGCGGCTGATTTCGTCGCGGTAATAACTCGCCGTGCCGCCCATGAAGATCAACAGCAACACCCAGCCCACCAGCAGCCCGGTCCAGGTGTGCAGCCACGCCATCGACTGGCGGAATCCCTGCTTCATGCCACGCCCCGTTGCAGCCATGCGGCCAGTGCGAACATCAGCGCCGCCGGCACGGCGATGCCGGCCCAGGCGCGCCACACGCTGGCGGTGGCGAAGGCCCATAGCGGCGCGCAGGCACACACCACGATGCCGACCAGCATGCTGGTCAGCACCGCTTCGCTGCGTGGCAGCGGCAACACCAGCGCCAGCAGCAGATTGGTGGCGCTGGCGAGCGCATAGCCGCCAAACATCGCCGCCAGCGTGCGTGCAAGCACGCCCAGCCAGGGGCGCCTGAACCAGGGAAGCGGCAGGGACGGTGCGGTAGCCATCGGATCGGCGGCGCGTGTGGCCGGCTTACTCGGCCAGGAAGGTCAACGTGCTGATGTGGTGGATCATCGCCACCTGCTTGCCGGCGATCTCACGCTTCACCGGCTCCTTATTGGTGGCGACCAGGATGTGCCGGCCGGCGCGCAGCTTGGGCAGGGTCACCTCGCCGTTGGCATCGGAGGTCAGCGTCTTCTGCCACTTCTGCGGGTCGATCACCGTCACCTCGACCTTGGGCAGCGGCTTGTTGCGATAGAGCACGGTCAGCGTATTGCTGTTGGCAGCGGTGGGCACCAGCTCGAAATCGAGCTTGGCCGACGGCGTGGCGCGCCCGGCGCGTGCGTAGTAGCTCACCGTCTCGAAGCTGCCGGCTTCGCCCTTCCATGGCTCGAACACGCTGTCGTCGCTCAGCCACGCATCGCCGCTGCCGGACAGCGGCGCGGTGAGGAACGCGTTGCCGCGCTGCAGGGCGCCGGCCTTGCCGGCCGTGCCGAACACGGTCGGCTTGACCACGCGCTTGATCTCGTCTTCGCCATGGTCGAGGGTGTCCTGCGCCGGCTCGCCGAAGTAGATGCGCACCGGGCCGCTGCCGTCGCGCTCGATCCAGATCTCGTGGGCCTGGGCAGACAGGCTGATGCTGGCCAAGGCCAGGCAGGACAGCAGGAAGGACTTCATCGCGGCGACTCCTCGTAGGCGGGACCGGGCGAGGCGAGAACCGCGTCACCGTGGATTGATGGGAATGATACGCAATTCCCTCGAGCGAGACCAACGTGTCATGCGGCATTGCGGCAATTCATCGGGCTGCGCAGACCGGCGTGCCTGCAGGACCCATAGCGCGCCAGGGCGCAGCGCACACCGCTGCAATCACTGTCATGCACAGTGGCCAGACGGGCGCGAACTGTGCTCTATACTCCGGCGCTAGCAGAGGTCTTCGACCAACAGCCAGGGGTGAGCGCGTGCGGAATTACGACCTCGAGTTCCTGAAGAAATTCTCGATGGTGATCGGACTACTGGTGGTGATCACCCTGGGCCTGATTGCCCTGGCAGCCTATTTGCAACGCGCCATTCCCGACGAAGTCTCGCCCGCCGCGGCCGAACGCGTGCAGCAACGCATCGCCCCGGCCGGCGCGGTCTATGCCGGCACCACCGGTGCGTCCGCACAGGCCGCGGCCCAGGCCGCAGCGCTGGCCAAGGCCGCCTCGCAGTCCGCCTACGGTGGCAGCACCGACGGCAAGACCATCTTCGACAACCTGTGCACGGCCTGCCACACCACCGGCGTGGGCAAGGCGCCGACGCTGGACCATGCGCATTGGGACGCGCGCATCGCCCAGGGCAAGGACACCTTGTACAAGCACGCGATCGAGGGCTACACCGGTCCGGACGGCGGCATCATGCCGCCCAAGGGTGGCAACCCGGCACTGACCGAAGAGCAGGTGCGGGCCACGGTCGACTGGATGCTGAGCAATCTGAAGTAAGCCTCTAAAGCAGCAAGCGCCTGGAACACGTGGCTGACACAGGCAGTCGGTGTGTGGCCAGGTGGCCGCATGCCGTGCGCGGGTGCGTCGACTGGCAACCGCGAGGCCTGCGCGCACGGGAGCAAGCTTTTTCTTATAGGCGGCAGGCATTGCGCGCGCGTTTGCGCTCGCTGCGCGACGTGCTTGCACGACGACGCCAGCCTTGCGCGACCGCCTCAGCACCGTTGCTTTAGGGGAATGCCGCAATTGCCGGCAGCTGTGCACCGGCCACGTCATCCACGCAGCAGCTGGTCGCCACTTGCAACGTTTTGCTAGCCTGTCACGGTTCTCACGCGCCGCCTTCAAGGCGGCGCCTGCAGGTGGTCCAGGTCTTTCCGGAGTGTGTCGATGTCGCGTTGCTCGCTGGTTGTGCTCGGTGTGATCGGTCTGTTGGTGCCACTGCTGGGCAGTGCCGCCGAGGGCGCGCCGCAACGTCTGTCCATCGCCGACGTCCAGGGCGAAGACACCCGTAGCCCCCACGACGGCCGTGTGGTCGACGTGGAGGGCATCGTCACCGCCGATACGCGCGTCGGCCTGGGCGGGCTGTTCGTGCAGCAGCCCGGCTTCGAGCCGCGGCGCTCGCATGGCCTGTTCGTCACCGGTGCCGGCAATGCCGAGGTGGCGGTGGGCGACCGCGTGCGCATCGTCGGTACGGTGCGCGAGGTGTCGGCAGGTGGCGAGGCGAGTCTGACCACGCTGGATGCCAGCAGCATCGAGCGGCTCGCCAGCGGCCAGCCGGTACCGGTGCGCATGCTCAGCGGGCCGCCGGCCAGCTGGGAAGCGCTGGAGGGCGAGCACGTGCGCATCGCCGCGCTGACGCTCAACGGCAGCGATCGCCTGGACGGCGACGGCGAGCTGGTCGCCGCCTTCGGCGGGCGCCTGTGGCAGCCCAGCGAAGTGGCCGCCGCCGGCACCCCGGCCTTTGCGCAGGTGGAGGCCGACAACGCCCGTCGCCGGGTGGTGCTGGACGATGCACGCAACGGCCGCAGCCCCAAGACGGTGACCTATCTGCCGGCCGATCCGGCGCTGCGCACCGGCAGCCTGCTCAAGTCGGTCGATGGCATTGTCGACCAGCGCTACGACGGCAACTACCGCATCCAGGTGCTGACTCCGTTGACGCTGCCGGCCATACCGACCGCGGTGGCGCCGCAGGTGGGTGGCGATCTGCGGATCGCCTCGTTCAATCTGGAGAACTTCTTCAACGGCAATGGCCGCGGCGGCGGCTTCCCGACCAAGCGCGGTGCGCGCACGCATGAGCAGTTCCAGGCCCAGCTGACCAAGCTGGTGTCCACCATCGTGCCGTTGCGCGCCGATGTGGCCGCGTTGATGGAGCTGGAAAACGACGGCAATGGCGCCGATGCGGCGGTGGCGCAACTGGTCGCCGCGCTCAACGCGGCCGGCACCGACAAGGACTGGCAGTTCGTGGACACCGGCAGCGGCCCGGGCGATGACGACATCCGGGTCGGCATCGTGTATCGCAGTTCCCAGGTCACCCCGGTCGGCAAGCCGGCCACGCTGACCGGCGGCCCGTTCGACAGCCATAGCCGGGTGCCGCTGGCGCAAGCCTTCCGCAGCACCCGCGGGGCGACCTTCGTGGTGGTCGCCAACCACTTCAAGTCCAAGGGCTGCGGCAGCGCCAGCGGCGCCGATGCCGACCAGCGCGATGGCCAGGCCTGCTGGAACGCCACCCGTACCGAGTCGGCCAAGCGCCTGCACCAGTGGCTGCAGACCGACCCCACCGGCGCGCAGACCAAACTGGCCGTGCTGCTGGGTGACTTCAACGCCTACGCCATGGAAACCCCGATGCGCAGCCTGCGCGCCAGCGGCTGGCAGGACGCCTTCGCGGTGGCTGGCGTGAAGCAGCCCTACAGCTATGTCTACGACGGCATGAGCGGACGGCTGGATCATGCGTTGTTGAGCCCGGCGATGGCCAAGCAGCTGCGCGGCGCGGTGGAATGGCATATCAACGCCGATGCCAGCGACGACGCCGGCTACGCCAAGCGCAACCTGCCCGGCCCGTGGCGCAGTTCCGACCATGATCCGGTGTTGCTGGGCTTTTCGCTGTAGCAGCGCCGGTGGTCGGCCGTGCCCCTAGCGCGTGCACTTTCCATGCCGGCGACGTAGCCGCAGATTGACCAGGTGCGTGCTGGCCAGCAGCAGGCTGCCGGTCACCGTGACCGGGGTTTCCAGCGCCGCGCCGGCCACGCCGCTTGCGCCCAGGACCAGACCGGCCAGCCCGAAGACCGCCAGTGCCCATACCGGCGCTGGCAGTGCATGCCGGCGATGGCTGCTCCATAGCGCATAACCGCTCAGCGGCACGGCTGCCGCGGCGAACACCACATGCACCCATTCGGCCCGGCTCCACGCGCCCAGCAGCGGCAGCGCGGCGGCCAACAGTGGCAGCGCCAGGCAGTGCAGCAGGCACAGACTGGAAAGAGCGATGGCCGAGTTGTCCAGCACAGAAGCGGTAACACGCATGGAGCGGGTCCTGTCGAGTAAGTGTTATATAGTAACACTTCGCTCCAGCCAGGCTCTCAGGATGTCCCTGTCCCCCAAGCGCGATCCACGCCTCCCCGTCACCGTGTTGTCCGGCTTTCTTGGCGCAGGCAAGACCACCTTGCTCAATCGCCTCCTGCACAACCGCGCCGGCCTGCGCGTGGCGGTGATCGTCAACGACATGAGCGAGATCAACATCGACGCGCAACTGGTGCGCGATGGCGGTGCGGCCTTGCGACGCACCGAAGAGACGCTGGTGGAATTCAGCAATGGCTGCATCTGCTGCACGTTGCGCGATGATCTGCTGCAGGAAGTGCGGCGGCTGGCCGAGCAGAAGCGCTACGACTATCTGCTGATCGAATCGACCGGCATTGCCGAACCGATGCCGGTGGCGGCCACCTTTGCGGTGCCCGATGCCGACGGCTTCAGCCTGGCCGACATCGCCCGGCTCGACACCATGGTGACGGTGGTGGACGGCAGCCGCTTCCTGCAGGATTTCGCCTCGGCCGCCACGCTGGCCGAGCTCGGCCAGCAGGCCGGCCCGGACGATACCCGCGGGCTGGTGCAGTTGCTGGGCGAACAGGTGGAGTTCGCCGACGTGCTGGTGATCAGCAAGTGCGACCAGATCGACGCACGGCAGTTGCAACGCCTGCGCGCGGTGTTGCGTGCGCTCAATCGCGAGGCGGCGATCGTGGACGCCGTGCAGGGTCAGGTACCGTTGGAACAGTTGCTCGATACCGGCCGCTTCGATTTCACCCGTGCGCAGCTGGCACCGGGCTGGATGCAGGAGCTGCGCGGCCAGCACACGCCGGAAACCGAGGAATACGGCATCAGCAGTTTCGTCTATCGCGCACGCCGGCCGTTCCATCCGCAGCGCTTTGCGCGCATGGTGCAGCGCGGGCTGCCGCAGGTGATTCGCAGCAAGGGCTTTTTCTGGCTGGCCAGCCGCATGGATTGGGTCGGTGAATTGTCCAGCGTCGGCGGCGCGACCCAGACCAATGCAGCCGGCTTCTGGTTTGCCGCACGCCACCGGGTGGATGCGCACGCCATCGGCGAGCCGCTGCAGACCAGCATCACGCCACTGCCGTATACCGATATCGGCTGGCAGCGTCAGCAGACGCAATGCTGGACCGCGCCATTGCCGCGCCTGCACGAAGTAGGCGATGCCGGCGAATACGCCGCGATGCAGCGGTTGTGGCACCCGTTGTGGGGCGACCGCCGCCAGGAGCTGGCGGTGATCGGCGTGGACATGGATGCGCCACGCACGCGCGCTGCGCTGGATGCCTGCCTGCTCAGCGACTACGAACTGCGCCAGGGCCCGGCGCAGTGGCAACTGCTGGACGATCCGTTTCCGCACTGGGAGCGTTGATGGCGGGCTGGATTACGCTGTCGACATCCGTCGTTCGTTGTCTGGATGCGAACGGCTGCGGGCTTGCATCTTCGGTGCGGCGTGCAGATGCGGCGCTACGTGGCGACGCGTCGCATGCCTCACAGGCGGCAGCCGGGCAGCGCGCACGTGCAAGCAGCGCTGTCCGGACCCTCAGGAGTAGCCGTTGTCGATGGCCTCCTGATGGGCATCCCTTTCTTTCCTGACGGACTGCCGGCGCTCTTCGGCGGTGGTGGGGATGCCGGCCATCAGCCGTGGCGCTCCCAGCCTTTCCAACTGGTCGTCGGTGTTTTTGACGATCTGTTCCAACGCGAGCATGTTTCGGTAGCCCTGCATCATGCGTTGCAGGCGCCGTATCTGGTCGTCGGGTGCGTCGCCTTTCTTCAGGGACTCCAGGCGTCGTTCCGCGCGCGCGTAATTTTTGGCCAGGGCAGTTCTGTCGACGGATTTGCGCCGTGCCTTGAGGACTTCGCGGCGATTGTGCTGCATGACGTCCATCTGGACCATGGCCAGGCCGCTGGTCGTGGTCCGTGGTGCACGGATGTCTTCCATCGGTGCAAGCGCGACCAAGAGTGCATCGAGCTGACTGTCGCGGACCTCATTGCGCCGGGCGATCAGGACCGCACGCGTCTCGAGCAGTTGTTGCTCCTCCGGAGTGGCCTCGCGGTCCTCGATGAACAGCTGTTTTTGAATGTCGCTGCACCGCTTGGTTATCTCGGCCAATTCCCGATCCAGGCTGCGCAAGGAGGGGTGCCTTCCGAGCTGGGGGCGTGGAGAGGGCACCGACGATCGCGAGGGCTTGGGCGTGATCGGCACCGAATCCGACGCCGGCATGCCGTGCTGCGGCGCTGGCCCCTCGTCACGGCGCATTCTTTCGGGGACAGGCGCCTGCATTCTCGGATCGATGGGACGTTGCTGCCCGTGCAGCTGCTGCGCACGCGATGGCTTAGACGGAATCGAAACGGACGGCCTGGTGGGCGGCGCCTGCTGCGGTTGCGGCCACTGCACCCGCTGATGATCCGTTCTATGGGGCATGGGTGGCTGCCGACGCTCATCGACGCGGGTTTGCTTCCCGTGCATCTGCTGCGTGCGACCGGGCGTCACCGGTGGCGTGCGTGCAGGTGGGCCCTCCACTGATTCAAGCGTCGGGGAGCCCATGCACGTCAACGGCAGCTGCTTGCGCAACGATGCCAGCGATCTACGCGCGGAGGCGAGCATGCCGCGATGCGAGTTCGGTGCGCCCTGTGCTGCGGCGGACTTGGGGGCTCGAGACAGCGGGTGCTGGGGTGAGGCGCCTGCAATTAAAGGCGTCGTTTCGGTCGAGTTGGCGCTGTGCGGGTCCGGCGCGACACGAGGACTGCTGCCGAATAAGTGACTCAGGCGCATCACACACTCCCGTGGGTCATCTGCACGCATGATAGCCAGCGCTGCCGCGCCCTCGAGGCGAGTTGCGAACCGGAGTCGCGCCGGCCGAATGCCTTCGTCAGCCCAACCGCATCCCCCAGGCGATCGCCGCAATTGCCGGTGCCGCCAGCAACAGCCCCGCCCATCCACGGCGGCCGATGTGCTCGCCAAACCCCAGTTTGCCGACGAGCGCTCCCAGGACGACCACGCCCAGGTTCATGCTGGCGAAGACGGTGGCCGGGCTATGCGGCAGCAGCTGATGGGCGCGCACGTAACACAGGATGTTGCCGAAGTTGAGCGCGCCGAGGAGTACGCCGGCGAGCAGGTTGCGCAAGCTCAGACCTGCGACACCGCCCCGGCGGATGCCTTGCAAGCCAAGCATCAGTACCCATGCCAGGGCAAAGCACAGCGTCAATGACGTCAACGACGGCGTGCCGGCCTGTGCAATGTGCTTGAGCAGCAGGTCGATCAGGGCAAAGCCCATCCACACGCCTGCCAGCCACGGCCAGCCGATGGAGGTCGGCGTTGCATCCGCAGCGGTGTGGTGACGTGGCCGTTGCAGAATGCAGACGATGGCCAGCAGGCCCAGCCCCAGTCCGGCCAGCTTCCAGGCATTGACCGGTTCACCGAAGAGCGTGAAGGCCGCCGCCAGCGAGAGCAGGAGCGAGAGCCGTTGTGCAATGTCGGTGCGTACGATGCCGGCGGTGGCGACCGCACGTGCCAGCAGCATGAAGATCGCAGGCAGCGCCACCGCCAATGCGAACAGTGCCAGCCAGGGCGTGGTCGGCGCGCGCAGCGTGTCCAGCGACGGATGCAGGGTCAGCCACGCCAGCAGCGCGGCAGTGGCGTAGTTCCAGGTGATCGCCTGCGCAGCGTCCAGGCGATAGCGCGGCAGCAGCTTGAGGACCACCGACACCAGGACACTGCAAACGACGGCAAACAACAGAAAATGCATGGGCAACGCAACGAAGTGTGCAGGCAGGGCGATGAACGCGGCCGGCGGGGCGGCTATTATGACGGTATGTCCAATCCCTTATTCCCCACCGAATCGGCTGCGTTGACGCTGGATGGGCCGGTCGGCCCGCTGGATGTCGCGGTCGATCTGCCCGAGCCGGATGCCGCCGTGCAACCGGTCACCGCCATCGTCTGCCACCCGCTCTCCACCGAGGGCGGCAGCATGCACAACAAGGTCGTCACCATGGCGGCGCGCGCGTTGCGCGAGCTGGGGATCACCGTGGTGCGCTTCAATTTCCGCAGTGTCGGCAATTCGGCCGGTGCGTTCGACCATGGCGATGGCGAGCAGAACGACCTGCGCGCGGTTGCCGCGTGGGTGCGCAGCCAGCGCCCGGGCGACACGCTGTGGCTGGCCGGTTTCAGCTTCGGTGCCTATGTGTCGTTGCGTGCTGCCGGCTCGCTCGAGCCGCAGGTGCTGATCTCGATCGCGCCGCCGGCCGGGCGCTGGGATTTCAGCGACGTGCAGCCGCCGGCGCACTGGCTGGTGATCCAGGGCGATGCCGACGAAATCGTCGACCCGCAGGCGGTGTACGACTGGTTGGAAACCCTGGAGCAGCAGCCCGAACTGGTCCGCATGCCCGACACCAGTCACTTTTTCCACCGCAAGTTGATCGACCTGCGCGGTGCGATCCAGCATGGTGTCCGGCGCTGGTTGCCGGCCGCCGTCTGACTGCGGCAGGGCCCATGCGTATCGCCCGGCGATGCGCCGTTGAGCGGGCAAGGCAGCAGCCGGCCCGCGGAGAACACGATGAGTGAGATGACCCCGTCGCAGCGCTACGCCGCCGGCGTACAACGCGGCGACTGGCGCGCCGACCCCGCGCAGCAGGCGGCCCTGGCGGAACTGGACCGCATCCACGAGGCACTGGTGGATAGCGCGCAGGACGGCTGGCTGGATCGGCTGTCGGCGTTCTGGAAGAAGCCCGAGCCGGTGCGCGGCCTGTATTTCTGGGGTGGGGTGGGGCGCGGCAAGACCTTTCTGGTCGACCTGTTCTACGACGGCCTGCCGATCAAGCAGAAGTACCGCACGCATTTCCATCGCTTCATGCGCGGGGTGCACGAGCAATTGCGCGAGCACGCCGGGCAGAGCGATCCGCTGGCCAAGATCGCGCAGCAGTGGCGGGAGAATCTGCGCGTGCTGGTGCTGGACGAATTCTTCGTCACCGACATCGGCGATGCAATGCTGCTGGCGCGCCTGCTGGAACGCCTGTTCGCCGAAGGCGTGACCCTGGTGACCACCTCCAACACCGCGCCGGAAAACCTCTACGCCAACGGCCTGCAACGCGACAGCTTCATGCCGGCGATCGGCCTGCTGCAGAAGTTCTGCGTGGAACTCTATGCCGAAGGCACCGAGGATTACCGCATGCGCGCGCTGACGCGCTCGCCGGTGTATCGCGCGCCGCTGGATGCGCAGGCCGACGCGTGGCTGCTGCAGCGCTGGGGCGAACTGAGCGGAAATTCCGAGGCGCGCAGCGGCAACATCGAAATCGAGGCACGCAAGATTGCCGTGCGTGCGCGCGGCAAGAGCATCGCCTGGTTCGATTTTGCCGCGCTGTGCGAGGGCCCGCGCGGCCCGGGCGACTATATCGAGATCGCGCGTGAGTTCACCACCGTGTTGCTGGGCGGCATCCCGCACTTCGACCGCATGAACGAGGACGCCGCGCGCCGCTTCGTCAATCTGATCGACGAGTTGTACGACCGCCATGTCAACCTGGTCTGCACCGCGCAGGACGCCCCGCCCGCGTTATACAGCGGCCAGCGCCTGGCCGGCGCATTCGAGCGCACCGCCTCGCGCCTGATCGAGATGCAGAGCGCCGACTATCTGGCCACCGCGCATCGCGCATAGACATGCAGGCGCGCCCCGGCCCCGGACTCCACAAGATCGTCGTTGCCGACGAAGACCGCGGCCTGGGCCAGTTCGGCGGCGGTGCCTGGTTGCACGATGCCGCGCGATGGCCAACGGATCCAGCGACCGGGCAGCCGATGCTGCCCATCGTCATGCTTACCGGGTCGTTCCTGCCCACGCCGTATCTGCCCGAGGAGATGGCGCTGACCGTCTTCGCCTCGATCGAACGACCTGGCGGCGGTCACAGCCGATCGTCGCTCCGCAGGCTCACCGTCAATCAGCAAGGTGAATGCGACAAGCTCGCACTGGGCCACAGCAAGGTGCTGCTGCATCGACGTGCCGCGCAGGAAGTGTGCGTCGGTGACGGTGCGTTGTTGCTCGGGCGTCATTGGATCGGTCTGCAGCCATTCAATGACGACGACATGGCCGAAGAACTGGAAGACGACGACAACGGCGCAGGCATGAGCAAGCAACTTGGGCGACCGTGCTGGGTGCACGATCCCATCCATACGAGCCCGCGCTACTACTTCCTTGCTCAGTTTGTAGAGTCGCAATTACGCCGCGTCGATCCCGGCTACGCCGGCCTGTTCGGTGATGGCACCGGTTATCTGTTTGCAGACCAGCGCGCCAGGAAGCTGGGCGACGGCGCTGCGGCGGGGCATTTCTTCATCCAGTTCACCTGAGCCGTGGCTCAGGGCGGTGGCGTGGCGGTGGCGCAGCCGCTTACCCGCAGGAACGGCACACCGGAAATCGCTTGCTATTAAATAGCGTGCGATGTAGATTGTAGGCATGGACACCGCCACAGCCCCCACCGCCCGGACCGACGCGCTGCTACAGCTCGACAACCAGCTGTGCTTTGCGCTGTATTCGGCCAATCTGGCGATGCACAAGCTCTACCGCGGGCTGCTCAAGACGCTGGACCTGACCTATCCGCAATATCTGGTGCTGCTGGTGCTGTGGGAAACCGATGGCCGCAGCGTGTCGGAGATCGGCGAGCGCCTGTTCCTGGACTCGGCCACGCTGACCCCGCTGCTCAAGCGGCTGCAGGCCGCCGGACTGGTCACCCGCACGCGCGCTGCCAGCGACGAGCGTCAGGTGATCATCGCGCTGACCGATAGCGGCCGCGCGCTGCGCGCCAAGGCCGGCGCAGTACCCGAGCAGGTCTTCTGTGCCTCGGCGTGTTCCCTGGAGGAATTGCGTCACCTCAAGCAGCAGCTGGAGACATTACGCTCCAACCTCGGCGCGGGGTAAGGCGAGCCAGCAGTGCCTATGTACCATGCAACATGTCGCACACGATTCAATCGCCAACTATTCATTCACATCACGCGCTGACAGCGCTCACCTGGAGAACCACCATGGCTGTACTTGAAAAAGTCCTCTACACCGCCCACGCCACTGCCACCGGTGGCCGCGAAGGCCGCGCCGTGTCTTCCGACAAGGCCCTGGATGCCAAGCTGTCCACCCCGCGCGAGCTGGGCGGTGCCGGCGGCGATGGCACCAACCCGGAGCAGCTGTTCGCTGCCGGCTACGCTGCCTGCTTCATCGGCGCGATGAAAGCTGTCGCGGCCCAGGACAAGCTCAAGCTGCCGGGCGAAGTGAGCATCGACAGCAGCGTCGGCATCGGCCAGATTCCGGGCGGCTTCGGCATTGCCGTGGAACTGCGCATCGCAGTGCCGGGCATGGATCAGGCCGAACTGCAGGCGCTGGTCGACAAGGCCCACCAGGTCTGCCCGTACTCCAACGCGACCCGCGGCAACATCGACGTCACCCTGACCCTGGCCTGATCCACGCCAGCATCGCCACCCGCGCCATGGGGTGGCGCCAGAAACGGCCCGGCGCATGCGTCGGGCCGTTTTTGTTGCAGCAGCGCAGCGCTGCTGCGCAGAACCACCGGCGACCGGCGTCGCCGACAGCGCAACCTGGCACGCCCGCGGGACGAGACGCCATAGCAGTCGATGCGACGCGCATCTGGATGCGCATGCATGTGCTGGTGATGTGCATCGCCGCGCGGCACACTGTGGCGATGACAGTGCCTGTTTCTGCGCCCTCGATCGGACGCTGCTGCGCATGAGCGCAACGCGTCCCACCTTGTTACTGCTTCCCGGTCTGCTCAACGATGCGCAGTTGTGGCACGCCCAGCGCGCGGCACTGGCCGACGTTGCCGACTGCGTGGTCGGCGATCTCGCCCGGGGCGAGAGCATGCGCGCGCTGGCAACGCAGCTGCTGGTGCAGATGCCGCCGCGCTTTGCATTGGCGGGGTTTTCGCTGGGTGGCTACGTCGCGCAGGACATCCTGCGTATCGCCCCTGAGCGCGTCGAGCGGCTGGCGTTGCTGGATACCTCTGCACGTGCCGATTCGCCCGAGCGCGCGGCACAACGGCGCGCGCAGGAAGCGAGCGTGCGTGGCGCCAGTGCCTTCCACGGATTCGGCGAACGGCTGCTGCGGCACTATGTGCACCCCTCGCGCTGGCACGACGAGGCCTTGCTGGAACGGGTGCGTGGCATGACCCAACGTCTGGGCGTGGAGGTATTCCTGCGGCAGAACCGGCTGGAGCGGGAGGACGGCCGCGCACTGCTGCGCGCCTATGCCGGCCCGCTGCTGGTGCTGTGCGGTCAGGACGATACGATCACTCCGCCTGCATTGCACGAGGAAATGGCCGCACTGGCAGCACACGCGCGGCTGGTAAAGGTGCCTGCCTGCGGGCATCTGTCGCCACTGGAGCAGCCGCAGGCGGTATCGGATGCGCTGCGCCACTGGTTGCTCGCCTGACTGCGGCAGAAGAGCTGACGCAACCACGCCTGTGGCCGTGCGACCGCCCTGCGGCAGAGGGCGTCAACCAGCGCGGACTGAGCCAGCTCAAGACCAGCGGTTCTGGCAAGACCATCAACGCGCCGTTGGCTGATACGTGATGCATGCATGCACCATGTCATGCGCACTCACCGCAACCGGACAGTCGACGCGAGCCAGTGTGCTGCGAGAACCGATTTGCAGGTACGCCCATGCCGCCTGCACTGCATCGCCGCTGTCAGTGCGCCGCCGTCACCACGACGCTGTTGGACGCCGGCACATCGGATTGGTCGTTCTGCCGGTGCGTGTCGAGTTCCAGCATCTGCAGCCGCTCGCCCTGGAAGCGATATTCCAGCGCCTGCTGCAGCCCATACAGTGCCTGCGCCTGCGTGCACAGCGTCTGTGCCTGCGCTTCCAGCGCCTGACTGCGTGCCTGCATCTGCTGCTCCATGCGTGCGTCCAGTTGTTCGCCGCGCTGCTCCAGCTGCGCAATGCGTCCGGTCATCACCGTCCACATGACGCTGCGGGTCAGGCTACCGGCCAGGGCGTCGGCAGCGCGTTCGACACTGGCTTCGAACCGTTCGTCGAACAGTGCCTGTTCCCAGCGCCCACGCCCCAGCGTGGCATCGACCTGCGCAAGCGCGGTGCCGCGCAGGCGCTCGACCTTGCGCTCCTGGCGCGTACTGTCGGTGAGCATCTGCACCACCCCGGCCAGTGCGTCGAAGCTGATGTCGACCACCGAGCGGGCAATTGCGGTCACGGCCGGCATCAAGGCGCGGGCACCTTGCTCGAGGTCGCGCAGGCGTTGCGCATCGGCAGCGCTGACCGGTTGTGGCTGGCGGTCGATGTTGAGCTCGCCACCGTGGAAGAAAATCTCGCGCGGTATGCCTTGCTTGCGACGCAGCCAGATGCCGCCGCTGTCGGCCAGCACGTCGTAGGAGGTCCTGACATCGCACTGTTCGGCGGACACCTGCGGCTTGGCGGCTGTGGCCTGTGCGCTACAGGCCGCCAGCAGCAGGAGCGGGGCCAGGACGGTGGGCAAGCGCATGACGATGCCTGGGAGCGGGGATGCGGCAGCATGGCGTGCGGCTGCGCGCCTTGCCATGGGCAGGAAGTCAGGGTGCCGCGGCGGCGGCCGGGGGCCGATGGCGCACCGCGTGAGGGGGTCGAGCATCGGCGCGCCCACATCTTTCAAACGTTTGGCTCACTCGATACTCACGGTGTATGGTGTGAATTATGTTGCACAGCAGCATCGGAGCTCAGCAATGCGCGACTTACGCATCGACAAGGTTGATCTGGCACTCACCGAGATTGCCAAGGACCCATCGGAGAAGGTGGCGCTCTGGCAGTGGGCGTGCCGCGAGATGCTGCACGAGACGCTGATCGGCATGCACCAGCTCTCGCATCTGGCCGGCATTTCCCAGCAGGTTGCCAACGACTGGCGCGCACCGGTGGACGTGATTGCACCGGAAAAGCCGTACCTGGCCGCTTCCGCACTGGCCGACCGCCGTCTGCCGCAGGTGCTCGATGGCCTGGGCAATACCCACGACGACAACGCCCGCGCCACGCTGTGGCGGCTGCGCTATGCCAGCCTGATCGCCGCCACGCTGCAGGGCATGCAGGCACTGGCCGACAAGCACCGCATCGATCGCCAGGCGATGGCGCTGGGGCAGTGAGCTGAGGCGCTGCGCGGCCGCACTGGCTGCGCAGTGGTCGCAGTGGTCACGTTACGTCAGGGCGGTCGCTTCAATGCCGGACCGCGGTTTCTTCCAGATGGCGCCAGGCATGTCGCACGATCCAGCGCGCCTGGTCCCAGGGCACCGACAGCATCGGTCGACAGTGGTAATAGCCGTCCTGCAGCACGCGGTACAGCTGCGCTTCGGTCGCGCGCGGATAGGCCAGATAGATATCGTAGCCGAGCGTCAGTAACCGGGCGTAATCGGCAAAGGCGTAGCCACCCAGGTGGCCTTCGGCGTGGGCATTGCGCCAGTAGGCGATCTCTGTATCGAGATTGACGGTGCGGCGGGTCAAGACGGATGCGCTATGCATGGGTAGGACTCCGTTGCCGAGGCTACCCCCCTGTGCCTGGCACCGTAGCAGCGCCTGCCGTGTGCAACCAGCACGCGACGACGAGCGGTCGCCGCGGTGGCGGTGCCACGGACCGGACAGCGCCGATCCGTGGCACCGCCGGGACTTCAATCCCAGTCGGGTGCGATGGCCTTCGGATTGGCCAGGCGCTGGCCGCGGTCCAGGGCGGCGATCTCGGTCATGTCCTGCTCGCTCAACCGCAGCGTTTGCGCCTTGAGATTGCTTTCGAGATTGTCGCGCTTGGTCGAGGACGGAATCACCGAATACCCCTGCTGCAAGGCCCAGGCCAGCGTGACCTGCGCCGCAGTGGCGTCGTGGCGCGCAGCGATTGCCTGGATCACCGGATCCTTCAGCACCTCGCCCACGGCCAGTGTCATGTATGAGGTGACATGGATACCCTGCTCGCGCAAGAACGCGATCAGGGTGCGGTTCTGCAGATACGGATGCACTTCGATCTGATTGGTGGCGATGGCATCGGCCCCCAGGATCTCGATGGCCTGCCTGATCAGCGCGATGGTGAAGTTGGACACACCGATCGCACGGGTCAGGCCCTGCTTCCGAGCCTCGTTCAAGGCTTCCAGATATTCGCGCATCGGCACCTGATCCTTCGGCGAAGGCCAGTGGATCAGGGTCAGATCGACATGGTCGGTGCCCAGTTTGCGCAGGCTGTCCTGCAGGCTGGGCAGCAAGGCGCTGCGTTCGAACTTGTCGACCCAGATCTTGGTGGTCAGGTACAGCTGGTCGCGCGGCAGCCCGGAGGCGGCGATGGCCTGGCCAACCTGCTCTTCGTTGTCGTAGATCTGCGCGGTATCGATGGCGCGGTAGCCCAACGCCAGTGCGTTGCGCACCGAGTCGATGACGACCTGGTCCTTGAGGCGAAAGGTACCGAGGCCGAATGCGGGGACTGTCATTGTGTTCCTTTGGTAATCGGGAATGGGGAATCGTAAAAGCGCGGAACGTATCCGGCGCTGCGAGTCGAGCTAGTCGAGGGCAACGACGGCCTTGCCGAAGTTCTCGCCGCGCAGCAGGCTGATCAGGCCCTGCGGGGCGCTGTCCAGGCCGTGCAGGACGTGTTCGCGGTACTGGATCTGGCCCTCGCGCAGCCACTGGCCCATCTCGCGCAGGAAGGCGGGCATCAGGCGGATGAAGTCGTGCTGGATGAAGCCGCGCACGGTCAGCCGCTTGCGCAGCACCTGGCCCATGAACTCCGGCAGGCGATCCGGCCCCGGCGAGGCCTGGCCGCGGCTGTTGTAGGTGGCGATCACGCCGCAGACCGGGATGCGCGCGAAGTCGTTCAATTGCGGCAGTACCGCATCGAAGACCTTGCCGCCGACATTCTCGAAGTACACGTCGATCCCGTCCGGGGTGGCCGCGCGCAGCTGCTCGGCGAAGTCGTCGGCGCGATGGTCCAATGCCACGTCCACGCGCAGCACCTCGCGCAGGTACCGCACCTTTTCCTCGCCACCGGCAATGGCCACCACGCGCAGGCCCTGCAGGCGCGCCAGCTGGGCCACGGTGGCGCCGACCGGCCCGCTGGCCGCCGCCACCACCAGGGTTTCGCCGGCCTGCGGCTTGCCGATTTCGTGCAGGCCGGCGTAGGCGGTGAAGCCGGGCATGCCGTATACGCCCAGCGCGGTGCTGGGCGGCAGGGCATCGTCCTTGGGTAGCTTGCGCAGCGGCGTGGTGGGCGTGAGCAGGCTATGGCTCTGCCAACCGCCGGGCAGCACCAGCAGGTCGCCGGGCTGATAGCCGGCATGGTGCGATTCGAGCACCTCGCCGACGGTGCCGCCTTCCATCACCGCGTCGATCTCCACCGGTGCGGCGTAGGACGGGCCGTCGTCCATGCGTCCGCGCATGTACGGGTCCAGCGACAGGAAGCGATTGCGCACCAGGATCTGTTCGTGCCCGGTGGGCGGCAGGGCAACCTCTTCAATGCGGAAATTGTCGGCGCTCGGCTCGCCGTGCGGGCGTGAGGCCAGCACGATGCGGCGGTTGGTGATCGATGTCATGGGGATTCCTTGCGGAAAGGGCCGCGCGTACGCGGCCGGAAGGCACAGCCGCGCTGGCGGCTGCACGCGGGAAGACCTGTGTCCGTCGCTGCGATGCGCGCGTGCTGCAAACCGATGCGTCAGGCCGCGTCGGCCGGCTCGGGGGCGCTTGCGGCATCGAGCTGTGCAATCTGATCGGCGCTCAGCGACAGCTGTGCAGCGGCCAGCACATCGTGCAACTGGGTCACGCTGGTGGCACTGACGATCGGTGCGGTCAGGCCCGGACGCGCGATCAGCCAGGCCAGTGCGATCTGGGCCGGCGTCGCAGTGTGGGTGGCCGCCAGATCGTCCAGCGCCTGCAGGATGCGCAGGCCGCGCGGATTGACGTATTGCTTGACCACCGAGGCGCCACGCGCGCTGCTCTTGCCGGCGTCGTCGGCGCTGCGGTACTTGCCGGTCAGAAAGCCGCTGGCCAGCGAGTAGTAGCTGATCACCCCGAGCTCGCGCTCGCGCACCAGCGGCTCCAGCTCGGCTTCATAGCCGGCGCGGTCGTAGAGGTTGTATTCCGGTTGCAGGCTTTCGTAACGCGGCAGCTTGTACTGCTCGGAAACATCCAGTGCGTCGCGCAGGCGGGCGGCGCTGTAGTTGGACGCACCGATCGCGCGCACCTTGCCCTGTTCGATCAAGCGGCCGAACGCGGCCAGCGTGGCTTCCAGCGGAATCGATGCGTCGTCTTCGTGCGCCTGGTACAGATCGATCACATCGGTCTGCAGACGGCGCAGCGAATCGTCCACTGCAGCGGCGATATTCTCCGGCGACAGGCCCGGATGCTCGCTCCACTTGGCCACCTTGGTGGCGATCAATACCTTGTCGCGTTTGCCGCTGCGTGCGAGCCAGCGCCCGATGATGGTTTCCGACTCGCCACCGCGGTTGCCCGGCACCCAGCCGGAGTACGCATCGGCGGTGTCGACCAGATTGAAACCGGCATCGACGAAGGCATCGAGCAACGCAAACGAGGTCGTCTCGTCGGCGCTCCAGCCAAACACATTGCCACCGAAGACGATCGGTTGAACCTGCAGGCCGGAGCGGCCTAACGCGCGGGAATGGGTCATCACGGATGCTCCTGATTCGAACTGCCGACAGCATAGTCATGCGTGTCGATGTTGCGTGTGACACCTGCGTGGATTCTGCGTTCCGCCGATCGCCCTCCTCGACTCACATCATTTGAACATGTCGCTTCCCGCCTGGTGCGACGCGTCATGCGGCGCCTTGATCCATGCACATGGCAGGCTTCCGGCCGCATGCTAGGCTCGCGCTACTTTTTCCCGCAAAGGGCGCTGCGATGATCCGCAACAAGCTGGTGTGTGCATGTGTGGTGGGGATGGCAGTGGCGATGAGCGCGCCACTGGCAATGGCAATGAAACCGGCCGATAGCGCCAGCCTGCCGGCGCCCGACGCGGCGCTGCAGAAAGCCATCGACGGCAACTGGCGCGATCGTGTCTACGTGCAGCGCGATGTCTATCGTCATCCGGGCCAGACGCTGGCGTTCTTCGGCATCAAGCCGACCCAGACCGTCATCGAAATCACGCCGGGCGGCGGCTGGTACTCGGAGATCCTGGCGCCCTACCTGCGCGACAAGGGCAAGTACGTGGCGGCAGTGGTCGACCCGGCGGCGGTGCCGGAAGGCCGTGGCCGCGATTCGGCGCAGCGCGGGCGCGACGAGCTGGAGAAGAAGTTTGCCGCCAAGCCGCAGGTGTACGGCAAGCCGTCGTTCGTCTCCTATGTGCCCAAGACGCCCTCGTTCGGCGTGGACAATTCGGCCGATCTGGTGCTGACCTTCCGCAACGTGCACAACTGGCGCATGGCCGGCAATGCCGAGGCGATGTTTGCCGGCTTCTACAAGGTGCTCAAGCCCGGCGGTGTGCTTGGCGTGGTCGAGCACCGTGCCAAGGCCGACGTGCCGGCCGACGACAAGAGCGGCTATGTCGGCCAGGCGCAGTTGATTGCCATGGCCGAAGCGGCCGGGTTCAAGCTGGCCGGCAAGAGCGAGGTCAACGCCAATCCGCGCGACACCAAGGACTATCCCGGTGGCGTGTGGACCTTGCCGCCGAGCAACAGCCACGACAAGGCCGACGATGCCAAGTACAAGGCGATCGGCGAGAGCGACCGCATGACCTTGAAGTTCGTCAAGCAGTGAGGCTTTGCCTGCATGCCGACGCATCGCGCGTCGGCGTGCAGGTCTTTGGCGGTCCGTCGCGGTGCGTCGCTGCTGGAATGACGTGCGCCATGCGATGACGGCGCTACCAGGCGCACAGCCGTACAGATAGCGCGGTCAGCGGTGGTCGCCCGCAGCAGGCCAATGCTGCAGCAGCGCCCGCGTCGCGATGCTTGCTGCATCCGCATTCAACGCCGTTGCAGGCAGGTGCAGCGCCTCGGCGTCGCGCGCGGCGCGATTTCTTCAATTCGGTGCACGACCCACGCGCCACGCGCCTGGCCTGCAACGATCTTGCGCAACAGGACTGGCATGTTGGTGTTGTTGAACAAACCCTATGGCGTGCTGTCGCAATTCAGCGACCGCTCGCAGCCGCCCAAACGCACGCTGGCCGAATTCGGCTTGCCGGCCGATGTGTACGCGGCGGGCCGTCTGGATCACGACAGCGAAGGCTTGTTGTTGCTGACCGACGATGGCGCATTGGCGCATCGCCTGACCGACCCGCGCCACAAGCAACCCAAGACCTATTGGGTGCAGGTGGAAGGCGACCCGGCGCCTGCGCACCTGCAGGCCTTGCGCGATGGCGTGCTGCTCAACGACGGCCCGACCCGTCCGGCCAAGGTGCGCAGGCTCGACCCGGCACCGGACCTGTGGCCCCGCGATCCGCCGGTGCGGGCCCGCAAGACCGTGCCCGATGCCTGGCTGGAACTGCAGATCACCGAAGGCCGCAATCGCCAGGTGCGGCGCATGACCGCCTCGGTCGGCCTTCCGACCCTGCGTCTGATCCGCGTGGCGATCGGCGACTGGAGACTGGATGCGCTTGCGCCCGGCCAATGGCGCGTCGAACAGCCGCATGCCGCGCGGCCGGGCAGGACGCGACTCTGAGCCTGATGCATCCGGTACCGCGGTAGCTTCACCGCACGCGACGCTGAGTTGATGCATTCAGTACACCGGCCGCTTTACTGCACCGCCCATGCAGCATCACCCGCTGGATTGGCAACGCAGGAAGGATGCAACGGTTGCGTGTCTGGACGGCCATCCATTCCAACGATGCCTCGACCTGCAGTGCTTCAGGACATGCTTGCTGAGAGGGGCGCGGGTGTGGACAGGCAATGCGACGATGGTCTGGACCCGCACATGGTGTGCCGCATTCCTCGACCGCGCGAGTGGGTGTCGATGACTTAGCGAGGTGGTCGCACCGATGTCATCCACAGACAACAACGCCACGGCGCAGGGCCGTGGCGTTCTTGTTTGTGCCTGGAAGGACGGCTTATTCGATGCCGTCGCTCGGCGTCACCGCGCCGCGGCGCTGGTAGGCCGCGCGACGTGCGCTGGCATTGCTGGCGTTTTCGCGATCCAGGCGGTGCACGTTGCCGCCGGGGAGCTGCTGGTCACGCTGGCGCTTGCGATACACGGCATAACCGATCAGGCCCAGGCCGGCGACGGCAGCAGCCACGGTGACGGCCGGGTTGCGCTTGACCGCTTTGCCAACGACCTTGCCGCCGGTCCGCACGGCACCCAGTGCTGCGCCGGTCTTCAACCATTCGCTGGCGCCCGGGCCGAAATGACGCAGGCTGCTGCCTGCATGACGGGCCTGATCACCAGCATTGGATGCGGCGTGACGCAGGTGGTCGCCAGCATTGCCAGCCAGTTCCAGGGCACGCTCCAGGGCGCGTTCGGTGATCACAGTCAGCTTGCTCATTGGAGGCGTTTCCTTTCTGAGTACGTGGGCCGCAGTGTGTGGGCTGATGCGTATAGACCGTGTTAGCGGTGGTGGAGCTTGTTTGGCTTGCGGTTAAGTAATGAGGTGGGGCGCATTGGGCGCGGGCGTCTGAGTAGCGGTAAATAACAGAGCGATGCGCATGCGCGTCGCTTCCCTTCTCCCACCGGGAGAAGGTGCCCGAAGGGCGGATGCGGGTACGGGCGATGCCCGCGCGTTGTTCAACCACACGTGGCTTCGCTCGTACCCTCACCCCAGTCCCTCTCCCGCGGGGAGAGGGGCCTCAAGTGCCACGTGGTTTTGCTCTATGGGTTGCAGTCGCAGTCCAAGGATCGTCGGGCCACGGATGTCTGGGATACCGCCCCTTCATCTCCTTCCTGACATCCGGATAGGTCGTGACCCAGAAGCTCTTCAGATCCTGGGTGACCTGCAACGGGCGCCCGCCGGGCGAGAGCAGATGCAGGGTCAGCGGGATGCGGCCGTCGGCAATGCGCGGGGTTTCGGCAAGGCCGAACAGTTCCTGCAACTTGACCGCCAGCACCGGCGGCAACGGCTGCCCGGCGTGGTCGAGGGCGTAGACGATCTGCCGCTCCATGCCCGAGGGCACGCTGATGCGGGTGGGCGCGTGGCGGTCGATCAACTGGCGGCGGTCCCACGGCAGGGCGGCCTTGAGCGCTTCGCCCAGCGTGGCGTCGTCCAGCGCATCCAGGCGGGTCTTGCCGGCGAAGGCCGGGCGCAGCCAGGTGTCCAGCGTGTCCAGCAGCGCCGTATCGGACAGATCGGGCAGCGCCAGCTCGGGCATCCAGGCGCGCAACGATTGCAGGCGTGCACGCCATTGGCGCAGGCCGTCGGTCCAGGGCAAGGCATCCAGGCCCAGCTGACGCACAGCTTCGGTCAGGGCGCCGGCGGCTTGCGCCGGATCGACGCGGCCGGCCGGGCGGCTGTCGAGCACGATGCGGTCGAAGCTGGATTGCCGGCGCGCGACCAGGGCGCGCTTGTCTGCATCCCATTGCACCAGGTCCTGCTGCACGAAGCGCTCTGGCACGCTGCGGCGCAGATAGCCTTCGTCCACCGGCGCGGCGCGCAGCAGCAGCGCGTCCTTGGCTTCGTAACGCAGTTCGCTGGCGACCAGCCACGGCTCGCCGCGCAGGTCGCTGTGGTCGAACAGGCGCGCGCTGCGGCCGTTGGCGAGCAGGTAGCGCAGCGGGTCGTTGGGGTGGCGCGCGGCAATGCGGTCGGGGAAGGCGTGCGAGAGCAGGTCGCCCAGTGCATGCGCCTCCACGCTGGCAGGCGGGGCGCTGTCGCAGCGCAGCCGGCGTCGCCATTGCTTGGCGGCGCTGTCGATCGCGGCCAGGCCGCCGCGGTTGGCATCGTGCGCGCTGCGGCCCTGCCGGAAGGCAGCCAGTGCGCGCCAGCGCGCGGCCAGCCCATCGCCGCCCTGACGCAGCGGGTCGCGTGCTTCCAGCAAGGCGGCCAGGTCGCAGGCCAGCGCCACGCGTGTCGCATCGCCGGCCTGCACCAGCATCGCGGCCAGGCGCGGATGGGTGCCCAGCGCGAGCATGCGCCGGCCCAGCGCGGTGATGCCGCCGCTGCCGGTGAGTGCGCCCAGCCGCTGCAGCAACTCGTGCGCGGCAGCCAGCGCGCCGGCCGGCGGTGCATCGACGAAACGTAGCGCGGCGCTGCCCCAGGCGGCCAGTTCCAGCGCCAGGCCGGCCAGTTCCACCTGGGTGATCTCCGCGCGCCGCTGCGGTTCCAGCCGTTGCGACTGCGGCCACAGCCGGTACGCCCAGCCGCTGGCCACGCGCCCCGCGCGGCCGGCGCGCTGGTCGGCCGAGGCCTGCGCAATGGTGGTGATGTCCAGCCGCGAGAAACCGCTGTTGGGGTCGTAGTGCGGCTCGCGCGCCAGCCCGCTGTCGATGACCACGCGCACGCCGGGCAGGGTCACCGAGGACTCGGCCACATTGGTTGCCAGCACCACGCGGCGGCGCCCCGACGGGTCCGGCTGCAGCACCTGGCTTTGCGCCTCGACCGACAGCTCGCCATGCAGCGGCAGCACCTGCACCGCCGGGTCCAGCACGTCCTGCAGGGCGCCGTGCACGCGTGCGATCTCGCGTTGGCCGGGCAGGAACACCAGCACATCGCCCGGATGGGCGGCCAGGGCGTGTTCCACCGCGCGCCGGGTCTGCGGCTCCAGCGCTTCGTCGCGGCGCGCGGGGAAGTGCGCGATCTCCACCGGGAAGCTGCGCCCGGCGCTGCTCAGGCGCGGCGCGTCGAGAAAGCCGGCCAGGCGCTCGCCATCGAGCGTGGCCGACATCGCCACGATGCGCAGGTCTTCGCGCACCTGTGCCTGCACGTCCAGCGCCAGCGCCAGGCCGAGGTCGCCGGCCAGATGGCGTTCGTGGAATTCGTCGAACAGCAGCGCGCCGACGTGCTCCAGCATCGGGTCGTCCTGGATCATGCGGGTCAGGATGCCCTCGGTGACGACCTCGATGCGGGTGCGCGCGGAGGTCTTGTTCTCGAAGCGGATGCGGTAGCCCACGGTCTCGCCGACCGGCTCGCCCAGCTGGCGCGCCATGAACACGGCGGCGCTGCGGGCGGCCACGCGGCGCGGTTCGAGCATCACGATCTTGCGACCGGCCAGCCATGGCGCGTCCAGCAAGGCCAGCGGCACCTGGGTGGTCTTGCCGGCGCCGGGAGGGGCTTCCAGCACCAGCCGCGGATGGGCGGCCAGGCTGTCGCACACCTGCGGCAGCAGGGGGGAGATCGGAAAAGCAGGCTCGGTCATGCGCGGGAAGGATACGGGGCCACCACCGATGGCGCGATGGTCGGGCGGACGGGTGAAGCCTGTCGGGGAATCCGGAAGTGCTCACCTCTTTGGGCATTCAAGGCAGATTCTGGCGCCGGGCGCTGCTTCAGATCGGTAGTACACCTGTCGATAACCGGTGCAATTCCCACTCTGGACGCCCCATGTCTGTTGCCACACCGAAATTCGTCAGCCTGCAAAGCAAGCTGCTCGGCGCGCTCGCGCTAGGTCTGTCGGTCATCCTGCTGTGTGCCCTCGGTGGTTTGGGCACGGCGTGGCTGAGCCTGTCGGGCAAGGTACCGCCGGAGGTGGCGCAGGCCTCCAGCAGCGAGGAGATCACCCGCGACTTCCGCCTGCAGGTGCAGGAGTGGAAGAATGTCCTGATCCGCGGACGCGACCCGGCGCAGCTGGACAAGCACCTGGGCGCCTTCCGCGAGCAGGGCAGGAAGGTGCAGGCAGGCACCGAGGCGCTGGCCAAGGCAACCCGGGACCCGCAGGTGCGGACGCTGGCGCAGGACTTTGCCAAGGCGCATCTGGGCCTGCAGCGCCACTACGAAGCAGCGCTGGGCAAGTTTGCCGAAGCCGGTTACGACACCCAGGTCGGCGACCAGCTGGTCAAGGGCCAGGACCGCGCGCCCAGCCAGACGCTGGAAGCGCTGGTGACGCGCAGCAAGACCCTGGCCGGTGCCGCGGTGCTGGCCGGTTCGCAATCGGCGCAGCACAAGCTGGTGCTGTCGGCGGTGGCCACCATCGTGGCGGCGTTGTGTCTGGTGGCGGCGCTGGGCTGGTGGATCCGTCGCTCGATCGTGCGCCCGATCGAACACGTCGCACGCGCGGCGCGCCAGGTGGCAGCCGGCGATCTGTCGGTGCGTGCGGCGGTCAGCAATCGCGATGAAATCGGTCTGCTCGGCCAGGCCATGGGCCAGGTGGTCAACACGCTCAGCGATGTCTCCACCGCGCAGGCCGACATGGCGCAGCGCCACGAAGCCGGGCAGATGAGTTACCGCATGGACGCGCAGGCCTTCCCGGGCGCGTACGGCCGCATGGTCGACGACACCAATGGCCTGATCGGCGCACAGGTCGGTCTGATCGGCGACATGCTGCAGGTGATGCAGCATTACGCCGTGGGCGACATGTCGGTGGACATGCCGCGCCTGCCGGGCGAGAAGGCGCAGATCACCGAGGCGATGGACACCACCAAGCGCAACCTGGCGGCGATCAACGGCGAAATCCGTGGCCTGGTCGAGGCGGCTGCGGCCGGCGACTTCGCCACGCGCGGAAATGCAGAGGCCTATCAGTTCGAATTCCGCGCCATGGTCAGCGGCGTCAACGGTCTGATGCAGAACGTGGACCAGAACCTGGCCGAGCTGTCGCAGCTGCTCAAGGCGATTGCCGATGGCGACCTGACCGCGCGCATGCACGGCAACCAGCAAGGCGTGTTCGCGCGCATGCGCGACGATGCCAACGCCACCGTGCAGCGCCTGACCGATATCGTCGGCGACATCACCCTGGCCGCGCAGACCATCCGCACCGCCTCGGCGGAGATTGCTGCCGGCAACAACGACCTGGCGCAGCGCACCGAACAGCAGGCCGCCAACCTGGAAGAAACCGCCGCCTCGATGGAAGAACTCACCTCCACCGTGCGCCAGAACGCCGACACCGCGCAGCAGGCCAGCCGCGGCGCGCAGGCGGCCGCGGAGATCGCCGGCCGCGGCGGCGAGATGGTGGCCAGCGTGGTCGACACCATGGGCGAGATCGAGGTCTCGTCGAAGAAGATCGCCGAGATCATCAGCGTCATCGACGGCATCGCGTTCCAGACCAACATCCTGGCCTTGAACGCGGCGGTGGAAGCCGCACGGGCGGGCGAACAGGGCCGTGGTTTCGCCGTGGTCGCCTCGGAAGTGCGAGCGCTGGCGCAGCGTTCGGCCGGCGCGGCCAAGGAGATCAAGCACCTGATCGATGCCTCGGTGGACAGCGTGGAGCGTGGCAGCGCGCGCGTGGATCAGGCCGGGCAGACGATGCAGCAGATCGTGCAGTCGGTGCAGCAGGTCACCACCTTGATCGCGGAAATTTCCGCGGCGTCGCGCGAGCAGTCGTCCGGCATCGAGCAGGTCGCCCGCACGGTCAACGACATGGACGAAACCACCCAGCGCAATGCCGCACTGGTGGAAGAGGCCTCCGCCGCAGCACGAGCGATGGAAGAGCAGGCGGTGGAACTGAGCGAAGCGGTAGCGGTGTTCCGTCTGGATGCACGCCGGCCGCGCCTGGCGGCTGCGGCGTGACACAGGACCACGCGCAAAGATGCCAGGCACACGCCTAGCTGCAGTCAACAGCTAGGTCAAACGCCTGGTCGGTCGAGCGTGCGGTGCCCTCACCGCTCGCGGGACACGCCGTGAATCCATCCGTGAGGCTCGGTGGCGGCATCGATGCCGCCACACGGTCCCGCAATCGACGAGGACACCGCACCAGAGCGTTGGTCGGTGGCCGGGTCAAAACCCGTTTTTGCTTTGGAACGCCGAGGAGTTTGAGATCGCCTTGTTCACCGCTTGCCTGTTGCTCGGCTTCGATTGAGGGGCTCACTGGGCTCCCACAATCCGAACAACACACGTCGTGCATTGCTTGCACCAAGCACACCGACCATCTCGACTGGTCCTTGCCCGCCCACCGTCGCGGGACCTTACGCGGCATGGATGCCGCGTAAGAGCCTCCATGGACGGATTCACGGCGTGTCCTGCGATGGTGGGCGGGCAAGGGCCCTGCAGCCAAGCAACAGATCAACCGCTCCACGATCGATCCATCGACACCATCCAGCCACTTCGAGATACACGAAAACTGCGCTAAAAACCTGCGAGTTCAAGTCGCGGCGTCGTCAGACGATCAGGCCACACCAGGCCGACCTCGGTATCAGGTCGTCAACCCGCTTCGCGCATCCGGGCGGTCAGGCCCTTGAGGAAGGCGCGCAGCAGCTGGTCGCCGCAGGGGCGGAAATTCTTGTGGCCGGGCTGGCGGAACAGCGCGGACAGTTCCGGCTTGGACAGCGGGAAGCCGGCGCTGGCGAAGATGGCGTGCATGTCCACGTCTTTCAGCTCGAAGGCCACGCGCAGTTTCTTCAGCACCAGGTTGTTGCCGACACGGGTTTCCAGCGGACGTACCGGCTGGCTTTCGTCGCGGCCGCGGAAACGCAGCACCAGGCCGTCGAGGAAGCGCGCCAGCATCGCGTCGGTGCAGGGCTCGAAGCCGGGCTCGTCCTCCTTCTTCAGCCAGGCCTGTACCTGCGGCTTGTCGAGCGCGAACTCCGGGTCGGCCAGGTGGGTGATCTCCACTACCTTGTCGTCGCTGAGGTCGAGCATGTAGCGGATGCTGCGCAGTACATCGTTGTGGATCATGACAATTCCGGGGCCCCGGCCTGTCGCCGGAAAGGCGCCATTCTACGGGGCCGATGCGCAACGCGGCGTATGCCCCGCCGGTCCGTTGCCGAAGCGGCGACCGCTCAGCTGCCGCGGTAGGTGGAATACCCGTACGGCGAAAGCAGCAGCGGTACGTGGTAATGGCCGTCGTTGGCGATGCCGAACGCGATCGGGATCTGCTCCAGGAATGGCGGGTCCGGCAGTGCGGTGCCGGTGGCACGCCAATAGCCGGCCACCTCGAACTCCAGCCGGTAGCGGCCGGGTTGCAGCGTGAGCGCGGCCAGTTCGGGGCAACGCCCGTCCTGGTTGGTGACCCCGGCAAAGTGCAGGCCGGCGTCGGCGAACAGACGCAAGGCGATGCCGGCGGCGGGGCGGCCGGTGGCGGTATCCAGCACATGGGTGGACAGCGTGCTCATGCCACCGCCTGGGTCGGTTGCGGCCATTGGCCGACGAATTCGGGCTGGTCGTAGGCCAGGTAGCTGTCGACGATGGCCTGGCGGTCGTCCAGGAACAGCTGATCGGCCACCGCGCGGGCCAGCCGTGGCAATGCGACCTTGAGCCCGGACAGCGCTGCCGCCGACGGGCCGTGGTTGATCAGCGCCGAATAGTTGAAGGCGAACACCCCATGCAGCAGCGCGGCATCCTCGGGCGTGCGCGGCAGCAGTTCGAAGCCCGGCCCCAGGTAGGGATGTGCATCCAATACCGGATTGGCCTGGCCCGGCGGCGGCTGGTAGCGGTCGGCCCAGCAGGCGATGCGCCCGGACAGCGCGGCCAGTTCCGGGCGCAGCTGCGGGTCGGTGACCAGGCCGGTGGCAACGGCGAGGAAATCGAAGCGATGCTCGCCCTGCGGTGTGCGGACCACCACTTCGCCATCGCGCTCGGCCACCTCCAGCCACGGCGCGCCCAGGTGCAGCGCAAAGCCGGCATGCGCGCAGGCGCGTTGGAAGGTGTCGTTGGTCGGCGGCTGGTTGTGTGCGAAGAAGCTGGCCATCATCCGGTACTTGTCCGCATCCGGCAGCGTGAGAAAGCGCGGAATGATGCCGGCCTGTTCCATGTGGCGGAACGGATTGATGCGCGGCAATGCGCTGCGGCGCACGAAGACTTCGGCACTGGCGACGCCTTGCTCCAGCGCGAAACAGGCATTGTCGAATGCCGAGGCGCCGCCGCCCAGGATGCCCACGCGCTTGCCGGCCAGCGCGGCGAAGTCGATGTGGCCGGAGGTGTGCGCGTAGCGCTGCGCGGGCAGGGCGCGGCTGATCCAGTCCGGCACCATCCATTGGCCGCCGCCCTGGATGCCGGTGGCCAGGATCAGCTTGCGCGTGAGCAGCGGCGCGCCCATGGCCAGATGCAGGCGGTGGATGCCCGGCGCCACGTCCGGCTCCACGCGCGCCAGCTGGGTGGCATTGCGCACCGGCAAGCGCAGCACCGCGCGGTACCAGCGCAGATAGTCCATCCAGCTGCCGCGCGGAATCTTGTCCAGCGCGTCCCAGCCGGCGCTGCCGTGCTGGGCTTCCCACCAGGCGCGGAAGGTCAGCGAGGGCACGCCCAGGTCGATCGAGGTGATCTGCTTGGGCGTGCGCAGGGTCTGCATGCGCGCATAGGTCACCCACGGACCTTCCTGTCCCGCGGCGTTTTCATCGATGACCAGCACGTTGTGCACGCGCTCGCGTTGCAGTGCGAACGCCGCGCCCAGGCCGCTCTGGCCGGCGCCGACGATGACCACGTCATACACGTGCCCGGCCGGATGCACGCGCGGCTGCGTCCATGCATCGCCGCCGTGGGCCAGGCGTTGCAGATCGTGGTGGAGCTCGCGTTCGAGTTGGGCCAGGCTCATGGCAGTGCCTCCAGGCGCAGGTGAACGATCTTGCCGATCTCGGCGAGGGCGGTGGACAGTTCTTCGCTGCGCGATGCATCCAGCCGGCGTTCCAGTGCGGCCAGGATGCCGGCCTTGTCGTGCAGCCGCACGCAGATCACGAACGGAAATCCGAACCGGTGGCGATAGGCCTGATTGAGCGCGTGGAAGCGCTTGAACTCGGCGTCGCTGAGCCTGTCCAATCCGGCCGCGGCCTGCTCGGCCGCCGATGCGGCGGTGAGCGTGCGGTCGATCGCCGCCTTGCCGGCCAGCTCCGGATGGGCGCGGATCAACGCAACCTGGTCCTCCTGCGACGCGTCGAACACCACCTGCATCAGCCCGCGGTACACATCGGCGAACGGGCGCCGCCGTGCAGCACGTTCGACCACCCACGGCGAATGCTCGAACAGCTCGCGGTAGCGTGCCACGAAGGCGGCATCGTCCAGCATGTTGTCGTCGATCACGCTCATGCATGCGTCCCCTGCAGCGAGACATGCGCGGCCACCACCTTCCAGCCGTCGGAAAACCGCACCCAGCTCTGGCTCTGGCGGCCGCGCGCGCTGCTGCCGGCACGAACGAATTCCGCATGTGTGGTGGCGAAGTCGTGACCGAAGCCGTGCACCTGCACCTGCACGAGCTGTCGTTGCGGCGAGCCGCCGCGGCCGATGCGAAAGGCGCGGATCGCCTCGATGCCGTACAGCACTTCGCCCACGCCGTAGCGCACCGTGCTGGGTGCGGGGTGGAACAGCGCGTCCATTGCGGCGATGTCGTCGTCCATCAGCGCCTGTTCGTACGCGTGGAAGGCCGCGGTCACTTGCGCGATCACCTCGGGCAGGTCGATGTCGGTGGTGTCGATGCTCATGCCGGATGGACCTGCAGCCAATGCCGCGCGATATCGATGCGGCGCGCAATCCAGGCATCGCCGCTAGCCAGCACGTGATCGACAAACCGTGCCAGGGCCGCGGCACGCGCCGGCTTGCCGACGATGCGCCCGTGCAGGCCGACCGACAGCATGCGGCCGCCCTCGCTGCGCAGTTGCTCGAAGCCATCGCGCAGGTAACGAAAGAATGGCTCGCCATCGGCAAAGCCGTTGTAGGCGACGAACTTCATGTCGTTGGCGTCCAGTGTGTACGGCACGATCAACTGCGCGCGGCCGTGGCGCGTGTCGTAATACGGCACATCGTCGGCATAGCTGTCGGCGTCGTAGACAAAGCCGCCTTCTTCGGCGACCAGGCGCGCGGTGTTGGGGCTGGTGCGGCCCTGGTACCAGCCCAGCGGGCGGCTGCCGGTGACACGGGTGTGCACGGCGATGGCCTGCGCGATATGCGCGCGCTCGGTGGCCTCGTCCACCTGCTGGTAATCGATCCAGCGCAGGCCGTGGCTGGCGATTTCCCAGTCGGCCGCCTGCATCGCGGCCACCGCCTCGGGATTGGAGGCCAAGGCCTGCGCCACGCCGAACACGGTCACCGGCACGTTGCGCGTGGTGAACAGCCGATGCAGCCGCCAGAAGCCGGCGCGGCTGCCGTATTCGTACAGGCTTTCCATCGCCATGGCGCGCGCGCCGGGCTGCGACTGGGCGCCGACCATTTCCGACAGGAAGGCTTCCGAGCCGGCATCGCCGTTGAGCACGCAGTTTTCCGCGCCCTCTTCGTAGTTGATGACGAACTGCACCGCGATGCGTGCGCCCCCGGGCCACTGCACCGCAGGTGGGGTGGCGCCATAGCCGACCAGGTCGCGCGCGGTGTTCATGCATGCGGCTCCGCGTGCCAGGCCGCCAGGGCGGCATCCACCGCCAGCCCCGGTGTGCAGGCGTAGCCTTCGGCGCGCAGCACCGCTTCCAGCGCGGCCAGGGTGATCAGCACCTTGTGCTTCATCGCGTTGTAGCCCATTGCGCCGATGCGCCAGATCCTGCCCTGCAGCGGACCGAACGCGGTGCCGATCTCGATCTCGAAATCCTCGCGCATGCGTCGGCGTACCGCATCGCTGTCGATGCCGGGTGGAATCACCACGCCAGTGACATTGCTCATGCGATGCGCATCGTCGCCGAACACCTCCAGCCCCAACGCGCGGATGCCCGCGCTCACCGCACGCCCGGCGGCGGCGTGGCGGGCGAAGCGGGCGTCCAGGCCTTCCTGCAGCGCCACGCGCGCGCATTCGCGGGCGCCGTACAACATGGTGGTGGCTTCGGTGTGGTGATTGAGGCGCTTGTCGGACCAGTAATCCATGATCATCGCCAGATCGAAATAATTGGAGGCGATGCGCGGCCCGCTGCCGTCGACGATGTCGGCGCGCACGATGCCGCGTTCGACATGGCGGCGCGCGAAGATCGCCTCGGCCGCCGCGTTGGAGACGGTGATCGGTGCCGAGCCGGACGGCCCGCCCAGGCATTTCTGCAGGCCGCCGGTGACCACGTCCACGTCCCAGCGATCGCTGGCGATCTCCATGCCGCCGATGGTGGCAGTGGCATCCACGTAACTCAGCGCGCCGGCCGCGCGGCACAGCGCGCCCACGCCATCCAGCGGCTGGGCCATGGTGGTGGAGGTGTCGCCGTGCACGGTAGCGACCAGCTTGGGGGCCACGCGCTCGATCGCCTCGGCGATTGCAGCAAGCGGCACCACTTCGCCCCAGGGCGCATCCACGGTGTGCACGTCGGCACCGAGCCGGCCGAGGATTTCGGTGAGCAGCAGGCCGAAGCGGCCGAAGTTGATCACCAGCACGCGGTCGCCCGGGCTGACCAGCGACACCAGCGCCGCTTCGATACCGGCGCGCGCGGTGCCATCGACCAGAAACGTCCAGCGATTCTCGGTGCCGAACAGCGGCCGGTACAGCGCCATCACCTCGTTCATGTAGGTGGTCATTTCCGGGTCGAACTGGCCGAGCAGGTCGGCCGCCATCGCGCGCAGCACACGCGGATGCGCATTGACCGGGCCCGGGCCCATCAACAGCCGTTGCGGGGGATCGAGTTCGCCGAAGGTAGGCAGGTGACGCAGATCAGGTGACAAGGGGATCTCCCAGGTGTTCGATGAAGTGGCGCATGACCGCCAGTGCGAGCTCGGCATCGGCCGGGGCCACGTGTTCGTCCGGATGATGGCTGATGCCGCCGGCGCAGCGCACGAACAGCATCGCGGTGGGGCAGAGCGCGGCCATCACCATCGCATCGTGGCCGGCGCCGGACACCAGCTGGCGTGGCGCGATGCCTTGTGCGGCGACTGCGTGTTGCAGACGGGTCATCAGCGCCGGTGCGCAGGGGCTGGCGGCCAAGGTCTGCAGTGGATCCAGGGCGATGGCGATGCCGCGGCTGGCGCTGATCCGTGCAAGCGCCTGTTCGATCTCCTGCACCGCCGCATCGCGCGTTGCGTCGTCGCCGGCGCGCACGTCCAGCGTGCAGTCCACCCGGCCCGGCACCACATTGGTGGCGCCGGGTGCGACGTTGAGCTTGCCGACCGTGGCGACCAGGTCGTCGCTGCCGGCGCGTGCAATCCCTTCGATCGCCAGCAGGGCCTCGGCAGCGGCGCTCAATGCATCGCGACGCAGGGCCATGGTGGTGGTGCCGGCGTGGCCGGCGCGGCCGTCGAAGCGCAGCGCAAAGCGCCGCTGCGCCGCGATCGCGGTGACGATGCCGACCGGCAGGCCTGCCGCTTCCAGCACCGGGCCTTGTTCGATATGGGTTTCCAGATAGGCCAGCACGCTCCCGGGCGCGCGTGCGGCCTGCTGGATCTGGGCGATATCCAGGTCCCACTCCGCCAGCGCTTTGGCCACGTCGATGCCGGCCGCATCGGTGACCGCCAGCGTGGCGGGGTCGAGCGTGCCGGCGACTGCACGGCTGCAGAACATCGAGGCAGGAAAGCGCGACCCTTCTTCGTCGCCGAAGGCGATCACCTCGATCGCGAACGGCAGGCGCCGCCTCTGCGCATGCAGCGCGGCGACGCATTCGATGCCGAGCAGGATGCCGAGCGGGCCGTCGTAACGCCCGGCATCGCGGACGCTGTCCAGATGGCTGCCGATCAGCAGCGCCGGTGCGTCGGCGCGTGCGCCTTCGTAGCGCCCGACCAGATTGGCCGCTGCATCCAGCCGCACCTGCATGCCGGCTTGGTGCATCCACTGGCCCACCTGTGCAACGGCGGCGCGATGCGCCGGGCTGAGCCAGGCGCGGAACAGCCCGGCGGGTGTGTCGCTGTAGGGCGCAAGTCCCAGGGCATCGCAGCGGGCAACCGCGCGTGCGCCCGAGCAGGGGGCGGATGAGGTGCGTTGCGCGCTCAGCATGGGGTGCCGTGCGAATGTGGTGTTCTGCCGGCGCTGCCAGGACCGCGATGCGACAGGAACTGATGCATGAGGCCTCCGCAGGCGGCGTGGAAGGGGGAGCACGCTGGGCGGTCCATTGCCCGGCGATTGCCCGGTGACATCGTGGCGACAGGCACGCGTGCCAGGCGGCGCCTGTCGATTGGACTATACGAACCGGCCCTGTCACCCCAAAGCGGTTTTTTTAGGGGTGCGCGTTGCAAAAAATGCGACAGGCAGCTTGCATAGCGTTGTGCACCTTCTCCCGCCGGGAGAAGGTGCCCGCAGGGCGGATGAGGGGGGCGCCGCACAGGGGTGTCAGCCCTTGCAATGACAAACGCGCCGCCACGCGGATTCAGAAGTGACACCTCGCCTGCTTGGCCACGTACCCTCACCCGAACCTTCGCGCAGCGCCCCGGCCCGCGCTGGGCAGCCGACCGCATCGGGCTGGAGTTCCTGACCGGCTACCTGGTCGAGAAATCGCTGGCGCGGTCGCACCACTGCAAGCACGCTCGTCGCGTGCAGGCGCTGCATCAGCGTCCCCAGCGGGAGAAGCGCAGTCCACGCGGTCCCCATGGCACCAACTGCTACAGTTTCCCGTATTCCATGAAAGAGATTCACCAATGGCGCGCGACAACTTCAAGGACCTGTTGGCGCTGATCGCCATCGTTCGCGAGGGCAGCTTCACCCGTGCTGCCGCCAAGCTGGGGGTTTCGCAGTCGGCGCTGAGTCACACCATCCGCGGGCTGGAAGCGACGCTGGGTGTGCGCCTGCTGACCCGCACCACCCGCAGCGTGGCGCCGACCGAAGCCGGCGAGCGGCTGATCCAGACGGTGGCGCCGCGCTTTGCGGAAATCGAGGAGGCGCTGGCTGCGCTCGGCGACATGCGCGACACCCCCGCAGGCACCGTGCGCATCACCGCCACCGACTACGCCGCGCGCGCGATCCTGTGGCCCAAGCTGTCCGGGCTGCTGCGCGACTACCCCGAAATCAAGGTCGAAATCGTGGTCGACAACGGCTTGACCGACATCGTCGCCGACCGTTACGACCTGGGTGTGCGGCTGGGCGATCAGGTCGAGAAGGACATGATCGCCGCGCGTATCGCGCCGGACATGCGCATGGCCATCGTCGCCGCGCCGTCCTATCTCGCGCGCCGCCCCGTTCCCAGGACGCCGCAGGACCTCACCGCGCACAGCTGCATCAACCTGCGCATGAAAACCGCCGGCGGCATCTATGCCTGGGAGCTGGAAAAGGACGGCCGCGAAGTCATCGTGCGCGTGGACGGCCAGCTGACCTTCAACGGCACTTACGAAGCACTGGACGCGGCGGTGGACGGCTTCGGTATCGCGTTCGTGCAGGAGGATCTGGCGCGCCCGCACATCAAAGCCGGGCGGCTGCGCTGGGTGATGAAGGACTGGTCGCCGACCTGGCCGGGCTTGCACGCGTTCTACCCCAGCCGCCGACATTCCTCCTCCGCCTTCAACCTGGTGGTCGACGCCTTGCGCTACAAAGGCTGATGGATCTGCCGCGTTGCCGGCAGCACCGATGCGCGCAGCCGGCACAGCTGGCACCGACCGATCGTTCCGGTGCGATCGCAGCATGGGCGCACGCCTGCGCTGCACTCGCGCAAACCGAAGTCGGTGTCGAACGATGGTGGCGCATCACGCTGCACGATCACCTACGGATGCGCGGTTGATGAGCCGGCTTCATAGGCCTGTGCTGATCCACCAGCTTTATCGCCGCCCGCTGCCTGCGTAAGCTGCGGCACCTCCAGGCATACGCATGCCCGAGCCGCAGCATCCGTTGCTGCATCGCGCCCGTCGTGCGTCGCTGCGGTGGCAGGTCGATGCAGTGCATCGCTGCCTGCAGCGCATTCCTTCCGGACACCACGTTGGCCATCGAGCGCCGCGTCAGCGCGTTTGCGGCGTGGCGTTCGTCTCGCATGCCACTTCGCACAAGGGCCAAATATGCAAGCCAGTTCGCTCGCTACCGATCCATCTTCGCGCGCCGCACCTGTCGCAACACGCCGTTCCTGGAGCGCGGTCGGCTCGATGTCGCTCTGCGTTGCGCTGCTGATCGCTTCCGAGTTCATGCCGGTCAGCCTGCTGACGCCAATCGCTGCCGATCTGCATGCCAGCGCCGGCATGGCCGGCCAGGCGATTTCGATCTCCGGCCTGTTCGCGGTGGCCGCCAGCCTGCTGATCGCACCGTTGTCGTCGCGCTTCAACCGGCGCCATGTGTTGCTCGCCCTGACCGGGGTGATGTTGGTGTCGCTGCTGTTGATCGCCAACGCGCACAGCTTTGGCATGTTGATGGTGGCGCGTGCGCTGCTCGGCATCACCATCGGCGGGTTCTGGGCGTTGTCCACTGCCACGGTGATGCGCATCATGCCCGAGCATGCGGTGCCCAAGGCCTTGGGCATCATATTTATCGGTAACGCGGTCGCTGCTGCATTCGCCGCGCCCCTGGGCAGCTACCTGGGCGCCACCATCGGCTGGCGCGGGGTGTTCTGGGGCATGTTGCCGCTGGTGGCGCTGACCATTTTCTGGCAATGGCGCAGCCTGCCATCGATGCCCGCGCAGGGCGCCACTTCGCTGGGTGGCATCGTCACCTTGTTGAAGCGTGGGTATGTGGCGCGCGCCATGCTGGCGATAATGCTCGGGTTTGCCGGCGCGTTTTCTGCGTTCACCTACTTCCGCCCGTTTCTAGAAACCGTCGCGCAGGTCGATGTGTCGCAGCTGTCGTTGCTGCTGCTCGGCCTGGGCCTGGCCGGATTCGTCGGGACCTATGCCGCCACCGCGCTGGTGCCCAAGCGCTTGTTCACCCTGCTCAGCGTGCTGCCGGTTGCGTTGGGTGTGGCGACCATCAGCATGCTGCTGGCCGGCCATCTGGTGTGGGCCGTGGCCGTGGCGATGATTGCCTGGGGCACGCTCAATTCGGCGATGCCGGTGGCCTGGTCCACCTGGCTGAGCCGCTGCGTCAAGGACGCACCGGAAAGCGGTGGCGGCCTGATGGTGGCCGCAATCCAGCTCTCGATCCTGCTGGGCGGCGCCGCAGGCGGCGTGCTGCTGGATCATGTGTCGATCGGCGCCACCTTCGTCGGTGCCAGCGTGTTGCTGCTGGCAGCGTCACTGGTTGCAGGGCGGGGCGATCGTTTGCAGCCGTGAGTGCCGGCGGTTGCGCGATGCAGCGCGCAGTGCGTGGAGGCCAGTTCGTGTCACGCAACGACGCGAGGGCGGCAGCGGATTTTCTGAAGCGCATCACGAAGCCACGAGCGCGCGTGCCTTGCGCGGCAGTGACGTTTGCCATTGGCCACAGCCCGCGGCCCACGCTCAAGCTGTCTGCGTCGGCATTGCTGCGCGGCGCTGCTGCCATTCGAGCAGCGCCGGTCTGATGCCGAGAGCCAACGGAAGGCGTTGGCGAGCGCACCGTTGTCAGCAAGCGCAAGCACGCTTGGCTGCTGTGCAGCCGTGAGCGTGCTCCTGGCGTTATTTCCAATAGTCCACTGTGAGGTGGCGAGCACCTCACACCAACGTGGAGCTTGCCAGGCTCAATCCGCCGACAGCGATCCCAGCGTGAAGCCGGACACGGCATTGAGCTTGCCGCGCCAGAGCACGCCACGGTTGCTGGGCAGGGGCTGGCCGCCGGGCGAGAAGCACCGCGAGTCGATCAGGTGGAGGAACTGCGGCGGCGTGCTGCTCTGCTCGGCATCTTCTTCGGTGTCGTAGATGCTGGCGTGGCTGGCAAACGCACGACGGATATCCTCTTTTTCCTCGGCATCGCCGGGATAGGCGGCAGAGAATTCCTGCGCAAACGCCTCGAAGTACTGCTTCCCGCTGACCAGCTGGCCCGACACGATGATGCCTTCGACAAACAGCGTGATGCCGAACTGCACGTTCGAGGTGTTGACGGTGGCAACCAGCTTCTGCAGATACCAATCCACGCTCTGGCCGTCGAACGCCAGCTTGACGTCCTCCAGGTTCGGTTGGTTGTCGTCTTGCTCTGTCATGTGGCTCTCCTTGGTGGAAGGGTTGATGCGTGTGTCGAATAAGCGCGGCGACATCCCTCTTCATCGCCCCGCATGCCCAAAAAAGCAAGCGCGTCCTGTGCAGCGATCGGCGCGGCTGGGTCCGCCATCATCGCCTTGGAGAGCATGCCCGGAGTCTATGCCATGTTCCGCCCTGGCTGGAGTCCTGATCGCTAGCGCTCGCCTCTGCCAGCGTGCAAGCCGCCGCTCCGGCGCGATGGCGCAGCTGGCTGCCGGCAACGTCCACCCCTCACCGAGGCAGATGCAGGAAGCGCCGACAAGCCCCGACCATCACCACCCGGCCGCCGCACCATCGGAGCGCGGATCGCTTGCCCCGCTGATCACGCCGTCCACTTCACGCACCAGTGCGCCTGCGTGTCCCATCACCGAGGTGTAGGCGGGCAACAGCTCCACTGCATGCCCGGCATCGCGCAGTGCCTGCACCAGCGCCGGATCAAAGCGGTCTTCCAGCTTCAGTGACGTGCTGTCTTCGCCCCAGGTGCGGCCGAGCAGCCAGCGTGGTGCGGTGATGGCCTGTTGCAGCGGCATGCCGAAGCGCGCGTAGCGGGAGAAGATCGCGGCCTGGGTTTGTGGCTGGCCTTCGCCGCCCATGGTGCCGTAGGCCATGACGCGGCCGTCGTCGAAGGTGGCCAGGGCAGGGTTGAGGGTGTGGAAGGGTTTGCGGCCCGGGGCGAGCGCGTTCCAGCCGTCGGCGGCGAGGCGGAAGCTGCAGCCACGGTTCTGCCAGGTGATGCCGGTGCGCGGCAGCACCAGGCCGGAGCCGAATTCGAAATAGGTGGACTGGATGCAGCTGACCGCGCGGCCGTGCGCGTCGATGGCGCCGAACCAGACGGTGTCGCCGGCCTGCGAGGGCTGCGGCCAGGGCAGTGCGCTGCGCATGTCGATGCGTGCGGCGAGCGCATCGAGCGCGGCGCTGTCATCGAGCAGCGCCTGTGCGTCCAGCGTCATCCAGGCGGGGTCGCCGAGGTGCGCGTCGCGAATCAGGAAGGCCTGTTTGGTGGCTTCGATCAGGCCGTGCAGGTGCGCATAGCTGTCGGCGTGTTCGGCCTGCAGGCGATCGAACAAGGCAAGGATCAGCAGCGAAGCGAGGCCTTGCGTGGGCGGCGCGTGGTTGTAGAGGCGTGCGCCGTGGATGGCGACCGAGAGCGGTACGCTGGGCTCGGCGCGATGACTTGCGAGATCGTGCGCGCGCAGCGGGCTGCCGAGCGCCTGCAGGTCGGCGGCGATGTCCTCGGCCAGTGCGCCGCGATAGAAACTGTCCAGGCCCTGGTCGGCCAGCCGCTGCAGGGTGTGTGCGAGCTGCGGTTGTTGCAGCAGTGCGCCTTCGTGCAGCGGCGCGCCGTGCGGTTCGAAGATGCTGGCGTAGGCACCGGGTTGCACGCGCAGTTCGGCACTCTTGCTGGCGGCGATGTGCGCGCCGCCCAGCGTGACCGGCACGCCGGCACTGGCGTGGTGGATGGCGTCCTGCAACAGGCGCTGCAGCGACAGGCCGCCGCCTGCCTGTTGCAGGGCCAGCGCCCAGCCGGAGACGGTGCCGGCGACGGTATTGGCCGCGCCGGGGCCGCGCCACGGAATGCTGGCGTGGCCGCGATAGAAGTCCAGGGTCGCGGCCTGCGCGGCACGGCCGCAGGCGTCGATGGCGTGCACGCGGCCGTCGGGGTCGTGGATCAGCCAGAAGCCGTCGCCACCGATGCCGGTCATGTGCGGGTAGACCACGGCCAGGCAGGCGGCGGTGGCGACGGCGGCTTCGATGGCGTTGCCGCCGTCGCGCAGCACATCGCGCCCGGCCTGCGCGGCAAGGTGATGCGGGGCCACGACCATGCCGCGGCGTGCGCGCAAGGTATGCAGCATCAGCGTGTCTCCGCTGGCGGGCTGAAGGCGAGCAGGCCGTCGCGTTCGAGGTGCGCGGCGAGCGCGAACAGGCGGTCTTCGCGGCCGGGTGCGGCAATCAGCTGCACGCCCAGCGGCAGGCGACCGGGGCGCGGCAACGGCGCGGCCAGCACCGGGCACGCGGCCAGGCCGAGCGGTTGGGTGAAGATGCCCAGGTTGGCGCGTGCGGATACCGGCAGGCCGTCGATCTGGATGCTGTCCTGGTCGATGCGCGGTGCTACGCAGGGCGTGGCCGGCGCAATCAACACATCCACCTCGTCCCAGAGGCGCTGCATGGCCGCGCCAAACCACTGCGCGAAGCGGTGTGCATCGGCCACCGCGCTGGCGGGCAGTTGCAGGCCGGCGAGCAGGCGGTCGCGGGTGGCCGGGTCGAACTGCTCGGCGTGCGTGCCCAGGCCGGCGCGATGGCGGTGGCCGCCCTCGGCGGCGGTGAGCACGAAGGCGGCGGCGCGGGCGCGCTCTGCGTCGGGGAGTTCGATCAGGGCGGTGCTATTGCAGGCGGTGAGCAGTTCGCCCAGGCCGGCGTCCAGCGCGGGATCCAGGTTGCGCTGGAACCAGCCGCCCAGGCGGGCGATGCGCAAGTTGCCGGCGGTGCAGTGGGCCAGTGGCTGCCCCAGCATCACTTCGTAGACGCGGCGCAGGTCGGCGATGGAGGTGGCGAACGGGCCCACCACATCCAGCGCATCGACGAAGCCGAACACGCCCTCCAGTGGCAGCGTGCCGTGCGTGGGGCGCAGCCCGTACACACCGCACAGCGCGGCCGGCACGCGGATGGAGCCGTTGGTGTCCGAGCCCAGCGCGAACGGCACCAGCCCGGCGGCCACCGCGGCGGCCGAGCCGCCCGACGAGCCACCGGCCAGATGGCGATGATCGTGCGGGTTGGCGGTGGTGCCGTAGTGCGCGTTGACGGTGGCAAAGCCGTAGGCGAACTCGTCCATGTTGGCGGTGCCGAGCAGTAACGCGCCGGCATCGCTCAGCCGTTGCACCACGGCCGCATCGCGGCTGGCGGGCACGCACTGCGCACGCACGGCGGCACCAGCGGTAGTGACCTGGCCGGCGACGTCGAACAGATCCTTGACCACGAACGGCACGCCGGCCAGCGCACCGCCGTCGCTGCCACCGGCCAGCGCGGCCTGCACGCGCGCGGCATCGGCGGCGGCGCGTGTGGGCAGCAGGCGGGTGATCGCGCGCAGGCTGTCGTTGGCCTGGTTGATGCGCGCCAGCGTCTGGGTGGCATGGCGTGCGGCCAGCGTGGGCTGGCTGCGGGTGGCGCCGACGATGGAGGCGATCAACCCGCGCGCAGTGGCGGTGTCCGGCGCGGCGGGGCGCGGGGCGTTGAAGCTGGCGAGCAGCTGCGCGTGGCCGCGCAGCACCTCGGTATTGCGATCGATACCGGCCTGCCACTGCGCTGGAAGTTGCATGGGGTCACCTGGTCAAGGGCTGGGAGTTGGGAGTCGGGAGTCGATGTCGCGGCCTGCAGGTGGTGCGAATGCGCCGCTGCTGGACCGGCTGGTGGGCTGCGGCGGATGGTGCAGGATGCACAGATGCGTCAAGTGAGCTGCGGTTGCTGCCACGACCAAGGTGGATGACAGGCGCGGCGTTTCAGCATTGCCAGTCAATCGCCACGGCTCGGGGGCGCTGCCTCATCCGCGCCTCGGGCATCTTCTCCCGAGGGGAGACTGGGGAGCGGCAAGCCGACTGCCGGTGGTTGCGGCGCAGTGAGGTGGTCGACCAGCAATTGCTCGAACGCCTGGACATCCACCGCGTGCACCACCGTCTGCGCCTGCTCGCCCAGCCCCGGTTGATACCCAGGTGCCCACGACAGGATGTCGCCGTACCCCGCATCGAAGGCGGTGTTGGTATCGACATAGAGCGTTTCGGTCCGTGTCGCCAGCTCCGGGCGCAGCCATACCGCGGTGGCCAGCTCGTCCCACATCGGAAAGCCCGGTTCGCGGCGCCGCAATGCGTGGCCGATGCTGGTATCGGCAGCGCTCATGCGCGCAAGCAGGTCGGGGGTGAGTTCGGTCGCGGTCGATGGGTCCACCGGCACCATGGTGATCCTGCGCCAGGGTGCGCGCATGACGATGCTGGCCGCCTCCGGATCCCAGCGGATATTGAATTCGCGGCGTGGCGAGTTGACGAACTCGCGTGCGAACTGTTGCGCGCTGATGCTGTTGCGTTGCTGCCGCGGGTTGAGGCTGCCGCCCATGTAGACCAGCTCGCGCGCCAGCGTGGCGAAGGCCGGATCCAGTGATTGCGCAAGCGCCAGGTTGGTCAACGGGCCGGTGGCAATGATGCTCACCTCGCCCGGATACTGGCGCACCATGCGCAGCATGAACAACGCGGCTGGCTCCTCACGCGCGCGCACCACGCTGGGATTGCCCAGTGCGAGCTCGGGCACCACGTCGTGGGCGTGATAGCGCGGCGCGCTCTGCACGGTGTCGCCGTCCACCCAGTGCCTGGTCCATGCCCCTTTCCAGACCAGCTTGCCGTAGAGCGCTTCCCAGCGCTCGGTGGCCAACTCGCTGTTGAGCAGCGGATGCACCGGGCCGGGCAGCACGGGGATGTCGGGATGGCCAGCCAGTTCCAGCAGGCGGCAGGTATGCGCCAGCACCTCGTCGCGCCAGATGTTGCCGCTGACCGCGCTGATGCCCAGCACCTCGACCTCGGGCGACTGCAACAGCAACAGCTGCGCAGGCGTGAAGCCATCGATGTCGTCTTCGAGAATGACGCGGCGTTTGGAGGAGGGGGTGTGCGGGTGAGTCATTGCGTTTTTTGTCGTGGAAGGTGGGATGCATTGCAGCGGCGATGGATCGGAAGGCGCGTTGGCAGGAGCGTGCCTGCGCGCGATGTGGCGTTACCGGGAAAGCCCGTTCGCGCTCGGGCGCGCTCCTACATGCAACAGCGTGCGCTCGTATTGGGCCAGGTCGGTTTCCAGCTGCCATTGCAGCCGAGCCTTCTCGCTGCCCTGGCGAAATGCTCGACAGGCAGCATCATCGGTGTCGCGCTGCAACGCGGTGGCGCAGGCCTGCGCAGCGCTACCGTCGGCATCCCACAGGCTGGCGCCCGGCAGGAAGCTGTAGGTCAGGCCGTTGCGGGCCAGCTGCTTGAGCGTGGGGTAATCGATGCCTTGTTCCTGCATCGCGCGTTGATATTCGTGGGTCATGTCCGCGCGGGAGACGCCGGCATCATCGGTGGACAGCACCACCGGCACACCGGCGCGCAGATACATCGCCAACGGATGCGCGGCGCCTTTGACGCCAAGGATCACATCGTTGCTGGTGAGGTTGATCTCTACCGCAACCTGCTGGTCGCGCATGCGCTGCAGTAGTCCATCGACGTCGTCTTCGTAGGGCAGGTCCACGCCGTGCCCGATGCGGCGTGCACCGACATCCACCGCCTGGCGGATGTGCGAGCGCAGTTGCGCCGGCGGCACCAGGCCCAGTGCCAGCTCGCCGGCATGCAGGGACAGCGGCACGTCGGGATAGCGCGTGGCGAAGAAGCGGAACATCGCCATGTGGCGGGTGTAATCGGCCAGCGCCACCGGGTTGTCTTCGGGCGCGACGATGTTCAACGCCACCGCGCGGCTGCCACCGGCGGCGATCAGCGCGTGCGCCAGCGCCATCTGCCCGAACACCATCGGCTGCGGCAACACGCGCAGCACATAAGGCACGTAGCGGTACGTCACCTGGCAGCCGGGACGCGCAGTGGGCTGGTCGCAGTGCAGCACACGGCGCACCTGCGCGTCGGTGTCGGCAAGCGCGGCTTGTGCGGCCTGCACCAGCGGTGGCAAGGCATCCTGCAGGGCGCGCAGGTTGGCCGCGTCGTCGTCGCCCTTCCATGGCAACGCCTGCATCTGTTTTGCCGCCTGGTCCATCTGTGGCGGGTTGGCGATGATTTCCACATACGGCACGCGGTCGCGCGCGGCCTGGTCCAGCACCGCGGCCACGGTGTCGGCAACGCGCATGCGCACCACCGCGTCGAACTTGCCGAAGGTGCTGAAGAACTGGTCGTGTCCGGTGGGCTGCGACGGGCTGGGCAGGAACTTGCGCATCGACAGGGCATCCACCAGCTGGCCATACAGCGCGGCATTGCGCGTGGCCAGGTCGCGTGCGGGCTCCTGGCCCTTGGCGCACGGCGGCGCGCGCAGGCTCAGCTCGTCCAGTTGCACGCAGGCGCCATCGTCGCTGGCCCACTGCAGGTAGTCCTCGGCATACACCGAGCCGGACAGATGATTGTGCAGGTCGCCACCCTTGGGCATCGCCTGCAGCCAGGCACGCAGTTGCGCAGGGTGATCGGCGGCGGTGCGCAACAGCTGCGCCACCTGCTGCTCGCGTTGCTGTGCAGGCAAGGCTTGGTTGCGTGCCTGCGCGGCGGTGGGCAACAGGACGCATAACGCCAAAAGCAGGCTGCGATGAACGATGGACATGCGTTGGAGAACTCGGAAAGAAAAAACAATGGCGCAATCACGGCGCCGGTAGACACAAAGAATGCCTTGCAGCGCGGTGGACGGCCAGCGGTTGAGGTGGTTTAGGTTGGCACGGGAGATCACGCCGGCCGCCCGTTGCACGGGTGAGGCTGCAAGACACCTCCGCGTTGCATGACGCAACGCGTGAGCAGCTGCGCATGTCGCCCGCCAGATGCGGAGCGCTGGCTTCCAGCGCTGCGGCTTGCGGACGCGCTGCTTTGCATGCTGCGCGTCCGCACAGTTGGCGTGACACGCACAGGGGCATTGCAAATAATCGCGCTGCATGGACGGAGTGCTCTCCGACGTCGGGCACACGATACGTGCGGGACCTGCGCGGTGCGCATTGCCTCGCTGTCCCGGACGGACACTGTGCCCTTGCGACGCTGGGCAGTGTGTCGGGCCCATCGGTATCGCGGGTTGTCATGCGCCGTGGTCGCCGGCTGCATCGGTCAGTGCAGTCGTCACGCGTGCACAGCCGTGGTGGCAATGTCACTGCTTAGGCAGTCACGACAGACAGGCACCTTCAAAGATCCAGTACCAGCCGCGGCGAGCGGCTACGCGAACAGCACAGCGTGATCTGCCGGTTCTGCGCGTGCTCGCTGTCGCTGAGCACACTGTCGCGGTGATCGGGCGTTCCGGCAATCACGCCGGTCAGGCAGGCGCCGCACATGCCTTGCTCGCAGGACAGCGGTACCTCGATGCCGGCATCCAGCAGGGCGCTGGCGATGCTGCACTCGGCCGGCACCTGCACCACGCGGCCGCTGGCGGCCAGCTCCACTTCGAAGGCGCTGTCGGCATCGTGGGTCAGGCTGGGTGCGGCGGCGGCGAAGTGTTCGCGGTGCAGTTGCTCGGACGTCCAGCCGTGTGCCTTGGCGAGCGCCGTGAAATGGTCCATGAAGGCGGCCGGCCCGCACAGGTACAGCTGGTCGCGCGCACGTGCCTGTGCCAGTTCGTCGGGCACATGCACGCGCGGGCTTTCGCCGCCGTCGCTCAGATGCACCTGCACCTGGCCATGCGTGAAGCCCTGCTGCAGCCGCTGCCCGAACGCCACATCGGCGTGCCGGCGCGCGTAGTAATGCAGCACGAAGGGCTCGCCACGCGCTTCCAGCGCTTCGGCCATCGACAGCAGCGGGGTAATGCCGATGCCGGCGGCCAGCAGGACGTGGCGCTCGCCCGGATGCAGGGGAAACAGGTTGCGCGGTGTGGAGATGCGCAGGCGATCGCCGGTGCTCAGCTGCTCGCACAGATGCCGCGAGCCACCGCGCGAAGCGTCGGCCAGCTTCACGCACAGCAGATAGTGATCGCGCACATGCGGCGCGCTGGCGATCGAATACTGGCGGATCATGCCGTCGGGCAGATGCAGGTCCACATGCGCGCCGGCCTCGAAGGCCGGCAATTGCGCGCCGACCGGCTCCAGCCGGATCGCGCGTTGGCGATGGCCCTGGTCGACGACCTCGGCAACGCGCACCTCGTGCAACTGCATGGCGTGCTCCTCGGCTTTCAGCGCAGGAAAAAGTCGCTATAGCCCTGGCTGCGCAGGCCACGGCGATAGGCGATGGAACTGCGGTCGGCCGGGATATGCACTTCCAGCAGCGGGTCCAGCGGCAGGTATTCGGGGCGCTGCGCCTCGACCATGGCGCGGTCTTCCTCGAACACGCGCAGGTTGAAGGCGTGCACGTCCTCCACCGGCAGATGGGTGTCGAAGTTGCGCGCAATCGGCACCAGCAGGCGCGTCTTGTGCTTGGACACCGGGCTGGCCGCGTTCATGATCACCAGCCGCTTGCCCGGCACCGGGAAGTGGATGGTGAGGGTGGCGGTGAACGGCAGGTGCACCTCGAAATGGCGCAGCCACTGGAAGTTGGGGTCCACGTCCGGTAGTGGCATGTCCACCGAATAATTGGCCACCGAGCTCAGATAGTCGGCATTGAAGCCGGTCGGCGTTTCGGTGGTGGTGTAGGCCGGCACCTCGCGCTTGTCCGGCTGGGCAAAGGTGGCGGTGTGCACGAAGGCGAAATGCGCCACGTCGATGAAGCCTTCCAGCTGGCGCGCGGCACTGCCGCCGATATCGAACGCCGGGCAGACGATCTGCTGGAAACCCTCCTCGTCCCAGCCCGGCATCGGCGGGATCTGCACCTCGGCCTCGCTGACGCCGGCCGGTTTGGCCAGGCAGACCCAGATCAAGCCATAGCGCTCGGCCACCGCATAGGTGTGCAGGCGCATCTTGGCCGGGATGTTCTGATTGGGACTGGCCGGGATGTGGTTGCAGCGCCCGCCTGCGCCGAAGCGCAGCCCGTGATAGGCGCAGACCACGCCGCCGCCATCGGCGGTGCCCATGCTCAGCGGCACGCCGCGGTGCGGGCAGACATCGCGCGCGGCCACCAGCTCCTCGCCCAGCCGGTACAGCACCAGCGGCTCGTCCAGCAGGGTGGCCTTGAATGGCGCCTCGCCCACCTCGCTGCTCAGCGCCACCGCGTGCCAGTGCTGGGCCAGGCGTTGCCAATCGGCGGCGGCGAAGGTGCAGTGCAGCGGCAGGGCGGGGACGGCGACATCCATGGGTCCAGTCTCTGGCGGAGGGCGGGAGCGGTGCCGGATTGACTCTAGGAAGCCGGGGGTGTGTTATCAAACATCGATTTTCAGCCAAGCCATTGCAAAAAATGCAACACCAACCGGGCCCCGCCGCATGCTGACCTTTTCCCGCTTCACCCGTTACTTCATCGAGGTGGCCCGCTGCGGCAGCATCCGCAAGGCCTCGGAGGTGCTGCACGTGTCGGCCTCGGCGATCGACCGGCAGATCCTCAAGGCCGAGGAAGAGCTGGGCGCGCAGCTGTTCGAGCGCCTGCCCGGGCGGCTGCGGCTGACCGCCGCCGGCGAGCTGCTGCTGGTGGACGTGCGCGGCTGGGAGAAGGCCTACGCCCGCACCCTGGAGCGCTTCGACGAGCTCAAGGGGCTGCGCCGCGGGCATGTGGAGATCGCCATGATCGACGCGCTCAGCGAGGGCGTGGTGCCGGCAGCGGTGGCGGCGCTGGTGCAGGAGTACCCCGGCATCACCTTCAACCTGTCCACCGCGCGCAACCAGCGGGTGATGGAAATGGTGACCTCGGCCGATGTGGACATCGGCCTGCTGCTGGACCCGGTGAGCAGTGTGGACCTGGAAGTGCGCGCCTTTGCCGACGTCCCGCTGGGCATCGCGATGCCGGTCGGCCACCCGCTCAGCACCCGCACCGAGCTGCAGCTGAGCGAGACGCTGGAGCATCGCCTGCTGCTGCCGGCCGCGCCGTTGATCGTCGGCGAGCATGCCAAGGTGCTGTACCAGCGCCAGCACATCGACGTGAAGCGGCTGACCCACTGCAACGACGTGCGCACCTTGCGCGGGCTGGTGCGCGCCGGTGCCGGCGTGGGCCTGATGTCGTGGCTGGATGCCGCACCGGATGTGGCCGACGGCCGGCTGGCGTTCGTGCCGTTCCGCCGCCACCTGACCAAGCCGATGACGCTGGCGCTGTGCGTGGCCCCGCAGCGGCAACTCTCGCGCTCGGCGCAACTGGCGATCCAGGCGCTGGCGGCGAAGATCGATGCGATGGTGGTGCCGGTGGTGGGGTGAGTGTGCTGCGCAAGCGGCCCTCACCCCTGCCCCTCTCCCGCAGGCGGGAGAGGGGAAAGACCGTGCGTTCGTGCAGGCCGATGGCATGCAGGTACTGCCATTCGCATGCAGGTACGCCGATAACACGCAGCTGGCGCAGTGCGTCTCCCTTCTCCCGCCTGCGGGAGAAGGTGCCCGCAGGGCGGATGAGTGCATACCGGTACTGCCACTCGCATGCAGGCACCGCCGATAACACGCAGCTGACGCCGTGTGTCTCCCTTCTCCCGCCCGCGGGAGAAGGTGCCCGCAGGGCGGATGAGGGCATACAGGTACGGCCATTCGCATGCAGGTACGCCGATAACACGCAGCTGACGCCGTGTGTCTCCCTTCTCCCGCCTGCGGGGAAGGTGCCCGCAGGGCGGATGAGGGCAACGTCCACCCAGTACAATTACATCTGCTCTTTCAGGCGACACCGCAGCATGCAGTTGATCGATATCGGCGCCAACCTCACCCACGACTCCTTCGACCGCGACCGCGACGCAGTGCTGCAACGCGCACGCGAGGCAGGCGTTGCGCAGCTGGTGATCACTGGCGCCAGCCGGGAACATTCGCCGCTGGCCTTGCAGCTGGCCCAGCAGCACCCCGGATTCCTCTACGCCACCGCCGGTGTGCACCCGCACCACGCAGTGGAATTCACCGCCGAATGCGAGGCCGAAATGCGCACGCTGCAGGCGCATCCGCAGGTGGTGGCGGTGGGCGAATGCGGGCTGGATTATTTCCGCGATTTCGCCCCGCGCCCGGCGCAGCACAAGGCCTTCGAGCGCCAGCTGCAATTGGCCGCCGACAACGGCAAGCCGCTGTTCCTGCACCAGCGCGAGGCGCACGACGATTTCCTGTCGATCATGCGCAGCTTCGATGGCCGCCTGGGCCCGGCCGTGGTGCATTGCTTCACCGGCACCCGCGAAGAACTGTTCGACTACCTGGACCGCGATTACTACATCGGCATCACCGGCTGGCTGTGCGACGAGCGCCGCGGTGGGCATCTGCGCGAGCTGGTGCGCAATATCCCGGCCAACCGGTTGATGATCGAGACCGATGCGCCCTACCTGCTGCCGCGCACGCTCAAGCCGATGCCCAAGGACCGCCGCAACGAGCCAAGGTTCCTGTCGCATATCGTCGAAGAACTCGCGCGCGATCGTGGCGAGGACGTGGCGCTGACCGCGGCCAACAGCACGGCCGCCGCGCGGGCATTCTTCCGTCTGCCCGCGCCTGCAGCCGCGGCATGAGGTGCGCGGCGTGGGCAATCACGCCGCCAGCAACTCCCAGCCCTGCGCATCGCGCAGGCGCAGCCCCGGTTGCGGTGCATCCACGCTGACCCGCACACCGCTGGCCCATGGCAGCTGCCGCTGCTGTGGAAACCAGCGGCGTGCCTGATCGACGACGATCAACAAGCCATCATCGTCGCCCAGCGCGGCAAAGCCCTCGACCGCCGGCGCAAATGGCCGCACGCCGAAGTGATGGGCGACGCTGCTGGTCACCACCGCGACATCGTTGCTGGGCAGCCCGATCTCGCTCAGGCACAGCAGTTCTTCGCCGTGGAACGCGCCGTCGCCGGTGAGCACGTCCTGCACGGCCTGGCGCGCGATCAACTCCAGCACCGCGCCATCGGGGCCGGCGAAATACACCGAGTGCGATTGCCACACGCCATCCAGTCGAAACTGCCGGCGGCCGTGCGGATCGGCAAGCAGGTTGCTGCGCGCGCCAATCCACTGCGCAGCGGCGTCGAAGCGCGAGGGCGCCACGTTGAACGCCAGATGCACACTGCCCACCGGCTGCTGCGCCTGTACGCATTCCAGCGTGCTCCAGCCGATGCGAACGCTGTTGCCGTGTTGCGGCAGCTGCAGCACGTCGCGATAGAAGCGCAGGCTGAGGTCGGGGTCGAGGCAGGGCAGCAACAGGTGACGAAGATGCATGGCAGGCGCAGGTGGTGGAAGAAGCGGGCATTGAACGACCTCAATCGCGGTTGAGGTCAAGCCATGTGTTCGAATTCTGTAGAGCATCTGCCAGCGATAGCGAGGCGCGTGATGTCTGTGGCAGAGGCTTCAGTCGCGATGATGTCTGCAGGCCAGCCGCATCGTGCGCATGCGCACTTCTACAAGATCAGCGGTCGCTTGTGTGGCTGACAGGGTGTGTTAGTCAGATGTCGGCTCAAAAAAGCCAGCGCTAGAGCCGGTGGTGAGGAACGCGACCCAGCAACGTAAGCCTGCCTGCGGGTAGGAGCGCACTCGTGCGCGAGGGCGTTACCGGGACAGCCACATCGCGCCCAGGTGCGCTCCTACAACAGCCGCGGTGCGTTCGCTGTTATTGGCGCAACGCAACCTCGCTTAAAGCACTTCCGCCAGCGCCCACAGATGCCGCACCAGCGGCGCCGTGTCCAGGGCGCCCGGCGATACCGCCAGCGCGAGCCGGGCCAGCGGCATCTGGCCTTCGATCTCCAGATAGCGCACGCCGGGCAGTTGCAGCTGGGCGGTGGAGGCGGGCACCACCGACACGCCCAGTTCGGCGGCGACCAGATTGACGATGGACGACATCTGCGGCGCTTCCTGGGTGATGCGCAGGGTCACGCCGGATTGCCGGCAGGCAGCGAGGATCTCGTCGTACAGGCTGGAACCGAAGCTGCGCGGGAACAGGATGAACGGCTCGCCCGCCAGCGCCGCCAACGGCGCGCTGTTGCGGGCGGCCAGCCGATGCGCGGTGGGCACGGCGATCTTCATCGGCTCGTCGGCAAAGCGCAGCAATTGCAGGTCGGGCGGCGTGCTCAGGCCGTAGCGCACGAAGGCCGCGTCCAGGCGGCCTTCGGCCAGGGCCACCAGCAGCCCGGCGGTATTGGTTTCTTCCAGCAACAGCTCCACCCGCGGCCATTGCCTGCGAAAGTCGCGGATCAGGTGCGGCACCACCGGATTGAACGCGGCCGAGGCGGTGAAGCCCAGGCGCAGCCGGCCGGATTCGCCACGCGCCACCCGCCGCGCGGTTTCTGCGGCGCGCTCCACGTCGGCGAGCACGCGGCGCACCTCGACCAGGAAGGCCTCGCCGGCCGGGGTCAGCTCGGCGCCGCTGTGGGTGCGCCGGAACAGCGGCGTGCCCAGATCGCGTTCCAGCGCCTGGATCTGCTGGCTCAACGGCGGCTGGCCGATCCCCACCCGCGTTGCGGCCCGGGTGAAGTTGCCCTCTTCGGCGACGGCCAGGAAATAGCGCAAGTGGCGAAGTTCCATGCTATCTGTCCTGCATATGGCAACTGCCAGCATCATATATTGGACAGGGGGTCGTAGCGGGCGAATACTCGCCGTCCCCTGTCTCGATGCTGCGCCCGTGTCCTCTCCTGATCGCCACGCCGGCAGCTCGCCGGGCACGCACGCCGGCCCTGCCGACGCACCCGCCGCCGACGCGCCCGCCAGCGGCCGCATCCGGCTGGCCTTGTTCCTGGCCGGCTTTGCCACCTTCTCGCTGCTGTACAGCGTGCAGCCGGTGCTGCCCGAGTTTGCGCGCGCCTTCGGCGTGGACGCGGCCACCGCCTCGCTGCCGTTGTCGCTGGCCACCGGCGCGCTGGCCCTGGCGATCTTCTGCGCCGGCGCGGTGTCGGAGAACCTGGGCCGGCGCGGGCTGATGTTCGTGTCGATCGCGCTGGCCGCGCTGCTCAACCTGCTCGCCGCGTTCCTGCCGCACTGGGGCGCGCTGGTGCTGGTGCGCACCTTGTCCGGTATCGCGCTGGGCGGGGTGCCGGCGGTGGCGATGGTGTACCTGGGCGAAGAGCTGCCGGCCAACAAGATGGGCGCCGCCACTGGCCTGTATGTGGCCGGCAATGCCTTTGGCGGCATGAGCGGGCGCATCGTGATGAGCGTGCTGACCGATCACTACGACTGGCGCACTGCACTGGCGATGTTGAGCGTGTTCGACCTGCTGTGCGCGTTGGCATTCTTCTGGTTGCTGCCGCCGTCGCGCAACTTCGTGCGCCGGCACGGCATCAATCTGCGCTTCCATCTGCGCGCCTGGGCCGGGCATCTGCGCGACCGCAACCTGCCGTTCCTGTTCGCGCTGCCGTTCCTGTTGATGGGCGTGTTCGTGTGCCTCTACAACTACGCCGGCTTCCGGCTGGGCGGGCCGGAATTCGGCCTGAGCCAGAGCCAGATCGGCATGATTTTCAGCGCCTATGTGTTCGGCATCGTCAGTTCGTCGGTGGCCGGCGCGGCGTCGGATCGTTTCGGGCGCGGCCCGGTGGTCAGCACCGGTATCGTGCTGTGCGTGCTCGGCGTGGCACTGACCCTGGCGCATGTGCTGGCGCTGGTGGTGGCCGGCATCGTGCTGCTGACGATCGGCTTCTTCATTGCGCATTCGGCCGCCAGCGCGTGGGTGAGCCGGCTCGGCGGTGCGCACCGCAGCCATGCCGCATCGCTGTATCTGCTGGCGTACTACGCCGGCTCCAGCGTAATCGGCGCGCTCGGCGGCTGGTTCTGGCAGCACGGTGGCTGGGGCGCCCTGGTCGGCATGTGCCTGACCTTGCTGGCGCTCGCCTTTGCGGCGGCCTACGTGCTGCGCCAGCGCGCCGACGACGCGCGGCCGTACGGGCGCTTTGCGCCGCATCCCGCACGCGGCGAGTGAGGAGCGATCGGCGCGAGCATCCGGGAACCACCGAGGCCGATATGGACGCCAGCTGCGCGTTGCATGGGCGTGCCCGGCATGCGGGTGGTTGGCTTGGTGGATTCGGGATTCGGGATTCGGGATTCGGGAGTCGTAAAAGCTGGCGCGCGCGGTTGCCGGTGGCAGCGCTTGTCAATCAGGATCTGCTGCGCTTTGTCCAACAGCTCAACAAGGTCCATTGACGCCGCGTGACGGCAGGACCGAGCCGCAGGGCCCGCTGCGCCGTCCTGCCGACAGGCGCGCAGCGAGCGGTGCCGGCGCGCAGGTCGGCACGCCGCTGGCGGCAGCCGATGTCGCCAACGGCGGTCATGCGGTGGGCGATCTACCGGCAGGTGCAGATCCGGTGGCCGGGTCGTACTGCGGATGGCTGGGATCCATGCTGCGCGGCCGCGTGGATGTTTCTGGTTGCAGCGCGCTTTCGCGCCAGGCGCGCACCAGCAGGTCGCGCAGCATCGCTGCGCCATCGCCGGCGGTGCGGTAGACCATCGCGCGGCCGTCGCTGCTGGAGGCATCGTCGAACGCGCCGGCCTTTTCCAGGCGATAGACCTGCTCGACACGGCCGGTGCCCACGTCGAGAAAGTCCAGGATCTGCTCGAACACATCGCCCTGCTGATGCGCCAGGGCCGGCATGCGGCCCAGCAGGTCCTGCGGGGTCAGCGCAATCTTGTCCACATAATCGCTCTCGAACTTGCCGTGCACCTTCGGGTCGGTGCTGTAGCCGTTCGGGTTCGGCCCCTGCCAGCCGTCGTGGTGGATGCTGTCGTGCTGCGGCTGTGCGCCATCGCCGATGTAGTGCGCGAACCAGCTGACATAGAACGCGCAGGTGCGTTCGAGCTCGCGGGTGTCCTGGCCCTTGGCACGCAGCGTGCGGAGTTGCCGCATGGTTGCCACGATGCGTTGGTAGCCTTCGGTGGCCGCGTACGGCAAGGTGCCGGCCCAGCGTACGTTCATGCGCTGCGCCCGTTGCGGGTCGCTGCTGGCGATGCGCCGCTGTTCGTCATACAGCGCCAGCACGAAGGCGTAACGCGAGCGCGGCGGGTGTTGCATGAAGGCGAACTGCTCGCGGAACCAGCCGTGGTTGGGGTCTTCTTCGATCTTGAGAAACGGCTCGCTCTCGCTGCGCCAGCCATCCGGAAGCGTGGCGCCGTCGGCAATCACCTGCGCGTATTGTTTGAGGAAGACCGGGCCGTCGTCGGGCAGTGCCTGCACGGCGGCGCTGTCGATGGCCGCGTGCGCACGGTGGCCCCAGGCGGCGGCATTACCGGAACAGGTCGCTGCCGCAAACAGCAGCGCACAGGCAATAGGGGAAGGTGTCATGGCAGTCCTTGTGGCCTGCAGCGCGTACGCCACGCTGCAGGCGATGGATCGGGAAGTGGAGCGCTGGTAGCGAGGCTGCGACACCCCGGACATCGGTGCACTCAGAAGTGGTAAGTCACCACCAGCCGCGAGTTGCGCTCGTAGATCGGCCGGCCGTAGATCGGTTCGCGCGTGCCCTGGCCGGAGATGGTGTCGGTGCGCGGGTTGCCTTCGGTCAGCGCAAAGGTGTTGGTCAGGTTGTCGACCGACAGCTGCACATCCCACGGCCCGTTGCGCACCAGGATGTTGGCCGCCAGGGTGTCGTAGGCGGCCAGCTCGGTGGTGTTCTCCAGGTCGGCGTAGCGCTTGCCGACATAGGCGTAGCGCAACGAGGTTTCCCAATCGAACGCGCCGGTGGTGAAGAACACCGTTGGCCCCGCATTGCCATAGAGCTTGGGCTGCCGGTTGGGCATGTTGCCGTCCACATCAACCACCGCCACCGCACCATTGGCAACCACCTCGGTCAGGTCGGACACCTGGGTGTCGTTGTAGGTCAGATTGGCGTCGAAGCGCAGCCACTGCGCCGGCGTCCACACCGCCGCCAGCTCGATACCGGGGTTGGTGACGCTGCCGCGGTAGTCCTTGGATTCGGCCGCGCCGGTCTGCGGATTCACCGCGCTGGTGCCGATGTTGTACGGGTCGTACTTGGTGTAGAAGGCGGTGGCGAACACGTCCAGGGTGTCGAAGTTGAGCTTGGTGCCGAGCTCGAACTGGTCGGCGGTGGGGATGTTTACGTTGCCTTCGTTGGCGCCCTCGCTGGGCGCGCGGTGCGCACGCGAGGCGCGGCCATAGATGCCGACCGTCGGGTTGATGTCGTAGTTGAAACCCGCGGTCCAGTTGGTCACGCCCACGTCCAGCGCGGTGTGCGCGCGGGCCCCGGTGAACAGGCGCGCGGCATCGTCGGCCAGGGTGTCGGCCATGCCCAGGTTGCCGGTGCTGCGCAGCATGCTCCAGGCGCGGTAGCGGTAGCGCTCGTGACGCACGCCGGCTTCCAGGCGCAGCGCATCGGTCACCTGCCAGGTGTCGGCGATGTAGGGCGCCAGCATGCTGGTGTAGGCCTTGCCCTGGGTGCGGTCGGCGCCATAGATCACCACACCGTCCTTGGTCACGCCGCCGACCACGTTGCCGGCCGCGTCGTAGCCGAGCAGGTCGATGGTGCGCGGGTTCTGCCGCATCTCCAACAGATAGCTCTGGTAACGCGAATTGTAGGAACGCGCGTAGTAGGCGCCGTACACGCCCAACGTGATGTCGTGGGTGTCGCCGCCCCAGTCGAAGCGGCGATGCAGGCGCAGGTCGTCGGCAAACGAATCGGCACGCACGTTCATGGCGCGGTACTGGCCCTGGATCACCAGGCCGTCGGTGCTGGCCGGATCGAAGCGGCTGCCATCGTCGGTGTAGACGTAGCCCAGCGAGCTCAGGCCGGGAAACGCGGCGCTGGCGGCAGCGCGGCGGCTGTTGGCATACGCGCTGGCGTCCTGCGGCGCATTGCTGGAATACAGCGCGTCGAAAGTCATGTCCAGGCGATTGACGATGGCCTTGTTGGACAGGCTCCAGCCATTGTCGAAGGCAAGGTCCAGGTTCGCGCCCAGATGGTTGAATTTCATGTGGCGGCCATCGGACAGGTCGCGCAGTTCGCGCTGCGGCGCGCCGTCGGCATCGCTGGACACGATGCTGGCGTGCTTCAGTTGCGCGGTGCTCAAGGTGCCGGTGAAGCGGTCGATCAACGGGTCCAGCGAACGCGTGGTGTCGCGCGGGTCGTACAGCGGGATCGGCATGTAGAACGCATTCTTGTCGTCCAGATGCTTGGCAGTGAAGGTGATCTTGCCGTGGTCCAGCGTGTGCGTGAGGTTCATGCGGAACTGCCCGCCCTCGTCGGCCGGAAAGTCCACGTCGCGGTAGCCGTCGTTGCGGCGCACGAAGCCGCCGGCAGCCAGATACCAGCCGTCGGCCAGCTTGCCCGACCAATAGCCGTCGAGCCGGTACAGCCCGGTGTCGCCGACGGTGGTGCGCACCGCGCCTTCGGGTGTGTCGCCGCCCTGGCGGGTGACGAAGTTGACGATGGCCGCGGCATTGGAGGCGAAGATCGGCGAGGGCCCGCCGCGCACGGTCTCCACCGATTCGACCATCAGGTCCGGGCGCACCAGGCCTTCGGTCTTGTAGAAGTAGCCGTTGTTGTCCGGGTAGGGGCTGATGCCGTCTTCCTGGATCACCGCAAACGCACCTTCGTCGGGAATGCCGCGGATGCGGTAGACGTTCTGCACTTCGCCGCCGGTGGATTCGGCATAGATGCCCGGCATCGAGCCGATTAGGCTGGCGAGGTTGAGCGGGGCCAGCTTGTCGATCTGCTCGGCGGTCAGCGCGGTGATCGCATACGAGGCGTCGAACTGGTTCTGGGCCTGGCCGGCGCCGGTGACGATCATCCGGTCCAGCGAGAAGATGCCGTCCTCGCCCTTGCGGGTGGCAGGCGTGGCGGGCGCGGCTTCCTGCGCGAGCGCGGGGGTGGCCAGGGTCAGTGCCAGCGCGACGACGAGCGGACGACGCGACACGGCACGACGCACTCCGGAGCGCGTCCGGGTGTGGGTGTAGGGCATGGCAGGGATGGGGGGTAGCGGGGGAGCTGCCCACTGTCGCTGTGCCATGTTTCCGCAGCGTTGCGTGTGCACCGGATCACGCTAACTGCGTGATCCGGCACCACGATTTGTGACGTGGCGCCTGTTTTCAAGCGGCTTCAACCGTACGCGGCGGGCGGTGAAGGCATCAAGCGCGGCCGGCGTCGGCGATCAGCGCCACCGGGGCGGAGCTGGACGAGGCGCTTCCTTGGAATCAGGCAGAAGGCCCCCAGACTATGTGCCATCCATCCATGTGGACATTCGCATTCGTGAGCACCTCCCTGCCCCTGCCCGCACCGCGTAAAGCCCCGCAGCAAGCGCGCTCGCGCGCCACCGTGGAGGTCATTCGCCAGGCCAGCATCCAGGTGTTGGTGGCCGACGGCCTGCAGGGCTGCACCACCACGCGGGTAGCCGAGCGCGCCGGCGTGTCGGTCGGCAGCGTGTACCAGTACTACCCCAATCGTCAGGCGATGTTGATCGCGCTGCTGCAGTGGCATCTGCAGACGGTGATCGATGCAGTGGAGCTGGCCTGCGCGCAACAGCACGGGCGCACGCTTGCGCAGCAGTGCCAGGCGCTGGTGCGTGCCTTCGTGCAGGCCAAGCTGCAGCATGTGGAGGTGTCGCGTGCGCTGTACGCCATTGCCGAGCTGCATGGTGGCGCCATCCTGGGCGCGCAGGCGCGCAGGCGCTCGCAGCAGGCGTTCGCCGCCGCGCTCGCCACCGCCTCGGATGTGCGCTTCGACGATTGCAAGGCGGTGGCCGAGATCGGCATGGCGGCCATCACCGGGCCGTTGAAGAGCCTGCTCGAGGATGGCGCGCCGGCTGTACGGATTGCGCCGCTGCAGGCGCAACTGGTGGTGTTGCTGCACAGTTACCTCATGGCCACCGGAGTTGCACGATGACGGCGTCACCGGTGCAGGACGGCAACCCGCTGCAGGACTTCATCGAACGCCACCGGCGCCTGTTCGTGCTCACCGGCGCCGGTTGCAGCACCGATTCGGGCATCCCCGATTACCGCGATCTGCAAGGCGGCTGGAAGCGCCCGCAACCGGTGACGTTCCAGGCCTTCATGGGCGAGCTGTCCACGCGGCAGCGCTACTGGGCGCGCAGCCTGGTCGGCTGGCCGCGTTTCGGCCTGGCGCGGCCCAACGCCACCCATCACGCACTGGCCGCACTGGAAGCGCGCGGCCAGCTGGAAGTGCTGCTGACGCAAAACGTCGATCGCCTGCACCAGGCGGCCGGCAGCCAGGCGGTGATCGACCTGCATGGCCGGCTCGATGTGGTGCGCTGCATGGGCTGCGAGCGGCGCATGCCGCGTACCGACTTCCAGCTGCTGCTCGAACAGGCCAACCCCGGCTGGGCCGACCTGGACGCGGCGCAGGCGCCCGATGGCGATGCGGACCTGGACGATGTGGCCTTCGACCATTTTGCGGTGCCGCCGTGCCCGGTGTGTGGCGGCGTGCTGAAGCCGGATGTGGTGTTCTTTGGCGAGAACGTGCCGCGCGAGCGTGTGGAGCGTGCGTTTGCGCATCTCCAGGCGGCCGATGCAGTGCTGGTGGTGGGCTCGTCGCTGATGGTGTATTCGGGTTTTCGTTTCGTGCAGACCGCTGCACGCAACGGCCTGCCGATCGCCGCACTCAACTTCGGGCGCACCCGCGCGGACGAGCTGCTCAGCCTGAAGGTCGAACAGTCGTGCGCGCAGGCGTTGGCATTCCTGCACGCGCCGTTCGACCCGTTGCTTGCACGCAGCATCGATGACGCCAGTGCGCGCTCGGCATGACGCAGTGATCCATCGCAGCGGTTGTGCCCACGCGCGCGGCGCAGTGCAATGGGCACCCCCGTGTCATCTGTGGATGTCCTCTTGAGCCAGCTGTTCTCCCCCATCCGCTTCGGTCCGCTTGCGCTCGCCAACCGGATCGTCGTCGCCCCGATGTGCCAGTACTCCGCGCAGGACGGCCGCGCCAGCGACTGGCACCGCATCCATCTGGGCACCTTGTCGCAATCCGGTGCCGGCCTGCTGATCCTGGAAGCGGCCGCGGTGCAGCCGCAGGGGCGCATCTCCTATGCGGACCTTGGCCTGTACGACGATGCCACCGAGCAGGCGCTGGATGAGGTACTGCAATCGGTGCGGCGCTGGTCGCCGATGCCGATCGGCATCCAACTGGCGCACGCCGGGCGCAAGGCCTCCACCGATCTGCCGTGGAACGGCGGCGCGGCGATCGCGCCGGATCACGCGCATGGCTGGCAGACCGTGTCCGCATCGGCGCTGGCGTTCGGTGACGGCCAGCCGCTGCCGCAGGCATTGGACGATGCCGGTATCGATGCGGTGGTGCAGGCATTCGTCGATGCGGCGCAGCGCGCCGAACGCCTGGGTCTTGAGTTGATCGAGCTGCATGCCGCGCACGGGTATCTGATGCATCAGTTCCTGTCGCCGCTGAGCAACCAGCGCAGCGATGCCTATGGCGGTTCGCTGGAAAACCGCATGCGGCTGACGCTGCGCATCTTCGATGCGGTGCGCGCGGCGGTGTCGGACAAGATCGCCATCGGCGTGCGCATCTCGGCCACCGATTGGGTGGAGGGCGGCTGGGATGTCGAGCAGAGCATCGCCTTGTCCAAGGCGCTGGATGCGCGCGGTGCGCACTACATCCATGTCTCCAGCGGCGGGCTGGATCCGCGCCAGCAGATTCCCGTGCAGGCGGGCTACCAGATTCCGTTTGCGCAACAGATCAAGGCGCAGGTCAACACGCCGGTGATCGGCGTGGGCCTGATCACCGAGCCGGCGCAGGCCGAGGCGATCCTGCAGGACGGCCAGGCCGATGCGATCGCGCTGGCGCGCGGCATCCTGTACGACCCGCGCTGGCCGTGGCATGCGGCCGCTGCACTTGGTGCGTCGGTCGCACCCGCGCCGCAATACCTGCGCTGCGAGCCGCGTGAGGCGCGTGGCGTGTTCGCCAGCTGATTAACGCGGGGAGTGGTAAAGAAGCAGAGCGTGCGGTGTCTGGATTGCCGCTCTTGACGCAAGATCGAATAAGGAAAACAGATGCCGATAGGATTTCTGGGCTTGGGCACGATGGGCCTGCCGATGGCGCACAACCTGCTGCGCGGAGGGTTCGAACTGAGTGTGTGGAACCGTTCGCCCGGGCGCGCGCAATCGCTGCGCGAAGCCGGCGCCACGGTGGTGGATGCACCGCGCGACGCCGCGCATGGCCCGCTGCTGTTTTCGATGCTGGCCGACGACAACGCGGTGCGCGCGACCCTGCTGGAGCATGGCGTGCTGGACGCGCTGCCGGCCGGCAGCGTGCACGTCAACATGGCCACCATCTCGGTGGCATTGGCGCACGAGTTGACCGCCCTGCATGCCGAGCGCGGCGTGGCCTACGTGGCCGCACCGGTGCTTGGCCGCGTCGATGTGGCCGAAGCCGGCAAGCTCAACATCCTGGCCGCCGGCGACGAGGCAGCGTTGGCGCGCGTGCAGCCGATGTTCGACGTGCTCGGTCTACGCACCTGGGAGATCGGCCGCACCCCCGAGCAGGCCAATGCGGTCAAGCTGGCGGCCAACTTCTGCCTGGCCAGCGCGATCGGCGCCATGGCCGAAGCCAGCGCGCTGGCACGCGGCCACGGCGTGGACGCCACCCAGTTCCTGGGCATGCTCACCAGCACCCTGTTCGCCGCACCCGCGTACCAGGGCTATGGCCGCCTGATCATGCAGCGCGCCTATCTGCCGGCCGGCTTCACCGCCACCCTGGGGCGCAAGGACGTGGACCTGGCGATCCAGGCCGGTGCCGACAAGCAGGTGCCGATGCCGCTGGGCGAGTTGCTGCGCGCCGGCCTGGACGAGGCGATCGCCCATGGCGACGGCAATGCCGACTGGGCCGTGCTGGCAGAGGTATCGGCGCGGCGGGCAGGGCAGGCCTGATCGCCGCATCCGCAAGGCGGAGCTAGCCACGCTCTCGGCGAGGCGGGAAGGCACCGCTTGCGCGTCACTGGCGTGCGTGCCTTGAAGCGCCCGCGCTCCAGCGCGGGCAGGGGGCGCGGAGCGGGGGTCAAGGTGAGGGCACGGGGCGAAGCCCATGCAGCAGATGTCGCATGCTGTCAGCGACATCTGCCGCCCACGCTCAGGCCGCGTCGCTTCAAAGCAGCACAGCCCATCTCTCACTCACCTAAACATGCAGCAGACCTTCTAAAATGCCGGCTCGTGACAGCCGCCGCTCCAGGGAGGATGCGATGCGACACCTGCATATCACGCTCGGTTCGACCGGGCGCACACCGCGCGCACTGCGCTGCGCCGGTGGTAGACGATGACCGCCGCACCGGTCGTCGACCAGGGCCCGGTGGGCCCGGACCATCCCGAGCATCCGGACCACTATCTGTTTGCGCAGATCCGCGAAGCGGTGGCCGTACTTGATGCCGAGTTGGACAAACCCACCGACGAGGCCAGTGTGCGCATGGCCGCGCGCCTGCTGCCGCTGGCCAAGCAGCATGGCTTCGACCAGGTGGATTACGTGGTGCTCAGCCGGCACGTCGGCGAGGTGGGCGAGAACGTGTTCCTGGTGCGTGGCGAACTGGCCGACCCTGCGCATCTGCGTGCGCACATCACCACCCAGGAAGCGATGGAGACCTCGGTGGAGGCATCGATGGCGCAACTGGATGACATCAACCGCCGACTGATGCTGCGCCTGCCGCCGCGCTGAGCCGCACGGGAAAGTTACGGGCGCAAGCACTGCGCCCGCAGCCGGGTGCATTGGCTATCATTGTGCCGATGCGCTCCGACTACATCCTCACCCTGTCCTGCCCCGACCGCACCGGCATCGTCTATCGCGTAACCGGCCTGCTGTTCGACCTGGCCTGCAACATCCTCGACGCACAGCAGTTCGGCGACGACGAGAGTGGCCGCTTCTTCCTGCGCGTGCACTTCGACAAGCCGCCGGGCACCGAGATTGCCGGGCTGGAACGCCGCTTTGCGCAGCTGGCCGAGGAATTCCAGATGGACTGGCAGCTGCACGATGCGCGCCGTCGCGCCCGGCTGCTGGTGCTGGTGAGCAAGCAGGGGCATTGCCTCAACGATCTGCTGTTCCGCATGCACAGCCGGCAATTGCCGGTGGATATCGCCGCCGTGGTGTCCAACCACGCCGATTTCGCGCCGCTGGCCGCCTCCTACGGCATCGCCTTCCACCATCTGCCGGTGAGCGCCGACACGCGCGCTGCGCAGGAAGCGCAGCTGCTTGCCCTCATCGAAGCGCTGCAGATCGATCTGGTGGTGCTGGCGCGCTACATGCAGATCCTGTCGCCGGCGTTGTGCCGCGCATTGGCGGGGCGCGCGATCAATATCCATCACAGCTTCCTGCCCAGTTTCAAGGGCGCGCAGCCGTATCACCAGGCGCACGCACGCGGGGTCAAGATCATCGGTGCCACCGCGCACTACGTCACCGAAGACCTGGACGAAGGCCCGATCATCGAACAGGACGTGGCGCGCGTGGATCACGCGATGACACCGCGCGACCTGGTGCGGCTGGGGAGCGACACCGAATCGCTGGTGCTCGCGCGTGCGGTGCGTCGCCATGTCGAACACCGCATCGTGCTCAATGGCCATCGCACGGTGGTGTTTCGCTAGCGCACCGTTGCGCATGGCGCGGGGACGCTTGCAGCACGCATGTGGCGTGGTGCTCAAGCCACCCCACGGCCCGCGAACGCGCCGGCCTGGCGCCCACCGTCGCACTCGGTTCGCCGCTCCCTTCTGGAATTGCCTGCATGTCGCTTGTCCCCGGCTCCAGCGCTCGCGCGCAACAGCACGCCACCCGCGCGGCGTTCTTCATTCCCGGCTTTGCTGCCGCGATCTGGGCGGTGCTGGTGCCGTTTGCCAAAGCCAGGACCGGCGTGGACGATGGCGCGCTCGGCCTGATCCTGTTGTGCCTGGGGGCAGGCTCGTTTCTGGCGATGCCGCTGGCCGGTGCCTTGTCGGCTCGCTTCGGCTTCCGTGCGGTCATGGCGGGGACGGCGGCGCTGATCTGCCTCAGCCTGCCGCTGCTGGCCGTTGTCGCCAATCCGTGGATGCTGGGCGCGGTGCTGTTCGTGTTCGGTGCCGGCGTGGGCGCGATGGATTGCGCGATGAACATGCAGGCGGTGGTGGTCGAGCGCGATGCCCGGCGCGCGATGATGTCCGGATTCCATGCGTTCTTCAGCATCGGCGGTTTCGTCGGTGCCGGCGCGATGACCTTGCTGCTGTCGGCGCGGGTTTCCCCGCTGAGCGCGGCGCTCGCCGGGGTGATCGCCATGCTCGTGGTCGGCGTGCTGTCGGTGCGCCATTGGCGGACCGAGCGCGTGGCGCAGCAGGGGCCGTTGCTGGCCCTGCCCAGAGGCATCGTATTGTTCATCGGCATCCTGGCCTTTGTGGTGTTTCTGGCCGAAGGCACCATCCTGGACTGGAGCTCGGTGTTCCTGGCCGATGTGCACCAGGTTGCCCCGAGCACCGCCGGCGTGGGCTATGTCGCGTTTGCATTGACCATGACGGTGACGCGCCTGCTCGGCGATGCGGTGGTGGAGCGCCTGGGGCGCATCCGCTCGATCGTGGTGGGCGCGCTGCTGGCCAGCGCCGGCTTCCTGGTGCTCACGCTGGTGAGCCCGTGGCAGGCCTCGCTGGCCGGTTACGTGCTGGTCGGCCTGGGCTGCGCCAATATCGTGCCGGCCCTGTTCTCGCTGGCCGGCAACCAGACGCGCATGCCGGAGAGCATCGCCATCACCGCGGTCACCACCCTGGGCTACGCCGGCATCCTGGCCGGGCCGGCACTGATCGGTTTCGCCGCGCATGGCATCGGCCTGGTCGGCGCCCTGCTCGGTGTCGCGGTGTTGATGGTGGGCGTGGCGGTGTCGACGCGTTGGTTGAGGGTGTGAGTGTGCTGGGTCACCGACCTGCAGTCGGTGACTCTTCGGCAATGTGCGTCGCGCGCTGGCACGCTCCTACGAAGGGTGGGGTGCAGGCTCGTCAATGTCGTCGTCGGGACCGTGCAGCCCATGCAGGCGGTGGATGGCGGGCAGCGCGGTGTGCGCTGCCCGCATCACGCGGACCTCGTCGCAGCGCGGGCTTGTCCGCCTACCTTCGCGGGAGCCGAGGCGGCAGGCCGCATCGGAACCACCACGCACGCATGTACGGCGTGCGTGGTGGGCGGCCACGGACCCTGCAATGGATGCCGCATCACTTCGCGGCGTTGGCGTTCATCACTGCATTGCGGCTTGCGTCCAGATACTGCGCCGGGTCGCGCATGCCGGTGGTGTGGCATTGCCCGGTGGTGTGGCCACGGTTCACGCCACCCGGCAGCTGCGCGTTGACCTGCTCCACGGTGCCGTCTTCCGGGTCGTTCAACACCAGGTCCGAAGCGGCGTTGCAGTAGTCGTTGGTGTACCAGTTGGTCTTGGCGAACGAGGTGGTGTAGTAGTTCACCTTGGCGCGCGCATCGGCCGGAATGCCGGCCAGCCAGGCCTTGGCGCCGTCGTAGGTCAGGTCGGTATTGGTGCCGCAGCCCACCCCGAACCACGAGCCCACGGCCGCCAGGATGCCGGACAGATTGGTGCCCTGGTAGGGCGTGCCGACCGACTGCATCACCCGCCCACCGGTGGCGTTATCCAGCCCGCTCCAGTAGTAGGTATACAGATGCAGCGCGGCCATGCCGCCCTGGCTGTGCGCCACCGTCGCGAACGAGGACCACTGACTGGCGAACTGCGCCAAGCGCTGTGCGAACTGGTCGTTGCTGCGGTTCTGTTTGGCATCAAGGAACGAGGACGCGTTGGTGAACTGCGCCTGCGGCCACACGCCGTTGGAGCAATAGCCATGTACCAGCACCAGTTGCGACCCCGTGGCCTGCGGCTGCGCCATCGCACTGGCGCGGGCCAGCGTTGTCGGGCGCGGCCCCATGCGCATGCTTTCGTCGATGGCACCGGCAGACCGCGCGATGCTGGCACGGCGCAACGCGGGCAGCTGCAACGGCAGCGTGTCGGCCTGCACCAGCGGGATGTAATGGTCCGGATCTTCGATACGCAGCCCGCGCAGCGTGAACGGCGCACGCGCGCCGGCACGCGCGATCCAGCGTTCGTCCAGGCTCAACGGCAGCTGGCCTTGCTGCGGCGTCAACATGCCGCCGATCCATGCCACCGGCACCTGCCTGCCCTTGGCATCGGTGCCCCAGACCTGGCCGAACACGCGGTAATGCGACGGGGCCTTGCCGCGTGCGGCGATGGGCAAGGCAATGTTGAGCCGTGTGCCGTCGGCCGCACGTGCGCTCAGGGCATTGCCGAGCAGGCGCAGCGAGGTGTCCAGCACCGGCAACACGTGCTCGCTGGTCCGCACGAATGGCTGCCCGGCCTGGTCGTGACCGCGCACCATCACCTGCGCAATCCAGGTGCCTTCGGCCGTCGGTTGGAACGTGCCGCCATACACGCCGTCGCCGGCAGCACCATCGTCGTGTTGCCCGTCGTCTGCCATCGGCAGCGTGCGGATGCCCCCTTGCGGATCGATCACGCGCAGGCTCGCTGTGTCGATCTGCCCGGCCTGTGCGGCAAGCAGGGTCGCACCGCGCGCATCGTTGCCGCTGAGCAGTGCGTTGAGCGTCAGCGTCTGGCCGACCTGCTGCCGGCGATGGCGCGGGTACGAGGCCAGCTGTGTGCGTGCATCGCCTTCCATCAGCACATAGCCGCGTTGCGCCACCGGCGTTGCCGATTGCAGGGTCAGCGACCACGCTCCGTTCTGCGCCGATTCCACCGCATAGCGCATGCCGCTGGTGCCGCTTTCTGCGGTGCCCAGCAGCGTGCGCTGCGCCTGCAGTTGCGGAGCAACGGCGGCCGCGCGCGCGCCGGCAATGCGTGGTGCAGTCACCGCCGCCTCCCACGGTTGGTCACCGGCCAGCACCATGAAACGCAGATGGCCGTTTTCCACCGGCAGCGTGCCTTGCCAGCGTGCGGAGTTGCCGGCTGGCGTCAATTCCACCGGCAGCAAGGCGCTCTTGGACAGAATCGCCGACTCGGCCGGGTCGGGTGCGCGCATCTGCGCGAACTCCTCCGGCGGGCCAGCCAGTTGTTTGGGCTGCAGCTCGGCCGCGGCAAGCGGCAGGGAAACCAGCGACAGGGTGCACAGCAAGGACAACAGCGACGGCTTCGGCATGGCGACATCTCTCCTTGAACGTTGCAGAAGCGATGCCGTCGCGCAGTGCAACGACACCGGATGCAGCGCCCCCTCGCCGCGATTCGCCGATGGTTATACCGCGCCCGTGTGACAGGTCCGCTGTGCGCTGCAGCACCCGGCGCGCCGCAAGCACAGCCACAGAAATGAAGCATTCCAGACTGTGATCCAGGTCGTGGACAGCTCGCCCACCCGCACGTTCGTGCTCGCCCATTCGAGGTCTGCGGCCGATGACGCGCGGCGTGCCCGGCAGGTGTCAGTCGGCGCGGTGCGGCGCGGTGCGGGCGCGGTACTGCTCCACCCACGCGACCGTCTGCGCGATGCCGCCGAACGGGAAGAAGTGCAGGCTGACCTCTCCATGCGCTCCGGTGAGGCCGGTGGCCAGGCAATCGACAAAGCGATCCGGCCCGGCGGTGCCCAACAGCTTGCCCAGCGAGATGCCGTACTTGGACAGCATCGCGGCGCAGGCGCCGACACCGCAGCGTGCGGCATAGCGTGCAAGCACCGCCACGCCGGCGGGACCAGGCACGCCCACCCGCACGGGGTGTGCGATGCCACGCGCGCGCAGCGCGTGCAACCACGTCAGCACGAGGTCGGCATCGAAGGCGAACTGGGTGACGATCAGCGGTGCCATGCCGCGCTCGGCGATGCTGCGACACTTGCGTTCCAGCACATCCCAGCGCTCGCTTGCGGGCATGCCCGGATGTCCTTCCGGATGCCCTGCCACGGCGATGGTCCGGATGCCGCAGCGCTCGAAGACCCCGGTGTCGATCAGCGACACGCTGTCCGGAAATGGCCCGATCGGCGACGGTGGATCGCCCGCGATCACCAGGCAACGCTCGACGCCAGCCTCATCGACGGCGCGCCTGACGAAGGCGTGCAGTGCGTCGCGCGAGCCGATGCGGCGCGCGGACAGGTGCGGCATGGGCGCAAAGCCGAGCTTGCGCACCATGCATGCGGCGGCCAGCCGCGCGGCGTCGTCCTGGTTGGGCAGGTAGGGGATAGCAATGGTCGCGCCACGCATGAGCGCGGGCGCCGCTGCGCTCAGCCCGGCAATGTCGGTTGCGCTGACCTCCAGGGAATAGGCATCGGTGATGGTGCTGGCCAGGCGTGGCGTGTGCGGATGAGTCAAACGATCTTGCCGTGCGTTGGTGGTCATTGGGTGGCGCCGCTACGTGGGCCCTGGGCGAGCGGGAAGGGCGCCATGACACAGACTGAGATCCCGGACAGCGTCGTTGCCCTGGCGAGGCATTCAGTCTTGCTGTTCCCCATCGCCATAGAATTTCACGCCCAGTTGTATGCGATTGCGACCGCTTTCGGCGCGGTGCCGGTTGGTGTCGCGCAGCGAGTAGACGCAGCCGCAGTATTCCTGCTGGTAGAAGTTCTCGCGCTTGCTGATCTCGACCATGCGCGAGGAACCGCCGCCCTTGCGCCAGTTGTACTCCCAGTACATCAGGCCGGGATACCTGGCCGCAGCGCGAACGCCGCAGTCGTTGATCTGCTGCATGTTCTTCCAGCGCGAGATGCCCAGGGAGCTGGTGATCACCGGAAAGCCATGTTCGTGCGCATACAGCGCGGTGCGTTCGAACCGCATGTCGAAGCACATCGTGCACCGGATGCCGCGTTCGGGTTCGTTCTCCATCCCGCGGGCCCGCTCGAACCAGTTGTCCCGATCGTAGTCGGCATCGACGAAGGGCACGCCGCACTGCTGCGCAAAGCGGATGTTCTCGTCCTTGCGCAGCTCGTATTCCTTGCGCGGGTGAATGTTGGGGTTGTAGAAGAAGATGGTGTAGTCGACGCCGGACGCCAGCATGGCCTCCATCACCTCACCCGAGCATGGCGCGCAGCAGGAATGCAGCAAGACCTTGTCGTGGCCGGCAGGTAGTGGCAGTGGCGTGCGCGTGGCGATGCTGTCCATCAGTGGGCTCCCGGCGGAGTGGTCGTTGTGTCGGCGGTGGTGTTGGCGGTGCCATTGGCGGGCTGGCGCGCCAGTTCGATGAAGGCACGCAGGTAGTCGACGGCGATATCCGCCTCGCGTGCGCCCAGGAAGATCTGCTTGGGGATGCCGCGCGCGCCCAGCCGCACCGGCACCACGTCCATCCTGGACGCATATTCCTCCACCAGCCAGCGTGGCATCGCGGCCACGCCGCGGCCGCTGGCGACCATTTGCATCATGATGTCGGTGGTCTCGATGGCCTTGTGGCGCCGGGGCGTGACCCCGGCTGGCAGCAGGAACTGGCTGTAGATGTCCAGGCGCTCCAGGTCCACCGGATAGCTGATCAGCACCTCCCGGGTCAGCTGCTGGGGCTTGACGTAGGCCGCCGACGCCAGCGCATGGCCCTTGGCCACGACCAGCACCTGCTCGTAGTCGAACACCGGCTCGAACCGCAGCCCGGGCTTGTACAGCGGGTCGGGCGTGACCAGCAGGTCGATCTCGTAGCCGAACAGCGCGCCGATGCCGCCGAACTGGAACTTCTGCTTGACGTCCACATCCACGTCCGGCCAGGTGGCCAGGTAGGGCGCCACCAGCTTGAGCAGCCACTGGTAGCAGGGATGGCACTCCATGCCGATGCGCAGGGCGCCGCGTTCGCCCTGCGCGAACTGCCCCAGGCGCTCTTCGGCCAGGTCCAGTTGCGGCAGCACCCGGTTGGCCACTGCCAGCAGGTACTGGCCCGCCTGGGTCAGGCGCAGGTTGCGGCCTTCGCGCAGCCACACGTCGGTGCCCAGCTGCTGCTCCAGCTTCTTCATGCTGTGGCTCAGCGCCGACTGGGTCAGGTTCAGCACACCTGCGGCGGCTGTCAGCGAGCCCTGCTGCTCGACCTGCTGGACGATGGTGAGATGGATGCGCTCAAGCATTCAGATGATCCGAATTCATGGATTGTTGAAATAACACCATTTTACTTCATTGAATGCGAGCCCTAGCATCGGGGTTCGTCGTTTCAGGTCGACCCCGCATGACTGTCAACGTGCCACATCCCCTCCGCGTCGTCGCGGTCTCCGGCGGGCTGCAGCGCCCCTCCAAGGCCGTCGCCCTGGCCGAGCACCTGCTGGGCCTGATCGCCGAGGCCGTGCCGTGCGAGCAACAGCTGGTCGAACTCGGGGCGCTGGCACCGCAGTTTGCCGGTGCAGTGTGGCGCTCGCAGCTGCCGGCAACGGTGGAGCAGGCACTGTCGGCGGTGGAGCAGGCCGACGTCGTGGTGGTGACCACGCCGGTCTATCGCGGCTCCTTCACCGGGCTGTTCAAGCACTTCTTCGACTTCATCCATCAGGATGCCTTGATCGACACGCCGGTGCTGCTGGCGGCAACCGGTGGCAGCGAGCGCCATGCATTGGTGATCGACCACCAGTTGCGGCCGCTTTTCAGCTTCTTCCAGGCACGCACGTTGCCACTGGGCGTTTACGCCACCGACCGCGATTTCCTGGATTACCGCGTGCACAACGAGGCCCTGGCCGAGCGGGCCAGGCTGGCGGTGCAGCGGGCACTGCCGCTGATCGCATTGACGCGGCAGGCACGTGCCATCGCTGCAGAAGACGTGGCTGCGGCCTGAGGCCATCCAGCCCACAGCTGCTCGGCGGGCCGCCACACCCGTCGCCGGCCACAGGATCGGTGGGTGATTGCCGGCCGGTCCGGAGTGGCGGCATCCACCCGGCGGGTATCCATACCTGCGCCGAGAACTGCGCTCGTATTCAACTCGGAAACAAGGCGTCAGCTTGCAATGACTCAAGAATTCACCTTCAGCATCAACAGCGTCCGGTTTGACGAGGACTACCGTCCCGCGGCCAATACGCGCAACACGACCAACTTTGCCAACCTGGCCAGAGGGCAGCGTCGGCAGGAAAACCTGCGTAACACGCTTGCGATGATCGACAACCGCTGCAACGACCTGGCGCATTGGGATAACCCCGGGCGCGACCGCTACGCTGTCGAACTGGACATCATCTCGGTCCAGATGCACATCGATGCGCGCGAACGCAGCGATGCCTTTCCGCTGATCGAGATCCTGAAGCCCAGCATCCTCGACAAGACCACCGGCGCGCGCATCGAGGGCATTGCAGGGAACAACTTCTCCTCCTACGTGCGCGACTACGATTTCAGCGTGCTGCTGCCAGCGCACAATCAGGATGCGTCCGGCTTCAGCATCCCGGACGATTTCGGCAGCCTGCACGGAACGCTGTTCAAGCACTTCGTGGACTCGGACGCCTACACGGCGCGTTTCACCAAACCGCCGGTCATCTGCATCAGCGTCTCCACCAGCAGGCTCTATCACCGAACCGGAAACCGGCATCCCATCCTGGGCATCGAATACCGGCAGGACGACTTCTCCTTGACCGATCGGTATTTCGCCAAGATGGGCCTGCAGGTGCGCTATTTCATGCCGCCGAACAGCGTTGCCCCGCTGGCTTTTTACTTTATCGGCGACCTGCTCAACGACTACACCAACCTCGAGCTGATCGGCACCATCAGCACCATGGAAACGTTCCAGAAGATCTACCGGCCAGAGATCTACAACGCCAATTCCGCGGCAGGGGCCATCTACCAGCCGAGCCTGAAGCACCAGGATTATTCCGCTACCCAGATCGTCTACGACCGCGAAGAGCGCAGCCAGCTCGCGGTGACGCAGGGGAAATTCACCGAAGAGCACTTCATCAGGCCCTACGGGACGATGCTCGCGCAGTGGGCCTCCAGCCACGCTGTCTAACCAACAGGAACGCAAGACACCACTCATCATGAAAAAGCTGCTCCCCACATCTACCGCCGGTAGCCTGCCCAAGCCTTCCTGGCTCGCGCAGCCGGAAAAACTCTGGTCTCCCTGGAAGCTGCAGGACGCCGAACTGATCGAAGGCAAGCAGGACGCATTGCGCCTGTCGCTGCAGGAACAGCAGCATGCCGGCATCGATATCGTCAGTGATGGCGAGCAGACCCGCCAGCATTTCGTCACCACCTTCATCGAACACCTCAGCGGCGTCGATTTCGAAAAGCGCGAAACCGTCAGGATTCGCAATCGCTACGACGCCAGCGTGCCGACCGTGGTTGGCGCGGTCAGCCGCCCCAAGCCCGTCTTCGTGGACGATGCCAGGTTCCTGCGCCAGCAGACCCGGCAGCCGATCAAATGGGCGCTGCCCGGTCCCATGACGATGATCGATACCCTGTTTGATGCGCACTACAAAAGCCGCGAAAAGCTGGCATGGGAATTTGCCAAGATCCTCAATGAGGAAGCCAGGGAGCTCGAAGCGGCCGGCGTGGATATCATCCAGTTCGACGAGCCGGCCTTCAATGTCTTCTTCGACGAGGTCAACGACTGGGGGGTGGCCACCCTCGAACGCGCGGTCGAAGGGCTCAAGTGCGAGACCGCCGTCCATATCTGCTATGGCTACGGCATCAAGGCCAATACCGACTGGAAACAGACCCTGGGCTCGGAGTGGCGCCAGTATGAAGAGTCGTTTCCCAAGCTGCAGACATCGTCGATCGACATCATCTCGCTGGAGTGCCACAACTCGCACGTGCCGATCGATCTGATCGAACTGGTGCGCGGCAAGAAGGTGATGGTCGGGGCCATCGACGTGGCGAGCAATACCGTCGAAACACCGCAGGAGGTGGCCGAGACGCTGCGCAAGGCGCTGCGCTTTGTCGATGCCGACAAGCTCTACCCGTCCACCAACTGCGGGATGGCGCCGCTTGCCCGGGACGTCGCAAGGGGCAAGCTCAAGGCACTCAGTGCGGGCGCAGAGATCATTCGTGGAGAGCTGGCAGCCCGCTAGCACGCCGGTGCCGGCACTGGATCGGCGGTCAAGGCACCAGGGCCGAGGCGAGTACGATCCTGCCGCCGCCACGGCTGGTCACGACCGGTGAAGCAACAACGAGCAAGCCCCCGCATGCGGGGGCTTGTTTGTTTTCCATCGGCGGGCAGGGGTCAGTAATTGACCTGCAGCTGCAGCCGCAGCAGGTCGCCTTCCACCACCGGGTACGGCGCGGTGGTGACGTCGGTGCGCTTCATCTTCGAATAGGCGAACACCAGTTCCAGCGCATCCATCGGCTGCCACTCGACGCCGGCTTCCACTTCGTCCAGGCGCATGCGCGGCGCATTGGTATCGAACTTGGATCCGCCGCGGTAGGTCTGCCACTTCAGGTACGGCAGCAAGGTGCCGTAGCTGCCATCGTGCTTGTACATCGCCTGCACATAACCGCCGCTCAGCGAGCGGGTGCGGATGCGCCGCTGTGCAACATCCAGCTCCGGGCCGCGGCCTACCGTCCACTCGGCCTGCAGGCCGAACGGCTGCGGGTAGTAGATGATGTGCGCGGCCACGCGCTGGTCGGTGTAGCCGTTCGGGTCGGTGATGGCCGGGGTGAAGCTGCGTCCACCGATGTTGACCGCCGCCGCGGTCGGCACGAAGCGGCCGCTGTAGGCGTCGGCACCCACTTCCAGGTACTGGCCGTTGGCGAACTTGAACGGGTAGGTGGCGTGCACCACCGCATGCATGCTGTCGTTGCGCTCGGCGCGGTTGGCGCCCTGGCCGTTGTACACGCCGGCACCGATCACGCCGTAGTCGCCCGAGCCCTTCAAGCCTGACTTGACCAGGTCCTGGAAGCGGCCCTTGGCCACGGTGGGGCTGTAGTAGAACACCGCACCGATATCGCGTTCGTCGCGCAGGCCGGAGTTGAGTGCGTCGGCGCGGTCCAGCGTGAGACGGTTCTGGCTGGACTGCAGGTTCTCCCAGCCATACGGCATCTTCGACTGGCCCACGCGCACGCGGTACTCGCGCTTCTTGTCGAAGTAGATGTCGGCATACGCATCGCGCAGCTGCGCGAAGTTGGAGGTGGTCGACCCGGTCGGCGTGCTCGCAAAGTCCGGCTGGAAGTACAGCGACACGTGCTCGTTGAGATCGCCGCTTAGCACCAGGCGCGCGCGGCGGATGCCCAGGCTCTGGTCGTTGCCGATAAAGCGGTCGCCCGGCGCGCGCAGATCCTGCGCGTCGCCGCCGATGCCCTGGTTGTAGCGGATCTGCGTGTAGCCGCGCAGGCTCAGCTTGTCGTACCACTTCTTGCCGGCTTCGCTGGCCTTGGCCGGCGCTGGTGCGGGCACGGGCGCAGGTGCGGCCTGGGCGATGGCGGTATCGGCTGGCACTGGCGCTGCAGGGGCGGGCGGCAATGCCGGGGCGGCCGGCATCGCCGACGCCGGCAGCTTGCCATTCTCGTCCACCTGCACGAACTTACCCAGCTTGTCGCGGCCCGGGGCCGGCTCGGCGAAGATCTGCTTGGTCTTGCGGTCTACGTACAGCTCCAGCTCGGCAGCCAGCGTGCTGCCACTGGCGGTTGCGCTGAGGGCGTACAGGACGGTGGCGAGATTGCGTTTTTTCATGGGTCCGGCTCGTGCAAGGGAAACGGGTCGGCGGCAGCATCAGGCCGGCGCTGCCCGGCGGGGCGGCGAACACGGCACCGGCACGCCACCAGGGCGACCGGTCGTCCTGACGGTGCGGCAATGCGTGCAGTTATATTTAGATTTGATGTCAGTTTGGTGACATCGGCAGCCTGCAAGGCGCAAGGCTGTGTCAGCTGCGTGTCCGGCGCGTGTCAGTTGTGCGACGCACGGAAGGCGGGCCCATCGGCGCGCAGGTCGGGCGCCGGGCGCCTGTGGTGCCATGCTGGCACCAGGCCACGCAGGGCCACGCGGAGACGGTGAAGCAGGATGCGGGTGTCCGTGCAAGGCCGTAGCCGCACGCCGTACAGGGCCGCGGCGCGGCGGTTGCCTCTCGCGCGAGCGGGCGAGGGGGCGGTGAATCAGAGCGGGGCGAAGGCGGGTCGTCGCCCACCTTCGCCGGATCACTCAACGCCTGGCAGGTTGCCGGGCCAGTGCTGCTGCAGGGTGTCAAGCAGCGCGATGCCAGGGCTCGCCTCAGCCGGCCGGCGCCGCCTGCAACGCCGCCGCCACCGCATCGGGCAGCGACGTGGTCGGGCGGCCGATCAGCTGGCTCAGCGTGTGGCTGTCGTCGAACAGGCTGCCGCCACGCGAGGACGCCGAGCATTGCGCCAGCACCTGTGCGAAGGCGGCCGGCAGGCCGATCTGCACCAACGCCGCCGCGTAGTCGGCTTCGGGCAGGTCGTGGTAGGCCACCGGCTTGCCGGACTGCCGCGCCACCTCGGCGGCGTACTCGGCCATCGTGAAGGCGGTATCGCCGGCCAGCTCGTAGACCTTGCCGGCCTGCGGCGTGTCGGCGGCCAGCACCGCTGCGGCGGCCTCGGCATAGTCGGCGCGCGTGGCCGCGCTGATCCGGCCCTCGCCGGCGCTGCCGATCACCGCGCCATGCGCCACTTCAGCCGCGATCGAACCGGTGTAGTTCTCGGTGTACCAGCCATTGCGCAGCAGCACATGCGGCACGCCGCTGTCGCGCAGCAGCGCTTCGGTGGTGACATGCTCGGGTGCCAGCGACAGCGTGCTGGTATCGGCGTGCAGCACGCTGGTGTAGGCCAGCAGGTCCACGCCGGCGCGCTTGGCCGCCTCGATCACGTTGCGGTGCTGCGGCACGCGCTCGCCCACCGCGTTGGACGACACCAGCAGCACCCGGCCCACGCCCGCGAAGGCCTGGTCCAGGCTCTGCGGGTCCGCATAGTCGGCGCGACGCACGTTGATGTCGCGTTTTGCGAACTGCGCGAGTGACGCTGTATCGCGGGCCGTTGCTACGATCCGTGCGGCCGGGACACGCGCCAGCAGTGCTTCGACCACCAATGCGCCCAGCTGCCCGCTGGCGCCGGTGACGAGGATCAGGGGGGAGGTGTGTGCCATGGTGAACTCCAGTAGGTATTGATAAGAGGTGTGGTCTACTATCTAGACTCTTGGTCCGCGCACCTATTGTCAGTGCCGTTCAAACCTCCGCAAGGAGGCAGTTTTCCACCCCCTGGTTACCGTGAGATATCCCAGTGAACGCGATTGCTCTGTTTCCACCGCCGCCGTCCCTGCAAGGCATGCCGTTCGACGCCACCAAGTGCCCGGTGCGCGACGTGCTCGATCAGATCGGCGACAAATGGACCATGTTGATCCTGCTGACGCTGATCCCCGGTCCCTCCCGCTTCAGCGCCATCCAGCGCGCCGTGCCGGACATCTCCAAGCGGATGCTGACCCAGACCCTGCGCAACCTCGAGCGCAACGGCATGATCACCCGCAAGGTCTACGCAACCAAGCCGCCCAGCGTGGAATATGCCTTGTCCAAGCTAGGCGTGGCGCTGCTCGACCCGATCTCGCAGCTGCTCAACTGGGCAGGCGAAAACCATGCCGCCATCCGCTCCGCACGCGAACGCTTCGATCGTGCCCAGCAGGCGGCGGTTGCGCTGGATGCCGACGAAGCGATGGCATAAGCATCCGCCTGCCGTAATGAAGAGGAAGCTGGTGGCGCTGACTGCCGGGTGGGCCGGTCGGCGCGCTGCTTGATCGTCGGTGTGCGGGACAGGGATGCAGCGGTGGGCCGATGCCACGTTTGCCAAGGGCTGCTCGTGCATTGGTGGCGCATCGGTCTTCGGTCCCTCAAGCGCGGGTCAGCCCCGGCGAGGGCGTGTCGTGCGCCGCTGCCGTCGACAGGCGCAGTCCGGCGTGTGATCCACACCACGGGTGAGGGCATCACGGCCGCCTTACGCCAACAGCGAGCTGCCGCGATGGCCGCTGCGCACGTTGCCGCCGCCGTCTCTGCGGCACCGCCGGCACGCCGGTGCACCAATGGCAATTGTGAAATGGTGCTCACAAAATCCCGCGCCGGATAAACGCCCGATGGCGCCACCATCAGGGCCGCAGCCCGCAAACCCTTGATGCATCACGGGCCGGCCGCGCGCTATCACCGCCATCGCAAATTTCAATCGCACGCCTGCTCAAGCGCATGCACCGGTATCCGATAAGGGCTCACCTGATCTCGTGAATCCGCCGCGCCATGCCTGTCTTCGGCACCTTGTCCGCCTCAACGCGACGCACCCTGGGCGCTGCCCTGCTCGCGCTATGGTGCGGCTGGATCGCCGTGGCCTGGACCACGCCACCTGCGCACGCCAACGACGTGGCAAGTGCGTGGACGCAGGTCCAGGCCAGCCTGCCGGCCGCGCAGCAGACGCCGATGCTGATCGGCGTCGCAGGCGCCTGTGCGTGTAGCGATCTGGCCGCTGATCGTGCCTGGGCCGTGCTCAGCAGCGCGGTGCGCGCGCGTGGCGGGCAGGTGCGCATGCTCGACACCCCTGCGTTGCGTGGCAGCGGCTATGCCGTGTGGCTGCTCGGCGCCGACGGCCAACCGCGCTATGCCGGCCCTGCAGACGGTGGCGCCGTGTGCGGCACGGCCGGCGCGGCGGAGTGGTCGCGCTGGTTACCCGATGTCCTGGCGCGCACCCCCGGTGCCGCGCTGGTGTCCCCTTGTCCCTGTGCCGTGGAGTCGCTGTCATGATGGAACTGTCCGCATCGGCACCGCCGACCTCCACCTACGCCACCCGCCTGGCGATCAAGGCCGACCGGCTGTTCCTGTGGCTGGCCGTGCTGCAGGGCATCGGCTCGCTGGGCCTGGCCTGGTACCAGGGCCAATGGACCACGTTTGTCGCCGTCACGCTGCCCAGCCTGCTGCTGATGGCCTGGCAAGTGCAGGCCAACCCCGGTACGCGGCTGACCCGCATCACCAATGCGCTGGTGCTGATGGCCCTGGTCGCGGCCACCATCCAGCAGGCGCATGGCCTGGTGGAAATGCACTTCGGTGTATTCGTGATCCTGGCGCTGCTGCTGTACTACCGCGACTGGCTGCCGGTGGTGGTCGCCGCAGGCGCCATCGCCGTGCATCACCTGGCGTTCTACTGGCTGCAGTCGCGTGGCATGCCGGTGCAGGCGTTCACTGTCGGCAGCGGCTTCGGCATCGTGGTGCTGCACGCCGGCTATGTGATCGTCGAAACCGCCTTCGTCTGCGTGATGGCGATTCAACTGCGCCGCCAGGTCGATGCCCTCGACCACGAGGCCGAGGCACTGGTCGAACTGGCCGACACCCTGGCCACCGGTGCGACCTTGCCGCCGGCCATCCTGCAGCAGCCCTTCCGCAGCGGCTCGCTGGCGCAGGCGCTGGTGCGCATGAGCGTGCAGGTGGAAGAGCGCATCGCCCAACAGCAGCAGCTGCTGCTGGAAAATCGCCGTATCCGCCTGGCGCTGGATGCATCGGCAATGGCCGTGGCCATCGTCGACGGGCAGGGCGCTGCCATCTATCGCAACCAGTCGTTCCAGCAACTGAGCACGCAGGTCGACCCACAGGTGCTGCACAGCGCACTGGCCGATGCGGTGCAGGCCGGGCATGACGCCGGCACCAGCAGGACGCGCGCGCTGGCGGCGCTGCAGCTGCAGGAAAACATCACCCCCGTCCGCGATCACGACGGCGCCTCGCTGGGCGTGGTGGTGGAGTGGCAGGACCGCACGCAGGACCTGGCATTGGAAGAACAGCTGGCCACCGTCATTGCACAGGCGACGCGTGGCGAGCTCGGCGCCCGTCTGCAGGGGCACGCCAGCGGCGGCACGCTCGGCCAGCTGGCCGAGGGCGTCAACCAGTTCCTCGCCATCACCGACGACAGCCTGCGGGACATGCGCCGCATGCTGGCGGCGATGTCGCGTGGTGATTTGTCGCAGCGCATCGACCGTCACTGCGAAGGCGTGTTCGAGCAGATGAAGCGCGACGCCAATGCCACCGCCGACGAGCTGGCGCGCATCATTGCGCAGATCCGCAGCTCCAGTACCGCCATCACTGACGCTGCCGGCCAGATCCTCACCCGCAACGATGCGCTGGAGCAGCAGGTGCAGCGGCAGTCGGCCACCCTGGGCCGTACCGCCACCCAGATGCAGGCCGTGCTCGGCACCATGCAGCAGCACACCGCGCAGGCGGCCGACGCCGACAAGCTCACTGCCGCCGCATCCGAGGCCGCGCGCAGCGGCGGCGACACCATGCACCAGGCGATGGGCACCATGCAGCAGATGGAACAGGCCTCGCGCCGCATCCAGGACATCGTCTCGGTCATCGACGGCATCGCCTTCCAGACCAATATCCTGGCCCTCAATGCCGCGGTCGAAGCCGCACGCGCCGGCGAGGAAGGCCGCGGCTTTGCCGTGGTCGCCGGCGAGGTGCGCGCGCTGGCATTGCGCTCGTCCACCGCCGCCAGCCAGATCAAGACCCTGATCGGCGAATCGGTCACGCATATGCAGGCCGGCGTGCAGCAGGTGCGCCACGCAGGCGAAGGCATGCAGCATATCGTCGCCACCATCGGCCAGGTCAGCAGCACGCTCAGCAGGATCGCCACCGCCTCACAACAAGAGGCGGGCAGCATCGCGCAGGTGCATCACACCCTCGCCGGTGTGGATACGGACATGCGCGACGGCGTCACTCGCATGCAGGACGCCAGCGCCGCCGCACGCGCCATGGGCGACCATGCCGCGCAGCTGCAGGATGCAGTGAGTGCGTTTGTGGCCGACGAGCGCGATGGCAGCGCTGGTGCAGTGCAGCGGCTGCGCGTTGCCTGATCTACATCAGCGTATCTTCGGCGCGCGATAGCACCACGCGTCATCTTGCCTGATCGCCGGAGCTGACGCCGGGTTTTCCAAGGCCGATGGTGCAACCATCGCCTTCGGCCTGCCGGTCCACAGAAACTGTCCAGCGGCGTTGCCAGCGCCTACAACAGGCGGCGCTGCAAGGCAGATGCCGCAGCGCAGGGCCTGATGCTGACGCCTGCCGACTACTTGCGTAGCTTGCGCAGCTTGCCGGTGAACCAGGATTGGCTCGATACAGGCGCAGCATTGCCGCAACGCACCTGATACGGCTTGCCCGACATGCTGCTCTTGGTGGCGGCAAGTTCGATAAAGGACTCGGTGGACGTCACCAGTCCTTTTTTCTGCAGATACTCGTACTTGCGCTGCAGATGTTCGCTGGCTTTCGGCGCCGCGTACCACGACCCATTGCGCGAAAACTCGCAGTTGGAGTGTTCAAGGACCCTGAAAAGCTGACCGACCTCGCGCGTGGTGGCGGGCGAAATCCCTTGGGCTGAAACCGATGCACAGACACCGAGCAGGAACACTGCAAGACACGATCTAATATTCATCGGCGAATGGTAGCGCATGAAAGTACCTTGCCGACCGGCATCGAGGGGCGGTACCGAAACAGCTGCGGATCCGCTGCCAAGGCCGCATTTCACAGCGGTTACCAAACGGAATCAACCTCAGCCCCAGCGGCACAGCGCCGTCGGCCTAGCGACATGCCCCTGTCACCTCATGCAGGCGTCAGATGGCCCCACGCCGACGCGCCAAGGCAATGCCGAAAACGGAGCCAAGCGAGAGACCCAGACCGATCCCTTGAGCCAGGTTGCCCATTGCTCCCCCGAGGGCCGCCCCAAGGCCTGCGCCGATGGCAATGCTGGCGCCGACCAATTTGGAATAGAGCTTGGTATCTGCTGGTTTCAACATGAGCATTCCTTCGTTGATGGTTGAACCGATCCGCCTGGCGATGGCCCTGCACTGCGCAGGCGGTCACTGACACACACCACGGCCTTCATTTTAATGCCTTGGGCTCGCGTTGCAACACAGGAGCCTGCGCGCTGGGTCAGCGGCAGCGTGAAGTCACGACATCCAAAAGGCCGATGTTTTACAGCAAGCGACGCGTCATTAGACGCCCGCTCAAGCGGGTTCAGAACCGTTAGGGAAGCGTTATCTAGCGAGCAAGGCCAGACCAGCGGCAACGCAACAATGGAGCCATCCGGAAGGATGCTAGACATCCACCGGCGCGTATCGCAGTAGCGTCGAACCCTCGAAGTAATTCCCGTAATACTCGCCCGCCCGCAAACCCGGGTTCGCCTCAAAATCGATGTAAGGCTCGGAGCAATGCGGGCAGCGGAAGGGATTGAGGTAGGCGTAGCGGGACCCATCCGGCGCCAACGGCAGGGCATCTTCCAGCGCAGCAAGCGCTTCGGCATCCGGGTCGGACAGCGCTGCAGGGCTGCCAGGCAGATGGCTATCGACCGTGATGGTGTAGTTGCCAGACCCCGAGTAGAAGTATCCCGCGTTGCTAAAGCCGGCGTGGTAGGAGCGGATCAGGAACGAACGCTTGCAATGGTCGCATTCGCAGGAAAGCACCACGTTGCTATTTGTGACCAAGCCGTTGAAGTGCAGCCCCCTGGCAAACAGCCCCTTGCCCGCAAGGGCGGAACTGTTGACGCTGGCACCCGGCAGGAAGAACGGCTGAAACCTGATCCCGGATGCCTTGCCGGTCGCAAATGCGTCCGGATCGAGCTGCTCGGTCTGCGAAATGACGCAGTCCGCCTGGCACCCGAGGTTGGGATGTACGCGAACCGAGAAGTGGAACCATCCGGTCGCAGTACCAAGTTCATGCCGGTGCACCTCCCCCGCCGAGTCGGCAAACTCCAGGATGCTATCGGCTTTCAACCACGCAGAAGGCTTGATCTCACACGGGACATCGCTCTGGTCAACGCGACACAACTCTCGCCCATCGGCGCGAACGATCAATAACGGAGCGGCTTTCTTCTTGAAGATGGAGAACATGCTTTCCTTGGCGGTAAGGCGTGACTAGGAGATCGGATCGCTGGGCGACTGGACAGATTTTAAGGCTTTAGCTTCGCCTGCGGCGAGTCAAGGACCATGCCCATGAGAAGAGCAAGCAGACGCCGAAGAGCGTAAGCAGAAAAGCGGCAAGCCCCGCCCAGGACATGCCGAACAGCCAAAGGCCAGAATGACACGCGACCGGGTCTCTTGCGGTGGACGCAAAAGTGGCGCAGGGCGAAGGAGTTTTGGTGTGATGCCACCAGATGAGCGTAACGGAAGCACCGAAGACCACCAGTAGCGCAGCCAATCGCCGAAGCGCCCGATATCCAACCGGCGTCTTTGTTGATTTCGGATGTGTGCACATGTGCAGAGCGGCCTAACGCCTAAATGAGGTGTTGGGCCCTACCACCCCTGAGCCTGCGCAAATGATTCAAGTTGTTGCTGAACCTTGGCAGCTAGCTCCGGTGACGTGTAGAACGCAAGGTCAGGGGCGTCCACGTCATCCTTGAACGCAACCACCACCAAGCGCTCGCGTTTACCATTTAAGGTGGCCGAGAACTCCCAATTGCCCACTGTCTCAACCGGCAACGCATCGATTGATTCTTTGAGTGCGTCGGCGTCTAGATTGGTACTGACAGAGCCAGACAACTCATGTAGGAATGGTCCAACCCCATCCTGATCGAAGCTCATGGAAGCTTCGGAGAGACCAGAGACGTCAATTTTTGGAGCGGATGCCGAGCAGGCTACGCCTGATGCGAAGAGGAGAAAAGCAAGGGCTGCAATAATCTTTTTCATAGGGCCTAATCGCTAGGTCAAGCCGACCCGCGACGTGGTTCCGGCTTGAGTGAATTGTCAGGCCGCATGCCGATACGTCACGGCTGCAAACCAAATGATTGCTGCAAGCACAAGCATGACGATCCATCCTGATCTTTGATGGAACGGCACTGGGTTGCACCCGATCTGCGCTTCTGCCGCCGAAGCGCTAACTATCCAGCCGTGGGAGCAAACAGGACAAATGAGCTGGTACTGCTTGGAGATGACCCACCCGAAGAGATGATAGAAGTGTCCGTACTTGTACTTGAGACGCAGCGTGAAGTCCTGCTTCTGCTCGCACCTCTGGCAGTACTCATGTTCTGCCAGGTCGAAGGTCAGCACTCGCTCGCCCCATCCCCAAAGAATCATCTGTCTCTCTCGAAACATCTCTAGCGGTCTAACAACTGGATTAAGCCAGCCCGCGAGGTGGATCCGGCTTGAACGACTTGCCAGGCGTCGCCACTAGTCACTGCTCCCGGCACAGCCAAAGTCCCCCGCATCGCAGCCGGAGAACCCAATGTCCTGACCACCCGATGCGCCACCATCGGATGACAGATAGAGCGGGTCACTTGTACTGGACGATGTGGAGCCAGGTGCCTGAGAAGAAGCAAATGCCGCACAAACGACCGCGCCAATGACTGGAACAAGCCAGATGACAGCAACTTGCAATGCGCGTTGTGATGGCGACAGCGTCGAAACGCGAAGCACTGCAACCGATGCGACGATATTGCCAAGAGCAAGTACCGCACCCAATAGAAGCATCAACTCCATCCCAACCTCCAAAGTCGCCTGACCATTACTGGGGCTGCCCGTGTGCGGTGTGAAAACAATCCTCGCCGAGTCGTCCATGGCCGTCAATCGCCGCAAACCTTTGCAGCAAACGCTCGTTATGCCAGTGCGGCTGGCCGTGACCGTGTGCCATGCCATAGTCAAGTTGATCCAACGTGAGATGCAGGACGACGGCTTGGTGCTCCATCTTGGTCCTGCACGAGGAGTAGTGAGCGCGCAAGGTGTGATGCTAAACGCGTTGCGCTTGATGCGGGCGTTGGCGTGCATGCTGCGCGGCGCATCTGCTTAGTCCTTGGGTGCCACGGTGACGACCAGCTCGCCGTTGCGCATGCGGATGTGGAGTTTGCTGCCGATGGTGAAGCCGAGTTGTTCCAGCCAGCGGCCGCGTAGGCGCAGCGTGGGGATGCGTTGGTGGCTGTCGGGGTAGTAGCCGTAGCCAAAGGTGCAGCGTTGTGGGGCGCGTGGGTGGCCCCTCATGGAACGGGTCTCACTGGCGCCTCCAAACCGGAAATGCAAGATCAAATCCTGTGTTATCGGCGAGGTCCAAAAGAGCACTCAATTCTGCCTCTGGAACGTGAGGTGGGACATCAATCGCATGAATCGAGAATCTCTGCAGGCTTTCGATTGAACAGCCAAGCCGCCCAAGCCGTGACAGTACTGGGCCAGCGTCTTCTTGAATGCTGTTGAGAAGCCAGATGAGGGAATGTCCGGAGGACTGAGTGACCTCAAACTCAAAGATGTGGTTGTTGACTGGATCAGGCTCAGCCTTAAAGATATCGCCAACTGCCACGCCTTTGATAAAAAATGGCGCATTTTTCAACTGGAATGCAGTCCCAACGCTTTTACACCAGACTGCTTCGCTAGAGACAGGTGGCCAATCGCCATCTGTCTGAAGCGCAAACTGAAGCTTGCGAGTAAGATCGGTCATGCGCCTTATACCTGAATTAAGCCGCGACGCGAAGCTGCGTCTGTTTGAATGAAGTGGTAGGTGCCACCCACTTACGGCACATAGACCTGATGAACTTTAACCGAGAAAGCAGCGTCGGTAACCTGGGCATGGAGCACTAGGTCACCCCGACCCTCTTCTTGGGTCCACAGGTCGACAAGCACGTCCCAGTTGCTACCGGTCCAGATACAAACAGAAGAACCCCAAGTCTCATCCGGGAGCGCCGTCAATGTGGCGCCATAGCTATGGACGCTGCGTTGAATCTGAGTGGCCGTCTGAGTTGAGATTGGCTCGACTCCTGGAATTCCTCCGAGACGATAGTCGGCAGTGGCGAAGGCAGCTACGACATCCCGAAATACCTGCCGCCAATGATTTGGGACTGATCGTTGTTCGCTTTCGCCCCTCATGCTGCAATCACTGAGGTGCGGCGCCTGACACTTGAATATGCCAAGCCTGGGAGTGGGTTCGACTTGAATGAATCACCGGGCCGGGGGCCTATGGATGCGTAGCGTGGTAGATGCGAAGAGCTTCATCCTTGTCGCTAACAGGACGCATGAAAACGCCGGGCTTTATGCCAACAAAGTTTTTTTGAAGGAGCGCAAGTCGCGCCGTCGTATCGCCGGCGTGTGCATCAGTAATTTGCCCAAGATTGTAGTGCAGATGACTGGCCAGCGGAACCGCCAGAACTTTCGGTACAGAAGCCGCATTCGTGATAAGAACCTCGTCAACCGCAACGAGTAGCCTGATGGTGTTCTTGAGCCCAGGGCCAGTCATTGTTTTCCTGTCCCGAATGGGTCTGCCCCGGCCGTCGATCATGTCAACGCCGGTAACGCGGCCAATCAAGATGTGATCAGCCCCTTGCGCCATTTCCTCAAGCGTGGCCTCGAAGGGAACTCCTGCGAAGGAAGTTGCTGGAATGAGTGTGGCAATTAGAACTAGCAGTATGCGTCGCATGCTTTCCCCGAGTTTGACCCCTGAGTCAAGCCGCACCGCAAAGCGGCATCGGCTTGATGGAGTTGTTAATCCGCTGACCCGCCAGTGTCATGCCTACATCAACGGATACGCGAACGACGATTGTCTTGTTCATGTAGTTGCTGCCGTACACCCGGAACACCTTAGGGAACCGTCCGACGCCTGAGCCAACCTCGATTTCATAACAGTCCGGATGCTTCAGAGTCATTGGGCCGCAGTCACTTCTCCGGGCCGACTGGATCTCATCCAGCCGCAACCAGGACAGCTCCGTTTGATTGTCAGAGCAAGCCCCGATACAAGAGTACTGAAATTGTTGTCCCGCAAAAGGGCCTCTGCCTGCGATGGCCTCGACGTAAAGAGCGATATCCCTTGCTGCGTCGTGATCAGGAGCAGGGAAATAGTTGCGGGTCGACGTGACGGCTGAACAAATCTGCCAAAACTCGTCATAAGCGCGCGCATGTTGCCTCCTGCGGCCTAACGGTTGAATTAAAGTGCCGCAAAGTTTGGATGGTACGACCATGCTCCCCAGCACTGCCGCCTGGACGGAGTCTGCCATAGTTTGCGAGACGGAGCCTGCCCAGCGGTACGGCGGCACCTGATGCCACCTAATCCAAGAGCAATGAGTGGAGTGTGGCGATAAGGGCGCGGGCAAATCGCCGAATTTATCGCAACCAGCAATGGTGGCGACTAAGCACCGTTGCCGGCCGCTGCCAGCGAATCTACCGAAGCCGAAGTCACCAACTGATGTGCTGCACCATCGGCTAGAGCTTGAGCCGAGGCGCACCGCAAAGCGGCATCAGCTTGAATGACCTGCTAGGGCCTCACGCCGCTGGCCCTCGAGACTCCACCGCGGCGAGTAGTTGCATCACTCGATGCGTGGCCTGATCCAAAGGACCGCCGCTGTAGCCAAGTTCCTGTGCTTGGCCCAATAGCGAGTGGGCCTCGTCGGATGCACCACGGGCGGCAGCCGCGGCCGCCAAGTTGGCATACGGAATCGGGTACAGATGGTCTAGCGCCAATGAGTGTCTCCACGCAGCTTGCGCCTGCTCAAGCTCACCTAGCGCCGCGTGAGCTGCTCCGAGGTTGTTGGTGACCATGGCAGCGAGGCTTGGAGTGTACGTAGACCAACCCCGCCATAGCGCGAGACGCCGCCACGGCTGGGCCTGGAGCTGACTGAGCTGGTAATGAAAGTGGCGGAACGCTTCCTCAGGCTTGCCGTGGGCGAGTGCGCGCTGTCCTCGAAACAGCGGCCGCAAGAGCAAGCCCTGAAGCCTGCCAGGCATGAAAAGGAGGAGGCCGGCCGCAAGTAATGCAGAGCTGGAGCCGCCTGCCGCACGGACCGCAACATAGGTTAGCGCGCCCAGCCCCCCAAATATGAGAACATAAACTGTTCTGTATCTAGCGACGCGAGACATGCTGGTAAGCCCTGACGTTTGGATTGAGCCGAGCTGCGAAGCGGTTTCGGCTTGAATGAACTGTTAGAGGGCTAACCAAGCAATCCTCTGTTGAAAAGCTCCTGCGCGCGTGTCAGCTGCGCCCTTACCTTCTGTGTGCAGAATAAAGCAGAGTCGTGCGCCGCGCAGTCGTTCTCAATTAGCAACCTGAATCTTGGCGTGTGGTGAGCGAAAGCACTCCTGCCCGATTTGTCACGCCACTTATAGATCTCATCCCAGAACAGGCCGGCTTGTCGCTCAGAGCCAACAAGCCTAGGCAGGGACTCAGTGAACAGATTGTCGCAGCTCTTCAAGGTGCTTTGCACCTGGGGAGGCTCATGAGACAACATAAGCTGTAGTTGCTCAATCTCTCGGCGCGCTGAGGGGAAGAGGTTACGGCTCTGCTCCACGTGCATGAGCAGCTCAGACTTATCTCTCTCAAATGCGACGAGAGTTGACTCAAACTCATGCACCCCGACGGAGTGCGTAGGCTCTGTAGCTAATATAGGCAGATGCCACACTGACAATTAGTGAAAGACCTGCGATGACATCAGAACTGTCCATAGCCCTCTAGCATCGGAGCTGGCCGGCAGGCAACGGCATTGCGCCACAAAGCGCACGCTCGCCAGCAGGCCTTGTGGCGCAATGCCATTGCCTGCCCGGGTCAAACGACCTGTTAGGCCTCACGAATGCCGCCGACGTTGGTGAGGAGCGTCTCAAGATCGCTTAGGAGGCCTGGAATGTAGCTCTGATCTGCCTCAAAGCGACCAGACAGTTGGGTTGGCACTCCACCAGGGCGTTCGCTCTCTAGCCAGTAATTTCCAACGATGCTTCCCAGACGATCGATCGTGAGAACGATCTTAATGTCGGGCTCAGCTGACGCCAGAGCAGCGGTGCCAGGTTGGCCAAAATTCTTGTACAGCAAGCTGAGCTCTGATTCGAACGCCACTATATCGTCGGTTTGGAGCCACGCATCAAAACTTCCCTCGAAACCGGTGGTCCGAGCGGAGACGTTCACGCGGAACCAGCCCTCATCGGATGCGGCGCTCCGTGGTTTGAGCTCCAGGTCAAGGCCGTGGGCACTGATCTTCATTATGCCTAACACCTAAGTTAAGCCGCGCCGCGAAGCGGCGTCGGATTGGATGAATAGTTAAGTGAGCGGTAGAGCCATAATGTGCTGCGGACCGCGCGAACCACTCAAGCGCAGCTTGCCATTATCGACAAAGCCACACTTGCGATACAGGGACGCTGCTGCCGTGTTCCGAAAGTTTACCATTAAGAATATCAGTCTTGCCTTTACTCGTTGGGCCTGGAGATATGTGGAAAGATTATGGAATTCGCGCCTCGCCAAGCCTTTACCCTGGTAGTTGCTAGCAATAAAGAAATGACCTTAGTCCGACCGACCCGGCAGCCGCAAATGCATAACGTGTCGGATAGTCGAGATCTATTATGAAGAAGCCGGCTGGTGCTCCCTGGTTTAGTATCACGTGGCTTGTCACGTGCTCGGAAAGGTCTGCGCGTGTAGATTCGAATGTGCCGATGATATCTCACTGGTTGTCTTCTACGTCGAGGGTGAAAACGCCGACAGACAGGTCTTCGGTAAGCGGCACGATTAAGTTAATCTGGGTTACCTAATGCCTGAATTAAGCCGACCCGCGAAGCGGGCTCGGCTTAAATGAATTGTTAGGCCGCAAGCTGACGCAGCCCGCCCCACGACTTGCGAAGCCCCGCGAGGTGCACCAGACCGATGGCGAGACAGATCGCCGAGCTCACGACCCAGAAGGTGAGGCTGTTGCCAGGGAAGTAGGCCATGACCGGGACGAACGCTACACCGCGAACGATGTAAATGCCTGTGACCGCCGTAAGGACTGTTCGACGTAGCGGAAACGGCCGGAATACGCCCGCGGCCGAGAGCGCGTACGCTCCCCAAGTGGTCAAGACGGCGGCGATTGCGAGCGTGACCACTGTGGGATACCAGCTGCCTTCAGCGTGAAGATGCGCCATCTGCTCTCCGGCGCCCAAGAGGCGAAACAGTGGCGCGCCCACTACTAAGCACGCAAGATGTATCAGTGCTGCAGCGCCACTCAATGCGCCGCCGACGATGAGGAGCTTGTTGGTTGGGCCTTCCACGCGGTCTCCCTTGCGACCTAACGCCTGAATTAAGCCGTGTCGCTGAGCGGATTCGGCTTGAATGAACTATTAGGGCCCATCCGTGATGCTCCCGACGGGGCGACGGCGAACCCACCATACGACAGCAAAGAATAACGCGGACGCCAAGAATGCAAGAGCGGGAACTATGAGCAGGCCGTTCTGCTCGTGATAGACAACTAAATTACGCCCGTCGAAATAGCGCCCCTCCTCGTTGAAAAGGCAGCGATATGGCCAATAGAGCGAAAAGTAGAAGAAGCCAAAGAGGGTCGCCAAAGTACCCGAGATCAGGGCTACCGCCAACAGTAAAGCTTGTGGGATGCGGCGATGGCGTTGCTTGGGGCTCAAGAATCCCTCCTGCGGTGTCTAGCGTTGGAATTAAGCCGACCCGCGAAGCGTGTTCGGCTTGAATGAAGTGTTCAGCGGCAGCTTACCGCCGACTGGCACGACTAGCCCCCTGAAAAAGCGCGGCCAGGCCCGAGCTGGACATCTTGCTGAGCCTGTCATACGTGGGTTTGGTAGCGGACTCGGTCCCATTACCTTCGCCGCGCAACTCAATGCCACCGTTACCGTCCGGCGTGAGGATAAAAACGAACGGAGCAGCGGGATTGGGCGCGCGGGCAGCGACCACTACGGAATGCCCGTCAGCGCAGCCATATATCAACCACTCCTTGCCTCCGAACTGTTTCAAGGCCGGTCCAATGTTGCATTGAAGCGCGGGTTGCTCAGTGGCAGGCACAGTCGACGAGCTAGCAGCGAGAAGTGCGATAAATAGAGTTGCGATCATGTCTGCTCTGCCGCCTAACGCCTGGTTGAGCCGACCCGCGAAGAGGGTTCGGCTTAAATGAATTTTTAGCTGCAATCTTTAAGGCTGCCCGAGATGTCTTTGCGGAACTGTCCGAGCGACAGATTACACCTGGCAATGATCTCTTGCTCTAGCACCGCCGGATTTTGGTCGTAGCGGAGTGAGAGAGCTTTGGCCAAATGCTTGACCGTGTCAGCCAGAATGTCTCCCCAAGCAGTCGTCTCTCCAGCACTCTCCTCTGGTGGATAAAGGCCAACATTGAGGGATACCAAAAGATCTTGCCGTGTTACCCAAATTCGTGCCACCTCAAAGGCATCCAAGTCCTCGGCAGCCCCATCTGGGAGTGGAAGTTCTCTTTTCATTGCATTTAACGCCTGAATTAAGCTGGCCCGCAAAGCGGGTCTGACTTGAATGAATTGCTAGGTACCGCCGACGCCTACAATAATGCAGATTGCCGGTGTGGTTAGGAACCAAACAACTGGTAGCCAGACGAGCTTACGTGCCCGGAGCCACAGCGGTTTGAGGTGGGGCGGGATAGTAGACGACGGTCGTGCGATCCAGCCTAGCTCACGAAAATTGTTGTGGTAGCCAGGACCAAGACCAGGAAATTGCGTGAGGTGTTCCCAGGTGGCTCGATCAACTGCCAGAAGATCTCGACGAAAGCGGATGTTGAGTAGGGTGCCAGCACCGCCGGCAAGTGCAAGACTACCCACGATATAGAGCGTGGTCAGCCACTCTCGTGGGCCGACCACACCGAAACGCAGCAAAAGAACCAGAGCTGCAAAGATTCCCCATGCAACAAATAGCCATCGAACTTTCATGCAGTGCCTGTCGCCTGAATTAAGCCGACTCGCGAAGCGAGTTCTGCTTGAATGAATTGTTAGACGTGCCTACGCAGACCAGCAATGTAGTGGGCTGCCGAACACGCCATGGGCACCAAGGTTGCTTGCACTCTCACCCCAAAAGCAATAGAAACGGTTCTGCTCTGGCTGGTACACGAGCCAGTAGCCTGCTTGATGAGCGACGCATTGACGCCAGATGACTTGGCCAAGCGCCATGTCGGGAAAGCCAGGCGTCATGACTGTAGCGCTAACGGGAAATGGTTTGCAGACGTTGCGCCGGATGCTATCCGTTAGCCCAGCAAAGTAGTTTTTGGCGTCAACGCCGGAATTGACGTACACGCCCGTAGTGTCGGATAGCTCGGCCTCTAGCTTCGCAAGTAGCGGGTTATTGTCTTGCACGTTTAACGCCTGAATTAAGCCGATCCGCGAAGCGAGTTCGACTTGAATGAATTCTTAGGAACCATAAAGAGGCGCCTCGGAGCCCCACGCTACACCATTGACGCTTACGTCAAGGCCGGCAACTCGCCTTTTCTCTTTCCATGGCCTGCCTGAGGTTTCGTACTCGATGATCTCATAGGTGCGGCCGCAGGTTTGCCAGCTCGTGCAAGGTGCAACGTTTGGAAATTTGTCCCAAGGGATGGCGGCCAGCCGCCCTAACTCTGCCCAGGCGTCGTCTAGCGACGCGTACTCACCGATCTGCTCGGCGTGGCTCTCGTCCTCGATTACGAAACACTTCGGCATGGTGCCTAACGCCTAAATTAAGCCGCGTCGCTAAGCGGCGTCGGCTTGAATTAGCCCTCATCTGCGGGCCAAACCTCGACCAAGTCATCATCGACAAAACCGACACATACTGCGGTAGCGATGCGAAGCACATTTGCCTGTGAGGTAGATGAGTTCTTAATAAAAGATCTTACCTCTTTAGTCACGTACGCCAGTGCTTGTTCCCATGAGGCTGCCAATGAATTGCCTGACTCGGCCTTGAGTAAAGCAGGCAAGGGCGAGTAGCAAGCAAAAAGCGGCAAACAAGTAGAAATAAATCGCCTTGTCGGTAGGCGGCGCAACAACGACCATGACGGCGCAAAACAGCATGGCAAAGACGCCAAGGAGCAGTCTCGCACCATGGCTGAGGCCGTGATTGATGGTCCTTTCAGCTTCCTGATGCATGGCTGCACTCCTTATGCTCCTAACGGCTGAATTAGGCCGTTAGGATCCGGTTCGGCTTGAATGAATTATCAGGCCACACGCCACCGCCCCGTGACCGCACCAATGCCACCGCCAATAAGCCCGTAAATTGCGCCAAAGACTACGACAAACGTCGCAGTGTAGAGCCAAACCGACAGGGTAAGAGTGCCTGCGGCAAGGCGGCCTGGACCAATGGCCCAAGAGACGGCCCAACCAAGCGTTGCATCAGTGATGCCCATAGCTAAACCGAGCAAAACTGCAGCCCAGAACCCAAACTTACGAGCAGCGAAGAATGCAAATGCGATGTAGAGAATAGCGGATCCGAACGCTGCGTAAGTGTAAGGAAAGCCAAGCACCAGAGACGCGAGAGATGTGACCGCATCAAACACGACCACCGCCAAACACGATAATGCGAAGAATTTGATAGATTGCAACAGAGTCCCCTGTATGGCCTAACGCCTGAATGAAGCCGCGCCGCACCGCGGTGTCGGCTTGAATGAATTGTTAGGCATCACGGCAAAGCTACTTTGTCGGAATGGCGTACTGGGCTTGCCTGACACAAGACTCCGCTTCGCTCCGGCTCTTGAATTGATCCACGGTGAGTACGCCCCAGCCGTGGCCCGTCATTCCTACCCAGATGATTGGGACTTCATCGGCGCGGGTGTCCAGATTTAGCACGCCACTTTTCCCGCCAGGATTGTGCTCGATGTAGACGCTATGAGGGCCAGGTTCTACAACGACATGTGCGAAGTCGTTTGGCTTCAAGGTTCCGATCGGCTTATTATCAACGGTTGCAGTTGTGCGGTTGCCGGCTCCGACAAACGCGGCTTTCTCTCGACATACGTACAGGCTAACTCTCCCGGGAACAGGCTGCAGTTCACGCAACGTAGCTTCGGCGCTCTTGTCTCCGTATGTCACCGTCGCGCATCCGGACATGATTGTGACGACTAGCCCAGCTGCTACAGCATGTTGGATCTTCATCAGAATTCCCCCTGAGGCTTGACGAGGCCTAACGCTTGAATTAAGCCGTGCAGCGAAGCGGCATCGGCTTGAATGAGTTGTTAGGCAGTGAGTGGCCGAAACGGTTGAGACGGCAACCATGCTCCCCAGCACTGCCGCGTTGACCGAGTGTGCCACAGCTTGCAGGATGGAGCTTACCCAGCGATGCAGCGGCGCGTGATGCCACCGAAACCAAGTGCAATGAATGCAGCGCGGGAACGATGTGCCAAGGCGAAGCGCCGAACTTACCGCAACAAGCAACGGTGATGACTGCTGTCCGGAGCCAACCGCATGCATGCCTGCGAACTCACCGAAGCGGCAACCACCAACGCATCTGCTCCACCACTGCCACCTTAGTTAAGCCGCGCCGCGTAGCGGCGTCGGCTTGGACGAATTGTTAGGGCGCGACATTGATGAGCCCGAGACCCGACAATGTGGCCACGCCGCCGAGTCCCAGCGCTAGTGCCGCATAGAAAAAAGCCATGACACGCCCTTTCGGGTTGGACCAATGTTCGCAGACCCAGATAAGTGCGCGTAAGAAGAATGTCTTGTGGCTGTAGAAGTAGCTGGCGAGGAACATGGTGCCCCACGCCATCAGGTAGAGTCCCAGTAGCACGGTGCTAGGGCCCGTGCGCACTGGGCCTGGCTTGAATCCGGTGAGCAAAGTGCTGACAAGGAGGGCGCCCAGAATGGCGATAAGCGACACTCCTAGTGCGATGCCGGGCTCGTTTTCAGTTGGCTTCGGCTGCATCGAACCTACTAGAGCGCCCTGACGCCTGAATTAAGCCGACCCGTATCAGGGCGGCGGTTGGGTGCTAGCGTAGCGGAAAAAGCGCCCAAGCGCTGCCCCGATGCGGGTTCGGCTTGAATGAATTGTTAGGCCGCGACATGTGCAGCCTCCATGTACGTGCTGTACGCGTCATATGAGAAGCCGATGCCAATAGCAGCAGAAAGAGCAAGCAACAGCCAATACTTGGTTGGATGCTCTCTGCGGCTGAATCTGGCTACCCACGCGCCATCAAGCGCGCAACCAGTAAAGGCCTGAATGAGGAATGGAATAAAACCGCTCACACCGAACAGAACGGCGGCAGCCAATTTACTAAGGCCCACCGACTCGCCCCAGAAAGCGGACGCCGAAAACAAACCGATGAAAAGGATGAACCCCCAACCAAACGATTTGCCTTGAAAGCGCGAGACGGAATTTTTCATGGCTGCCTAACGCCTGAATTAAGCCGACCTGCGAAGCAGGTTCGGCTTGAATGAATTGTTATAAGTGCCTACCAGATCTTCCACCAAGGTTTAGCCGATGCAGGCGAACTGCTTGATGCAAGAATCTCAAATGGCTCAGGGGAGTTACCCTGGATGTCTTGGTCGTGCTTAAATGATGTAATCGCCTTGGCTAAGGACACCGGAACATCATGAATGTAATCAACGTCGGATTTGTCCCCGCCAGCGTCGTCTTGCTCTTGCTTTAGCGATGCGTAGAGGTCATTGAACTCCGGTGGGAGGTCGCCATTGGCGGACAGGTGATAAATGCTCTCTTGTGCGTCATGCGCTACGTGCCAATTGTTCTTTCCGTTGGAGTAGCACGTCGCGGAACTAAACATCATGTGCTCTTCAACTTGGCAAGAAATGACTGTGCAGCCAGATGAAAGTTGCTGCAAAGAGCCGTCTGCGACCAGCGGCGAGGCAAACCTATTGGCAAAGACTAAGAACCAGCCAGTAGGAAGTTGAGCGGACGAAACGGGAGACTCCGGAAACTCTTCTGTCTCACCTGTGCGATGGAGCTGAAGCTCTTGCAACACTTGTTGAGGAGCTTTCCCAGAGACCGCTAACCAAGAAATTGCAAACCCCATGAGCTCTCCAGCACGTCTAACGCCTGAATTAAGCCGAGCCGCGAAGCGGCTTCGGCTTGAATGAATTGTTAGGCCCAGCCGCCAGCTTGGTGGCTGATCCTGCCACCGCCGCAGACCCACACGACCAGCTGGGCATCAAACGCTAGCTCGTCTGGTAGCCACATGACCGACCAGCAACTTTTGTCTGGGTGGTCTGGCTCCTCATGCCACGAGATGCTAGCAAGGTAACGGTGGGTGTTTGAAATTTTATGGCTTGAGACATAAGCCTCGGCCAAGCGTAGTGCTTCAGGAAGCTCAGTGCTGGGCTTGGCTAAGGATGCACCGCTAGCTAGTAACAGTGTGCCGAGAAGACAGGCGCGGTTGAGCATGGATAGGGCCTTGGAGAATGTCTGACTGAGCCTAACGCCTGAGTTAAGCCGACCCGCGAAGCGGGTTCGGCTTGAATGAATTGTTAGGCCTCATGCTGAGGCTCGGCCCGACGATATGCAACATGGGCCAATGGCTCCAGAGCTGTAGGCACGGGAACAGTAAGGTGCTGCTCGTCCAGTTGCCACTGCGCTGGAAAGTCAGCGATGACCTCGGCGGCGGAGCAAGAGCAACTTTCCCGTGTCGGTCTCGGAGGAGACCCGTCGTATTCGAAGCGGAGCCGAACGGTCTTTGAGGTTGGATCAGCCTCGATTGAGGCTTGGCGCAGCTCAATGTGCACCTCGCCGAGAAGTGCACGCTGGAGTGAGAGCAGCAACATTGAACGGTCGAAAGTGTCGCTCATGAGGCCTAACGCCTGAATTAAGCCGACCCGCGAAACGGGTTCGGCTTGAATGAATTGTTAGGCCATATTAGCCCGCACAGTACTGATCTGTGTTCGGGAGCTCGCCGCCCAGCCAGCACCTGTGGATCTTGTAGCTAGCACGGTTGAAAGCGCTGAGGCTCTCATCGCCAGGCATGGGGTGCACTAGTTCAGTGGTGCCCGTTTGCTTGTCTATCTGAAAGGCGCCGGTGACGTATCCAAGCTGTTCGAGACGCTTGGTGCCGATCCGCCAGTATTCCGTGCAGATGAACTCATAGCAGCATACCCGCTCTGTCTCGGACTGCTTCCGGATGCCGATGTAATGCCGGTCGAGATAGTCTTCTGACTGCATGGATGTGTCCGAATGTGGCCTAACACTTGAGTTAAGCCGCGCCGCACGCGGCGCCGGCTTGAATGAATTGTTAGCGCCCATTGGCAACCATGCCGAGTTTGCGAACGAGAGCGTCAAACTTGCTAAGGATTGTTACCAACTCCTCAATGGAACGGAAGTCGGGGCGAGGATAGGCGGGATTAGGTGCGGCCAAACTAGCCGCGACTGTTGCAGCGTTACACAAGATTGCAAATGTGCCCCGTTGGGCCCCATCTCCGAAAGACACAGAAAAATCTGTCTCAACAGAACTGCGGCCTTGGATTATGAAATTGAGTGACACTCTGTCCGGCAGGCCGTCCAGCCGAAATACGGTGCCCGGGCCGTCAAGCCTTTTGAGTAAGACCTGCCCGGTCGCAGCCTTTAGTACGGCACTAGCGGGCGCCTTTGCGAGTGGAACATTTAGCCGAAGAGGATGCTCACGACAAAGGGAGTAGTACGCGGAGCAGATGCCCGATTCGCTTACGGCTGCAAGGAAGTGTGGGAGAAAGATCATGGGTGCTAACACCTGAATTAAGCCGACCCGCGAAACGGGTTCGGCTTGAATGAATTGTTAGCCCGAGACACGCAGAGTCGCGGATACGGCGCCCACTTTGATGCTAAAGCCACTCATGAAGTTGGCCGTAAGGTGGTTGCAGCCCTCAGACGGTCTACTTGAGGCGAATGCACGCATCTCAGCTAATAGGTCGTCCCACATGAATCCAAGGGAGTCCAAGCAGTCATCCTCGGTGAATGGAACTGTCGGATCTCGCTCCTGGGCTTTGAACAAGTACACCCCCGCAAAGCTGAGCGAGAGCTCAGGCGGGTCTGATGGCTTTACCCAATCGCCGGTGCCACGGTGCCAATGTAGCTCTAACGTCTGTTGTGCTGGGGCGTATGACATGCCCTGAAAGTCAAAGTTGTTGTGTAGGTCAAAACGGTCAGGCCCGCGCTCAAGCGCGATAAAGTCTTCGGCAATTGAAAAGCCAATTAGCTGCATCCGGGGCCTAACCACGATTGGACCGCCTGAGAGCGGTGTTGCGCCAAGTATCGACTAAGGCCGGAGGTCTGGAAAGAAGGAATCCCTATTCCTTGACAATAACTTGCCGGATGGCCACCGGCAGTCTTTGCACCGATGCTGGTTGCGTTAGCCGACGTTCGAGCAGGCGTATGAGTTACACCCGTGACGATGCAGGCGTAATGACGGCTCTGACTCCGAAGCTGTTGGATCAGGTCAGTGCTCGGCTGCGGCTTCGTCACTACAGCCTGCGTACCGAGCAGGCGTCTGGGCTGGATCCGGCGCTTCATTGCGGCCAACGGCAAACGGCATCCAGCTCAGATTAGGCGGGCAGAGGTCGAGGCGTTTCTCACCGAGCTGGCGACGCAGGGCCAGGTGTCGGCCGGCACGCAGAATCAGGCGCTGGCGGCGCTGTTGTTCCTGTATCGCGAGGTCTTGGGGGAGGAGTTGCCCTGGATGGAGAAACTGCAGCGCGCCAAGCGGGCGCGGCCCATTCCGGTGGTGCTCTCGGCCGAGGATGTCGCGCGCACCATGCAGGAGCTGTTGGACCACAAGGATGTGGTAACCACGCAGATCTACACGCATGTGCTGGGGCGCGGGGCGCGGGGCGTGGGCGGTGCGCAGCCCGCTGGACGGGCTACGCACCGGCAGTGGGTGACGTTGCGGGCAAGCAATGCCAGTCCGCTGTAGGCGTTTGCCACGAGGCGTCGTGACTGAAGTCCCTACAAAGTCCTATGCCGGGAATCGATGAAGACCGCTAAGAATCCGCGGTCTTCATGGCAATGCCTCAGCCGTCCAACAACGCCTTGTCCCGCACCGCACCCTTATCCGCGCTGGTCGCCAGCAACGCGTAGGCCTTCAACGCCGTAGTGACCTTGCGTGGGCGCACTTCCACCGGCTTCCAGCCCTTGGCATCCTGCTCTGCGCGACGAAGAGCAAGTTCCTCGTCCGAGATCAGCAGATTGATCGAGCGGTTGGGGATATCGATCAGGATCTTGTCGCCATCGCGCACCAGGCCGATCGCACCGCCTGCGGCGGCTTCCGGCGAGGCGTGGCCGATCGACAGGCCCGAGGTGCCGCCGGAAAAGCGGCCGTCGGTGAGCAGGGCGCATTGCTTGCCCAGGCCCTTGGATTTGAGATAGCTGGTGGGGTAGAGCATTTCCTGCATGCCGGGGCCGCCCTTGGGGCCTTCGTAGCGGATCACCACGATATCGCCGGCCTTCACTTCGTCGGCGAGGATGCCCTTGACCGCCGAATCCTGGCTCTCAAAGACACGCACATTGCCTTCGAACACGTGGATGGATTCGTCCACGCCTGCGGTCTTCACCACGCAGCCGTCGCGGGCGATATTGCCGTACAGCACGGCCAGACCGCCTTCCTGCGAGAAGGCGTGAGCGACATCGCGGATGCAGCCTTCGCTGCGGTCTGTGTCCAGGCTGTCCCAGCGCGTGGCCTGGCTGAAGGCGATCTGCGTGGGGATGCCGGCCGGGCCGGCCTTGTAGAACGTGTGCACCGTTTCCGCGTCGGTCTGGGTGACATCCCATTGCGCGATGGCGTCGGCCAGCGTGCGTGCGTGCACCGTTGCCGCGTTGGTGTGCAGCAAACCGCCGCGTGCCAGCTCGCCGAGGATGGCCATGATGCCGCCGGCGCGATGCACGTCTTCGATGTGGTACTTGGGCGTATTCGGCGCCACCTTGCACAGCTGCGGCACGCGCTTGGACAGGCGGTCGATGTCGCGCATGCCGAATGCCACCTCGCCTTCCTGCGCGGCGGCGAGCAGATGCAGGATGGTGTTGGTGGAGCCGCCCATGGCGATGTCCAGGGTCATCGCGTTTTCGAAGGCTTCGAAGGTGGCGATGCCGCGTGGCAGCGCGGTGGGGTCTTCGCCGCCATACCAGCGATGGCACAGCTCCACCGCCACGCGCCCGGCGCGTAAGAACAGCTGCTCACGGTCGGCGTGCGTGGCCACCACGGTGCCGTTGCCGGGCAGCGACAGGCCCAGCGCTTCGGTCAGGCAGTTCATCGAGTTGGCGGTGAACATGCCCGAGCACGAGCCGCAGGTGGGGCAGGCGCTGCGCTCGAACTCGGCCACCTTTTCGTCGGAGGCGCTGTCGTCGGCGGCGATCACCATCGCGTCGATCAGGTCGAGCTTGTGCTCGGCCAGCTTGGTCTTGCCGGCTTCCATCGGGCCGCCGGAGACGAACACGGTGGGGATGTTGAGCCGCAGCGCGGCCATCAACATGCCGGGGGTGATCTTGTCGCAGTTGGAAATGCACACCAGCGCGTCGGCGCAGTGCGCGTTGACCATGTACTCGACCGAGTCGGCGATGATCTCGCGGCTGGGCAGCGAATACAGCATGCCGTCGTGGCCCATGGCGATGCCGTCGTCCACGGCGATGGTGTCGAACTCCTTGGCCACGCCGCCGACGCGTTCGATCTCGCGCGCGACAAGCTGGCCGAGATCCTTCAGGTGCACGTGCCCGGGCACGAACTGGGTGAACGAGTTGGCGATGGCGATAATGGGCTTGTGGAAGTCGCCATCGCGCATGCCGGTGGCGCGCCACAGTGCGCGGGCGCCGGCCATGTTGCGGCCGTGGGTGGAGGTCTTGGAGCGGTACTCGGGCATGGCGAAGTCGACGGCTGATTGGCGAGCGGTGGCTGGCAATTAGACCGCGTCGCAACTGTTGCTGCTGCAACGGTCGCGGCGCGTTCCGGTGATCTGGCACGGTAGCACGCGGGCGCATGCACGCCGTGCTGGCGGGCGGGCGAGGGCATCGTGCGCAGCGCACGCGGAATGCAGCAGCGCCGGCCGGCACTGCACGTGAACACGCGCCCCGGCTCCCGCTGCATCACGTCGTCGGCCCGGCATGTAATGCGATGTAAACGTATGCGGGCGCGCATGCAGTGCCCGGAGTGCGAACCGGAGCGCAGATCGCGCCGCCGGGACATCGGCAGGATTGTCCCTCGACCGGTGCGGCCAATGGGGGAGCAGCACCGCCAAGGATCTCCACCAACGGCACCGCAGGAGGCGCCCATGTCCGACCATCCTCATTCACGCCGCACGGCGGCAACGTCGCATCCCATCGACCAGACGCCGGCGGCAACGGCCGGCATCACGCGGCGTCGCGTGCTGCAGGGTGCAGCCGGCGCGGCGGCGCTGGCGGGCCTCGGGTGGGGCGGCCGCGCGGCCGCGCAGAGCGCCACCCTGCCGTTCGCGGGCCTGAACCTGTCGGGCCTGGCCTCCAACAGCTATGTGGAGAATGCCGAGATCGGCACGCACTACCGCGCCATCACCGCGCAGCACGTGGCTGCCGCCGGGGCCTGCCCGCTGTTCCGGCTGCCGACCACCGCCGCGCGCTTCACGCGTGGGCAGGGCGTGGCCCTGAACGAGACCTACTGCCGCCAGGTCCAGGACGCACTGGACCACATCGCTGCACGCGGCAAGCGCGCCATCGTGGAGCTGCACGACTACATGCGCCTGCCGCAGCGGGTGGCCGCCAAGTCCGGCTACCGGCGCGACGCCAGCGGCACGCTTGTCGATGCACGCGGCAACCGCGTCGACAACCCGGCCGCAGCCGAGGTCTGGGCCGACACCTATCCGCTGCGCAGCTTCGGCTACCAGGGCTATTTCGATCGCCGCGACCAGTTGCTCAAGCTCTACGAATACCGCGTGATCGGCACGCCGGGGTGCACGCTCTACAACGAGGCCGGCCTGCCCGACCTGTGGGCGCGCATCGTCAATCGCTTCAGGCAACACCCGGCGGTGTTCGGCTGGGGCGTGATGAATGAGCCATACCAGGGAAAGGAGCGCAACGCCGATGGCAGCGTGTTGTCGATGTCGGCGCACTGGCAGAACACCGCCACCGCGTGCTGCAAGACCATCATCGATCGCGACCGCGACCACTTCGTGTTCGTGTGCGGCAACGGCTATGCCAGTGCCCGGCTCTGGCAGCAGGACTCGATGGGCCTGTTCGACATCCCCGATCCCTATAACCGCATCGTCTACGAAGCGCACAACTACCTGGATAGCGACGGAGCTGGCGGCGGCAACTGGGTCGGGCCCGGCGGGCGCAACGAGGTGGTCAAGCCGGACACCGGCATCGAGATGGTGGCGCCCTTCATCGAAGCCCTGCAGCATGCCGGCAAACGCGGCTATCTGGGTGAGCATGGCTATCCGGCCGGCAACCGCAGCGCGGAGGTCGCCACCACGCGCATGCTGGCGCATCTGCAGGCCAACAATATCCCCAGCACGCAGTGGTGCTTCGGCCCCGGCTGGCCGGATGACGATGTGCTGGGCATGAGCCGCGACGTGGGCGCGGACATCCAGGCCAAGAGCAATCTCGCTGCGGTGCAGGCCTTCTTCGACGTGCGCCTGTCCGGCTACGTGCCGCCACCTCTCTAACCCCGGCGCCGCCGCGGCCCGGAGGACGCGGCGGTTTACACTGATGGCATGCGCATGGACTTCCCGTGCCGCGCCGGCTGCGCGGCCTGTTGTATTGCCCCGTCGATCAGTTCGGCGATCCCCGGCATGCCGCAGGGCAAGCCGGCGGGCGTGCCCTGCGTGCAGCTCGATGGCCGGGGCCGGTGTCGCCTGTTCGGCTTGCCGACGCGGCCGGCGGTGTGCGCCAGCCTGCGTCCATCCGAGGACATGTGCGGCGCTTCGCGCGCCCAGGCGCTGGCCACGTTGACGGCACTGGAGCAGGCCACGCGGCCGTAAGCGGCGCCAGGTCACCGGCGTCCTTGCCGCCATGCAACCCCCGCCGCCATGCAACCCGCAGCTGGCTGCGGCTGCGCTGCATCCCGGGCGGCCAGGGATACGCGGCGTGCGGCGCGTTGCTGCCGTCATCTCTCTGCGCGTCGGCCTGCCAGCATCAGGCCACGGGCGTCTGCGGCAGGTGCATCCAGCTCGAAGGCGGTGTACCCGTGTCGCAGAGGGCCGATGCTGGCCTGCAGCCGCAGGGCGGGGACCCGGATTCAGCCCGCGCTGGCGCCGCCCAGATACTGATCCTTGAGCCGCACGTAATGCTGAGCGGAGTAATGCAGGCTTTCGATTTCCTTGTCGCTGAGGATGCGGGCCAGGCGCGCGGGATTGCCCAGCCACAATTCGCCTTCGCCGACGATCTTGCCCGGGCCGACCACCGCCCCGGCACCGACAAAGCCGTAGCGCTTGACGGTGGCGCCGTCCAGCACGCAGGCGCCCATGCCGATCAGGCACAGGTCTTCAATGGTGCAGGCATGCAGGATGGTGCCGTGGCCAACCGTGACGTCGGCGCCGATCAGCGTCGGGTAGCCGGCCTTGTTGAACGGGCTATGGTGACTGACGTGGATGATGGTGCCGTCCTGCACGTTGGTACGTGCGCCGATCTGCACATGATTGACGTCGCCGCGAATCACCGTGCCCGGCCACACCGATACATCATCGCCCAGGCTCACCTTGCCGATGATGGTGCAGGCAGGGTCGACATAGACGCGTGCGCCCAGTTGCGGGGTGTGGTCCAGGAACGAGCGAATCGGGGTCACGATGATCTCCAGCATGTCGGCGTGCCGCCCGGTGCGGGCACTGCCGGCATGATAGCGGGGCGACTGTCGCATGCGGCAAGCGCTGGCGTGGTAAATGACCTGCCTGGCTGTGGCCGTGGATGACGCAGCGGCGCGGCGTGTTGAAACGACCGACGCCAGAACCGGTGGGGCTACGCCTGAATGTTTGCTGCAGCTTCGAAGGGATCGAGTTGCACTGCGTGTGGAGGTTTGCAGTCATGCGCATCTAGGATCGTTCAAGTTCGCTACCGCGAAATCTTGCATGCCATGCCTGCGCGACGAGTGCAGCAATGCGCTTCGCACTCCGGACCAGACGAACGTGGCGGTTACCCCGTCCGATCGCACGCCAGGTCACGCGCTGCAGCGGTAGGCGCGAGGTCGATCGTGTCCGTGCAAGCAATCCGCCTACCCCGGGTGCCGCCATGCAAACACCTCAACGAATGCATGGCGAGGCAGGCGAAGCGCTCTGCCAGCCTGTTCGATAAGCGCACACCAGTGCGTGCGGTTGTATTGAACGTCCCCTGCGATCGGCCTAGCGTGCCGATGGCGTTTTGCAACGCGGCGCTCGTGCTGCGTTGCAGTGCCGATGCATTGTCGAGTGCCATTGCTGCTTCGAGGCTTGCCCGCGTCTTCGTCGTGCTGCCGCTGCACGCACGCATGGCCACGCCTGCAGTTGCCAACGCACCTGCCATTCCTACACCAGGATCACCCGATGACCCAGAGCGCCGTGACACCTGCACCCTTCGTACTGGAACGCATGACGCCGTTCCAGTGGAGGGCGGTGGCAGTGTGCGTGTTGCTGACCATGCTCGATGGCTTCGATGTGATGGCGATGGCCTTCACCGCCCCGCATGTGTCGGCGCAATGGCAGGTGTCGGGCAAGCTGCTCGGGGCCTTGTTTAGTGCCGGATTGGTTGGCATGGCGGCGGGTTCGTTGCTGCTGGCGCCGCTGGCCGACCGCATCGGGCGGCGCGCGACGATCCTGGCCTGCCTGGCGATACTGACCGTGGGCATGGGCGCCTCGGCGCTGGCCACCGGCGTGTGGCAACTCGGCGCGTTGCGTGCGTTCACCGGCATCGGCATCGGCGGCATGCTGGCCTGCGTTGCGGTCATCGCTGCCGAGTATTCCACCGCCCGGTGGCGCAGCACGGCATTGGCGCTGCAGGCCACCGGTTACCCGATCGGCGCAACGCTGGGCGGCGCAATCGCGGCGTTGCTGTTGCAGCAATGGTCCTGGCACGCGGTGTTTGTGCTCGGTGCGCTCGGGTCGCTGCTGTGCGTGCCCTTGGTGCTGGCGTTTTTGCCCGAGTCGCTGGATTTTTTGATCGCGCGGCGCCCGCCCGGTGCAGCCGCACGCTTCAATGCGGTGCTCGCACGCATGGGCATGCCGCCGCATGCGGTACTGCCGTCACCGCCGCAGATTCCCAATCGGGCGCAGGGCTATGCGGCCCTGTTCGTACCGGCATTGCGGCGGCAGTCGCTGTTGATCGCGCTGGCGTTCTTTCTGCTGATGTTCGCGTTCTATTTCGTACTCAGCTGGACCCCGAAGCTGCTGGTCGTGGCCGGCTTGTCGGCGGCGCAGGGCGTGACCGGTGGCGTCTTGTTGAATCTGGGCGGCATTGCCGGCGGGGCGGTCTTCAGCGCATTGGCCGCACGTGCGCGCCTGTCGCGGCTGACCGCCGGCGCGCTGGGGATCTCGGCGCTGGCGCTGCTGGCCTTTGGCCTCTACAGCACCGTGCTGAGTTGGGCGTTTGCCACGGCGGTGCTGAGCGGCGCGGCGCTGTTTGCCGCCATCGCCGGGCTGTATGCGGTGGCGCCGGTGGTCTTCACGGCGGCGGTGCGTTCCACCGGCATGGGCTGGGCGATCGGGGGGGGCCGCTTCGGCGCGATCGCCTCGCCGCTGTGCGTGGGCGTGCTGGTGGACGCGGGCTGGTCGCCGGCGGCCCTGTACCTGGCCTGCAGCGTGCCGTTGCTGCTTGCGGCCATCGCCGTGCTGGGCATGCGCCTGCCGGCGCGCTGAACTGCCCGGCTGGCGGTTGTCGCGCAGCTGAGCGAGGTCGACCGGGCCAAAGAAATGCTGCGCACTGCCGATACCCCGACAGACCCTCCATCGTTGTGGCGGGCTCTTCCGCGGACCATTTGCAGATCAGCGCCGGCATGCTCAGAACCATCGACTCCGATCAACTCCGCCCCGGCATGTATGTCTACAAGCTGCTGGGCGCGTGGGTGCACCATCCGTTCTGGAAGACCTCGTTCCTGGTCGATTCGGATGACGTGGAGAAGATCCATGGCAGCCGGATCGAGCAACTGGTAATCGATACCGCGCGTGGCCTGGATCTGGAAACGGCGGCGCCGGACACAACCAGTCCGGAGCCCGAGCCGGCGGCACCATCACCATCACCATCACCGACGCCCGAGCCGCCCACCGCCACGCGCACCGCACGCACCAATAGCGTCACCGCGCAGGTCGGCATCGAGTCCGAAGTGGTGCGCGCACGCAAGATCTTCGAAGACGGGCGCGACACGGTCGAGGCGATGTTCCGTGACGTGCGGCTTGGACGCACCGTCGACACCGAGGCGGCGATGCCGCTGGTGGAAGCCATCAACGAGTCGGTCCTGCGGCATCCGCAGGCCCTGATCAGCGTGGCAAGGCTCAAGACCGCCGACGACTACACCTATCTGCATTCGATGGCGGTGGCCGGCCTGATGAGCGGGCTGGCGCGCCAGCTCGGCTTGCCCGAAGGGCAGGTCGTCGAGGCGGCCATGGGCGGCCTGCTGCACGACATGGGCAAGGCGGTGACGCCGCTGGACATCCTCAACAAGCCGGGCAAGCTCACCGACGACGAAATGGAGGTCATGCGCCAGCATCCGCTGGATGGCCATCGCCTGCTGGTGGCCGGCGGCGTGCAGAACGCGGTGGTGCTGGAGATCGCGCTGCACCATCACGAGAAAATGGACGGCAGCGGCTACCCGAACCGCCTGGCGGGCGAGAACATCGCGCTGATGTCGCGGATGGGCGCGGTGTGCGATGTGTACGACGCCATCAGCTCCGACCGCCCCTACAAGCGCGGTTGGGATCCGGCCGAATCGCTCAAGCGCATGGCGTCGTGGCAGGGGCATTTCGACCCGGTGGTGTTCCAGGCCTTCGTGCGCCGGCTGGGGATTTATCCGGTCGGCTCGCTGGTGCGGCTGGAGTCGCAGAAACTGGCGGTGGTGATCGAGCAGACCGCCGATGCGCTGCTCAAGCCCAAGGTCCGCGTGTTCTATTCGGCCAAGTTGCGCAGCCATGTGCTGGTGCAGGACATCGATCTGTCGCGGCCGGATTGCCAGGACCGCATCGCACAGATGGAAAGCCCCACCGACTGGGGCTTCCGCGATCTCGAGAAGCTGTGGTTGCCGTAATCGGTAATTCGTAACCCGTAGGCCGCCAGTTAGCAGTTGGCCTACCTGGCACGCAGATGCATCAAGCGAGCGCCACGCCAGTTGAGGAATCCCGCTGGGTGATTGGGCTGGATGCGCAAGCGTCGCGTGGTGACAACCGCAGCGTTGTCCTCGTGCTTGCCACCACCGCTGCCAGGCCCGGTAGACCGCACGCACCCGTGCCAGGCGCGCCGGCCGCAAGCCGGTTGCCGCACCACCACCAGGCGCATTGGTCAGCCTGGCGAGCGCGACCATGCTGCGCTGCAGCTTGGCAATGTAGTTATGATCCATAACTATTCCGGAACGCAATCACTTGCCGACCTGGAACCCATGTCTCAGCCGTGCCTGGATGACCGTCGCTTCCCACACCTGCCTGCCGCCGCAGACGGCCGCCCTGTGCTGGCGCTGGACCGGCACCTGCATGCTGTGGCCTGCCTGCACGACGTAGCCAAGCCCCCCTCGGCATGCCTGAGCGCGTCTACAATGCAGCTCACGCCGCGGACCGGCGTTGCGGGCGGTGTGCGTTGCGCGCACCGGTCCGCCCGTCGTCTTCGCTGCGAGAACCGTCATGTCCGTCACTGCCAATGCCGCCCTGCCGCCGGATGCCGTCACCACGGTGGATCAGGCGCGCCTGCTGCGGCTGCTGGGCTACCGCATCACCCGCACCGAGTTGCTGGTGCGGCGGATGTTTCAGGACTGCGTGGCAGCGTTCGATCTCAAGCCGGTGGACTTCTCGCTGCTGATGCTGGTGGACGGCAACCCGGGCATCAACCAACGCCAGATCGGCGATGTGCTGCACGTGTCGGCGCCCAACCTGGCGATCGTGGTGGCACGCCTGGTCAAGCGCCGCCTGCTGCGGCAGGTGCGGGGACGCCAGGACCGACGCATGCAGCACCTGTCGCTGACCACCGCCGGCGTGACCCTGCTGAGCGCCGCCGAGGCCGAAGTGCTGCGGATGGAACAGCAACTCAGTGTGGTGCTTGGCAGCAGCGAGGCACCGTTGCTGCGCGCACTCGACCGGCTGGACCGTCTGGACACCGCCTGATCCGCAGCTGCCGTGCAGGCGCACGGCCCGCGTTCCACCTGAGCTTTGCACGCGCCGTCGCCGGCGTGTCGATCGCGCCTGCCTGACCGTTGTTCCGCCGCAGTGTCCGCTGTCCCTCCCCATGCTGGAGATGTTTGCAGTGAACTATCGATCGGTCCTGTCTGGGTTGTCTTCCCGCGCATCGGGGCTGCGCCGCGCAGCGCTTGCCATGGTGGCGCTGCTCGCTGCCGGCACCGCCGGGGCGCAGAACCTGCCGCAGAGTACGACGCTGACCAACGGCATCAATACCGGCGGTACCAGCTACCTGGACGGCTTCACCCGCACCACGCCCGGCTGGGCGGTGATCACCTATCTGCGTCAGAGCTCACTGGATGCGGTCAAGGATTCCCGCGGCAACGACGTGCCGGTGTTCGATCGCCCACGCATCGATTCGACCCTGCTGCTGACCCAGGTCGCCTATGTCACGCCGTACAAGCTCTTTGGCGGCGCGGTTGGCATCAACACGCTGCTTCCGCTGATCAACCTGGATGCCTCGTTCGGGCGCAACAGCATTGCCAGCTTGCGCGACAACGGTGCCGGTGTGGGTGACCTGACCTTTGGCCCCTATCTGCAGATGCTGCCGGTGATCCGCAATGGCAGGCCGGTGTTTTCGCAGCGTTTCGAAATCAATGCGATCGCGCCGACCGGCAAGTTCGACCGCGACCGCGACCTCAATCAGGGTGCCGGCTACTGGTCGCTGGTGCCGCAATACGCGTTCACCGTGCTCCCGACGCCCAACTGGGAAGTCAGCGCACGCATCAACTACATCTACAACTTCCGCAGCGAGCGGCGTCCGAACCTGCCGCCGGGTTTTGCGTTCCGCAACGGCCAGGCCGGCGATGCGGGCTGGATCAACTTCGCCACGTCCTGGGAAGTGGTGCCCGACATCCGCCTTGGCGTGAATGCCTATTACCTCACCCAGTTCCGCGACAACCGCACCAACGGGCAGCGCGTGGCCGACACCCGCCAACGCGTGTTCTATGCCGGCCCCGGCGGTGTATGGCGGATGGATGCCAACAACATGCTGTTTGCCAATGTGTATCTGCCGGTGGAGGTCAAGAACGCTGCCTCCGGCAACAACGTCAACCTGCAGTACGTCCATGTGTTCTAGCGCCGGTACGGCCGGCCTCTTCGGAGAGTGGCAATGAATTTGCAGAACAAGACGATCGTGGTCACCGGCGTGGCATCGGGCATTGGTGCCGAAGTGGCGCGCCTGGCCCGTTTCCATGGCGCCAGGGTGATCGGCGTCGATCGCACGCCGGTGCAGATGTCGCTGCACGGGTTCCACCAGGCCGATCTTGGCGATCCGGCGTCCATCGATGCGCTGGTGCAGGCCTTGCCGGAGCGCATCGACGCGCTGGCCAACGTGGCCGGCGTTCCCGGCACCGCACCGCTGGAGGTCGTGGCGCGCGTCAACTACCTGGGTCTGCGCCATTTGAGCCAGGCGCTGCTGCCGCGCATGACGGCTGGCGGTTCCATCATCAACGTGGCCTCCATCCTGGGCGCCGAATGGCCGCAACGCCTGGAGCTGCACAAGCAGCTGGCCGCCACCGACAGCTTTACGTCCGGCACTGCGTGGTTGCAGGCGCATCCGGTGAGCCACGACACCTGCTACCAGTACTTCAAGGAAGCGCTGATCGTATGGACCCTGCTGCAGTCGCGGACCTGGTTCGCCGAGCATGGCGTGCGCGTCAACAACGTCGCGCCCGGACCGGTGTTTACGCCGATTCTCGGCGATTTCGTCACCATGCTCGGCGAGGAGCGCGTCAAGGAAGACGCCAAGCGCATGACGCGTCCGGCGTACGCCGACGAGGTGGCAGAGGCCATCGTGTTTCTCGCCTCCGATGCTGCGCGCTGGATCAACGGCATCACCTTGCCGGTCGATGGCGGGCTGGCGTCCACCACCCTGTAACACCACCCCCTCAGCAGGAGGCTAGACCATGAACGCTCTCCCCAACACCGCGATTGCCGCGTCGTCCGTCCCGGCGTGGCATGGCTGTATCTTCAATGGCGACTGGGTGCCCGGCAACGGCGGCACCGCGCAGATCATCGAACCGGCCACCGGCAAGCTGCTGCACGAAGTCGGCAAGGCCGATCTGGCCGATGTCGCCGCTGCCGTGGCGCTGGCGAAAAAAGCGCAACGTGCCTGGGCAGCCACGACGCCGCGTGAGCGCGCTGCCGTGTTTCACCGTGCCGCGCAGCTGATGGAAGCACGCAGTGCGGAAGCGGCGCTGCTGATCGCGCGCGAGACCGGCGGCATCCTGCCCAAGGCCCAGCGCGAAGTGAACGAGTCGGTGGTGTTCTATCAGCAGGCGGCGGCGCTGCCGCTGCAGGCCGTCGGCCAGGTGCTGCCCACCGGCGCCGGCCAGCTCAGCCTGGCCCGGCATCTGCCGCTGGGCGTGATCGCGGTGATTTCCCCGTTCAATTTCCCGTTGATCCTGTCGCTGCGGTCGGTAGCTCCGGCGCTGGCAATGGGCAATGCGGTGGTGCTCAAGCCCGACCCGCGCACGCCGTACACCGGCGGGGTGGTCATCGCGCAGGTGCTGGAGGAAGCGGGCCTGCCGAAGGGTTTGTTGCACGTGCTGCACGGCGATGCCGCCATCGGCCAGGCGCTGGTCGAATCGCCGGATGTCCCGATGATTGCCTTTACCGGCTCCACCGCTGCCGGGCGACGCATCGGCGAGATCGCGGGCCGGCACCTGAAGAAGGTGTCGCTGGAGCTGGGCGGCAACAACGCGGTGATCGTGCTCGACGACGCCGATCTGGACAGGGCGGCCTCTGCCGTGGCGTTCGGCGCCTACATGCATCAAGGGCAGATCTGCATGGCCACCGGCCGCGTGCTGGTCCAGCGTGGCATTGCCGATGCGTTGACCCAGCGGCTGGCTGAAAAGGCCAGGCATCTGCCGGTTGGCGATCCGGTCAGCGGCACCGTGGCCCTGGGCCCGATCATCGACCAGCGCCAGCTGCAGCGTGTGATCGATATCGTGGACGACAGCGTTGCCGCCGGTGCGGTGGTGGAAGCCGGTGCCAGCAACGAAGGCCTGTTCTATGCGCCGACGGTGCTGTCCAACGTGCGTCCGGGAATGCGTGCATTCGACGAGGAAGTCTTCGGGCCGGTGATCAACATCACCGTGTTCGACACCGACGAAGAAGCCGCGGAACTGGCCAACCATGGCGAGTACGGCCTGGCCGCCGGCATCCTGTCGGCATCGGTGTCGCGCGCGATGAACCTGGGCGACAAGCTCCATACCGGCCTGTTGCACATCAACGATCAGACCGTGTCCGACGAAGTCATCAACCCCTTCGGCGGTACCGGTGCCTCCGGCAACGGCACCAGTGTCGGCGGGCCGGCCGACTGGGAGCAGTACACCCACTGGCAGTGGCTGACGATCAAGAACGAAGTGCCGCAATACCCGTTCTGACCGGCGTGGGGCAAGGGCCCTTCAGCAAAACTCGCAGCGTCGAGGGCACGGTGCCCTCACCGCTTGCGGGACACGCCGTGAACCCGTCCTTGGGGGCTCGGTGGCGGCATCCATGCCGCCACACGGTCCCGCAACCGGCGAGGACACCGCACCAGACAGTTGGCCGGCACTGGTTCGAAAAGCTGTCTGCACTGCGGTGTATCAGACATGGAGCCGATGCTTCATGGTTTAACAAGGCGCGTCCAGCACTGCTCTTACCATGCACACCGACCATCTGGACTGGTCCTCGCCCGCTTGCCGTCGCGGGACCCTGAGCGGCATGGATGCCGCGCCGGAGCCTACAAGGACGTACTTGCGGCGTGTCCTGCGATGGTGGGCGGGCAAGGGCCCTGCAGCAAACTGACAGCATCGAGTGCGCGCTGCCCTCACCGCTTGCGGGACACGCCGTGAATCCTTCCCCGGAGGCTCGGTGGCGGCATCCATGCCGCCACACGGTCCGGCAATCAGCGAGGACACCGCACCGGACAGTCCGCTGGTTACTTTGTTGAAAACCCTGCAACCAGCCCACGGATCGGTCGCTCTTAATCGCCAGCGCGAAAGCGCGTCGGCGAACAGCCGGCGTGACGTACGAAATAGCGGCTGAAATACGCAGCGTCGAAAAATCCAAGGTCCGCGGCGATCTGCTGCACGCTCAGGCTGGTGTAGCGCAGGCTGCGGCGGGCTTCGAGCATGATGCGGCGCTGCAGTAATTGCAGTGCCGAGGCGCCGGCCAGTCGCTGGCACAACGCATTGAGATGGCCCGGCGTCAGGCCCAATTGCTGGGCATAGCGGGAGACCGGCCAATGCGCACGGTAGTACTGGTCGATCAAGGCCTGATAGCCGCGGAGATGGCGTAGTGCCGGGTCGGCATACGGACTCACCGCAGCGGCATCCTGCGCGTGTTCCAGCGCCGTGCGGGCGGTCCAGATCAACAACTGCGCTGTGGCGGCGTGCAATGCGGCCTCATGGCCGACGCGTCGGCAGGCATGGTCGTCGGCAATGCTGGCGAACAGCACGTCGAGCAGCCCGCGTGCGCGCTGTGCGCGCAGGACCTGCGGGATGGTCAGGGCAGCCTGCAACAGCGGTGCAGCACCCAAGGCGTCGCGCACCAGCGGCATGCACAAGGTGATGATGTGGCCGCGCACCCGCGGATCGAACCCGAAGCCATGCACGCACAGCGGCGGCAGCCAGATCACGCGCGCGTCACGCACGCGCTGGCTGCGGCCATCCAGCTGCAGCGTCGCCGGCCCGCGTTGCACGTACAGCAACTGTGCCAGGTCCTCGTGCCGGTGCGGAGCGATGTGCCAGTCATGTAGCCGGCTGCGTGCGGCAATCGACTCCCAATGCAACAACTCGGGCGTGTCGGCGTGCTGCTCGCCGTACAGGCCGAAGGCGGGCACCGCGGTGGCTGCAGCAATGGCGTGCGCGCGTCTGGGCATCGTCGAAAAGTCCAAGCACTGCGCGCAATCATCCCTTCACTGCACGCGCTTGGCTACCCACACTGGCCTGCATCCGTCAGCTGGGGCAGGAGCATTGCATGCGCACCCAAATCGCGATCATCGGCGCCGGCCCATCCGGCCTGTTGCTGGGCGAGCTGTTGCTACGGGCCGGCATCGACACCGTGGTGATCGAGCGGCAGACGCCGGACCACGTGCTGGGACGGATTCGTGCCGGCGTGCTGGAACAGGGCAGTGTGGCGCTGTTGCAGCGGGCAGGGGTTGGCGAACGCGTGCAGCGCGAGGGCCTGCCGCATCACGGCTTCGAACTGTCGCTGGATGGCCGCCGGGAGCGCATCGACCTGCTGCGCGGTTGCGGACGCAGCGTCACCGTCTACGGCCAGACCGAGGTCACTGCCGATCTGATGCAGGCACGTGCACGCAGCGCTGCGCCGACGTATTACAGCGCGCAGGACGTGACGTTGTGCGGGGTGGATGGCGACGCACCCGCGGCGGAGTTCACCCATGACGGACGGCGCCAGCGCATCGACTGCGACTACATCGTCGGCTGCGACGGCTTCCATGGCATCAGCCGCGCCAGCATTCCGCCCGAGCGACTGCGCCTGTTCGAGCGGGTGTATCCGTTCGGGTGGCTTGGCGTGCTTGCCGACACCCCGCCGGTCCACGACGAGTTGGTCTACGCGCAGCACCCGCGCGGCTTCGCGTTGTGTTCGATGCGCTCGCCGACGCGTTCGCGCTACTACGTACAGGTACCGGCCGATGCGCGGGTAGAGGCATGGAGCGACCAGGCGTTCTGGGATGCATTGCGTGCGCGGTTGCCCGAGACGCTGGCTGCGCAATTGATCACCGGGCCATCGATCGAAAAGAGCATTGCGCCGTTGCGTAGCTTCGTCGCCGAGCCGATGCAGTGCGGGCGCCTGTTCCTGGCCGGCGATGCGGCGCATATCGTGCCGCCCACCGGCGCCAAGGGCTTGAATCTGGCGCTGGCCGATGTCGGCCTGCTTGCGCAATTGTTCGAGCGCTGGAACGCGCGTGGCGATGCCGAGGTGCTGCAACAGTACTCGGCGCTGGCGCTGCAACGCGTCTGGAAGGCCGAACGGTTTTCATGGTGGATGACCACCTTGCTGCATACCTTCGCCGACCAGGACGCGTTCACCGCACGCATTCATGCCGCGGAACTGGAGTATCTGCTGGGCAGCGAGGCAGGGCGCGCGACGGTGGCTGAAAACTATGCCGGCCTGCCACTGGTGGAACTGCCGGAGTAAGTGTGGCCATGACCGCTGCCGGAGATCCCTCGTGTGCGCCTGAGAATTCGGCTGCAGTGGTTACCGTCGGATTACCACCAATGCCGGAAGTGCCCTGGTGCACTCCAGGGCGGCTAGCGGGCGAGCAGACGCGGCCGTTAGGCTGGTGGCGACGCGTAGAAACCCTGTCTGCCAAGGCGCGTCATTCCCCCAATCAGCGGCGCACCATGCTGGCGTTCCAGCCAGCGTAGCGCCCGTCTCCACATAAGGAGTCTTCCATGAATAAGCTGTTCTCCCGCGCCTTGCTACTGGTCATGCTGGTAGCGCCGGTGGCTGCGTTCGCGCAGACCGCGGTGACCGAAAATCCCAACCACCAGAAGATGCTGCTCGGCTCCACCTGGCCCGAGACTGTCAACAAGCGGCTGGTTTACGACTTCTGGCGCATCGTGTTCGAGGCCGGGCAGGTGCAGGAAGCGCCGAAATACATGGACAAGAACTACATCCAGCACAACCCGAACGTGGCGAACGGCCGCGATGCCTTCATCGCGTTCCTGACCGCGTTCGTGCCGCCGACACCGGTGCAGGAACGCGTGCAGCTGCCGCTGGTGGCCATCACCGCCGACCGTGACCTGGTCACGCTGGTGTCGGTGCGCACGCTGCCGGATCCGCGCGATCCGAGCAAGACCTACACCACCACCTGGTTCGACATGTTCCGCATCGAAAAGGGCCTGATCAAGGAGCACTGGGATCCGGACACCATTGCCGGCCGCGCCAATACCGGCGGGCAGTAATCGCTGCTGCGTTGCAGGGCTGCAGTGTGCAGCTCTGCGTGATCCGTGCAGGGCGTAACAACCATGCACGTGGTTGACGAAAACGACAACGCCCGCCTGATGGCGGGCGTTGTCGTCTCGATGGCAACGGTCAGCTGATACGGAAGCCCATCGTCGCTTCCACCGCCTGCTGCCAGCCGGCATACAGTTGTTCGCGCTTGTCCTCGGCCATGGTCGGCTCGAAGCGGCGATCCACTGCCCACTGCTTGGCGATCTCTTCGCGGCTGCTCCAGAACCCGGTTGCCAAGCCGGCCAGATAGGCCGCGCCGAGCGCAGTGGTTTCGGCCACTTCCGGGCGCAGCACCGGCACGTTGAGCATGTCGCTCTGGAACTGCGCCATGAAATCGTTGGCGATTGCGCCGCCGTCGGCGCGCAGTTCCTTCAGTTCGATGCCCGAATCGGCCTGCATCGCGGTCAACACGTCGCGGGTCTGGTACGCCATCGATTCCACCGCCGCGCGCACGAAATGTTCCTTGGTGGTGCCGCGGGTCAGCCCGAACACCGCGCCGCGGATATCACTGCGCCAGTACGGCGCGCCCAGGCCGACGAAGGCCGGCACCAGATAGACCCCGTCGTTGTCGCCGGCGCGTTCGGCATAGGCCTGCGAGTCGCTGGCCTTGCCGAGCATGCGCAGGCCGTCGCGCAGCCATTGCACCACCGACCCTGCGACGAAGATCGAGCCTTCCAGCGCATATTCGACCTTGCCGTCGATGCCCCAGGCAATCGTGGTCAACAGGCCGGCCTTGGACGCGACCGCCTTGTCGCCGGTGTTCATCAGCGCAAAGCAACCGGTGCCGTAGGTGTTCTTGGCCATGCCCGGTTCGAAGCAGGCCTGGCCGAACAACGCCGCCTGCTGGTCGCCGGCGATGCCCGCGATCGGCACCTGCTCGCCATAGAAATACTGGGTCTGGGTCATGCCGTAGATTTCGCTGGACGAGCGCACCTCCGGCAGCATCTCCTTCGGCACGTCGAGCATGGCCAGCAGCTCGGCATCCCACTCCAGCGTGTGGATGTTGTACATCAAGGTGCGCGAGGCATTGGTGTAGTCGGTGACGTGCACCTTGCCGCCGGTGAGATTCCAGATCAGCCAGCTGTCGATGGTGCCGAAGGCCAGTTCGCCGTTGCGCGCGCGTTCGCGGGCGCCGTCGACGTGATCGAGGATCCATTTGACCTTGGTGCCGGAAAAATACGCATCGATCAGCAGGCCGGTCTTGTCGCGCACCATCTGCTCGTGCCCGGCCTCCTTGAGTTGCGTACAGATGTCCTTGGTCTGCCGCGATTGCCAGACGATGGCGTTGTAGATCGGCTGGCCGGTGGCTTTGTCCCACACCACCGCGGTCTCGCGCTGGTTGGTGATGCCGATGCCGGCGATCGAGCGCGCATCGATCTGCGCATTGTTGAGCAGCTCGGTGATCGTGGTGTAGACGCTGGTCATGATCTCGCGCGGGTTGTGTTCCACCCAGCCCGGCTGCGGAAAGATCTGGCCGAACTCGCGCTGCGCCACGCCGGCCACCTTGCCGTTGCGATCGAACAGCATCGCGCGCGAGCTGGTGGTGCCTTGATCGATCGCAAGGACGTATTGCTTTTCCATCGGAGATTCCTCGAACAATGCCGGCGCTGGCGCACGGCGAGAAAGTGGGCAATGCACGCCGCTGTTCGAGAGGCCAATGAAACCGGGGCCTGCTCCACAGCGGCGCGGTGCTGTCAGTCGTGCAGCAGCGCAGTCAGCGCGGATCGAGCGGCGCTTTGCCGCCTTGCAGATGGCGCACGCGTGCCGGCAGGAACGGCAGGATCAGCCACTGGTAGGCAAGCGCGCCGATCGGGCCGCCGATCAACGGGCCGACGATGGGGATCCACCAGTAGTTGTCCTTGGCCGGCAAGGCGGCTTCGCCCCAACCGGCAAGATAGGCGAACAGGCGCGGGCCGAAGTCGCGCGCCGGATTCATCGCCCAGGCTTCCAGATAGCCCATCGATGCGCCCAGCGTGGCCACCAGTAGGCCGATCATCAGCGCGCCGGAATTGGCGGTCGGCGCAGCTTCGTTGAACTGCTCGGTGATGGCGAAGATGCCGAAGATCAGGAACGCGGTGATGATGATCTGGTCGACCAGCGCATGCATCGGCGTGACCGCAAGGCCGGGGGCGGTGAAGAACACTCCGGCGGCGCCACCGGCTTCGCGGGTGAGCTGCTGCACCTGGTTGTAGTGGTCGATCACCGGGCCATACAACTGGTAGACGATGGCCGCGCCCAGGAACGCACCGATCACCTGCGCGCCCCAGTACGGCAGCACCTTCTTCCAGGAGAACCCGCGGAACAATGCCAGCGCCAGCGTCACTGCCGGATTGGCATGCGTGCCGGACACCGAGCCGGTGACATAGATCGCCAGCGTCACCGCCAGGCCCCAGGCGATGCAGACGCCCCAATAGGCGTTCTGGTACGGGCTGGGATCGTAGAGAACGTACATGGCCGCGACCGAATCGCCGAGCGCGATGATGATGAACATCGCCACCGCTTCGGAAATCAACTCACCCACCAGTTGGCGGCTCATGCGCGCGACCCCGTGCCGATAGCGATGACGCAGGCAGGGTGGTGCGATGCGCGCGTTGGCGCGCAGGGGTGCTGGGTAATGCTCATCTGGGGGTGCCCTCCACGTGACTCAGGATGATGCCGGCGAATGCGCCAGGATACGTTGCCGAACGACCCGTCCTCGCCGGCAACGCGGTTCGATCAGGCCGGCACGGCATCCGCTTGCCGGACCGATTGCGTCTGCAGGTACGCTTCCAGGCGCGCGCGCCCGGCCGCGTCGATGCGCAGACCGAGTTTGCTGCGGCGCCACAGGATGTCGTCGGCGGTCACGGCCCACTCGTGGGCGCACAGGTAGTCCACCTCGGCCTGGTACAAATCGGCACCGAAGTGCGTGCCCAATGCCGCGATATCCTGCGCATCGCCCAGCAACTGCTCCGCGCAGGTGCCGTAGTTGCGCACCAGCCGCTGCGCGGTGGGTGCCGGCAGCCACGGGCGTGCCGTGCGCACGCGTTCGAGCAGGCTGGCGATATCGCGCTGTTCGCCGCCGGGCAATGCATCGCCGCGCGCGGTCCACGCCGGCTTGCGTGCACCCAGCGCCTGGGTCAGGCGGTCGACCGCTTCTTCGGCCAGCTTGCGATAGGTGGTCAGCTTGCCGCCAAAGACGTTGAGCAATGGTGCGCCGTCGGTGAGCACTTCCAGCTGGTAATCGCGGGTGACTTCGGCGGCGTTGTCTTCGGCATCGTCGAGCAGCGGGCGCACGCCGCTATAGCTCCACACCACATCGGTGGGGCTGATCTGCTGCTGGAAATACAGGTTCACCGCCTCGCACAGGTACTGCACCTCGGCCGCATCGATGCTGGGTGCGGCGGGGTCGGCCTGATAATCCACATCGGTGGTGCCGATCAGGGTGAAGTCGTGCTCGTACGGAATGGCGAACACGATGCGCCGATCCGGTTGCTGGAAGATGTACGCATGGTCGTGGTCGAACAGTTTTGGCACCACGATATGGCTGCCCTTGACCAGCCGCAGTGCGTGCTTGTGCGGCACCGCGGCCACCTTGTCCAGGAACGACACCGCCCACGGCCCGGCCGCATTGGCGAGCGCGCGCGCCTGCACGGTGCGGCGGCGGCCGTCGCGGTCTTCCAGTTCGGCGTACCAGAAGCCCGCATCGCGCCAGGCACCGACACAGCGCGTGCGCGTGCGGATCTGGGCACCGCGCCTGGCGGCGTCCATCGCATTGAGCACCACCAGCCGCGCGTCCTGCACCCAGGCATCGGAATAGACAAAGCCGGTGCGCAGCGATTCCTGCAGCGGCTGGCCGACCGGGTGCGTGCGCAGCGACAGCCGGCGCGAGCGCGGCAGGCTGCGCTTGCTGCCGCCAAGATGGTCGTACAGGAACAGGCCGGCGCGAATCATCCAGGCCGGGCGCAGATGCGGTTGATGCGGCAGCAGGAAGCGCAGCGGCCAGATGATGTGCGGGGCCAGCCGCAGCAGCACTTCGCGCTCGGCCAGCGCCTTGCCGACCAGTGCGAACTCGTACTGCTCCAGGTAACGCAGGCCGCCGTGAATGAGCTTGGTGCTGGCGCTGCTGGTATGCGCGGCCAGGTCGTCCTGCTCGCACAGGCACACCGACAGGCCACGCCCGGCCGCATCGCGGGCGATGCCGACCCCGTTGATGCCGCCGCCTATCACCAGAAGATCGTATGTCTCGCCCATCGGTGTCTCCGTCCGGGCGCGCAGGAGCGAACCCAAGTTGTCATGTTCGAACATATTCGAACATCAAACCTTTTTGGAACGTGAAGAGCTGCGACGCCCGGGCTGCGGGCAACTTTGCAATGTTTGAGCCTATCGGGAACTCAAATCCGATCGTCAGGGTGGATCGATCGGGCGATTCAATCGGGGTGTGCATTGCGCAAACGCACACAAACGAACAATCGGCTCAGCCGGCGTTGCCGGGTGCGGCCAGATGCACGCGGGTACCGGCCTCGGCCAGCACGGCGGCCAGCTCCTGCGGCGGCGGCCGGTCGGTGAACCAGTCGTGCACCTGGGCGATTGCGCCCAGTCGCACCATGGCGTTGCGGCCGAACTTGCTGTGGTCGGCGGCCAGCAACACCTGCCGCGAGTGTTCGATGATGGCCTGGGCCACGCGTACTTCCTGGTAGTCGAAGTCCAGCAAGGTGCCATCCAGGTCGATGCCGGAAATGCCGATCACCCCGAAGTCCACCTTGAACTGCCGGATCAGCTCCACCGTCGCCTCGCCGGTCACGCCCTGGTCGCGCCCGCGCACCACGCCGCCGGCCACGATCACCTCGAAGCTGGGATTGGCGCTGAGCATCACCGCCACATTGAGGTTGTTGGTGATCACGCGCAGGCCGCGGTGCTGCAGCAAGGCGCGCGCGACCTCTTCGTTGGTGGTGCCCAGGTTGATGAACAGCGAGGCATCGTCGGGGATGAAGCGGGCGACCTGTGCGGCGATGTGCTGTTTCTCGCGCGCCTGCAGCGCCTTGCGCGCGGTGTAGGCCAGGTTTTCCACGCTCGAGGGCATGCTGACGCCACCGTGATAGCGGCGCAGCACGCCGGCATCGCACAGCAGGGTCAGGTCGCGCCGGATGGTCTGCGGCGTCACCTCGAAGCGCGTCGCCAGCCCTTCCACCTCGGCAAAGCCCTGCTGCCGCACCAATGCCACCAATTGTTCCTGGCGCGGGTTGAGTGCCGGCGCCGGGACCGTCCTGTAGTGAGTCGACTCCATGCGCAGATGATCGCGCATGCGCGTGAGGATGCAAACACGCGCCGCGTGAGCGTCGGCGTGTCGACGGCCGCGCTCAGCCCAGCTCGCCCCGGTAGCCGGTATCGATGGTGATGCTGCCACCCACCGCGCGCGAGACGCAGGCGCACAGCTTGCGATTCTCGCGGCGTTGTTCGTCGCTGAAGAACACATCGCGGTGATCGATATCGGCCGCGCTGTCCAGCACCTCGACCGCGCACAGCCCGCATTCGCCACGCCGGCATTCGGCGATCAGCTCCACCCCGGCGTCGGCCAGCGCATCCAGCATCGATTCGTTCTCGGCCACCGGCACTTCCAGCCCGAGCCCGGGCAGCTTGACCACGAAGGCCTGCGCCGGCACCCGCCCGCTGTTGCCGAAGGTCTCGAAATGCAGCCGCGCGCGCGAACGCCCGGCCGCGTGCCAGTGCTGGCGCACCGCTTCGAGCATGCCGAGCGGGCCGCACACATACACCTCGGCAGCGGGCGACAGCCGCGCCAGCTCGGCAGCAAGCTCCGGCCGGCCGGCATCGTCGTCGCAGTGCAGTTGCAGGCGCTCGCCGAGCAGCGCTTCCAGTTCGTCGACATAGGCCATTGCACGGCGCGTACGTCCGACATAGAGCAGGCGGAACGCGCGGTGGCGGCGCGCCAGCCGCTGCGCCATGCCGATGATCGGGGTGATGCCGATCCCGCCGGCGATCAGCAGGATCTCCTCGCCGCCTTCATCCAGCGCGAAGTTGTTGCTGGGCGGGGAGATCTCCACCACATCGCCGGGCTGCAGCGTCCACATGTGCCGCGAGCCGCCGCGGCTGTCGGGCATCTGCCGTACCGCGATCTGGTAGTAGCCGTCGGCACGCGGCTCGCCCACCAGCGAGTACGAGCGCACGTCGGCGCGGCCATGCAGCTGCAGGCGAAAATCCAGATGGCTGCCGACCTCGAAGCCGCGTGCCGCGGTGCCCGGGTCGAGCACGATCTCGCGCACGCCCTCGCAGGCATCGGCGATGCTGACGACATGGGCGCGGTGCCACTGGGTGTCTTTACGCATGGGGAACTCCAGGCAGAAGGGCGGGCTGGCTGCTGCCAGCGGTGGCGGGATGGGCGCGGCCGATCAATGCACCACCGCGCACCCGGGTGATCGCCGCCGGGGTCTGCAGCACGTGACGCAGATTGCGATGGGCCAGCCGTGCGTGTTCGCGCATCAGCGCTTCGGCACGCGCGCCCTGGCGGTCCTCGATGGCGGCGATGATTTCGCGGTGCTGGTCCTGCGCCAGGGTCAGGATCAGCCGCGCCTCGGTGCTGGTGGTCTGCGCCATGACCAGGCTGTTGGGCGAGGCGAACGGCAGCTGCAGCACGCGGGTGAGTTCGCGGCCCAGCACATCGCTGCCGGCCATGGCCACCAGCAGCGCGTGGAACTGCGCATTGGCCTGCACGTACGCGCTGAAGTCGATGGCCTGCAGCGGCGGGCCGACGATGCCGTCGAGCGTGTCCAGCAACTGGCGTGCCTGGGCCAGCGCCGCGGCCGATGCGCCGCGTTCGGCCGCGATGCGCGCGGCCAGGCCTTCGAGCGTGCCGCGCAGCTCGATCGCATCGTGCACGTCGCGTTCGCTGAAGGCCTGCACCGCATAGCCGCCGCCCGGCAGTGCGCTGGCCAGGCCTTCCTCGCACAGCCGCTGCAATGCCGCGCGTACCGGGGTGCGCGACATGCCCAGCCGCTGCACCACCGCCAGCTCGGACAGGCGCGTTCCGGCGGGCAGGGTGCCGTCGAGGATCAGTTCGCGTAGCGACAGCAGCGCGCGCGTGGTCTGCGCGGCACTGCTGCGAAACGGGGTGGTGGGCGACATACGGAGCTCCCGGCGCGCTGCCTCAGCCCACCATGCGCAGCGACAGTTCCTGCGCGCGCTGTTCCTGGGCGATCAGTCGGTCGATCACGCGGCGTGCCCACATCCCGCCGGCATCGACGTTGAGGTTGTAGAAGGTGTGATCCGGATGCGCGTCGATGGCGCGTTGCTGCGCTTCCAGCACTGCCTCGTCCTCGCCGAACACGCCGGTGACGCCTGCACGGGTGAGCGTGGTCAGGGATTGATCGTGCAGCGCGTAGTTGCGCATGAACGCCCAGAAGTAGTGGCAGGTGGTGTCGGTTTCGGGCGTGATGGTATTGAGCACGTAGCCGTTGACGCCCTGGCTGCGGTCGCCCTCCGGCGCGCCGGTGCCGGCGATGGCCACGCCGACATCGATGGCGATGGTGCCGGGCGCTTCGAAGCGGATGATCTGCCAACGGTCGACCTTGCCGCGGTAATCCAGATGGCGCGCGATCTGGCTGGCCCAGAACGGTGGCGCGTCGATATTGCGCATCCAGCGCGACACCACCACCGAGCGGTCGCCATGCATCACCTCGAACGGTGCTTCGGCGATCTCGTCCTGGCCGATGCTGGAGCCATGCACGAAGGTCTCGTGGGTCAGGTCCATCAGGTTGTCCAGCACCAGCCGGTAGTCGCACTTGGCGTAGATGGTGCGGCCATCGCCGGCCCAGGCTGGGTCGTGCGCCCAGTGCAGGTCGGGAATCAGGCGGGTGTCGGCCTGCGCCGGGTCACCCGGCCAGATCCACACATAGCGATGCTTCTCGGCCACCGGAAAACTGCGCACGCATGCGGAGGGATTGATGGTCTCCTGCGAGGGCATGTGCACGCAGCGGCCCTGGCTGTTGTAGACCAGCCCGTGATACCCGCACACCACATCGTCGCCGCGCAGCTTGCCCATCGACAGCGGCACCAGGCGATGCCAGCACGCATCTTCGAGCGCGATCACCGCCCCGGCGGTGCTGCGGTAGACCACCACATCCAGGTTGCAGACCTTGCGCGGGGTCAGTGCGTGCTTGATCTCGTGGTCCCAGGCGACGGCATACCACGCGTTGAGGGGAAACAGCTGCTTGGACTGGGACATGACCGTGACTCCTGGGGTTTGTATACAACCTGGGGTGCGGATCGGCAGTGGGGCGCCGGCTGGCAACCAGTTGACGCCCATGCCAGCGCTGGCGTCTGCTTGCAAGCGAAGTTATGTATACACCGGAGACAATGTTGGAGCGTCAGTCGCGCAGCGAAATTGTGCGATTATCGAATTGGTACACCGATAATCGAATTGACCGGGCTGTGCAGCTGCGCCTAACGTGACCGCACGCTCGCTGCGCAGGACCCAGGCAATGGCCCAGATCGTCCCCCTTTCAGAAGCGGTGTCCCAGCTGATCGCCGATGGCGACTGCGTGGCGATGGAAGGCTTCACCCATCTGATCCCGCATGCGGCCGGCCACGAGGTGATCCGCCAGCGCAAGCGCGACCTGCACCTGGTGCGCATGACCCCGGACCTGATCTACGACCAGTTGATCGGCGCCGGCTGCGCATCGGCATTGCGGTTTTCCTGGGGTGGCAATCCCGGTGTCGGCTCGCTGCACCGGTTGCGCGATGCGGTCGAACACGGCTGGCCGCAGCCGCTGCAGATCCGCGAACACAGCCATGCCGACATGGCCAATGCCTACGTGGCCGGTGCCTCGGGCCTGCCGTTCGCGGTGCTGCGCGGGTACGTCGGCTCGGACCTGCCGCGCGTCAACGACAGCATCAGGTTCCTGCAATGCCCCTACACCGGCGAGACGCTGGCCACCACGCCGGCGGTCAACCCCGATGTCACCGTGATCCATGCGCAGCAGGCCGACCGCCGCGGCAATGTGCTGCTGTGGGGCATCCTGGGCGTGCAGAAAGAGGCCGCGCTGGCCGCGCGCAAGGTGATCGTCACGGTGGAGGAGATCGTCGACACGCTGGAGGCGCCGCCCAACGCCTGCATCCTGCCGCGCTGGGTGGTCGATGCGGTCTGCCACGTGCCCGGTGGCGCCGCGCCCTCGTACGCGCATGGCTATTACGCCCGCGACAACCGCTTCTATCTGGCCTGGGATGCCATCGCGCGCGACCGCGCACGCTTCCAGGCCTGGATCCAGACGCACATTCTCGACACCGACGATTTCGCAGCGTTCCAGCGCGTGTACGCGCAATCGCTGCTGCAGGTGGCCGCATGAGCGACTACAGCACCAACGAGATGATGACCGTGGCGGCGGCGCGGCGCCTGCCCGATGGCGCGGTGTGCTTCGTCGGCATCGGCCTGCCGTCCACCGCCGCCAACCTGGCGCGGCTGACGCATGCGCCGGATGTCACCCTGATCTACGAATCCGGCCCGATCGGCGCGCGCCCGGACGTGCTGCCGTTGTCGATCGGCGACGGCGAACTGGCCGACACCGCCGATACCGTGGTCTCCACGCCGGAGATCTTCCGCTACTGGCTGCAGGGTGGCCGCGTGGATGTGGGCTTCCTGGGCGCGGCGCAGATCGATCGCCATGCCAACCTCAACACCACGGTGATCGGCCCGTACGCGGCGCCCAGGACGCGGCTGCCCGGCGCAGGCGGGGCACCGGAGATCGCGGCCAGCGCCAAGCAGGTGTTCATCATCATGCGCCAATCCACACGCAGCTTCGTACCCGCGCTGGACTTCGTCACCACGGTCGGGCATCTGGACGGTGGCGATGCGCGGCAGCGTGCCGGCCTGCCCGGCGCCGGCCCCAGCGTGGTCGTCACCGACCTGTGCGTGATGGAGCCCGACCCCGTGACCCGCGAACTCACCGTCACCGCGCTGCATCCCGGCAGCACCCGCGAGCAGGTGCGCGCCGCCACCGGCTGGCCGATCCGCTTTGCCGACGCTCTGGCGCAGACCACGCCGCCCAGTGCCGCGGAATTGCAGGCGCTGCGCGCGCTGCAGGCACGCACCGACGCGGCGCACGGCAAGCAGGCAGCCGGAGCCGAGGCATGAGCGCGGTCTATCTGATCGATGGCATCCGCACGCCGATCGGCCGCTACGGCGGCGCACTGGCCGGGGTGCGCGCCGACGACCTGGGCGCGGTCCCGATCGCCGCGTTGATGGCACGCAATCCGCAACTGGAGCCGGCGCTGATCGACGACGTGTATCTGGGCTGCGCCAACCAGGCAGGCGAAGACAATCGCAATGTCGCGCGTATGAGCCTGCTGCTGGCGGGCTTGCCCAGTTCGGTGCCGGGCAGCACGCTCAATCGCTTGTGCGGTTCCGGGCTGGACGCGGTCGGCACGGTGGCGCGCGGCATCCGTGCCGGCGAACTGGGGCTGGCGATCGCCGGCGGGGTCGAGTCGATGACCCGCGCGCCCTGGGTCATGGGCAAGGCCGAGAGCGCGTTCGCCCGCACCCAACAGCTGGAAGACACCACGATGGGCTGGCGGTTTGTCAATCCGCGTCTGCAGGGCGCCTATGGCGTGGAGCTGATGGGCGAAACCGCCGAAAACGTCGCCCAGCGCCACGCCATCGCGCGCGAAGACCAGGACGCGTTCGCGCTGCGTAGCCAGCAACGCGCCGCCGCCGCACAGGCAGCGGGATTTTTCGAGGGGGAGATCACCCCGGTGCCCGTGACCGCACGCAAAGGGGGCGAGGCGACCGCTGTCGATCGCGACGAGCATCCACGCCCGAACACCACCGCCGAGATGCTGGCCAAGCTCAAGCCGGTGTTCCGCCAGCCCGGCACGGTGACGGCCGGCAATGCGTCCGGTCTCAACGATGGCGCTGCCGCCATGTTGCTGGCATCCGAGCAGGCCGTGCACGCGCATGGGCTGATCCCGCGCGCACGCGTGCTCGGCTTCGCCTCGGCGGGTGTGGAGCCGGCCTACATGGGGATCGGCCCGGTGCCGGCCACGCAGCGCCTGCTGGCACGCCTGGGCCTGGGCATTGCGCAGTTCGATGCGATCGAACTCAACGAAGCCTTCGCCGCGCAGGTGCTGGCCTGCACGCGCGCGTTCGGCCTGGCCGACGATGCCGCGCACGTCAACGCCAATGGCGGCGCCATCGCGCTGGGCCATCCCCTGGGCATGAGCGGCGCGCGGCTGGCACTGACCTTGTTGCGACAACTGGAAGCGGTCGACGGGCGGCTCGGGCTGGCCAGCATGTGCATCGGGGTGGGGCAGGGCGTGGCGCTGGCAATCGAGCGCGTGTAGTGCGCCGATTGCAACCGCCGCTGCCGTGACCGCACACCCACGTCTTGATCCTGCCGCAGCGCCACCGATGGAGATCCCGCATGCGCGACCCCAGCTCTGACACATTGATCGATCCGCTGCTTGGCTATCGCCGGCCGCGGATCGGCACGCAGCCGGCCTATCTGCATCCGCCCTACGCATCCACCGCATTGCGCGGGCCTACGCGCGCGCCAATCGAGATCCCGGCCACGCTGTCGGAAGTCACCGGCCCGCAGTTGAATCGGCTCACCCTGGGGGCGCATGCGGCCGACCTCACTGCCGGCTTTGCGGGCGAGCCGCTGGGCGAGCGCATCATCGTGTCCGGCCGCGTGCTCGACGAAAACGGCAAGCCGGTGCGCAACAGCGTGGTCGAGGTGTGGCAATGCAATGCCGCTGGCCGCTATCAACATGCCGGCGATCGGCACGACGCACCGCTGGACCCCAACTTCCGCGGCACCGGCCAGGTGCTCACCGACGACCACGGCCGCTATGCATTCAAGACCATCAAGCCGGGCGCGTATCCGTGGCGCAATCACTACAACGCCTGGCGGCCGGCGCATATCCATTTTTCGCTGCATGGCGATGGCATCGGGCAGCGGCTGATCACCCAGATGTATTTCCCCGGCGACCCGCTGCTGGCGCACGACCCGATCTACAACTGCGTGGACGATGCGCTGGCGCGCGAACGCATGGTGTCCCGCTTCGACTGGGAAAACGCGGTGAGCGAATACGCGCTGGCCTACCGCTTCGACATCGTGTTGCGCGGCCGCAAGCAAACGGTCTGGGAGTGAATCGATGAGCCTGCACACCACCCCGTCGCAAACCGTTGGCCCGTATTACCGGCTCGGGCTGGAGCCGCTGTATCGCCAGCAGCTCGCGCCTGCGCAGGCCGCAGGCACGCAGGTGCGGGTCAGCGGTTGCGTCTTCGACGGCGCCGGCAGCCCGGTGGCCGATGCGGTGCTGGAAATGTGGCAAGCCGATGCGGCCGGCATCTATGCGCATGCCGCCGACGCACGCTGCGAGGCGCACGATCCCGGCTTCGATGGCTGGGGCCGCGTGCCGACCGATGCGCAGGGGCATTTTTCCTTCAGCACCATCAAGCCGGGCCGGGTCGCCGGCCCCGGCGGCGTGGCGCAGGCCGCGCATCTGACCGTGCTGGTGTTCATGCGCGGCCTGTTGCGCGGCGTGTCGACGCGGCTGTACTTCGCCGACGACCCGCAGCTGGGCAGCGATCCCATCCTGGCCCTGGTGCCGGCAGAACGTCGCGGTACGCTGCTGGCCCAGTCGCGTGGCGGCAGCGACTACGTGTGGGACATTCATATGCAGGGCGATGCGGAAACCGTGTTCTTCCACTATTGATCGCATCGTCGGCGCGCTGTTGGCTGCTGCGATGTGTCCGCGTGAGCACGACGCCTGCATCCGCGTGCAGACGCCGCGCGGCAAGCAACCAGGTGGCAACGCGCGATGCCGTCGATGACCCGTCGCGATCGGTACGTGACCGGCGCGCGGCGCCGTTATCCGCAGCGTCAGTTGCATTGGCGAAACACGCAGGCCGCGCGCATGACCACGCCAGACGAACGCGTGTGCACGCCACGCACACCTGCGTTTGCACCACGCCCCCCCCGCGCACGCCAGTTGGCACTCCCGCGCATCGGTGCCATGCTGCCGGCACGCCACCAGAGGCCATGCATGACTGCGACGTCTTCCCTGCTGGGATCCCTGTTTGGCGAACCTGCCTGCGACGCATTGTTCGACGATGCGGCGCGCGTGCAGGCGATGCTGCATTTCGAATCCGCGCTCGCCCGCGCGCAGGCGCAATGCGACGTGATTCCCGCCGATGCCGCCCAGGCCATTGCGGCCGCCTGCGACGTGCAGCATTACGATCTGGCCGCGCTGGCCCAGGCCACCGCACTTGCCGGCAACCCCGCCATTCCGCTGGTCAAGGCGCTGACCGCGCGCGTGGCCGCCCACGATGCGCAGGCCGCGCGCTGGGTGCACTGGGGCGCCACCAGCCAGGACGTCATCGACACCGGCACCGTGCTGCAGCTGCGTGCCGCGCTCGACCTGCTGCTGCCGCGCCTGCAAGGCCTGTGCGCCGAGCTGGCTGCGCTGGCCGAACGCGAACGCAACACCGGCCTGCCTGGTCGTACCTTGTTGCAGCAGGCGGTGCCGGTCACTCTCGGGCTCAAGGTCGCCGGCTGGCTGGATGCGCTGCAGCGCGCGCACCACCGCCTGCAGGCCCTGCAGCACGATGGCCTGGTGCTGCAGTTTGGCGGTGCGGCCGGCACGCTGGCGTCGTTGCAGGAGCGCGGTCTCGCTGTCGCCCAGGCGCTGGCAACGACGCTGGCGCTGCCGCTGCCCGCGTTGCCGTGGCATACCGCCCGCGATCGCCTGGTCGAGGTTGGCTGTGCGTTCGGTCTGCTGGCCGGCACCCTGGGCAAGATCGGTGGCGACGTGGTGCTGCTGATGCAGTCGGAAGTCGGTGAAGTGTTCGAGCCGGCCGCGGCCGGCAAGGGCGGCTCCTCGGCGATGCCGCACAAGCGCAACCCGGTCTCCAGCGTCGCCGCGGTTGCCGCCGCCACGCGCGTGCCCGGCCTGGTCGCGACCCTGTTCAGCGCGATGGCGCAGCCGCACGAACGCGCCGCCGGGCAATGGCATGCCGAATGGGAGACCTTGCCGCAGATCGTGTGCCTGACCGCCGGCAGCCTGGCGCAGATGCAGGCCTGCCTGGCCGACCTGCAACTGGATCGCGCCGCCATGCGCGCGCACCTGCACAGCCATGGCGGCGCGCTGTATGCCGAGGCGGCGGTGTTCGCGCTGGCACCAAGGCTCGGCAAGGCGCAGGCGCATGCGCTGGTCGAGCGCGCGGTGGCGCGTGCACAGGCGCAGCAGCGCCATCTGCGCGAGGTGCTCGGTGACGACGCGCAGGTGGGCGCGGTGCTCACGCAGGCGCAACTGCAGGCGGTGTTCGATGTGGACAGCTGGCGCGGCATGTCCTCGGTCTGGATCGATCGCGTGCTGGCCGGTTCCTCATCCCGCTGACGGTGCTCCGATGGCTTATCTCCAGTTGCCCACGCATTGCCTGCATTACCGTCTCGACGGCACCGAAGGCCGCCCCTGGCTGACCTTCTGCAATTCCCTGGGCACCGACCTGCACATGTGGGACGCGCAGATCGCCGCGTTTGCGCCGTATTACCGCATCCTGCGCTATGACCGCCGCGGCCATGGCGATTCGGACACGCCGCCCGGCCCGTACCGCGTTGCCGACCTGGGCCAGGACGTGCTGGCGCTGTGGGATGCGTTGCAGATCGCGCAGAGCGACTTCTGCGGCCTGTCGATCGGCGGACTCACCGGGCAATGGCTGGGCCTGCATGCGCCGCAGCGCCTGCGCCGGCTGGTGGTGTGCGCCACCGCGCAGAAGATCGGCAGCAGTCAGAGCTGGAACGCGCGGATCGAACAGGTGCGCAGCGAAGGCCTGCCGGGGCTGGTCGATGCCACCTTGCAGCGCTGGTTCACACCGCCGTTTGCCACCCGCCATGCGCAGCGCCTGGACATGATCGTGGCCGCCTTCGTGTCGACCTCGCCGCAGGGCTATATCGCCTGTTGCCAGGCGGTGGCCGACGCCGACTTCCGCGGCGCGCTCGACACCCTGGAACTGCCACTGCTCGCACTGGCCGGCGACGACGACCCGGTCTGTCCGCCGGCCGATCTGCGCGAGATCGCCTATGCCGCCCCACGCGGCCACTACGCGCAGGTGCCCGGCCGGCATATCTGCAACCTCGAATCGCCGGCCGCCTTCAACGACAGCGTGCTGGGCTTTCTGCAGGCCGACCACGTGTGACCCTCGCACGCCCAGCCCGGCAGTTGCCCCACGCGCGAAGCCGGCACCCCGATCCGGCAGGTGCGACGCTCGGCATTCCCGGTCGTAGCTTGCATCTGTGCCCAGCTGACCCATGGCAACCGCACCAGGTCGGCAACGTCGACGGCCACCACGCCACCTGACACGTCAGCATCTACCTGCCGCCGCTGCGGATCTGCAGCGACCATTCCCGAATCCCGAATCCCGAATCCCGAATCCCCATTCCCCATTCCCCATTCCCCATTCCCACGCAGGAGAACTCCGATGCACGAAGACGAGCGTTACCAGGCAGGTCTGCGCGAGCGCCGACGCGTCCTGGGCGATGCGCATGTCGAGCGCTCGCTGGCCGCACGCACCGCGTTCACCGACGAGTTCCAGGCGCTGATCACCCGCTATGCCTGGGGCACCATCTGGACCCGCGATGGCCTGCCCGCACACACCCGTTCGCTGCTGACCCTGGCGATGATGGTCGCGCTGGGCCACGACGAGGAATTCAAGCTGCACGTGCGCGCCGCGCGCAACAACGGCGTCACCCCCGAGCAGATCAAGGAAGTGTTGCTGCAGGCCGCGGTCTATTGCGGCGTGCCGGCCGCCAACCATGCCTTTGCGCTGGCCAAGCCCATCCTCGAGGAGCAGGCGGGCGACGCAGGGCCGGCAAGCGAAGGCTGACAACCACGGCGACGCGCGAGTGCAGCAGGCACGCGTCGCTGGCGCGCCAGGCGGCGATGCACCGCGATCGGTTCGGATAGCGTGCCGCTGCTAGGCCAGCAGCGCAGGTGGCGGCAAGGATGCAGACGCAATGCATCTGGTTGCGTGCTGGCGGCGCCGTGAGCACACCGGCCGGTGATGACATCGCCCATCGACGACGGGATGATGGACATGCGGCGACGGACAACCGCTTCCGGTCGCACAGGACATTCCCCACGAGGTTGCCGATGCTGCTGCGTACCGTTTGCTTGCTCTTGCTGCTGCTCGCCGCCTCCGGGCTGCAGGCACGACCGCATCCCGGGCCCGGGACCCGCCTGGCGCAGGTGCGCACCGACGATGGCCAGACGCTGGCGGTGTGGTCGCGCGTGCCGGCGCAGCCGCGCGGCACGATCCTGCTGGTGCATGGGCGCACCTGGAGTGCGTTGCCCAATTTCGACCTGCAGGTTCCCGACGAACCGCGCGATGCGCGCTCGGTGCTGGCGGCATTGGCGCAGGCCGGCTATGCCGCCTACGCGGTGGACCTGCGCGGCTATGGCGGCAGTGCGCGCGATCCCAGCGGCTGGAACACGCCCGCGCGCGCAGTGGCCGATGTCAGTGCGGTGCTGGCCTGGGTGGCCCGTCAGCACCCGCAGCTGCCGGCGCCGGCGTTGCTCGGTTATTCCAATGGCGCGCGGGTGGCGCTGCTGATCGGCCAGCAACACCCGCAGGCAGTGTCGGCGCTGGTGCTGTACGGCTTCCCGGACGATGTCGACGCAGCCCCCGACGCCACCCCGGCGCCTGCGCAGCCAGTGCGTGCGCGCACCACGGCCGCGGCGGCCGGCGAGGATTTCATCACCGCCAACGCCGCCCCGCCCGGCGTGCGTGCGGCCTATGTGGCGCAGGCGGTGTCGGCCGACCCGGTGCGCACCGACTGGCGCGCCATGGAGCAGTTCGCCTTCCAGCCGGAGCAGGTGACCACGCTGCCGGTCTTGCTGCTGCGTGGCGTCGACGATCCCATCGCGACCCAGTCCGACAACGCGCACCTGTACGCACGTCTGCGCAGCCAAGACCGCAGCTGGGTCACGCTGCCGCACGCCGATCACGTGGCACATGTCGAGGACACCCACGCCGCCTGGGTGGATGCGGTGGTGAGTTTCCTGCGCCGGCCACGCTGAGCGCGCCGGCAGCCCGCTAGCTCAACAACGCGCCCAGCCGCTGCGCGGCCTGCTTCAACGGCTCCAGCAGCGTCTGCATCGTCTGCAGGCTCACGCGCCCGGCCTGGGCGCCGATATTGAGCGCGGCGATCACCTCGCCGCGCAGGTTGCGCACCGGTACCGCGATCGAGCGCAGGCCGATTTCCAGTTCCTGGTCGGTCAGGCACATGCCTTCGCGGCGCGTACGTGCCAGCACCTCCAGCAATGCCGATGCCTGGGTCACGGTGCGGTCGGTGCGCGGGCGCAGCGTGGTGCGCTCCAGGTACGCCTGCAAGGTGTCGCCGGGCAGGGCGGCCAACAGGACGCGGCCCATCGAGGTGCAATAGGCCGGCAGGCGTGTGCCCGGGCGCAGCCCGATCGACATGATGCGCACCGTCTCTGCGCGTGCCACGTACAGCAGGTCGTCGCCGTCCAGCACGCCCAGCGAGCAGGATTCGTGCAACTGGTCGCGCAGCCCGTCCAGCACCGGCTGCGCCGCCGCCGTCATCGACGAAGACGCCGCATAGGCGCCGCCGATCCCCAGCACGCGTGGCAGCAGCACGTAGCCGCGGCCCTGCTCGCCGACATAGCCCAGCCTGGCCAGGGTGTGCAGCACCCGCCGCACCGCCGCGCGCGAGATGCCGGTCTCCAGGCTGATCTGCGACATCGTCACCTCGCGCGCGTGCTGGGCGAACACGCTCAGCACCACCAGCCCGCGGCCCAGCGAGGTCATGAAGTCCGGGTCGCCCTGGGCCGCGGCGATCTGCTGCATCAACTCGTGTGGCAGGCCGCGTTCGCTACCGCCGGTGGCCACGGCGGTGGGGCGTTTGCGTCGGCTGGAGGCGGGCTCGGGCATCGGATCGCGGGTTGGAGGGGTCCATGCATGGTAAGCGCTCACGCCGATGCATGCGCCCGGTCGCAGCTTGTGCCCGGACATGTAAGCGCTTCACCCTGGTTGCCGCATAATCGTTGCTGGTTTGTTTCGGATCGGTCCCCTTAGTCCATGAAAACCCCCAAGGGCCTGCAACCGCTGATCGACGACGGCATCATCGACGAAGTGTTGCGACCACTGAAGAGCGGCAAGGAAGCATCCGTCTACGTGGTCAGCACAGGCGCCGACATCCTGTGCGCCAAGGTCTACAAGGACATGGCGCAACGCAGCTTCCAGGCGCGCGTGCAGTACCAGGAAGGCCGCAAGGTGCGTGGCAGCCGCCAGGCGCGCGCGATGGGCAAGGCCACCAAGTTCGGCCGGCGCGAAGCCGAGACCGCGTGGAAGAACACCGAAGCCGAGGTGCTCTATCAGCTGATGGATGCCAGCGTGCACGTGCCCAGGCCGCGCGGCTATTTCCATGGCGTGCTGCTGATGGACCTGGTCACCGACGAGGCCGGCCACAGCGCACCGCGGCTGGGCGAGGTAGACCTGGAACCGGAACAGGCGCGCAGCTTCCATGCCAGCCTGATCGGCGACGTGGTCAAGATGCTGTCGCTGGGCCTGGTGCACGGCGATCTGTCCGAATACAACGTGCTGGTCTCGCCCGAGGGCCCGGTGTTGATCGACTTCCCGCAGGTGGTCAGCGCCGCCGGCAACAACGCCGCCCGCGACATGCTGCTGCGCGATGTGCACAACCTGCGCGATTGCCTCGGCCGCTTCGCCCCGGAGCTGCTGGAAACCCATTACGGCGAAGAGATGTGGGCGCTGTTCGAAAAGGGTGAGTTGCGCCCGGACAGCGTGCTGACCGGACGCTTCAAGTTCGACACCCGCCGGGCCGACGTGCGTGCCATCCGCGCCTCGATCGAAGACGCGCGCCAGGAAAACCTCATCCGTCAGCAGGGCCGCGAGGCCGCTGCCGAGGACGACGACTAGACTGCCGCTGCCCTGGCGCGCGCGTCGGCGCGACAGCGGCGGCACAGCGACAGCGCTGCCGGCATGCAGCGCGCAGGGAGATCGCACAAGTGCGCGCCGGTGCAGGCGCGTAGATGCGTTGCAGTGCAGCAAAAAACCGGCGACGCCCGATCGCGGCGACCATTTGCTGGCCACCGCCACTGCGGCTGCATGCGTCGGCAGTACCGGATCTTGCGGCGCTGCGGCGCATAGTCGGCAACGCCATTGAAATGATTGATGACGGTCGATGGTGATTGATCATAAGTATCTGGCAGGCTCAGCCATCGTCTCCTGGAGAGTCCGTCATGTCGTTTGATCCCGATGTCGTGCGCCTGTTTGCCCAGCTTCAACACGCCGCTCAACCACCGATGGAAACCCTGCCAATCGAGGGTGCTCGCGCAATGATGCGTGCACTCGGCGTGCAGATGGGTTTTCCACGTGTGGAGATGGCCGAGGTGCGCGATCTGCAGGCCGATACCGCAGCCGGCCCGGTGCGCCTGCGCCTGTATCGCCCGCCAGGGCTAGCCGGCGGCCCCGCACCGACCTGCCTGTTCGTGCACGGCGGCGGCGGTGTGGTGGGCGACCTGGACTCCCATGACGATGTCTGCCGGCAACTGGCGGCGCGTGCCGGCTGCCAGCTGCTGGCGGTCGACTATCGCCTGGCGCCGGAACATCCCGCGCCGGCGGGTGTGGAGGACGTGCTGGCGACCCTGCACTGGCTGGTTGCCCAGCCCGATGCGGTCGGTGCCGATGCACAGCGCCTGGCAGTGGCTGGCGACAGTATCGGCGGGGCCATGGCCGCGGTCGCGGCGCTGGCCGCGCGCGACGCCGGGATCGCGTTGCGCTGCCAGGTGCTGGTATATCCGCTGACCGATGCGCGCGAGGACAACGGGCAGTATCCGTCGCGATCGCACAATGCCGGCCTGCCGCCACTGACCACCGAGGCGGTGCGCTTCTTCAATCGGCATCTGTTGCCCGATCCCGCCATTGCACAGGACTGGCGTGTCTCGCCGATGCTGGTGCCGGAGGTGGCCGGCGTTGCGCCCGCACTGGTCATCGTGGGCGACCGCGACATGCTCTACGACGAAGGACGCGGCTATGCCGAACGTCTGCGCGCAGCCGGCGTGGAAGTCACCCTGCACAGCTTTCCCGGCATGATCCACGGCTTCATCAATATGGGCGGGGTCCTGCGCGCCGCCGACGAAACGCTGGAGATGGCGGCACTGCTACTGCGCCAGCGCTTGCTGCCTGCCGTCGAGTGCAGGGCGGCGTAAGGCATGCATGCGGCAGGCGTGCATGCGCGCGCTGCCGCGGCACTGCAGCCACTCGCGCATGCAGGTCACCGGCGTCGGGAAGCCCCGTCCGAGCCGGTGGTTGCGCAATCCTTGCGGCCGCCCATCACGCTTCAGAAATTGAAGCGGAATGTGGTCATCAGCACATGGTTTTCGCGGTCCACCGTGCTGGTATTGACGAACTGGTTCAGATAGCCGACATCGACATTGGCAACGTCGTTGAACTTCCAGTTGATGCCGACGAAGACGCGGTTCTGGTCCAGGCCGCGTCGCGCACCCCATTCGGTCTGGTCGAGATTGACGAACAGTTCGTTGAACGCCACCCACGACAGTTGTGCAGACAACGCACTGGGCCGGACCGCTCTGATCATCTGGCGCACCCGATACCCTTCGTCGCTGAATCCTTCGCGGTGACGCTGCTCCAGGCGGGTGCGGCTGGTGATGGTGATGTTGGCAATCGGATCGAACTGATATTGAAACTGGCCCCACCAGCGATTTTCGCGGTTGGAGGATTGCCCGGCCGGGTGGCTGATGATGGTGTCGTAACCCATCCAGACACTGGCCTTGGGAGTGAACCGGTAAAACACCGCGGGGCGCAGGATCAACTGGTCGAACTGCTCGCCCTCTTCGCGCCAGCGCGGATGCACGTCCATGCTCCAGTACAGGTTCTCGACCGGCAGCTTGCCCTGGGCATACACGCTCAGCCAGTAACGCCCGTCTTCCTCGGTCTGCGCGGCCGCTTGCGAGGTGCCGCCCAGCATCAGCAGCAGGGCGGGGCAGGCGATTCGGTAGGTTGCCGACAGCAGCGCGCGCAGTGGGTTCATGGTCAGGACGTCGTCAGTGGTGCCGGAGCATACCAACTCGGTCGCGACCTCCATCAAGCTTCCCGGCATCGCCCGTGCGATACCGGCGCATTGCTTCGCATGCGGCGACATGGAGTCGCGCCATGACATCGGTTGACAAGCATCCACGCATTTTCAGCGTGTAAAGCGATGGGGCGATCAGGCCGCCGACATCAACGTGTCAGCGCATCGGCGGGCACTCACGCCACCTGGCTGCGGCGCGCCCGTTCCAGATGCACCAGCAGCAGCGAGATCGCCGCTGGTGTCATGCCGGGAATGCGTTGCGCCTGGCCGATGTTCTGCGGGCGCACGCGTTCGAGTTTCTGCTGCACTTCGATCGACAAGCCACGCACGCCGGCATAATCGAATCCTTCCGGAATCGGCGTGGTTTCGTGGCGTTGCTGGCGCGCGATGTCGTCGCGTTGGCGATCCAGGTAGCCGGCGTACTTGACGCTGATCTCCACCTGCTCGGCCACCTGCGCATCGTCCACGCCCGGCCCCAGGGTCGGCACGCGCATCAGCGTGGCGTAGTTGAGTTCGGGGCGCTTGATCAGGTCCAGCACGTTGGTTTCGCGGCTCACTGCCACGCCCAGGGTCTGGGCCACTTCGCGGCCCAGCGCATTGCCCGGGGTCGCCCACAGCAGCGACAGGCGCGCGCTTTCGCGCTGCACCGCCTCCTGCTTGGCCGCAAACCGCGCCCAGCGCGCATCGTCGACCAGGCCCATGGCACGGCCGACGCCGGTCAGGCGCGCATCGGCATTGTCCTCGCGCAGCTGCAGCCGGTATTCGGCGCGGCTGGTGAACATGCGATACGGCTCGGTGGTGCCGTGGGTGATCAGATCGTCCACCAGTACGCCCAGGTAGGCCTCGTCGCGGCGCGGCGACCACGCCGGTAATCCCTGTACATGGCGCGCGGCATTGAGGCCGGCGAGCAGGCCCTGGGCGGCGGCCTCCTCGTAGCCGGTGGTGCCGTTGATCTGGCCGGCGAAGAACAACCCGCCCACTGCCTTGGTTTCCAGCGAGGCCTTGAGCCCGCGCGGGTCGAAGAAGTCGTATTCGATCGCATAGCCGGGGCGGGTGATGTGCGCCTGCGCAAACCCGTGGATCGAGCGCACCAGCGCCAGCTGCACGTCGAACGGCAGCGAGGTGGAGATGCCGTTGGGATAGATCTCGGCCACGTCCAGGCCTTCGGGCTCGACGAAGATCTGGTGGCTGGTCTTCTCGGCAAAGCGCACCACCTTGTCTTCGATCGACGGGCAGTAACGCGGGCCGATGCCTTCGATCTGCCCCGAATACAGCGGCGAGCGATGCAGCGCGCTGCGGATGATGTCGTGGGTCTGCTCGGTGGTCTGGGTGATCCAGCAGCTGACCTGGCGCGGGTGATCGCCGAGCTGGCCCATGAACGACATCACCGGCAGGGGATCGTCGCCGGGTTGTTCGGCCATCACGCCGTAGTCGAGCGTGCGCCCGTCGATGCGCGGCGGGGTGCCGGTCTTGAGCCGGTCGATCGCAAACGGCCGCTCGCGCAGACGCGCGGCCAGCGTGGTGGCCGGCGGGTCGCCCATGCGCCCGGCCGCGTACTGGGTTTCGCCGACATGGATCTTGCCGGCCAGGAAGGTGCCGGCGGTCAGCACCACTGCCGGCGCTTCGAAACGCAGCCCGGTCTGGGTGACCACGCCGCGCACGCTGTCGGCTTCGGCGGCGCCGTGGTGGATGATCAGATCGTCCACCGCTGCCTGGAACACGGTCAGGTTGGACTGCGTCTCGACGATGCGGCGGATCGCATTGCGGTAGAGGTTGCGGTCGGCCTGGCAGCGGGTTGCGCGCACCGCCGGCCCCTTGGAGGCATTGAGGGTGCGCCACTGGATGCCGGCCTGATCCGCCGCGCGTGCCATCGCCCCGCCCAGCGCGTCGATCTCCTTGACCAGATGGCCCTTGCCGATCCCGCCGATGGCCGGGTTGCAGCTCATCGCGCCCACCGTCTCGATGTTGTGGGTCAGCAGCAAGGTGCGGGCACCGGCGCGCGCGGACGCCAGCGCCGCCTCGGTGCCGGCATGGCCGCCGCCGATCACGATGACGTCGTAGCGATAGAAGGAGTCGGACATGAGCGTGGACCAGGAGCAGAAGAAGGTTGGCGGCCGCGAAAGTATCGGCTGAAGGGCGGTTGAGGTCACGAAACCAGTAGAAGTGTGACTTACATCACATTATCGAATGCTGACCCTCAAGTTGGCATGTTCCGTGCGGATATCCCTACTGCACCCGTCGTGGCATTGCGACATGGGCGCAAGGCTGGAATTGGAACAGGGGCCAGCCACGCGTGCGACGGGGTCGCGTAAGGGTCGGTAGTCGGGGGACTGCCGACCCTTATTTTTTTTCCGGAATCCATGCCGGCCGCAAGCCCGCCTTCCGGGTTGGGATGCCCACAGGTACGGCAGAGCGGAAGACAAAAACATAAAGCCCCGGCATGCCGGGGCTTTATGCATTGGAGGCGCCGATATCCGACAGGGCCGGAACAGGGGGGATCCAGATTTCCCTGTCGGACATCGACATAAGTCGGTCAGTGAAGCGAGTCAGGTCAAAAAATGACGTGGCGGGTCACACAGAGCACCTAGCTTGCGACCAAGTGCCGGCTGAACGCAAGCCCCCAACATCATCATTTGTGGGCCACGTCGCAGTCAGCCACTCAGGGAATCTGCTGGCGTGTGTTGCGGGGTGCGGTCTGCCGTTGAATCTCACGGATCACCCGCGGTGGTGCACCGATGCGTGGCGGCGGCCGCGACGGCGGCGCACCGGTCGCCGGGGGGCGGTTGGGTTGCTGCGGGCGCGGCCCGTTGGGGCGGGGGCCGTTCGGACGCGGGCCGTAGAACGAGCCATTCGGACGCGGCGGCCGGTACTGCGGGCGTCGATCGTTCTGGCGGTAGTAATAGCCGCCACCGCCGCGGTAGACCGGATACACCGGGTAGTCGTACAGCCCGATCGACCCGGCACCATAGGGGTAGCCGTACGGGCTGCCGTAGGAATACGGTGAGTACCCCGGCGGGTAGCGGTACTGCACCGCGGGCGCGCCGCGGTAATAGCCGCCCGACCCAGCGCCGGTGTAGTCGTACGTTGCGCAGCCGCCCAGGGCCAACAGCCCGGCGGCGAAGATCAGACGGAATTTCATCGATGGTGCCCTCCTGCAACCATGGTGTCACTTTCGAGCCGATGCTTTGAATCGGTCCTTAACTGTGCCGCAATGTGGCGCTTCTTCATCGATCCAGCATGCGCGGGCAGTGCGCCTGCAGCCGTGAAGGCGGGGACGATACGTTAATCTTGCAGGCATGATCGAGACGGTCCCTCCTGCCCATTCCGACGTCCTGCAAGCCGCTGCGCGCATCGCGCCGCAGTGCGCGCCGACACCGCTGCTGACCGCGCACAGCCTGGACGCCCTCTGCGGCGCGCAGCTGTTCTTCAAGGCCGAACACCTGCAGCGCAGCGGCGCATTCAAGTTCCGTGGTGCCTGCAACGCGGTGTGGTCATTGCCGGCCGGGCTTGCCGCACGCGGTGTGGTCACCCATTCGTCCGGCAATCACGGCGCCGCACTGGCGCTTGCCGCGCGCACGCGCGGGATCGGCTGCCATGTGGTGGTGCCCGAAGGCGCGGTGGCCGCCAAGCTGGCCAATATTTCCCGTCACGGCGCCACGCTGTGGCGTTGCGCGCCCACCATCGCGGCGCGTGAGCAGATGTGTGCCGAGGTCCAGGCCGGCAGCGGCGCGACGCTGGTGCATCCGTATACCGACCCGGCCGTGATCGCCGGGCAGGGCACCGCCGCGCTGGAGCTGCTGCGGCAGAGCGGCGGGCTGGACGTGCTGGTGGCACCGGTCGGAGGCGGCGGGCTGGCGGCAGGCACGGCGCTGGCGCTGCAAGCGGCGCCGGGCTGCAAGCTGGTGCTGGCCGAGCCGAGCGGGGCGGCCGATACCGCGCGCTCGCTGGCGGCTGGCGAGCGCCTGGTCGACTTCGTGCCCGACACGCTCTGCGACGGCCTGCGCGGCACCCTGGGCGCGCCGAATTTCGCGCTGTTGCAGGCCGCCGGCGCACAGGTGATCACCGTGGACGATGCGGCGGTGGTGCAGGCGATGCGGCTGATCTGGCAGGTCCTCAAACAGGTCGTGGAGCCGTCCTCGGCGATTGCGCTGGCGGCGGTGCTGGCCGACCCGGCACGCTTTGCCGGGCGGCGGGTCGGGCTGATCCTGTCCGGCGGCAATGTCGACCTGGACGCGCTGCCCTGGGCCGCGGCGTGAGCAGGCGCTCGCGTGGGATCGGTCTGTGGGGCTGGTGCTGGCGCCTGTGCATGCTGGCGCTGATCTGGCTGGTGGGCGTGGCCGGCTGGATCGTCTGGGTCGGCGATCGCGACCAGGCCGCGCCGGCCGACGTGATCATCGTGCTGGGTGCGGCCGCCTACGACGCGCGCCCCTCGCCGGTGTTCGAGGAGCGCATCCGGCATGCGCTGGACCTGTACACGCAGGGCTACGCGCCGCGGCTGCTGTTCACCGGCGGCTTCGGCAACGGCGCGCGCTTTGCCGAATCGCAGGTGGCGCGGCGCTATGCGCTACGCCACGGCGTCCCGCCGGAAGCGATCGTGATCGAGACGGTCTCGCGCACCACCCGGCAGAACCTGCAACAGGCGCGCGCGCTGATGGACCGTCACGGCATGCACCGGGCGATCATCGTCAGCGACCCCTTGCACATGGCGCGCGCGCTGCGGTTGAGCCAGGAGCTGGGGGTGGACGCGCTGGCCTCCTCCACGCCCAGCACGCGCTTTCGCAGCTTCCACACCAGCTGGCGCTTCCTGCTGCAGGAGGTCTATTACTTCCACCGCGATCTGGTGGTGCAGGGCGCCTGATGCCGGGTGTGCTGCATGGCAGGCGTGTCCAAGCGCAGCACGCGCTCTATGATGCGACTTTCCCAGCGGCAGGTGCGAGCATGAGCGAGCGCAATCGGCAACACGCCATCGGCCTGGTCCAGGCCTATTACGACGCCTTCAACCGCGGCGATTGGGATGCCATGCTGGCGTTCCTGGCCGACGATGTCGCGCACGACCTCAATCAGGGCCCGCGCGAGATCGGCCGGGCGGCATTTGCCGCCTTCCTGCAACGCATGAACGACAGCTACCGCGAGCAGCTGCGCGATGTCGTGGTCACCGCCAACGAGGATGGCACGCGGGTCGGTGCCGAGTACGTGGTGCACGGGGTCTACCACACCACCGACGAAGGCCTGCCGGAGGCCAACGGGCAGACCTACGTGCTGCCGGGCGGTGCATTCTTCACTGTGCACGACGGCAGGATCACCCGCGTCACCAACTACTACAACCTGCAGGAATGGATCGCGCAGGTGGCGCGCTGAGTGCATCGATCGGCGCGGGCCAGCCCTGCGTAGGAGCGCATCCGGGCGCGACCAGGCATTGCGGTAACGCCTCATCGCGCCCGGGTGCGCTCCTACGTGGTGGGTCCGGTGTTGTGGCATGACTCCGGCGTTGCGGCAGGGCGCGGTGCATACCCTGCCTGGACCGATCGGCATGGGCAGCCAGACCTGCGCAGGAGCGCACCCGGGCGCGATGGGCGTTACCGGTAACGCCCCATCGCGCGTAAGCGCGCTCCTGCGCGTGGTCCGGGTTACAGCAGCACGATCCCGACCACCACCAGGATGAAGATGCCCCACTTGAGCGTCTGGTACAGCGGGTTGTTGCGTTCCTTCAGCGCCTTGGCCTTCAGCCGCGCGGCATAGAAGTAGCGGAACACGCGGTTGATGCCGCCGGTCTTGTCGCCTTCCTGGTTGGGCGAGGCACCGGCCGAGAGCAGGCTGCGGCCGACGAAGCGGTTCACCGCCGCGGCCCAGCGCCAGCGCATTGGGCGCTCGATGTCGCAGAACAGGATGATGCGGTCCTGGTCGGTGTCGTTGCGCGCGTAGTGGATGTAGGTCTCGTCGAACATCGTCCATTCGCCATCGCGCCAGCTGTGGCGCTGCCCGTCGACGTCGATGAAGCAGCGGTCGTCGTTGGGCGTGGCCAGGCCCAGGTGCAGGCGCATGGACCCGGCGAACGGGTCGCGGTGCGGGCGCAGTTCGCTGCCCGGCGGCAACTCGGCGAACATCGCGGCCTTGACCGTGGGGATGGACTTCAGCAGCGCGGTGGTCTGCGGGCACAGCTCGGACGCCGACGGGTGCGCGGTGCCGTACCACTTCAGATAGAAGCGCTTCCAGCCGCGGCGGAAGAACGAGTTGAAGCCGATGTCGGTATAGCCGTCGGCGGCGCGGATCTTCTGCATCTGCTGCAGCGCCACCGCTTCATCGCGGATCAGCGGCCAGTTGGCGCGCAGCGGCGCCAGTTCCGGGAATTCCTTGCCGGGATCGATGAACGGTGTGGTCGGCACCCGCGAACACAGATACATCAGCGTGTTGATCGGCGCCATGAAGGTGGAATGGTCCAGCAGCTGCCGGCTGAGCCGGTGCCGCACGCGACCGCGGTAATGGATGTACAGCGCCGATGCGATGAACAGCGCGATGATGAGCCACTTCAACATTGGGAAGACCAATTGGGGGGCGGGGGCCGCAAACATCAGCGCGGCGATCAAAACGACAAACGGCCGGGCGGGCGCTGGCGGTGCTCGGAACTGCATGTATCACGCGTACACGGCGGTCCCTGCGCGCCGTCTGCAGCCACCTGGCGATCGCTTGCGACGTAGTGCGAGCCACGCTGGTTGAGGCATTGAACAAGGTGAGCCGCAACAGGAACCTGCGGCCGTTGACTGCTGAATTCTACCGGGTGTCGGGACCGAGCCTGACAGGTCGGCATTGGTGTGGTCGCAAAACTGTGTGTCTCGCCGGCAGCGGCTGCGGTGCTGCCGGCGATCTGCACCGCCGCTAGTCGATGCGGCGGCGGATCGGAATCGAGGCCACCGGCACGCTGGCGACGTCATGCCCCTGTTCGCGGATGGGCGCGCCCGGTGCCGGCGCCCAGGCATGGGCATAGATCACTTCCCAGGAGCTGGGCAAGGTGCCGTCCGGCCGCCGCAGGGGCTCGTAGGCGGCGCTGGCGGCGGCGAAGCGGCCGCGCCCGGTCAGGGTGGCGCGGCGATTGCTGAGCGCGTTGGTGGCGCCCATCGCGCGCAGCTCGCGCATCAGCGCGGGCAGGTCGCTGTAGGTCAGCGTGAACAGGTCGCGGTCCAGCACCGGGTCGCGGAAGCCGGACATCAGCAAGGCATCGCCGAACTGGGCGATCGGCGGGAAGCGGCTGACATGCGGGGCCGGGTCGGCCTGGGCGAAGGCCTCGCGCAATTCGATCAGCGTCTCCGGGCCGAAGGTGGAGCACAGCAACAAGCCGCCCGGCCGCAGCGCGCGGCGGAAACCGGCGAATACTGCCGGCAGGTCTTCCACCCACTGCAGGCACAGGTTGCTGAAGATCACATCCACGCTGCCGTCGGCCACCGGCAAGGCGCGCGCATCGGCGCAGACCTGCGCGAACGGCTTCCACCAGCCCGCCGCCTTGCGCGCCTGGCGCAGCATCGGCATGGCCTGGTCCAGCGCGATCACCTGCGCCTTGGGCCAGCGCTTCTTGATCGCGGCGCTGGCATGGCCGGGGCCGGCGCCGACATCCAGCACCACCTTGGGCACCTGGTCGCCCAGGTAGTCGAGCGATTCGAGCAGGCGCGCTTCGGCTTCGCGCTGTAGCGCGGCGGCGGCGGCATAGCTGCTGGCGGCACGCGCAAAGGCGCGCCGGACGTGGCGGGGGTCGAAAGTACTGTTCATGAGCGGCGCTATTGTCGCCTGTGGCCGGGGCGGAGGGAATCGATGTGTGGCGCGGACAGGCAATCGGCCCGGAGCAGTGCAAGCGGTCGGTCCGCCAGCGACAGCATGGCGACCGCAATGGACCGGCAAGGTGTCTCGACGCGCGCGTCGTGGCCGGAGGCAACCGGAACGTCCGCCGCAGTTGCCACAACCATCGGCCCGCAACGTCCGCCTAGGGCGCGTCGGCCACCGCATTGGCCACACCCATCGGCATGGCCGGCGCGTCCTAGAACGTGCCGGGATAGCTGCCGCCGTCGATCAGCAGGTTCTGCCCGGTGATGTAGCCGGCCTGCGCGCTGCACAGGAACGCGCAGGCCGCGCCGAATTCGTCCGGCTCGCCGAAGCGTGCGGCCGGAATACCCACACGCTTGCGCTCGGCAACCTCTTCGGCGCCGAGGCCTTGCTGTTGGGCGATCGCCGCGAAGTTGCCGCGCAGGCGGTCGGTGGCGAACTGGCCGGGCAATAGATTGTTGATGGTGACGTTGTCGGCGACCGTGCTGCGCGCCAGCCCGGCGACGAAGCCGGTAAGGCCGGCGCGCGCGCCATTGGACAGGCCCAGGATGTCGATCGGCGCCTTCACCGCACTGGAGGTGATGTTGACGATGCGGCCGAAGCGCCGTGCGCGCATCGCATCGACGCTGGCGCGGATCAACTCGATCGGCGCCAGCATGTTGGCATCCAGTGCGCGCAGCCAGTCGTCGCGTTCCCACTGGCGAAAATCGCCGGGCGGCGGGCCACCGGCGTTGTTGATGAGGATATCCACCTGCGGGCAGGCGGCGAGGGCATCGCTGCGTCCCTGGGGGGTGGCGATATCGGCCGCCACGCTGCGCACTTCGCCGGCGCCCGGCAGTGCGCGCAGCGCATCGGCGGACTGCTCCAGGGCATTGCGGCCGCGCGCGACGATCACCACGTTGACGCCTTCGCTGGCCAGCGCGCGTGCGCAGCCCAATCCCAGGCCCTTGCTGGCGGCGCATACCAATGCCCAGCGCCCGGCGATTCCCAGATCCATGCGTGTGTCCTCGATCAGCGATGGCGCATGATCGACGATCGGTTCACGGCACGGACGCAACGAAGCGTTGCAGCGCCTCGGCGACCTGGTCGGCGTGGCCAAGAAACGGTGCGTGGCCGCCACCGGCAATGGTCAATGCCTGGGCGTGCGGAGCCAGCGCCGCGGCGGCCTGCATGCCGGCCGCCGGCACCAGCCGGTCGCGCTGGCCGGCAATCCACAGGCTGGGGCGTGTCAGCTGCGGCAGCGCGCGGCGCAGGTCGGTGCGCTCCAGCAGGCCAAGACCTTGCTGCAACGCTGCGGCCGCCGGTTCGCCGCGCGCCACCAGCGTCTCGCGCAGGCTGCGCAACTCGGCGCGGGCATGCGCCGAGCCCAGTGTGTCCAGCGCCAGAAAGCGCTCCAGCGTGCCGCGATAATCGCGCGCCAGGTCCTGGCCGAATTGCACGAATACCTCGCGCTCGACCGCGTCGGGCCACTCGGGGCCACGCACGAAACGCGGCGTGGCCGCGATCATCGCCAGCCCGCGCACCTTCGGCTGGGTGGCTGCGGCATGCAGTGCGAACAGCCCGCCCAGCGACCAGCCGACCCACACCGCCGGCGGGGTGGCCGCGGCGATGCCGGCGACCACGTCCGGCAGCGCCAGCGGCGTGCTGTCCTCGCGGCTGAAACCGTGCCCGGGCAGGTCCACCAGATGCAGTTGATGGTGCGCGGCCAGGCGTTCCACCAGCGGCGCGAACACGCCGCCGTGCAACGCCCAACCATGCAGAAGAACCAGCGCAGGCCCGTGGCCGATGACATCGATATGCATGCGGGGATTGTCGCCGATTGGACAATCGGTGCGCAGATCCGTGCCGAGTCGGCGCATGGCGCTTGTACGTGGCGCGTTGACCCCGGGATTCGAAGCAGTTCCGTTGCGTGCGCACATGACCCTGATCGCGGCAGCGGCAACGCCAGTGCTCCATCAGGTGTCAGCTGGGTGTGGATTGCGCGCGCAGCGCTGCGGTTTCAGTCGAGCGATCCGTGCCACCCCGAGCACCGGCGGCGCTGCCCGGCTGCTGGGCAATCGTCTTGATCGTCGCCCTCAGGCCGACGCGCGCAGTGGCTGCCGACTGACCACATCGCGCGCCTGCACGATGGCCTCGATCAAGGCCTGCACCTGCTGCGGCGTATGCAGCGCGGACAGGGTCACACGCAGACGCGCCTTGCCTTCGGGCACGGTGGGCGGGCGAATCGCGCCGACCAGAAAGCCGGCCTGTTCCAGCGCGGCGGACATCGCCATCACTGTGGCTTCTTCGCCGCACAGCAAGGGCTGGATCGGCGTATCCGAGGCCATCAGTTCGAAGCCGTGCCGGCGTGCGCCATCGCGGAAGCTGCCGATCGACTCGACCAGCTTGGCACGCCGCCAATCGTCGCGACGCGCCAGGCGCACCGCCGCCAGGGTTGCAGCGACCTGCGCTGGCGGCAACGCGGTGGTGTAGATGTAGGGGCGCGCGGTTTCGGCCAGATGGCGCACCAACGCTTCATCGCCGACAACGACCGCGCCATAGCCGCCGAGCGCCTTGCCCAGGGTCACCAGCTGCAGCGGCACCTCGGCCACGCCCAGTCCGGCTTCGGCCACGCAGCCGCGCCCCTGCGGCCCGAGCACGCCCACGCCATGTGCGTCGTCGACATAGAACAGCGCCTGCTGCATGCGCGCCACCAGGCTCAACGCGCGCAGCGGGGCCACATCGCCATCCATGCTGAAGACGCCATCGCTGGCCAGCATCGCCGCGCCCTCGGGCGCTCCCTTGAGCTGACGCATCGCGCCTTCCACATCCAGGTGCGGATAGCGGCGCAGCCGGCAGCCGGCCAGGCGCGTGGCATCGAGCAGGCTGGCGTGGTTGAGCCGGTCCTGCACGCAGACATCGTCGTCCTCGCTGAGCAGGGCCTGCTGCACCGCCAGATTGGCGACAAAGCCGCTGCCGAACAGCAGGGCCGACGGATAACCCAGCCACTGCGCGATCTCGCGCTCCAGCGTTTCGTGCGCGGTGTGGTGGCCGCAGATCAGGTGCGAGGCGGTGGCGCCGGCGCCATCGCGCGCGGCGGCGTCCTGCAACGCAGCGACCACTTCGAACTGTTGCGACAGGCCCAGATAATCGTTGGAGCAGAAGCCGGTCAGCCAGCGGCCATCGATCTCCAGCCGCACGCCATCGCGCCGGCCCACCAGCCGCCGTACCCGCACCCGTTCCTGGGCCACACGCAAGGTGCGCAGCGACGAAATCCGTTCGTGCAGATCGGGGCGAGCCATGGGGGCGTTCAGCGGCAGAAAGGTGCGCTAGCGTAGCCTGCCGCGCCCGGCGCGCCCAGCCGGCACCGACGATCGGTGCCGGGTGCTCGCTTCGCGGTCAGGCAGCGTGCTCGCAGGCCGTGCTGCGGGTGATCTCCGCATGCACGGTGCCCGGGTGGTCATGGTCGGCGGCGTCGACGGTGATCTGCATCGGGCGCAGGCCCAGGCGCTGGAACAGGGCCTGGTCGCGCTCGGTGTCCGGGTTGCCGGTGGTCAGCAGTTTTTCGCCGTAGAAGATCGAGTTGGCACCGGCCAGGAAGCACAGCGCCTGCAGCTCGTCGCTCATTGTTTCGCGGCCGGCGGACAGGCGCACCATCGAATGCGGCATCGTGATGCGGGCCACGGCGATCATGCGCACGAATTCGAACGGATCCAGCTGCTGGGTGCCGTGCAACGGCGTGCCGGCAACCTGCACCAGCTGGTTGATCGGCACCGAGTCCGGATGCGCCGGCAGCGTGGCCAGCGCCAGCAGCAGGCCGATGCGGTGCTCGCGGGTTTCGCCCATGCCGACGATGCCGCCGCAGCAGGTCTTCAGGCCGACGTCGCGCACATGCTCCAGCGTGTTCAGGCGGTCCTGATACTGGCGGGTGTGGATGATCGAGTCGTAGTAATCCGGCGCGGTGTCCAGATTGTGATTGTAGTAATCCAGCCCCGCATCCTTGAGCGCGCGCGCCTGGCCGGCGTCGAGCATGCCGAGCGTGGCGCAGGTCTCCAGCCCCATCGCCTTGACCTCGCGGATCATCGCCGCGACCTTGGGGATGTCGCGCTCCTTGGGCGAGCGCCAGGCCGCGCCCATGCAGAAGCGCGAGGCGCCGGCGGCCTTGGCCTGGCGCGCCTTGGCGACGACCTCTTCGGTCTCCATCAGCTTCTGCGCGGTCACGCCGGTGTCGTAGCGCTGCGCCTGCGGACAGTACGCGCAGTCTTCCGGGCAGCCGCCGGTCTTGACTGACAGCAGCGTGGAAACCTGCACTTCCGCCGGATCGAAGTGTTCGCGATGCACGCTGGCGGCGCGGTGCAGCAGCTCCGGAAACGGCAGATCGAACAGCGCCTGCAGCTCGTTGCGATCCCAGTCATGGCGTACGACAACAGACATCGGGGTTTCCTGACAGTCAGCGGCTTGGAAGCCAGGCAGTCTGGTGAGCATGCGAGAGGCTGTCAACTTCGATGAGGTGCATTCGGTTTACAGCTGGCCGCGACGGGTGTTGCGGCTGCTGCTGCCGAACGTGTGCCTGGTATGCGCCGAGGCCGGCACTGCCGATGGCGATCTCTGCCCGTGGTGCCGCGCGGCCTTGCCCGATCACGGGCGCGCCTGCCTGTGCTGCGCAACGCCATTGTCCGCCTCCGATGAAGCGCTGCTGTGCGGGCAATGCCTGCAGCATCGGCCGCCGCTGCAGCACGTGCATGCGTGCTTCACCTATCGCTGGCCGGTGGATGGCCTGCTGCGGCGTTTCAAGTTTCGCCAGGATCTGGCCGCCGGGCGTCTGCTCAGCGAGTTGATGGTCAAGGCGTGTGCGGGCCTGCCGCGTCCGCAGGCACTGGTGCCGGTGAGTCTGCATCGGCAGCGCCTGCGCCAGCGCGGTTACGACCAGGCGCTGGAGCTGGCCAGACCGCTCGGGCGCGCGCTGCGGTTGCCCTGCCTGCCCTTGCTGCGCCGGGTCCGCGCGACCGCGCCGCAGTCGGAGCTGGATGCGGCCGAGCGCCAGCGCAACCTGCGCGGCGCCTTCGTCGCGCGTGGCGCGTTGCCGGCGCATGTGGCATTGGTGGATGACGTGATGACCACCGGTGCGACGCTGCATGCGGCGGCGCAGGCCTTGCGTCGGGCCGGCGTGCAGCGGGTGGATGCGTGGGTGTGTGCGCGGGTGCCGTGAGGCTGGTGGGCCGCGGGTTGTGAGCTGCACCATGGGCTTCGCCCGTACCCTCACCCCGACCCTCTCCGCTGGGAGAGGGGCTTAAGCCGAGGTGGTTTGCCCGTCTGCGGGTCAGCGCATTGCCAGGGCGGCGGCGATGCCGACGAAGATCGCCAGGCCCACCCAGTTGTTGTGCAGGAAGGCACGGAAGCAGGGGCCGCGTTCGCGGTGGCGGGCAAGCCGGAATTCGTAGGCCACCAGCAGCGCGGCCACGCCCAGCCCTGCCAGGTACGCGATGCCGAGACCGGCACGCAGGCCGACCAGTGCCAGTGCCGCAAACATCGACGCATACAGCAGGCCCTGCGCGAGCAGGTCGAACCTGCCGAACAGGATGGCGGTGGACTTGCTGCCCATGCGGATGTCATCCTCGCGGTCGACCATGGCGTACCAGGTGTCATAGGCCGTCGCCCACAGGATGTTGGCCGCGTACAGCAGCCAGGCCAGCCATGGCACGCTGCCCTGCACCGCGGCAAACGCCATCGGGATGCCCCAGCCGAAGGCCATGCCCAGATAGACCTGGGGCAGGTGGGTATGGCGTTTGAGATAGGGGTAGCTGGCGGCCAGGAACACGCCCGGCACGCTCAGCGCCACGGTCAGCCAGTTGAGCGTGAGCACCAGCGCGAACGCCACCAGCATCAGCACCACGAACACCCACAGCGCCTCGCGCCCGGACACCGCACCGGTGGCCAGCGGACGCGACTTGGTGCGCTCTACATGCGGGTCCAGCCAGCGGTCGGCGTAGTCGTTGATCACGCAGCCTGCCGAGCGGGTCAACCAGACCCCGGCGGTGAACACGAACAGCGTCCACAGCGGCGGCAGGCCATCGGCAGCCAGCCACAATGCCCACCAGGTGGGCCACAGCAACAACAGGCTGCCGATCGGACGATCGCCGCGGACCAGCTTCCAGTACTGCCCCAGTCGCTGCGGCCAGGTCAGCGCGGGCGCTGTCGGCAGCTGTTCAACACCATGCTTGCTCATGCTGCAAAGGGTAGCAGTGCGGCCTGGCCGCGGTCATGCGCTGGCCGGTGATCGCGCAGTGCATCGTCCGGGCTCCCAGGCGGCTGCCCGACGCCGCGCCAGGCCGGGCAGGAGTGGGCGCGGCATCCGGGCGAGCCCAGGTCGGCAACGCGGTGGTGCCCGGTCGTTCGGCAGGCCTGCGCTGCGGGGTCACGCGCACGGCGGCGGTTCTGGCATAATGCCCGACCAGGCGCTCGTAGCTCAGCCGGATAGAGTAGTGGCTTCCGAAGCCATTGGTCGGGGGTTCGAATCCCTCCGGGCGCACCAATTCACGTTCCAGGCTTGTCCCGGGATGCCAATAAACCCTCGAGAAATCGGGGGTTTATTGTTGCTGGTCCGCCGAAATCCGGGAAGGCCCATTGAAATGATTTCAATGCAAGAACAATGTCCATCTTCATGGCGAAGGATCAGATAGTCGTGCATTCGCGCTAAGTGCGTACCCGGGCGGTCCGGGTGCAGCTGGTGGATTCGACCGAGCAAACGCGGGTTGGCGGGCTCACGAGAGCCGGGGGCGCTTTCTCCAGTCGTATCACCGCTGGTCGACACCTTCGGGCAGCGGTGCATCGGGCGCATCGGTAAGGCACCGCTGCAGCGCTTGATCAGCTGCTGCCTCGGGACGCTTCCTTGGCAAGCACCTGGCCGCCTCCCGCAAAAGACCGCTCCTTACCCGCACGTCATGCGGTCGGTCAGGCCTCGGACGTTCCGGCATGAAGGTCTCCAGCGGAGAATGCCAGGCATTGGCTCTCCAGGTTACGGAGTACGCGCACCGCAATGCGCCCTTCGGTGTCGTCCATGCCGGCGATCAGTTCGTTTCGCAGGCCGTCCAGCGCCTCGCCCAGTTTGAGCGACACCGCACGACCCCGTTCGGTCAGGTGCAGGGTCTTGGCGCGGCCATCGGACAGGTCCCTGCGCCGCTTCAGCAAACCGTCCCGTTCGAGTTGGGTGACCGATCGCGCAATGGCGGCCGGATCCAGCGCCGATTCCTCGGCCACGTCTTTCTGCCGGATACCATCGCCCAGCCGGGCGATCACAAGAAGAACCGCCGCGATGGACAGGGAAACGCCCAGTTGCGCCAGGGCGATTCCTGCTGCGCGTTGCCAGGCGCGCCCGGCAGGCAGCACGGTCCAGGTCAGCGTCGTTCGCCAATCTTCGCCTTCGTGAAATGACATATCCCGTAAGTCCCATTGCTGATGCGGCCGGGACGACGCGTCCGGGTTTCGCCTGTTTCCCCGATACCTTAGCTTGATCTGCGCCGAGGCATTGAAGCGCTGGTCCGTTGTCGATGCATCAATTAAATCCCATCCGCGTCTCGCCGTTCAATCGATTCGTCGTGCGTGCGTGCTGCGACCGTCGTGAAGAGCAGGATGGACAAGCGCAGGCGCAGGACCGTGGAGCTGGATGCGTCACCGGCGGCGCTCGGAGAGGCGGGAAGCATTCGGCTGTCAGGGGGCGCTACAAAAACGGGAGCCGTCTTCCTTGGTCAACGGCTGCTGTTGACGCTTGCCGTCCGGGGCAGTCCCTTCATACACCGCGCAGTTGCTGGCATCCCATTCAAAACGCGCGTCTTTGTAGTGATAACGCGCCTGGGCACGCTCGAATGCCTTGACCTCTGCGCTGGGCAGGGCGCCATCGTCGATCTTGTGTTCCTTGGCGACGGGGGCGCCCGTGCACGCAGTAAGTGAAAGCGCAAGCGCTGACAAGAGACCTAGCTTCATGACCACTCCAATTCGGACGCTGACGTCGGGATAGATGGAAGGCCAGTGCGGCCCCGTTACGGAAGCAGACTGTAAGCAGGTCGGTATGAAATGTGCGTGCGAGTCCTATCGCCATGAGCGACTGACAAGAGGTAACAAGCGCTCGTCAGGGTGGATGCGGACGGTACACGGAAACCGGCGTGCACGACTGACGCGTGCCGATTCCGCGTACCGGCCCACACCCACCTGATCAGTCCACGCGTCTATACTTTCGTCGCTTGCGGGCGACTGACTGCCCTGGCGCCCGGATGCTGAGGACGCCGCGGACCTAATCCTTGCTGCCACTCGTGCCACGGCGGATTGCCTGCTCGGCCTCGTCCAGGGTCCTGTTGTAGCTGGCGCTCTCACCCGCGCTGACGAATCCCTGCTGCTTCGCTCTCGTTGCGGAATCGGTGCGGACCCAGCTGAGCTTCTTCTCGATCTCCGCAGCCTGGGCACTGGACAGCTTGCCTGCCTTGCGCGCCTCGGCCAGGCTAACGTCAATCGCCTCATAACGTGCCAACACCTTGGCGTGCAGCGGATCAGGGGCATGGCTGGCCCGCTGCTGTGCACGTGCGACGTTGACGGAACTCATTCCTGCGAAGACACCGATGCAGGTGGCAAATGTCATGAACATCAGCGTTTTCTTCATGCGATTTTTCACCTGTCATCGAATGCGAACCAACGGCCTGTGAACCGGTCCGGACCGTACCGCATGAGTATAGTCCAACGCCAAATTGACGGTGGATTGCTCTGAAATTTTGCGTCTCGACGCGCGATTGCTGGACGCCGCCCAGCAAAATTCCTACGGCTGCCACACCGTACCGGAGGCGGCGCGGCAGTCACGGTGGTGGCGCAAGCGTTCCATCACTGCCACCACGTCGCCGCCCCTGATGTGCCGGTGCACTTCGCTGCTCACGCGTTGCTTGGCAACGTCATCCCGCAGGCCAGGGCCCGGGAACGATGCCGGTTGAACCAGGCGTGGCAGCGAGTCCCCACGCGTCCTGACACGGGCAAGCTTACTGGGCGAGCAGTCCACCATCGACGACATGCTCGTGTCCGGTGATGTAGGACGATTCGTCGGACGCCAGGAACAGAACCAGGTTGCTGACTTCGCTGGCCTTGGCGATGCGCCCCAGTGGGATCTGGGCAACGGCATCACCGCCGTTTTCGTCCGTCCCTTCCACCATCATCGGGGTCTGAATGAAGCCCGGGTGGACCGAGTTCACACGGATGTTGTCTGCGCCATATTCGATTGCCGTCGCCTTGCTCATTCCGCGTACGGCGAATTTGCTGCCGACATAGGCCAGGCTCGGGAATCCGTAATTGGCTGCCATTCCGGCGATCGAGGAAATATTGACGATCGATCCCACCTTCGCCTTCAGCATGGAGGGGATGACTGCCTTCATGCCAAGGTAAACGGAATTCTGGTTGATCGCACAGACCTTGAGGAAATCTTCTTCGGAGATGTCCGCAGTCTTGGCAATGGGGCCCAGGATCCCTGCATTGTTGACCAGAATCGTGACGTTGCCGAATGCCGCTTCCGCTTCGGCCACCACGTTCTGCCATGCGTCCCAGCTCGTGACGTCCTGCTGGACGAAGCGAACATGCTTGCCCAGCTCGGAGGCCAGTGCACGCCCTCCCTCGGCATTGATGTCAGTGAAAACAACGTGCGCACCCTCTTCAACGAAATTGCGCACATGCGACGCGCCCATGCCCTGTGCGGCACCGGTGACGATTGCGACTTTGCCTTGCAGTCTGCCCATCATTCTTCTCCTGCGATTGAGTGGCCTCGCGGCCGCCAGTCGAACTAGTGTGTGGAAATATAGATGACGGGTCAATTAATTACTGTCGAGGCGAAGAGGACGATCAGGGGGCCCTCGAGCGTTGCGCGCTGCATGGGCCGCGGCACGTTTGACAGCCACGTCGCAACACGGCCATGTCCAGGCTCAGCGCGTCGAGCAGCTCCAACGCAAAAGCAAAACGCCATCGGCCCGCTGCAGTGACACTGCAGCGGGCCGATGGCGTTTCTGATCAGGGTTGCAGGCCGGCCTGAGTATCGACGCGGCGTTGCACTGTGATGCCAGCGATGCGCCGCTTGGCAGGGGGCGAGGAGCGCCGCCCTGCGCAGGCTCGGATCAGAGCACGTCCGGCGGCGGTGTGGTGGCCTTGGCGTGCTGCTTGCCACGTGCGTGTTCGATGGCGGTGCGCAGCTTGCGCGCGGCGCCGGTGACGGCCGAGGCGGTGGTTTCGGCACTATTGGTGGCCGCGATCGGTGGCAGGCCGGCGACGTGCGCCTCGATGCTGCAGGTTCGATCCGCTGCGCCGCCGCGTTGGCCGTTTTCATCGCGCAAATGCACGTCGACGCGGGTGATGTCGCTGGCGAAATGCGCCAGCTGGGCGGAGCAGGTCTTCTCGACATGCTGCACGACAGAGGGGTCATGCGGCACGTGCTTGTCGGTCTGGATCTGAATCTGCATAGAGTGTCTCCTTCGCGGTCATCCGCTGCGTCTGCCGTAGCGGTGACTCGATTCTGCGACAGCGCACCGTTGCCGCAAGGTGACAAGCTGCACCGCGTTCATGCACAGGTTGGGATGGCCCGGCGGTGCACCCGCTGCGGCGGCCGGCGCCGTAACCGCGATCGCCAACGCGCCTCCGATCGCGCAGCACCCGTCACGCCTGGCGAGCTCTGCCAGGCTGAACCCTCACGGCAGCGGCGAACTGCCCGGCTGCGGGCAGTGGATTAAGATGCCGGCACCGCGCTGATGTGCGCCTGTCCGATGTCTGCCTGTGTCCGAATTCCGAGTTGCCCTGGGTGCCCGTCGCGGCGTGTTGCAGCGTGTGCTGTTGCTGGTCGCGTTGTGGATGGTGTGCGTGGGTGCCGCCATCGCGCAGGACGACGACACCCTGCTGGAGACCGCGCAGACGCAGCTCGACAGCATGCAGAAGGTGCTGACCCAGGCCGACGCGGGCATGGAGAAGGCCGATACCGAGCAGCTGGGCAAGCTGACCGAGGACGTCGCAGGCGCGCAGCGGCAGGCGCAGGATCTGGTGCGCACGCTGGAGCAACCGCTCAAGGAGCTCAACGGGCGCTTGGAGGGGCTTGGTGTCGCGGCGCAAAACGAACCGGCCGACCTGGTCAAACAGCGCAGGGCGCTGACCAAGGAGCGCGATCAGCTCAATGCCGAGTTCATCCGGGCCACGCTGCTGGCCTCCAACGCCAAGGACCTGGCCGACCGGCTCGAACGCGAGCGCGTGCAACGCTTCAGCGTGCAGCTCTCCACACGGGTGGCCTCGCCGTTGTCGCCGACGTTATGGCATCAGATCGGGCAGCAGTGGCCGGACGATCGTGCCCGCCTGCAGGCCTTGTCCGACAAGACGGTGCAGCTGGTGCAGGCAGGTGTGGCGGCCAATGGCATGGGTGGACTGATCACCGCTGCCGTGGTCGCGTTGTTGCTGGCACTGCCGCTGCGCATCTTCCTGCGCCACCTGGGGCGTCGCTATGCGGCCTCGCGTGCGCCCGGCGGACGCCTGCGGCGCTCGGGGCTGGCCCTGTGGTTCCTGCTGGTCGGCACGTTGAGCCTGGGGATTGCGGCATTGGTGCTGGTCGAAGGTATCCGCGCGCTCGGCGAGCTGCCCGATGACCTGGACCAGCTGCTGACCGGGTTTGTCGCCATCAGCGTGGTGGCTGCCTTCGTCGGTTCGCTCAGTGCCAGCCTGTTGATGAAACACCAGCCCAGCTGGCGCCTGTTCCCGCTGGACGATGCCACCGTCGACCGCCTGCGCGTGCATTGCCTGGCCACCGCAGCAGTGATCTGGTTCAGCGGCATGGCGATCAAGATCAACGAGGTGGCCGGCAGCAGTCCGGCGTTGACCGCCGCCACCGATGCGGTGGCGGCGCTGTTGTATGCGGGGTTGATCCTGTCGGCCCTGGCCGGGCTGACCCTGTCCTTGCGCGCGCACGCGGCAAATGCCGGCGTGGCCGATCCGGACAGCGATGCGCCGCCGCCGGTGGTCACGCGCGGTGGCGGCTTCATCGTGCTGATCCGCCTGCTGGGTCACCTGGCGGTGATCTTCGCGTTGATCGCAGCCCTGTTCGGCTATCTCAATCTGGCCTTGTTCGTGGAGCGGCAGATCATCTGGATCACCCTGGTGTGCAGTCTGCTCGGCCTGCTGGTGGTCTTTACCGACGATCTGATGACCTGGCTGTTCAAGCCGGACGGCCGTTTCAGCCGGGCGTTGTCGCATGCGCTTAGCATCGGCAGCGGACGCCTGGTGCAGCTCGGGCTGCTGATCTCTGCCGCGACACGGGTGTTGCTGGTGCTGCTGGGCATCGCGGTGCTGCTGACGCCGTATGGCGCCAATATCAGCGTGGTCACCGACTGGGCGGAGAACATCGCCCACGGCATCACCATCGGCAAGGAGCTGGTGATCACCCCGGGCGACGTGTTCAGGGCGCTGTGCGTGTTCCTGCTCGGCATGGGGCTGGTGCACGTGGTGCAGCAGTGGTTGCTCAACACCTATCTGCCCAAGACCGAGCTCGATGACGGTGCGCGTAATTCCATCAGCACCGTGGCGCGTTATCTGGGCTGGCTGATCGTGGTGGTGTGGGGCCTGACCGCATTGGGCCTGGATCTGAAGCGGCTTGCACTGGTGTTGAGTGCATTGTCGGTGGGCATCGGTTTCGGTCTGCAGGCGATCACGCAGAACTTCGTGTCGGGTCTGATCCTGCTGGCCGAGCGGCCGGTGAAGATCGGCGATTGGGTGCGCATCGGCGATCAGGAGGGCGATGTGCGCAAGATCAGCGTGCGTGCGACCGAGATCCAGGTCGGCGACCGCTCCACCCTGATCGTGCCCAACTCGGAATTGATCACCAAGAGCGTGCGCAACATGACGCTGTCCAACCCGATGGGCCGGGTGCAGCTGCAGTTCTCGGTGCCGCTGGAAACCGACGTGGCAAAGGTGCGCAACATGCTGCTGGACCTGTTCGCCGAGCACACCAAGGTGCTGGCCGACCCGGCACCCTCGGTGTTCATCGATTCGCTGGCCGGCGGGCACGTCAACTTCAATTCGTTCGCCTACGTGCGCAGCCCGCGCGATTCGTATGGGGTGCGCAGCGAGCTGTTCTTCGCGCTGCTGCAGCGGATGGAAACGGCGGGGATTGCGCTGCAGTCGCCGCAGGAAATCCGCTTCAGCCGTGCAGGTGCTGCGGTGGCGCGCGATCCGGGCGATGGCACCCCGGCATCTGAAGACTGAGCCGGCCCGTGCACGATACGCGGCGTGTCCTGCGCTGGTGGTGCAGCTAAAATTCGCAGGGTCGAGGACGCGGCGCCCTCACCGCTTGCGGGACACGCCGTGAACCCGTCCCTGGGGGCTCGGTGGCGGCATCCATGCCGCCACACGGTCCCGCAACCAGCAAGGACACCGCACCAGAGAGTTGGTCGGCGCTCATTTGAAAAGCTGCCTGTCGTGCGGTGTGCATTAGACGTGGGGCAGAGACGTCACGATCGAGCAAGGCATCCAGCACTGTTCTTCCATGTGCACCGACCGTCTCGACTGGTCCTTGCCCGCTCACCGTCGCGGGACCTTGAGCGGCATGGATGCCGCGCCAGAGCCTACATGGACGTACTTGCGGCGTGTCCCGCGATGGTGGGCGGGCAAGGGCCCTGCAGCCAGGCCGCACATCGCATGCTTCGGCTTCGGCCTTGCCTTTGCCTTTACCTCATCCACATACCTCGACCTCGACCGAGACCGAGACGATGGCCAGGCTCAGGAGCGATCCGCGACCTGGCTCTGTTTCACCAGGGCCAGATCGTCCACGCTGACATCTTCGGTGTAGTCCAGCCAGGCACGGATCTCCAGATCGTCCACCGCATGCTCCAGGCCCACCGGCATGCGGATGCGACCGGCCGCATCGGGCACCACCCACTGCTGGGCCAGCACCACCTTGCGCTCTGACGAGACGGCTTCCACCCAGAAGGCCCGCGTCGGCCGGCGCTTGGCGTACAGCTCCAGCATGTAACGACCGGCCTCGGTCTTGCGGGCAGTCTGGGTGAGCATGATCGGTTGGCGCACGCGGGGGCGCGGGCCTTGCTGGCTGGCCTCCAGCGGCGCGTCCACGGCGATGCCGCGGGTCAGGTCCGGATCGCGATACAGCTTCATGCTCTGGTGGCGGTCGACCACCAATGCGCACCAATCGCCATCGGCCGAACCGTCCTCGAACGCCGTGCAGCGATCCACATACGCCAGCGTGCCCTCGGTGTGGGTGCGATCGAACTGGCGCGAGGTGTTTTCCAGATAGACGGTTTTGAGATTGGTGTCGTCGTCGTATTCCAGCAGCACCGGCGGGCGCACCTGTTGCACGCCCACCACCACATCGCCATTGCCGTTGATGCGCAGCATGCGTGTGCTGCGCCCGGTCCACAGCGTGCGCGCGTAGGCGAGATAGCGCGGGTAGTCCTTGCCGCTGTCGCGACTGGCCGCCACGCTGGCGCTGGGAGGCGCGTCGCTGGCCAGCAGCGAGCGACCAAAGCCCAGCGTGCGCATGCCCGGTTCCAGCAGCTGCAACAGCGTTGCACCCGAATCCAGCGTGCTGCCGGCGCGCGTGACCACTTGTTGCGGAGCGATGTCCTTGCCGAGGAACAGGAGCAGGTTCTCGCGCTTCTGCTTGGCGAGCACGTCGCTGAGATCGTTGGGCATCGCCAGGTGATCGGAGGCGATCACGATGATGGTGTTCTTGCCGTAGCGGCTGTTGCGAATGCGCGTGACCAGCTCGCCGATCAGCCGGTCGCTGCACTTGATCGCATGCAGCAGCCCGATGTCGCCCAGTGCGCTGTCGTAGTGCTGGCCCTTGCAGGCCAGCGGCAGATGGCCGGCGGGGTGGTGGGTGTCCATGGTCAGCGTGGTGAGCATGAACGGCTGGCCGGCGCGCGACAGCGTCTGGAAGCTGTCCCAGGCATCGTCCAGCAGCACATCGTCGTGCACGCCCCAGGCGGAAAAGTGCTCGGGAGCCACGCCCTTGTCGCGGAAGTAGCTGACGTCGTGCACCACATCGAAACCATGGCTGGACAGAAAGCTGCCCTTGCCGGCAAAGCTGGCATCGGCGCCGCCGACATAGTGATTGCGGTAGCCCTGATCCTTGAGATAGTCGCCCAGGCAGCGTGCTTCGGGCAGGAACAGGCCCATGCGGCCCATGCTGTTTTCATCGCCGGGCGCGGTGGTCAGCGGCACGCCGCACATCGAGGCGACCATGCCGGCGATGGTCCAGCCGCTGCCTTCGGTGGAGGTGAGGTTGCGTACGTCCACTGCCTCGCTGGCCAGCGCGCGCAGGTTCGGCATCAGGCCGGGAAACACCTTTTCATCGAAGTAGGTGCGTTCCAGGCTCTCACCGTAGATCCACACGATGTTCTTGCGCTTCTGCAAGGGCTGCTGCGGCACCAGGTATTCCGGCACCACGGTGGCGTAATCCACGGGGCGCAACTGGTAGTACAGGCGCTTGCCGTCGCGGTACAAGGGGCTGACCGCGATGCTGACCAGCAACATCATCACGAAGGCGCCAAACACCGCGTTGCCTCCGCGCGGGCGACGGAAACGCCGCACCTTCAGCAACACCAGCGGGCTGAGCGACAGCAGCACCATGCCGATAAACACGGCGATATAGGCGGAAAAATCGCTGACGCCGGCACCGTCCATGTCCGCGCGCAGGTGATACAGCGTGGCGGCGTTGATGCCATCGCCGCTGAGCCGATCCACCAAGCCCCAGGCACTGAGCAACAGCAGCAGCAACGACAACAGACCGGCCTTCAACCACGCCAGACGCGGCGAGGCGACCAAGAGCCAAAGCAGGAGCAACAGCGAAAACAACAACATCCAATGCATGCGGCAGCGTCCGTGGGGGAATGATGCGAGCGCGTACCGGACGCCTTGCTCGCCATGTCCTGTGCGCCACACCCAATGTGACACCCGGATGACGGACTATGCCGCGCCGAAGCTGACTGAAATGTTTGTTCGCGTTAAGCCATCGCCGCAGCGTGGCGGATCGCACGCGTTGACGCTCCCCTGGTCGCGGTGGCGTTCGCCAGAAATCGGCGCTATCTGCATTGCGCATTTGGCGCGCTTCTCGCAGATGGGCGACGTGGCTATCACCCCGCACCACCCGATCTGCTTTGACGGTTTGACGCGGCTGTCTTGGCAAGCGATGTCGCGCCCGGGTGCGCTCCTACGCGGAGGTGGGGTCTGTTGGAGTGCTATCGATGCCCGCGTTCTTCGCGCGCACGCACACGGCGGTCGAACAACAGGGCGCTGAGCACGATGCCCAGGCCCAGCACCACGCCGAGCAGGAACAGCACCATCGCAATGGCCGGGTAGCCCCACAGTTTCAAGCCGGTTTCGATGCGCATCATCTGCGCCGAGGCCATGATCAATGCCGCGGTCACGATGCCGGCCGCCACGCGGTTGGCGATCTTCTGCAGGCTTTCCATCAGATGCGATTCTTCCAGCCCGGTGACGCGCATCTGCAGCCGGTTTTCCGCCGCCAGCGACAGGATCTCGGACATGCGGCGCGGTCCTTCGCGCACCAGGTGCTGCAGTTCCATCGCCTCGCTGGCCAGATTGGCGGCGGACAGGGACTTTTTCAGCCGCGCGCGCATCACATGCTGCAGATGACGTTCGACGATGCGGCGCGTGTCCAGGTGCGGCGACAGCGCGCGGCACACGCCTTCCAGGTTCAACAAGGTCTTGCCGAGCAGGCTCAGCTCCGGTGGCGTGCGCAAGCCGTTGGAGGTGGCGATGCGTACCAGATCCAGCACCACGCGGCCTTCGGAGGTGGTGTCGTGGGCGGCATATCGGGCGATCATCTGCCCGGTTTCGCGCTGGTAGCGGTCCTCGTCGTAGTCCTCCAGGCGCGTGCTGAGCGCAATGGTCTCTTCGGCGACTTCTTCGCCACGCCCGTCGACGGCGGCGAACAGCAGCTTGAGCAAGCGCTCGCGCAGGCGCGGCGGCACATGCGCGACCATGCCCAGGTCGAAGATCGCCAGGCGCCCGTCCTGCAGCACGCGCAGGTTGCCCGGATGCGGGTCGGCATGGATCTCGCCATGCACGAACATCTGGTCCAGGTAGCCCTTGACCAGCTCTGCGGCCAGGTTATCCATTGGCTGCTCGGTGCGGCGCAGGCCGGAGATCTTGTCCACCCGCACGCCTTCGGCCAGCTGCATGGTCAGCACCTTGCGGCTGCTCAGGTCCCATACCGGTTGCGGAATCCACAACAGCGGAAATGGCTTCAGATGCTTGCCGAAGCGCGCCAGCGTCTCGGCCTCGTCTTCGTAATTGAGCTCAGCGCGCAGGGTCTTGCCGAACTCGCCCAGCCAGTCGGCAAAGCGCACGCGCCGACCGATGCCGGTCAGGCGGTCGGCGGCGGTGGCAAAGCTCTTGAGCACGTCCAGGTCCGAACGGACCTGGGCGGCGACTTCGGGTTTTTGCACCTTGATCGCCACCGGGGTGCCGTCGCGCAGGGCGGCGCGGTGCACCTGCGCCAGCGAGGCGCAGCCCAGCGGCACCGGGTCGAAGAACGAGAACGCCTTGTTGACCGACACGCCGAGTTCTTCCTCGATGATCTGGCGGATGCGCTCCACCGGCACCGAGCTGGTGTTCTCCTGCATGCGCTCCAGCGCCGTGGCGAACTCAGGCGGCACGATGTCCGGCCGCGTGGACAGCATCTGGCCAAGCTTGACGAAGGTGGGGCCGAGCGCCTCCAGGTCGGAGACGAACTGGTCGGGCGTGCCTTCGGCGGGCACTTCGTACTCGTTGATCGCGGCCGGATCCAGATTCATGCCGGCGAATACGCCCGACCCGCGATACCGCAGCAACAGGCGCAGGATCTGCGTGCGACGGCTCATGCCGCCCACCACGCCGGTGTCGGCGGGGATCGCGGCCTGGGCCGGTGTGCGGTACGGGTCGTTCGGACTCAAGGCCATCTCCGGCGGTCGTGCAAGGGGGCGAGTGTGGCCAGCGGCGGGTCGTCAGGCGGTGAATCCAGCCACGTGGCCAAGGCGCTGCCGTGCGCGGCCCAGGGCCGGCGGGCACGGCCGGATCGTCCGGCTGGCGGGCGGCGGCATCGCGCGGCAACGGTCGCCAACAGCCGGCAACGGCCTGCCATCACCCCATACCGGCGCAGGATCGGCGAGAATCCACCGCCACTCACGAAGGACCCCCCGCATGGCCGGTGCCAGCCTGTTCACCCTGCTCGACGACATCGCCACATTGCTGGACGACGTTTCCATCCTGACCAAGGTCGCGGCCAAGAAGACCGCCGGCGTGCTTGGCGACGACCTGGCGCTCAATGCGCAGCAGGTCACCGGCGTCACTGCCGACCGCGAGCTGCCGGTGGTGTGGGCAGTGGCCAAGGGGTCGCTGATGAACAAGGTGATCCTGGTGCCGGCGGCGCTGGCGATCAGCGCCCTGGAGGCCTGGTTGCGCGGGCGCGGTTACAACGTGCCGCTGGTGATGCCGCTGATGATGATCGGCGGTGCCTACCTGTGCTTCGAGGGCGTGGAGAAGCTGGCCCACAAGTTCCTGCACAACGAGGAAGACGAAGCGCAGCGGCATGCCGAACGCACCCGCGCGCTGGCCGACGAGAGAGTGGACGTGGTGGCGCTGGAAAAGGACAAGGTCAAGGGCGCGATCCGCACCGACTTCATCCTGTCGGCGGAGATCATCGTGCTGTCGCTGGGCGTGGTGGCGGGAGTGTCGTTCGGCCAGCAGGTTGCAGTGCTGGTGGCGATCGCGCTGGCGATGACCATCGGCGTGTACGGCCTGGTCGCGGCCATCGTCAAGCTGGACGACCTGGGCTTGTACCTGACCAACAAGGGCGCTGCCCTGGCTGCGCTGGGGCGCGGCATCCTGGTGGCCGCTCCGTGGCTGATGAAGTTCCTGTCGGTGGCCGGCACGCTGGCGATGTTCCTGGTCGGCGGCGGCATCCTGGTGCACAACATCCCGGCGCTGCACCACACCGTGCAGGACCTGACCAAGTCGGCCGGTGGCATGGGCTGGCTGGTCGATGCGTTGGGCAACATGCTGGTGGGCGTGGTTGCCGGTGCGGTCGTGCTGGGCGCGGTGATACTGTTCCAGAAGCTGCGCGGCAAGCCGGCGGCGCATTGATCCGCGCTGCGACGGGCCGGGCGTGGGGCTGGTACCCGCACCGGCGCGACGTGATCGCCCCGCGTGCTGGATCAGCCGGCACGCCATAGCCGGCGGAAATCGCTGTCGACACGGCTATGCTCGGGCCGCCGCGCCAACGGCGCCGCCCTGCACGGCCACGCCACCCTGTGCCGAGGAGCGCACCGGGCGGCGGCCTTCACCGCTCCAGGCAGGGCAGATGCCCCCTGCGTTCCGCCGACGGTTGCGCTCAGTCGGCGCTGACCACGCGATTCTTGCCGGCCGACTTGGCCTCGTACATGGCGCGGTCGGCACGGCGGATGACATCGTCCTGGGTTTCGTCGAGATGGCGCAGCGCCACGCCGCCGCTGAAGCTGACGAACAGTCGCACGTCGTCGTGCAACAGCGACCGTTGCGCCAGCGCGCGCTGCAGGCGGATCACCGCCGCACTGGCTTCGAAGATGGTGGAATCCGGCAACAGCAACACGAACTCCTCGCCGCCGAAGCGGGCGATGGCATCGGTGGTGCGCAGCACCGACTTGGCCACGTCCACCGTATGGCGCAGCGCGGCGTCGCCGCCGGCATGGCCGTGGGTCTCGTTGAGGCGGCGAAAGTCGTCCAGATCCAGCATCGCCACGCACAAGGGTTGGCCGCCGCGCTGGGTACGGGCGGCTTCGCGCTGGAACAGCTCTTCGAAGCCGCGGCGATTCAGCGCCCCGGTCAGCTGGTCTTCGCGCACCAGGCCAGCCACGTCCTTGAGTTCCTGTTCCAGCAGGGCGATGCGCTGCTCGGCGTCCTCGACCTGGCGACGTGCGGCGAGCAGCTCGTCGCGCGCGGCCAGCGCCAGCGCCTGCACGCCGGCGGTGTCCTGCAACACGTCCTGCAGCAGGCGATTGAGGTCGGGAATGCTGCGAGCGTCGCCGATCGCCTGCGAATAGCCGGCAACGCGATCGTGGTACTCGCCGGTGCTGGTGGCCATGCCATCGAGCCGGTCGACGAAGGACACCATCATCTCGCGCATGGCGGTCTTGGAGTCGGCAATGCCTTGCTTGAGCAGGCCCTGCTTGTAGATGACCTCGCGCAGGGTGCCGCGTGCCTGCTCGATCGAGCCGACATCCAGCGGCCCGGAGATCAGCTGCCGCACCACCGAGATCTGCCCCTGCAGCCAGCTGCGATCGTCGAGCAGTTCGCCCACGTTCTCCAGCAACAGGTCGAACAGGCCCAGCAACAGGTTCTGCTGTTCGCTGGCATCTTCGGCACGCAGGCCGATCTGATGACTCAGTTCGCGCAAGCGTTGGTCCAGGGTGATCAGTTCATGGCCGGGGCGCCAATGGCGCAGCGCCGATGCCAGGGTCTGTGCTTCTTCGGCCAGCTCCGGGCTGCGTTGCAGCAGCGTGGCCAAGGCATTGCCCAGTGCGTGACGCAGCAGGTCGCGCAGCTGCTCGGCTTCGGTGCGCCCTTCGGCCAGCGAGTCGCCGGTATCGATGGTGCGGATGTACTTGTCGATCAATTGCCGCAAGGCGCGGCCGTAGCCGGGCCAGTCGCCGGCCGCATAGGCCGCGCTCAGGCGCACGCCCATATCGCCGAGTTCGCCATGCAGGCTGGTGATGCCCTCGGCGAAGGCCAGCAGCAAGGCCTCCGGGTGCGCGGCATGCGAGAACAGGCGCATCAGCAGGGCGGTGGCGGCAGCCGGGTCGTGCGCGCCGGACTTGTTCTTGGCCGGCACCAGCTGATGCGCGGCCAGGCCGTGCCCGCCGTGCCCGCCGCCGACCACGCTGGGCAGGGCGGCGGCCGGGCGTGCGCTGTCCGCGCCACCCCAGGGCAACAGGCGGCGCAGCCCACCACGTGGGCGGCTTGGAAGTTCAGGCTGGTCTGCCATGCGCCGGGGTCTCGGAAAGTCGTGATGCTACCGCTGGTTATCGGCGTGCAAGCGTCTTGCTTAAGCGGTCCGGACAGGTCTGCGCAGTTCCAGCCTGCGCGCACGATGGCCGGCGATGGTCGAAAGGCGATGCCGACCTGTGGCTGAACAAGTCAGGCGGGACTGGCAGGCGCCGCGGCCAGCGCCTGCTTCCGGTGCGTTTCAACAACCACGCACCACGGCGGGGATGTCATCACACGGCGACGCGCCGCTTATGCCGGGACGTACACGCGACCATGCGCAAGGGAATGTCGGTGTCGCAGAAAAGTCAGCACGTATTCACGCATATTTTATTTGCCCGGGGTGTAGATTCATCTCAAGGACGACGTGGAGTACGCGCGTTGGCCCCGCTCCTCATTCGTAGCAGGTCGTCTGGCTGAATCGGCAGATGATGGTTGTCGCTTCGCTGTTTTCCGTCTCCACCCACTTTACGACGGACGTTTAGATGGTTGCCATGATGCCGCTTCACGCCACTACCGCACGCTTTGAACGCAGTACGTTGCTCCCCACTCTGAAGAAGAGCGGGCGGCCGCGTGATGCACGCGGGCGCTTCATTCGCCATCACGAACGTCTGCCGGTGTCGCCGGCCGATACCCGCGGCGCCTTGTTCGTGGTGTCGGAGATGGCGGACTTTATCAAGGCTGGCGGCCTGGGCGATGTGGCGGCGGCGCTGCCGCGCGCGCTGCGCCATCGCTACGACGTGCGGGTACTGATCCCCGGCTACCGCGCAGTGCTGGCGCGCGCGGGCAAGGTGGAGATCGTCGGCCGGGTATTGGCGCATGCGGCACTGCCGGCCTGCGACATCGGCCGCATCGTGCAATCGGACGGCCTGCCGATCTACATCCTGCTGTCCAAGGAATTGTTCGAGCGCGACGGGTCGCCTTATGTGAGCACCAGCGGGTCGGAGTTCGAAGACAACGCGATCCGCTTTGCCACCTTGTCGCATGCCGCCGCGCAGATCGCCGCCGGCCACGCCGGGCTGGGCTGGAAGCCGCGCCTGCTGCACCTCAACGACTGGCCGTGCGCGCTGGCTGCCGCCTATGTGCGCTGGTCCGGCGGCACCACGCCGTGCCTGTTGACCATCCATAACCTGGCCTACCAGGGCCTGGTGCCGTATTCGATGGCCGCTGCGCTGGGCATCCCCGCCGAGCGCGTGGCCGAGCTGGAGTTCTACGGGCAGATGTCGTTCCTGCGTGGCGGCATCGTGCATGCCGACCACGTCAACACGGTCAGCGTCAGCTATGCCCAGCAGATCACCGGCCCGGCGCAGGGCTGTGGCCTGGACCGCCTGCTGGCCGGTCGCGCCGCCAAGGGCGCGCTGACCGGCATCGTCAACGGCATCGACGCCAGCTGGGACCCGCGCACCGACGAATATCTGGACACGCATTTCAGCGTGAATCAGTGGCAGGGCCGGCAGGCCAACGCCGCGCAGGTGCGCAAGGCCTTCGGGCTGCGCGAGAGCACCGGCCCGCTGTTTGCGGTGGTATCGCGGCTGGTGCACCAGAAGGGCCTGGACCTGATTTGCGAAGTCGCCCCGCAGATCGTGGCCGCTGGCGGCCAGATCGCGGTGATCGGCGGCGGCGAGCCGGAGATCGAGCAGCAGGTCGCCGAGCTGACCCGGCGCTATCCCGGCCAGGTGGGTGCCTTCATCGGGTTCGAGGAAGGCCTGGCGCGGCGCATGTTTGCCGGTGCCGACTTCCTGCTGATGCCGTCGCGCTTCGAGCCGTGCGGCCTGAGCCAGATGTACGCGCAGCGCTTTGGCTGCCTGCCGATCGCGCACGCCACCGGCGGCCTGATCGACACGGTGGATGACGGCGTCACCGGTTTCCTGTTCCAGCACGCCAGCGCCGAGGCCTTGCGCCGTTGCCTGGAGCGCGCATTCCGTACCTTCCGCCTGCCCAGCCTGCTGTCGGCGATGCGCCGCGCGGCGATGTTGCGTCCCAGTGGCTGGGATGTGGCGGGCAAGAAGTACCTCTCGCTGTACGAACGCACCGCCGCAACCGCTCCCGCGCTTGCGACGGTGTCATGAGCGAACGGCTGGGCGTGCAGGGGCAGGAGACGGAAACGACGGCGGTGACCATGGACGGGATCTCGGATTCAGCGCAGAGCGTGCAGGCGCTGGCCGCTGGCCTGCCTGCCGATGCATTCGCGGTCCTGGGCCCGCATGTCCAGGCCGACGGCCGCCGTCTGGTGCGCGTGTTGGCGCCCGGTGCCGAGGCCATGGGCCTGATCGATCCGCGCGGCAAGTTGCTGGCGCGCATGCAGGCCGGCCCGGTCGATGGCGTGTTCGAGGGCGTGCTGGCGGTCGAAGGACCGTATCGGCTGCGCATCGTGTGGCCGGACGTGGTGCAGGAGATCGAAGACCCTTACGCCTTTGCTGCCACGCTGGACGAATCCATCCTGCTGCAGATCGCTGCCGGCGACGGCCAGGCCTTGCGTTGCGCCCTGGGTGCCCGGCACCTGCGCTGCGACGATGTGCCGGGGGTGCGCTTTGCGGTGTGGGCGCCGCATGCGCAGCGCGTGGCGGTGGTGGGCGATTTCAACGGCTGGGACGTACGCCGGCATCCGATGCGCCAGCGCATCGGTGGGTTCTGGGAGCTGTTCCTGCCGCGCGTGGAAGCCGGCACGCGTTACAAGTACGCCATCACCGCTGCCGATGGCCGCGTCTTGCTCAAGGCCGACCCGGTGGCGCGCCAGAGCGAATTGCCGCCGGCCACCGCCTCGGTGGTGCCGGGCGCGGCAGCGTTCGGCTGGACCGACGCGGCCTGGATGGCCGCGCGCGATGCCCGTGCCGCGCCGGCGCCGCTGTCCATCTATGAAGTGCACGCCGCGTCCTGGCGACGCGATGGGCACAACCAGCCGCTGGACTGGCCGGGGCTGGCCGCACAGCTGATTCCCTATGTGCAGCAGCTCGGCTTCACCCATATCGAGTTGCTGCCGATCACCGAACATCCATTCGGCGGCTCCTGGGGCTACCAACCGCTGGGGCTGTATGCGCCGACGGCGCGCCACGGCAGCCCGGACGGCTTTGCCCAGTTCGTCGACGCCTGTCATCGCGCCGGCATCGGCGTGATCCTGGACTGGGTCAGCGCGCACTTTCCCGATGACGCCCACGGCCTGGCGCAGTTCGACGGCGCGGCGGTGTACGAGCATGCCGACCCGCGCGAGGGCATGCATCGCGACTGGAATACGCTGATCTACAACTACGGCCGGCCCGAAGTGACCGCCTACCTGCTGGGCAGCGCGCTGGAGTGGATCGACCACTACCATCTGGACGGCCTGCGCGTGGACGCAGTGGCCTCGATGCTGTATCGCGACTATGGCCGTGCCGAAGGCGAGTGGGTGCCCAACGCGCATGGCGGCCGCGAGAATCTGGAAGCCGTTGCCTTCCTGCGCCAGCTCAACAGCGAGATTGCCGCGCGCTTCCCCGGTGTACTGACCATCGCCGAAGAGTCCACCGCCTGGCCAGGCGTGACCGCGCCGATCAGCGAGGGTGGCCTGGGCTTCACCCACAAATGGAACATGGGCTGGATGCACGACACGCTGCACTATATGCAGCGCGATCCGGCCGAGCGCGCGCAGCACCATAGCCAGCTCACCTTCGGTCTGGTGTACGCGTTCTCCGAGCGTTTCGTGCTGCCGATCTCGCACGACGAAGTGGTGCACGGCACCGGTGGCCTGCTCGGTCAGATGCCTGGCGACGACTGGCGGCGCTTTGCCAACCTGCGCGCGTATCTGGCGCTGATGTGGGCGCATCCGGGCGACAAACTGCTGTTCATGGGCGCCGAATTCGGCCAGTGGAACGACTGGAATCACGATCAGTCGCTGGACTGGCATCTGCTCGACGGGGCCGCGCATCGCGGCGTGCAGCAACTGGTCGGCGATCTCAATGCCGCATTGCGACGGGTGCCGGCACTGTATCGCGGCACGCATCGTGCCGACGGCTTCGACTGGAGCGTGGCCGACGACGCGCGCAACAGCGTGCTGGCGTTCATCCGCCACGATCCCGAGGGCGGCGCACCCTTGCTGGCGGTGAGCAACCTCACTCCGCGACCGCACCACGACTATTGCGTCGGCGTGCCGCGTGCCGGCGGCTGGCGCGAAATCCTCAACACCGACAGTGCCCATTACGGTGGCAGCAACCTCGGCAACAGCGGTCGCCTGGCGACCGAGCCGATGGGCATGCACGGGCACGCACAACGCCTGCGCCTGACCCTACCGCCGCTGGCCACGATCTATCTGCAAGCGGAGAAATAGCAATGAACGAGCGCAATGACACCACGCCGGCATGGGGCGCATGGCCAGCGGGTGAGGGACAGGTGCGCTTCGCGCTCTGGGCACCGGATGCCAGGAGCGTGGAGGTGGTCTTCGACGACGGCGCGCGCGTCGCGTTGCAGGCCGCGCAGGATGGCTTCTTCAGTGCGGCGATCGACTGCGCGGCCGATGCGCGCTATCGCTACAGCGTCGATGGTGGCGAACCGGTGCCGGATCCGGCCTCACGCTGGCAGCCCGAGGGCGTGCATGGCCCCAGCGCCGTGCAGCCAACCGACGGCTACGCCTGGCAGAACACCCAGTGGCAGGGACGGCCGTGGGACGAGGTGGTGATCTACGAACTGCATGTCGGCACCTGCGGCGGCTATGCCGGCGTGCAGGCGCAATTGCCGCAGCTGGCGGCGATGGGCATCACCGCGATCGAGCTGATGCCGCTGAGCGCATTCCCGGGCGCGCACAACTGGGGCTACGACGGCGTGCTGCCGTACGCGCCGGTGGAAGCCTATGGCACGCCGGACCAGTTGAAGGCGCTGATCGACGCCGCGCACGGACACGGCCTGATGGTGTTGCTGGATGTGGTCTACAACCACTTCGGCCCGGACGGCAATTATCTGCACAGCTATGCCGCCCCGTTCTTCAACGAGGACAAGCCCACTCCGTGGGGCGCGGCGATCGATTTCCGCAAGCCGCAGGTGCAGCGTTACTTTCTCGACAATGCGCTGATGTGGCTGCACGAATACGGCTTTGACGGCCTGCGCCTGGACGCGGTGCATGCGATCACGCCGAACGCGTTCCTGGATACCTTGCGGCAGACCGTGCAGGCCAGCCTGCCGGCCGGCCGCCACGTGCACCTGGTGCTGGAAAACGAGGCCAACCAGGCCTCGCAGCTGCAACGCGGCTACACCGCGCAATGGGACGACGATTTCCACAACGCCCTGCATGTGCTGCTGACCGGCGAAGCCGAAGGCTATTACGCCGCCTTCGCCGACAAGCCCACCGAGCACCTGGCGCGCGTGCTTGGCGAAGGCTTCGCCTACCAGGGCGAGCCGGACCCGCGCGGGCATGTGCGTGGCGAGCCGAGCGGGGCGCTGCCGCCGCACAAGTTCGTGGTCTTCGCGCAGAACCACGACCAGATCGGCAACCGGGCGCGCGGCGAGCGGCTGAGCGTGCTGGTCTCGCCGCAGCGCCTGCGCGCTGCGCTGGCGCTGACGACGCTGACGCCGATGATTCCGCTGTTCTTCATGGGCGAGCCGTGGGGCGCCGAACAGCCATTTCTGTTCTTCACCGATTTCGGCCCGCCGCTGGACGATGCGGTGCGCGAAGGGCGGCGCCGTGAATTTGCGCACTTCGCCGCATTCGCCGACGAAGCGCAGCGCGCCACCATTCCCGATCCGAACAGCCACGACACCTTTGCTGCCTCGCGCGCGCCGATCGAAGACGCCGCCCGCGGCGATGGCGTGCAGTGGACAGCCTGGTTCACCGCGCTGCTGGGCGTACGCCGCCAGTGGCTGGTCCCGGGGCTGGCACAGGCGCGCGCGGTGGGCGCCGAGGTGCTGGCCGACGGTGCAGTGACCGCCAGCTGGGAACTGCCCGACGGGCTGTGGCATATCGCCTTCAACGTCGGCGCCTCGGCGGTGCCGATGCCGCCGCTGCGCGGCCGCGTGGCGCATGCCGAAAACGTCGCTGCCGACGCGCAGCAGTTGCCGGTCGATGGCTTCATCGCCTGGCACGAGGCGCGCGCATGAGTACGCGCGATCTGAGCAGGAGCGATCTGCATGCGCTGGCCGGCGCGGCCGGGGTGATGGTGGACTGGGTGGATGCCAGCGACCAGCCACGGCAGGTGTCCGACCAATCGCTGCATGCGGTGCTCACCGCGCTGGAACTGCCTGCCGGCACCGCTGCGCAGCGCGAAGACAGCCTGCGTCGTTGCAAGGCGCACGCCACCGAGCCGGCGCCGCTGCTGACCGTGCAGGTGGCCGGGTTGCTGCCGGTGTCGGTCGCCGCCAATGCCAGCGGCCGTTGGCTGGACGACAGCGGCACCAGCGAGCCGGCGCATGCCGATGCGCAGGGGCAGGTGCGTGCGCCGCAGCGTTTCGGCTACTGGACGCTGCAGATCGGCAGCCTGACCCAGCAGGTTGCGGTCGCCCCGCAACGCTGCTTCAGCGTGGCCGATGCCTGTGGCCTGCCGACACCGCGTGCCTGGGGCATGGCGCTGCAGGTGTATTCGGCACGCAGCATCGACGACGCCGGCATCGGCGACGCATCGGGCACGGTGGAATGGGTGCGGCATGCTGCACTGGCCGGCGCCGATGCCCTGGCCCTGAGCCCGGTGCATGCCGCGCGCCCGGTCACCGGCGGTTACAGCCCGTATTCGCCCAGCGACCGGCGTTTTCTCGATCCCCTGCATGCCGCACCGGTGCGCGTATTGGGCGAGCTCGCACTGGAGGCGATCAACGAGGTGCCCGGCCTGCGCGAGCGCTTCGATACGCTGCACCACAGCGCCCTGATCGACTGGCCGGCCTCGGCGCAGGCCAAGTGGCAGCTGCTGCGCCATCTCTACACCCGCGTGCCCGCCGATCACCCCGATCTGGCTGCCTTCCGCAGCGAGGGCGGCGCGGCGCTGGAAGGCTTTGCGCGGTTTGCCGCGCAGGATTTCGGCGATGGCGACCCGCAACTGCACGTGTTCACGCAATGGCTGGCGGCGCGCAGCTGGTCCGATGCGCAACGCGAGGCGCACGAGCGCGGCATGAAGATCGGGTTGATCGCCGATCTGGCGGTCGGCTTCGATCCCAATGGCGCCGAAGCCGCGGCGGCCGCCGACACCGTGCTGCGCGGCCTGGTGCTGGGCGCGCCGCCGGACGCCTTCAATGCCGACGGCCAGCACTGGGGCATCGGCGCATATTCGCCCACCGCGTTGCGGCGCAGCGGCTATGCGCCATACATCGCGCTGCTGCGCGCGGTGCTGCGCGATCGCGGCGGCATCCGTATCGACCATATTCTGGGCTTGATGCGGCTGTGGGTGGTGCCCGAAGGGGCCAGCTCCAACGAAGGCGCGTATCTGGCCTATCCGCTGCACGACCTGCTCAATCTGCTCGCGCTGGAATCGTGGCGGCACCGGGCGATCGTGATCGGCGAAGACCTTGGCGTGGTGCCGCCCGGCATCCGCGAGGAACTGTCGCGGCGCGGGGTGATGGGCATCGATGTGTTGATGTTCACCCGCGACGACGACGGCGCCTTCGTCTCGCCGGCGTTGTGGCGGCCGGATGCGTTGGCCACCACCACCACGCACGATCTGCCGACGCTGACCGGCTGGCGCGAAGGCCGTGATATCGACTGGCGGCGCAGGCTGGACCTGATCCAGCCCGCGCAGGCCAAGGACGATGCCGCGGCCCGCATCCAGGATGTGGCACGCCTGGATGCAGCGGTCGGACACACCGGACTCAGCGCTGCGGACGACCCGCTGCTGGGCGCGCTGCGCTTCACCGCCACCAGCGTGTCGCCACTGGCCCTGCTGCCGGTGGAAGATGCGCTGGCGCTGGAAGAACAACCCAATCTGCCGGGTACCGTCGAGGTCCATCCCAACTGGCGTCGACGCCTGCCCGATCCCTTGCCGCATGCGCGCCTGAGTACGGCGCTGCAGGGCTTTGCCGAGGCGCGTCGCGTCGCGGCCGTTTCGGAACCGCATCCATGATCGAGCTTCGCGCCACCGCCCGCCTGCAGCTGCATGTCGGCTTCACCCTGCACGATGCGCTCGCCCAGGTGCCGTACTACGCCGGGCTGGGCATCAGCCATCTGTACCTGTCGCCGATCGGCACCGCAGTGCCCGGCTCGACCCACGGCTACGACAATATCGACCCGACCGTGGTCAATCCCGAGCTCGGCGGCGAAGACGCGCTCATCGCCCTGTCGCAGGCCGCGCGCGAGCACGGCATGGGCCTGATCGCCGACATCGTGCCCAACCACATGGCCACGCATGCGGACAACGCGTGGTGGTGGGATGTGCTGCGCAACGGCCGCAGTGCCAAGCATGCCGACTGGTTCGACATCGACTGGCGCGCGCCCGGGCGCGACGGCAAGTTGTGGCTGGCGGTGCTGGACCGCCCGTATGCCACCGCACTGGCCGAAGGCCTGATCACCCTGGTGGTCGAGGACGACGGCAGCGCGGCACTGGCGCACTACGACCAGCGGTACCCGATCCGTCCGCAGACGCTGGAGGTGCCGGAAAAGGCCGCGCGTGCACAATGGCTGCGCGACTACAACGACGGCGCCAAGCGCGGCGATGGCCGTCTGCACAAGCTGATCGAACGCCAGCCGTACCGCCTGAACTGGTGGCGTGTGGGCAACGACATGCTCAACTACCGTCGCTTCTTCGACATCACCTCGCTGGTGGCGTTGCGGGTGGAGCTGCCGGCGGTGTTCGACGCAGTCCATGCGCTGCCGCTGCGGCTGGTGGCCGAGGGCCATCTGGACGGCCTGCGCATCGACCATGTGGACGGGCTCACTGACCCCACCGGCTACGTACGCAAGCTGCGCAGCCGGCTGGATGCGGCTGGCCGCACGCGTGGGCTCAAGCCCGGCACCCTGGGCCTGTATCTGGAAAAGATCCTGGCGCCCGGCGAGCACCTGCCGGCCGACTGGCCCTGCGATGGCACCACCGGCTACGACTTCATGGACCAGGTCGGCGGCGTGCTGCATGACGCGGGCGGCTTCAAGCCGCTGGCGCGTGCCTGGCAGAAGGTGAGCGGGCGCAGTGGCGACTTCGCACAGGAAGAACGCGCCGCCCGCGACGAGATCTTGCGTGGCCCGCTGCAGACCGAATTCAATCGCGCCGTCGGTGCGTTGTCGGCATTGGCGCGGCTGGACCCGCCCACGCGCGAGTTCAGCCCGCAGATGCTGGCGCGCGGCCTGTGCGTGTTGCTGCGCTGGTTCCCGGTGTACCGCACCTATGCCGGTGCCAAGGGCGTGACCGGCAGCGAAGCCGAGCGCCTGCGCGCCACCGCCGCGCGTGCGCGCGAGGGCATGCCGGAGTCCATCGTTGCGGCCGTCGATGCGATCGAGCGCTGGCTGCTCGACGATGCCGGCGCCGACCGCGCGCAGGTCGCCCTGCGGCGCATCCTGCGTCGTCGCGTGGAGCAGTTGTCCGCACCGCTCAATGCCAAGTCGGTGGAAGACACCGCGTTCTACCGGCACGGCGTGCTGTTGTCGCGCAACGAGGTCGGCAGCCATCCGACCCACTTCGCCAACGAGGCGGCCGAGTTCCACGCGCAGAATCTCGAACGCGCCAAGCACTTCCCGCGCGCGTTGCTGGCCACCGCCACGCACGACCACAAGCGCGGCGAAGACCTGCGCATGCGGCTGGCGGTGCTGTCCGAGCAACCGCGCTGGTGGATCGAGCAGAGCACCCGGTTCGATGCCTTGGCCGAGACGCTCGAGGCACCGGCACTGGCCGGCGGCGACCAGCAGATGCTCTGGCAGACCCTGGTGGCCGCCTGGCCGATCGGCCTGGGTGCCGACCAGACCGAGCCGCTGGCCGAGTACGCCGAGCGCATTGCGCAGTGGCTGCTCAAGGCCGTGCGCGAGGCCAAGTTGCACACCAGCTGGACCGACGGCTCGCCGGCCTACGAACAGGCCGTGCAGGCCACCGTGGAGCAGGTGCTGTGCAGCCGCGCCGGGTTGCCGCTGCGGCGGGCGCTGCTGCGCGCCAGCAACCACATCGCCGCGGCCGGTGCGCGCAACGCGCTGGTGCAGACAACCTTGCGTCTGACCGTGCCGGGCGTGCCCGACCTGTACCAGGGCACCGAAGGCTGGGATCTGTCGCTGGTGGACCCGGACAACCGCCGCCCGGTCGACTACGCGCAGCGCCAGCAGTGGCTGGCGCAGGCACGCGACTGGAACACGCTGCTGCGCAGCTGGCGCGATGGTGCGGTCAAGGCACGTCTGACCGCACTGCTGCTGCAGTTGCGGGCCGAACATCCGGCGCTGTTCGCCAAGGGCGACTACCAGCCCCTGACCGTGACCGGCAGCGGCGATGCGCAGGTGCTGGCGTTCCGCCGCCAGTACCGCGGGCAGTCGCTGGTGGTGGCAGTCACGCGGCTGGGGGCCGGCAACGCGGGCGATGGCGATCTGCCGCTGCTGGTGCCGCCGGCCAGCTGGGGTCAGGCGGCGTTGGCATTGCCGCAGGCCAGTCACCGTAATGTGCTAGATGGCAGCACGGTGCAGCCGCAAGGCGGCCGCGTGGCGATATCCACGCTGTTTGCACGTGCGCCAGTGGCAGTGTTGTTGACCCCCTAAGAGAACGTACGCAATGAACGACACGGAACGGCAGGCGCGGCTTCGCCAGTTGGCACAGGAGATCTGGGAGGCCGAAGGCCGCCCGGACGGCCACGCAGATCGGCACTGGGCCATGGCCGAGCGCCTGGTGGATGCCGAAGAGCGCGCCGCCGAGCAGGCCGGCCCGCCGGCGAGTGCACGCCAGTAACGGTCACTCTGTCACCCTGCATGGTTCATCCTGCAGGCTGCGCCATGTCAGGGTGAGCGTGCACACGCACGCAGGCAGCCGCATTCGCTCAGCGTTTTGAGTTCACCGTTCTCAGGAGTTACCGATGGCCACCCGCAAGTTCACTCAGCGCTCGCGCATCCGCGAAGGCCGTCCCAACCCGCTCGGCGCCACCTGGGATGGCCTGGGAGTCAATTTCGCGCTGTATTCGCGCAACGCCACCCGGGTGGAGCTGTGCCTGTTCGACGAGCGTGGCCGCGAGCAGGAGCGCCTGGCGCTGCCCGAATATACCGACGAGGTCTGGCACGGCTATCTGCCCGACGCACGCCCCGGCCAGCTGTACGGCTATCGCGTGCATGGACCCTATGCGCCCGATGCCGGGCATCGCTTCAACCACAACAAGCTGCTGCTGGACCCGTATGCCAAGCAGATCGTCGGCGAGCTCAAATGGGCGCCGCACCTGTTCGGCTACACCATTGGCCACCGCGACAAGGATCTGAGCTTCGATCGCCGCGACAGTGCCGCGTTCATGCCCAAATCCGCGGTGATCGACCCGGCCTTCACCTGGGGCCAGGACCGCCCGCCGCAGACGCCGTGGAACCGCACGGTGATCTACGAGGCGCACGTGCGTGGGCTGAGCATGCTGCACCCGTCGGTGCCGCCGGAAAACCGCGGCACCTTCTCGGCGCTGAAGACCGACGAGCTGATCGACCACATCAGCTCACTCGGCGTCACCGCGGTGGAACTGCTGCCCGTGCACGCCTTCGTCGACGATCAATACCTGCTGGAAAAAGGCCTGCGCAACTACTGGGGCTACAACACCCTGGGGTTCTTTGCCCCACAGGCGCGCTACATGTCCACGCGCACCGTGGCCGAGTTCAAGCAGATGGTGGCGCGGCTGCATCACGCCGGGCTGGAAGTGCTGCTGGACGTGGTCTACAACCACACCGCCGAAGGCAACGAGCTGGGGCCGACGCTGTCGTTCAAGGGCATCGACAACGCCAGCTACTACCGCCTGGCCGACGATCGCCGCTTCTACATCAACGACACCGGCACCGGGAACACCTTCGACCTGACCAATGTCGGCGCGCTGCGCATGGTGATGGACTCGCTGCGTTACTGGGTGCAGGAAATGCATGTCGATGGCTTCCGCTTCGACCTGGCCACCATCCTCGGGCGCGAGCGCTACGGCTTCGATCCATCGGGCAGCTTTCTCGATGCGGTGCGCCAGGATCCGGTGCTGAGCCAGACCAAGCTGATCGCCGAGCCCTGGGATATCGGTCCTGGCGGTTACCAGGTGGGCAATTTCCCGCCGGGCTGGGTGGAGTGGAACGACAAGTTCCGCGACAACGTGCGCGCGTTCTGGCGTGGCGACGGCGGCCAGCTGGCCGAACTGGCCACGCGCCTGACCGGTTCGGCGGACCTGTTCAACCACAGCGGTCGTCGCCCCACTGCATCGGTCAATTTCGTCACCGCGCACGATGGCTTCACCCTGCGCGATCTGGTCAGCTACGAAGGCAAGCACAACTTCGCCAATGGCGAAGAGGGCAGGGACGGCAGCGACCACAATATTTCGGCCAACTACGGTGTCGAGGGCGACACCAACGACCCGGCCATCAAGCAACTGCGCCGTCAGCAGATGCGCAACCTGCTGGCCACGTTGCTGCTTTCGCAAGGCACGCCGATGCTGCTGGCCGGCGATGAGTTCGGCCATAGCCAGAACGGCAACAACAACGCGTATTGCCAGGACAACGAGCTGACCTGGATCGACTGGACTGCTGCCACCAAGGCCGCTGCTGCCGATCAGGCTGCATTCGTGCGGCGGTTGATCCGTATCCGCCAGCGTTATCCGCTGCTGCATCGCGCCCGCTTCTTCGACGGCAAGTTCGACGAAGCGCTGGGTTTGAAGGATCTCACCTGGCTGGCGCCGGACGGCCACGAGATGGACGAAGCCAGCTGGCACGACCCGGAAGCGCGCGCGCTGATGCTGCGGCTGGATGGCCGCTCGCCGACCACCGGCCTGCGCGAGATCGCCGCCAACGTGACCTTGCTGATGCTGATCAATGCCGCCTCCACCAGCGTGTCGTTCACGCTGCCGGCGATGCATGACGAGCACTGGCGCGTGCTGGTCGACACCGCGCGCCACGGCGGCCGCGTGGTGGCCGGCGGCAGCGAATGGAAGGCCCCGGCGCACTCGCTGACCTTGCTCGCAGTGGAGCGCGATCGCATCGCCAGCAGCGCGCGCATCGTCTCCGAGGGCGCGCGCTGATGGCGGGGGTGATCTGATGGATGTGTTGCTGGCAGGGGCCACCGGTCTGGTCGGTAGACATGTCCTGCAACAACTCCTGGCCGATGCGCGCTGTACCGGCGTGGTAGCGATCACGCGCCGGCCGTTGTCCCAGATCCACCCCAAGCTGCGCAACCAGGTGATCGATTTCGATCGCCTGGACCACTGGACCGCACCGCGCATGGAAGCGGCCATCTGCGCCCTGGGCAGCACGATGAAACAGGCCGGCTCGCGCGAGGCGTTCTACCGCATCGACCACGATTATCCGATGGCGCTGGCACGCGCGGTCTGCGCGCAGGGCACCTCGGTATTCGTGCTGAATTCGGCCGCCGGTGCCGATGCGCACTCGCGCATCTTCTACAACCGCGTCAAGGGCGAGCTGGAACGCGACCTGCGCGCGGTCGGCTTCCCCTCGCTCACCTTCGTACGCCCGGGGCTGATCGGCGGCGAACGTGAGCAGCGGCGCACCGGCGAACACATCGGCAGCCTCGTGCTGGGCGCGCTCGGTCCGCTGCTGCCACGCCGCTTCCGTCTCAACCCGGCCGAACGCATCGCCGCCGCCATAGTGGGCGCCGCGCTGGCACCGGCGCGTGGGGAGCACAGTGTCGAGGCGGCGGAGCTGGCTGACTGAGGTCGCCGTCGTTCCCGCCTCGCGGCCGCGTCGCGAGGCAGTCAGATGGAGCGTCGGGTCGGCTGCCTCGCAGGAGCGCGCTGGCGCGCGATGAGGCGTTGCCGATAAAGCTCCGTCGCGCGCAGGCACGCTCCTACAACTGCACGTGCAGCGAAATAGAGGCCTGATTGTCGCCTGTCTCGTAGGAGCGCGCTGGCGTGCGATGAGGCGTTACCGGTAAAACCTCATCGCACGCCGCGCTCCTACAAATGCGCGCGTAGCGGATCGGCGTTTTCGCCATTACAAATGCATTGCCTACACCCCAGCGACTGCCAAACCGTCCACCGCCAGGGCTCGCCCATAGCTGCGAGAGTGCCGCGGAAATAGGACTCGCTGCCAGCTGTGCCGTAGGAGCGTGCCTGCGCGCGACGCGGCGTTACCGATAAAGCTCCGTTGCGCGCAGGCACGTTCCTACGGGTCCACGCGGCGGATCGGCATCTTCGCCAGCGTAAACATCCCCACTCACACCCCCAACGACTGCCCGCCATCCACCGCCAGCACCTGCCCGGTGATCCAGCGTGCCTGTTGCGATGCAAGAAACAACGCCGCATCGGCGATGTGCTGCACCTGCCCGAACCCGCCGAATGGGATGCTGTCGCGGATGCGTGCATACAGGTCCGGCTCTGCGTCGCGACGCCGCGCCCATAGCCCGTCGGGGAACTCGATCGAACCGGGCGCGATCGCGTTGACGCGGATGCGCTCGCGGGCGAGCTCGGCGGCCAGCGTGGTGGTGTAGTAATTCAGCGCCGCCTTGGCGGTGGAATAGGCGATTGCGCGTGGCGTGGGGCGCTGCGCATTGATCGAGCTGATGTTGAGGATCACCGCCGCAGCGCTGTTGCGCAGGTACGGCAGCGCGGCGCGATTACAACGCACGGCCGCCATCAGATCGACATCCAGGCCGGCCTGCCAGCTGGCATCGTCGTTGCCGTGTCCATAGCCGGAGGCGTTGTTGATCACCACATCCAGGCCATCCAGCGCCTGTGCTGCGGCCTGCACATAGGCCTCGATCTGCGCAGCATCCGACAGGTCGCAGGCGAAGGTATGGACCGGCCTGCCATGTGGTGCCAACACCTGTGCGGCCTGTGCCAGGCCATCGGCATTGCGTGCGCACAGCGAGACTTGCGCGCCGTTGCGCACGAACGCGTCGGCAATGGCCAGGCCGATGCCACGGCTGCCGCCTGCGATCAGCACGCGTTGATTGCGCGGCGAGATTTGCGTGGGTGCTGCGGAAATGGACATGGCGGACACTCGATCGGAAACCGACATTATCGAGCAGCTCGGTCATGACGCGGTGCCCGGTGCCGCCGTTGCAGTGTTGAGCGCATCATTGCAATGTCTGCTGTCCGTTCCACTCTTCCACCGCTTCTGCCAACGAGGCGCTGGCCAGCGCGCGTAGCGGGCTGGCGATCTACTGCGCTCATCCCCAGGCGCGCGCGGCCGGTGCCCGGAATTGCCATGTGCCACGCGTGGACTCAGGTTCTGAGCGCGCCGTCCACACGCCCCGAGCGATTGCTCGCTAAGTTTTGTCAGTCACCCTAATGGCGGTGCGCAGCGCTGCGCTATGCGCCAGCTTGGGAGCCATGCACCGGCACCTGTCTGCGGTCGTGTGCGCTGTCATCTGCGTGCAATACGGTGTGCGCGCAGCTTGCGACGCAAGCCTCATCACCAAGCATGATCAGCTCATGCGTTTTCGGTTGTTCGCTACTAACCATTTGTTTACACGCTTGCATCGCGCTGCGGGCAAAACGTGCGGGTCATTCAGTGGGAGTTGCACATGGAAACCCATATCACCGTCATCGGTGCCGGCTTTTGCGGCACCGCGCTGGTCCGTGCACTGGCGCAGACGGCCGATGCGCAGGTGCGCATCACCCTGGTCGGCGTGGCCGACACCTTCGGCAGCGGCATCGCCTATGGCGCCGCACGGCCGGAGCACCTGCTCAACGTGCGCGCCAAGGACCTGGGAATTGATGCGCAGGCGCCAGGCGCCTTCGCCGACACCTTGCACCTGGGCGATAGCGGGCGGCTGGAATTCCTGCCGCGGCTTGCCTATGGCGATTATCTGCGCAGCGAGCTGGATACCGCGGTCAGCGGCGCGCAGGCGTCGATCGTGCGGCTGTCGCAGGAAGCGGTGGCGGTGGAGCGTGCACGCCAGGGCTTCCGCGTATTCCTGGCCAATGGTGACGCCTTCCACAGCGACCGGGTGGTGCTGGCGGTGGGCGCATTGCAGCCGCAGGCGCTGGCCGGCATCGGCCCGCGGCTGAGCGTGCATCCGCGCTATATCGGCTGGCCGTGGCAGGGCGATGCCCTGGCGCGCCTGGCGCCGGACGACGACGTGCTGATCGTCGGCACCGGGCTGACCATGGTGGACGTGGCATTGACCCTGCACACGCGCGGGCATCGCGGTCGCCTGCTGGCGATTTCGCGGCGCGGCCTGGCGCCGCAGGCGCATCTGCGCCAGCCGGGCGCGGCGCTGGAGTTGCCGCCGCATCTGCAGCGCGCACTCAAGGATGCCGACCTGCGCGGCCTGCTGCGCGGCGTGCGCCAGCTGAGCGCCGTGGTCGACGACTGGCGACGCGTGGTGGATGCCTTGCGCCCGCATCTGCAACCGCTGTGGCAGCGGCTGGAGCTGCCGCAGCGTGCGCGTTTCCTGCGCCATCTGCGCCCGTATTGGGAAGTGGCGCGGCATCGGGTTGCGCCGGGCGCGGCGGAGCAGCTGGCGCAATTGCAGGAATCGGGGCAGCTGCAGATCGTTGCAGCGCGGCTGCTGCGTGCGCGTTGGGTGCCCGATGGTGTGGAGGCGGTGATCCGCCCGCGTGGATCGGCCGACGCGCAGACCGCTCATTACGATGCGGTGATCCGCGCTACAGGGTTGGATACCGATATCGACCGCACCAGTGACCCGCTGATCGCCGGCATGCGCGAAGCCGGGCTGCTGCGTGCCGACCCGCTGGGCCTGGGCGTGGACACCGATGCGCAACTGCGCGTGCGCGATGGTGCCGGGCAGATCGTGCCGGGACTGTATTGCGTGGGCCCGCTGCTGCGCGGGCGTTACTGGGAAATCACCGCCGTGCCGGAGTTGCGCGTGGCCACGCGCGCCCTGGCAGAACGTCTGTTGCTGGGGGCGATGCCGGCGTTACAGCCAGAGCCGGAACAGGTGCCGCGCGAGGTCAATGGGCGTTTGTAGCGAAATGTGCGTTCGTTCCAACCTCTTCACGGACGGCCGGGCGTTGAAGCTTCGACGATCGCGGGTTCCAGCCCTTCTCCCTTCGGGAGAAGGTGGCGCGCCCGCGCCGGATGGGGGCGCGCGCGCAGCCTCGTGTGGTTAAAGATTCTCTGAAAAAGGTCATTCCGGTCGACGCGCCAGCCGTAGGAGCGGACCTGGCCGCGACTGGGGCGTGACCGGCACCCCGCGCAGCGCGTTACGCGTGCATCGGACACTTGCGTGATGCGCATACCGTCTGCCGTGTTCCGTCTTTCCCCTGTCATTTTTTCTGGCGCGGAAGACGCCCGATCACGCTGCAAGCAGCCTCTGCGCGCACGGGCATAGCCCCCATCCGGCAATTGCGTGCGGGCTTCGCCAAACAGCGCAATCATGCCGCGTGATGCGTAGCGCAGCGCAGCGGTGCAGACAGGACTAGGTCATGGTGATCGCCCTGGGCCGATGACCGTCCAGGGCGTTTGATTCCCCCGTCCGCCTGGAGTTCGCCATGCCCCGTCTTGCTCCCGCCACCTTGCTCGCCACGCTGTGCGCCTGCGCGCTGCCCGCCTGGGCCAGCGAATCGCTCAATACCCGTGCTGAAGTGCTCGCAGCCCTGGAATCCGGCTACGACGTCAGCCTGACCACCGACCTTGGCCGCTGCACACCCGAAGAAGGCACGCCCGTCACGCAGACCCGTGGCGGCCGCCATATCGACGCGTACCGCATCACCGAAGACGGCACCGCCGCGTTCTCCGGTTCGCACTTCACCGTGGCCAACGACGGCAAGCCGATCCAGCAGTTCATGCGCTACCAACTGCGCCCGGATGGCAGCGTGCGTTTCACCACCTACATGTACGACCTGCCGGGCCTGCAGCAACGTGGGCCGGTGCTGGCGTATCAATGCACGATCAATCAAGGCATCCGCTTCCACGCCGATTGAGCGCGCTGCACCGTGACGACTGCAGGCTGCAGTGCAGCGCCATCGCGTTGCCCTGCGGCCTGCAGCGGTCGGGCGCGACCCGAGCATGCAATCGCCGCGGCTGGCGATTGCATGCTCGGGTCTTGCCTGGGTCACGTCACCGCGGTGACGACTGCTGCACTGCCACCGCCTCGGCGGCGCTGGATTGCCAGCCTCCGCCCAGTGCCCTGAAGGTGGCCACTGCGCTGCGCGCTGCATCCGTGCGCGCCTGCACCTGCGCATCGGACGCGCGCAGCAGCGTGTCGTCGGCATTCAGCACTTCGATCAGGCTGACCGCGCCTTTCTCATAGGCCAGGGCCGAGGCGCCACGCGCCTTGCCAAGCGCCTCCACTCCCTGCGACAGCACCGCGGCCTGCTGCTCGCGCTTGACCAGCGCGGTGAATGCATTTTCGACGTCCTCGGTGGCGCGCAGGACCGCCAGGCGATACGCCGCCAGTTGCTCGGCTTCCTGACCCTTGGCCTGGGCGATCTGCGCATTGATGCGGCCGAAGTCGAACAGCCGCCAACGCAGCCCCAGTACACCGGACGACTGCGCGGCATCGCCGGTGAACAGGTTGCCGCCGGAGATGGCCGTGGCGCTGCCGAGCAGGCCGCTGAGCGAGAACTTGGGGTAGTACTCGCTCATCGCCACGCCGATGCGCGCGTTCGACGCTGCCAGCCTGCGTTCGGCGGCGATCAGATCGGGGCGGCGGCGCAGCAGGTCGCCGGGCGTGCCTGTGGCGGCGATCTGCGGTGCAAGCGGAATCGGCTTGGTGGCGGCCAGTTCCGCGCGGTGCGTGCCGGGCGGCACACCCAACATCACGTCCAGGGCGTTCATCGCCGCGACCAGGCCACTTTCGATGCCGGGCACCGACGCCTGCGCCTGCGCAAGCGCGCCTTGCGCCTGGTGGAGTTGCAGCTCGGGCGCCAGTCCCTTGCCATGCAGCAGCGTCACCATCGACACCAGCCCCTGCTGGGTGGCGACCTGGCGCTGGGCCACCTCCAGCCGGGCCTGCAGGCCGCGGATGCTGATGTAGATATCGGCGGTCTGCGCCGCCACCGCCAGGCGGGTGGCGGCGGCACCGGCTTCGCTGGCCTGGTAGTCGGCCAGGGCGGCCTGGCGCCCGCGACGCAGGCCGCCGAACAGATCCAGTTCCCAGCTCGCGCCCAGGTTGGCTTCGTAGGTACTGGCATAGCGGTCGAAGTTGGGCGTGCTGCTGAGCACCTGGCCAAGCGGCGTTTCCAGCGACTGGTAGGCGCGGGTCGCGTTGCCGCTGATGTTGCCCGAAGGCAGCAGCGCGGCGGTGGCGGCAGTCAGCCCGGCGCGGGCCTGGGTGACGCGTGCGGTGGCCTGGGCCAGGTCCAGGTTCTGCGCCAGCGCCTGGGTGACGTAGCGGCTCAGGTCCGGGTCGTTGAAGCCGGTCCACCAGGTGGCCAGGTCGGCCTGCACGGTGGCCTGGCGTTCAGCCACGGCGGCTTGGCCAAGGTAGCGATCCGGCACGGGCGTGTCCGGGCGGGCGTAGTCGGGGCCGACCGCACAACCTGCGGCGAGGCTGGCGGCAATAAGCGCTGCAAGGGTGCGGAGTGGCATGAGGAGACCAAAGTGGCAAAGCGGTGAGTGACTGTAATACGAAACGGTCACTTTTGTAAGTCGGGGGCGACAGCGCTAAGCTGTCCAAATGAACAAAGCATCCAGTTACCCAGTTGCGGGCCGGGGCCCGGTCGATCACGACGTGCGCGACCAGATCGTGGCCGCAGCAGCCGACCACTTCAGTCGCTATGGCTACGAAAAGACCGCCGTGTCCGATCTGGCAAAAGAGATTGGATTCTCCAAGGCCTACATCTACAAGTTCTTCGCCTCAAAGCAGGCCATCGGCGAAGTCATCTGTGGCCAGTGCCTGCAGGAAATCAAGCTCGAGACGGCTGCGGCCGTTGCCCAGGCAACAACGCCGCAGGAGAAATTACGCAGTCTTTTCAAGGTGGTAGTCAACGAAAGCCTGCGCCTGCACGCGCGCGGACCGAAGCTGTACGAGATTGCCACGTCTGCCTCGATCGAGCGGTGGCCCACGGTCCTCGTCTACGAAGCGCAGCTGCAGGCGCTGCTGCAGGAGATCCTGGTGGAGGGGCGCCTGAGTGGTGACTTCGAGCGAAAGACGCCGCTGGACGAGGCGAGCCGGGCGATCTACCTGGTGATGCGGCCATACATCAATCCGCTGCTGCTGCAGCACAGCCTGGAGTACGCCGAAGAGGTCCCGGCACTGTTGTCGAGTCTGGTACTGCGCAGTCTGGCGCCCTAGTTCGTTTGTGACTATTGACTGATTTGGTCACAAGTCTGAAGATGCGAGCCATCAACAGCTCGCTTTGAGACGACCATGCTTCCGCGCCTCCAGATTCCCTTCGCCCTTCTGTGTGTTCTGCCGCTGGCGCTTAGCGCCTGCGGAGGCAATGCTCCTACTGACCCGCGGACCGCCGCGCCGCTGGTCCGGGTGGCCACCGTCGCTTACGCCGACGCAGGCACGCGCAGTTTCTCCGGCACCGTCGCAGCGCGGGTGCAGAGCGACCTGGGCTTCCGCGTCGCCGGCAAGGTGTCCGAGCGGCTGGTCGATGCCGGCCAGCGCGTCAAGCGTGGGCAGCCGCTGATGCGCATCGACCCGGTGGACCTGCAACTGGCCGCGCGTGCGCAGCAGGATGCGGTGGCCGCTGCCCGCGCCCGTGCCCTGCAGACCGCCGAAGATGAAGCCCGTTATCGCGACCTGCGCGGCACCGGCGCCATCTCCGCCTCGGCCTACGACCAGATCAAGGCGGCCGCCGATGCGGCCAGGGCGCAGCTGAGCGCCGCCCAGGCCCAGGCCGATGTCGCGCGCAATGCCAATCGCTATACCGACCTGCTGGCCGATGCCGACGGCGTGGTGATGGAGACCCTGGTCGAGCCGGGCCAGGTGGTTGCTGCCGGGCAGCCGGTGGTGCGCCTGGCGCATGCCGGGCCGCGCGAGGCGGTGATCCAGTTGCCGGAAACCCTGCGCCCGCAGGTTGGCTCGGTGGCCCAGGCCACCTTGTTCGGCAACGCCGCGGTCAGCGTGCCGGCCACCTTGCGCCAGCTCTCCGAGAGCGCAGACCGGCTCACCCGCACCTTCGAGGCGCGGTACGTGCTCAACGGCGCGCTGGCGCAGGCGCCGCTGGGCACCACCGTTAGCGTCCGCGTGCCTGCCGGCACCGCCACCGGCACCCAGGCCGGCCTGCAGGTGCCGCTGGCCGCGGTGTTCGATGCCGGCAAGGGGCCGGGCGTGTGGGTCATCGCCGGCAACCCGACCCGGGTGAGCTGGCGGCCGGTGACGGTGCTGGGCCTGGACGATGACCATGCCAATGTCGCCGGCAAGCTGGGGCGTGGCGAGCGCATTGTGGCGCTGGGCGCGCACCTGTTGCGCGACGGCGAACGGGTGCGGGTCGCCAACACGATCGCGCCTGCCGATGGCAGCGCGACCGGCGCCAAAACCGCGTCCGCGGCAGGAGCGCAGCCGTGAGCGAGGGCCGATTCAATCTCTCGGCACTGGCGGTACGCGAGCGCTCGATCACGCTGTTTTTGATCTTCCTGATTTCGTTGGCCGGCCTGGTCGCATTTCTCAAGCTGGGCCGCGCCGAAGACCCGGCCTTCACCGTCAAGGTGATGACCATCGTGACTGCCTGGCCGGGTGCCACGCCGCAGGAAATGCAGGACCAGGTGGCCGAGAAACTCGAAAAGCGCCTGCAGGAACTGCGCTGGTACGACCGCAGCGAAACCTATACGCGCCCCGGCCTTGCGTTCACCACCTTGACCTTGCTGGACAGCACGCCGCCCAGCCAGGTGCAGGAGCAGTTCTACCAGGCACGCAAGAAGGTGGGCGACGAAGTCGGCAACCTGCCGGCCGGTGTGATCGGGCCGATGGTCAACGACGAATATGCCGACGTCACCTTCGCGCTGTTCGCCCTCAAGGCCAAGGGCGAGCCGCAACGCTTGCTCGCGCGCGATGCAGAGACCCTGCGCCAACGCATGTTGCATGTGCCGGGCGTCAAGAAGGTCAACATCATCGGCGAACAGCCCGAGCGCATCTTTGTCGAGTTCTCACACGAGCGCCTGGCCACGTTGGGCATCAGCCCGCAGGACGTGTTTGCCGCGCTCAATGCGCAGAACGCCTTGAATGCGGCTGGTTCGGTGGAAACGCGCGGGCCGCAGGTGTTCATCCGCCTGGATGGTGCGCTCGACAGCCTGCAGAAGATTCGCGACACCCCGCTGGTGGTGCAGGGCCGCACCCTGAAGCTGTCGGATATCGCCACGGTCAAGCGCGGCTACGAGGATCCGTCCACCTTCATGATCCGCAGCGGCGGCGAGCCGGCGTTGTTGCTGGGCATCATCATGCGCGATGGCTGGAACGGGCTGGATCTGGGCAAGTCGCTGGACAGCGAAGTCAGCGCGATCAATGCCGAGCTGCCGCTGGGCATGACCCTGAGCAAGGTCACCGACCAGGCGGTCAACATCGACGCATCGGTCGGCGAGTTCATGACCAAGTTCTTCGTCGCATTGCTGGTGGTGATGCTGGTGTGCTTCGTCAGCATGGGCTGGCGCGTGGGGATCGTGGTGGCGGCGGCGGTGCCGTTGACGCTGGCGGCGGTGTTCGTGGTGATGCTGGCCACCGGCAAGAACTTCGACCGCATCACGTTGGGGTCGTTGATCCTGGCGCTGGGCCTGTTGGTGGACGATGCCATCATCGCCATCGAGATGATGGTGGTGAAGATGGAGGAAGGCTACAGCCGCGTCGCCGCATCGGCGTATGCGTGGAGCCATACCGCCGCGCCGATGCTGTCCGGCACGCTGGTGACCGCGGTCGGCTTCATGCCGAACGGCTTTGCCGCCTCCACCGCCGGCGAATACACCAGCAACATGTTCTGGATCGTGGGCATTGCGTTGATCGTGTCGTGGGTGGTGGCGGTGGTGTTCACGCCCTATCTGGGCGTCAAGATGCTGCCGGACCTGAAGAAGATCGAAGGCGGCCACGCCGCGATGTACGACACGCCGCGCTACAACCGCTTCCGCGCTGCGCTGGGGCGCGTCATCGCGCGCAAATGGCTGGTGGCCGGCTCGGTGGTGGGGCTGTTCGTGCTCGCGATCGTTGGCATGGGCATCGTCAAGAAGCAGTTCTTCCCGATCTCCGATCGCCCCGAAGTCCTGGTCGAAGTGCAGATGCCGTACGGAACCTCGATCAACCAGACCAGCGCGGCCACTGCCAAGGTCGAAGCCTGGCTCGCCAGGCAGGACGAAGCCAAGATCGTCACCGCCTACATCGGGCAGGGCGCGCCGCGCTTCTTCCTGGCCATGGGCCCGGAGTTGCCGGACCCGTCGTTTGCCAAGATCGTGATCCGCACCGATGACCAGCACCAGCGCGATGCATTGAAGCTGCGTTTGCGCAAGGCCATTTCCGAAGGCCTCGCATCCGAAGCACGCGTGCGTGTCACCCAGCTCACCTTCGGCCCGTACTCGCAGTTCCCGGTGGCGTACCGGGTCAGCGGTCCGGACCCGCAGGTGTTGCGTGGCATCGCCGCGCAGGTCAGGCAGGTGATGCAGGACAGCCCGATGCTGCGCACCGTCAACACCGACTGGGGCACGCGCACCCCCACGCTGCATTTCACCCTGGACCAGGACCGCCTGCAGGCAGTGGGGCTGACCTCGACCGCCGTGGCCCAGCAGCTGCAGTTCCTGCTCAGTGGCGTGCCGGTCACGCTGGTGCGCGAAGATATCCGCAGCGTGCAGGTGATGGCGCGTTCGGCCGGCGACACGCGCTTCGATCCGGCGCGCATCGCCGACTTCACCCTGGCCGGCGCCAATGGCCAGCGCGTGCCGTTGGCGCAGGTGGGCAAGGTGGATGTGCGGATGGAAGAGCCGATCATGCGGCGTCGCGATCGGGTGCCGACGATCACCGTGGGCGGCGATGTCGATGACCAGCTGCAGCCGCCGGATGTCTCGGCCGTGATCACCAAGCAATTGCAACCGATCATCGAAAAACTGCCCAGCGGATATCAGATCAAGGAGGCGGGTTCCATCGAGGAATCCGGCAAGGCGACCACCGCGATGCTGCCGCTGTTCCCGATCATGCTGGCGGCCACCTTGCTGATCATCATCCTGCAGGTACGCTCGATCTCGGCGATGGTGATGGTGTTCCTGACCAGCCCGCTGGGCCTGATCGGTGTGGTGCCGACCTTGATCCTGTTCCAGCAACCCTTCGGCATCAATGCGCTGGTGGGCCTGATCGCGTTGTCGGGCATCCTGATGCGCAACACGCTGATCCTGATCGGGCAGATCCACCACAACGAGGCCGAGGGTCTGGACCCGTTCCATGCCCTGGTGGAAGCCACCGTGCAGCGCGCCCGGCCGGTGATCCTGACCGCGCTGGCGGCGATCCTGGCGTTCATCCCGCTCACGCACTCGGTGTTCTGGGGCACGCTGGCCTATACGCTGATCGGCGGCACCCTGGCCGGCACGATCCTGACGCTGGTGTTCCTGCCGGCGATGTATTCGATCTGGTTCAAGATCCGCCCCGATACCGGCAACGGCAGCAGCACCGCGGCGGTTGCGCAGCACGCCTGAGTGCCACTGGCGACGGCGGCCATGCTGCCGTTGCCTTCCGCTATAGGGCGCTTGTCATCCTCGCGTTCGATCCGCGCGCCGCCAATGGCTGCGCACCTGGCCGGCGCTCTTCCCTCATAGATAAAGGAATTACCATGCAACAGCAGTCCGTTGTGCTGATCACCGGTGTGTCCTCCGGCATCGGCCGCGTTGCCGCAGAGCGCTTCGCCCAGCGCGGCTGCACCGTCTACGGCAGCGTGCGCGCGCTTTCCGGCGCCGCGCCGCTGGCCAATGTGGAATTGGTCGAGATGGATATCCGCGACGCTGCCTCGGTGCGGCGCGCCGTCGACGGTATCGTCGGCCGCAGCGGCCGCATCGATGTGCTGGTCAACAACGCAGGCAGCAGCCTTATCGGCGCAGTGGAGGAAACCAGCCCCGAAGAAGCTGCCGTGCTGTTCGATACCAACGTGCTGGGCATTCTGCGCACGGTCCAGGCAGTGGCACCGCACATGCGTGACAAGCGCCGGGGGCGCATCGTCAATGTCAGCTCGGTGCTGGGTTTCCTGCCGGCACCGTACATGGGGGTGTATGCCGCCTCCAAGCACGCGGTGGAAGGGCTGTCGGAAACGCTGGACCACGAGCTGCGCCAGTTCGGCATCCGGGTGACGCTGGTGGAGCCGGCGTACACCAAGACCAGCCTGGGCAGCAATTCGCCGGTGGCGCAGAGCACCATCGCCGAGTACGACCGCGAACGTGACATGGTTGGCCGTGCGGTCACCGGCTACATCGACAATGCGCCGGGACCGCAGGACGTGGCCACCACCGTGGTGGAGGCCGCACTGGGCAAGTGGCGCATGCGTCGCACCCCGCCCGGCCAGGCATCGCTGCTGAGCAAATTGCGCCGGTTCATGCCCGCCAGTGCGGTGGATGGCAGTTTGCGCAAGCAGCTTGGGCTGAGCTGACGCACCTAGCGCGCCTGCAGGTGGATGCGTGACACCTTGCGCGTCGACAAGCACTGCGCGTCGCCGGGCAGATGCGGGTGGTGCCTGCAATCGCTACGCACTGCCTGTCCATCGCCGGCCTTGCGTGTGTCGCCCCACCCATGTGAGGCGACCCCTCACCGCTTGGCAGCGGCGGCTAGGTCAACCGCGTGCCGAGCGATGACCAACGCACCGATTTCGAGCACCGACCACGCCCGGGCGGCGGTGCGCACAGGGGTTTTGCTAGCTGCTCCGAAGCGTCGCGTGCCCCATGCCGCCGGGGAGCCGGCTGCATGGAGTGGTCGAGCACTCGTTACACCTGGTCGGTGGGTAACACATACACTTCGGCAATATTGACGTTCGCCGGTGCCTGCGCTGCGAACAGGATGGTGTCGGCAATATCCATCGGATCCAGCATCCGCACCGTGCCGGCATAACCGGCCATCATTGCCTGATATTCCGCGCTGGTGGTCTGTGCCGGAAGCTCGGTTGCAACGATGCCCGGCTGAATGCTGGTGACGCGGATGTTGTGCTTCTTGCCGACTTCCATGCGCAGGCCTTCGGTGAACGCGGTCACCGCAAACTTGCTCGCCGAGTACACCGCAAATCCCTGGCCAAAGACCTTGCGCCCGGCGATCGAGGAAGTATTGAAGACATGGCCGGAATGCTGCTTGATCATCTGCGGCAGCACCGCGGCGGCCACGTTGAGCACGCCTTTCACGTTGACATCGATCATCTGTTCCCATTCGTCGGTGTGGAAGTCATCGATGCTGGACAGCGGCATGATGCCGGCGTTGTTGACCAGCACATCGATGGCGCCGTAAGCGGCGATCAGTGCTGCGACGCCGGCAGCGACCGAGTCCTTGCTGGCGACATCCATTTCCAGCACGACGGCCTGGCCGCCCGCCTGCTCGATGTCTGCCTTCAATGCCTGCAGCCGGTCGATGCGACGCGCCGCAAGGCCCACCTTCATTCCTGCCGCTGCGAGTTTCTTGGCCGTTGCGCTACCGATGCCGCTGGAGGCGCCGGTAATCAGGGCCACTTTGCCGTGGAGCTCATTCGTTGACATGGACAGTCTCTCGCTGGTTGTCGATACGGGATTGGACGCGGCGATACCGCGTCCAGTCGGTTTTCAGTACCGGCGAGATGATATCCATCCTATACTTAGTTTCAATTACGCACTTTGAGGTAACTAGATATGGCCGAGGAAACCGCTGCGCCCTGCGACCTCTATCGCATCTCGGATATCCGCACCGTGCTGGAGCCGATCGCCAACAAGTGGTCGATCATGATCATGACGGTGCTGTGCAACGGGCCGACGCGCTTCAATCAGATCAAGCGGCAACTGGACGGGGTGACGCACAAGTCGCTGACCGAAGCGCTGCGGCGGCTGGAGCGGATCGGCTTGATCAGCAGGGAAGTGATTTCCTCGTCTCCGGTGGCCGTGCAATACCGGCGCACGCCCTTGGGCGACACCTTGGAAGCGCCGATGATGGCGCTGCTGCACTGGTGCCAGGACCACGCCGATGAGGTGATTGCGGCCGAGCAGGCGTTCGTCGCGGGCACGCAAGCGCTGGCGCCGGCAACGGCAACGGTGGGGTGAGGGACTGCGGCTGATGCACGTGTGTGTGATGACGAGTTGAGGTGACGGAGGCTTGCACATGGTGCTGCCTGGCATCGGCGTGCATCCCGGCACGAACGCGACCACGCAATCGAGCGCATGCACACGCAGGTGCCTGCTCGGTCCACGCCAATGGCCGGCGATTCACCCAGACTGGCCGCATGGCCTCACAATAGGCGGCCAGTTCCCAACCGATGTCGCCATGCGCAAGACCTATCAGCTCAACCTCGAAGGCAAGAACCGCGATCGTCTGCTGGAGTCCAGCAAGCACGATATCCGCAAGTACATCCGCCGCGAGCGCCGCAAGGATTTGCCCGAAGGCGCGGATTACTGGGACTTCGACATGCGCTTCGGGGCGGACGAGGCCAGTGCCGCGCCGCTGCCGCCGGCCGAGCTGATCCGCTCGATCAATGCGCTCACCAGCGAAGGTGGCGAACAGTTCTTCGTGGAAATCCTGCGCAAGCCCGGCAAGCGTACCCCGCGTGCGGATGGCGACAACGCGCCGGGCGGCGAGCTGGATTTCGAGCAGGACTGAGGCATCGTCGCACCGTCCACCTTCGCGTGACGACGGCGCGTCAGGTGGCATGCCCTGCTGTCAGTCGGGCTTGCCAGCCTGCGTCGCCGCCGCTGCGCGTTGCTTGTCCTTCTTGCTCGGCCGCCTGCCCTTGATGCCGCCGTTGTCGTCCGGAGCGCGCGCGCCGACATGTGGCGTCTGCGTCGCAGGCGTCGTCGCCGCCAGGGTCGGCTCGAAACCGGCAACCACGCTGGTGGGCACGCGCAGGCCCTGGCGTTTTTCGATCAGGCGCCATTGCGGCTGGCTCTCTGCGGTGATGAAGCTGATCGCAAGGCCGCTGGCGCCTGCGCGCGCGGTGCGGCCGATGCGGTGGGTGTAGTCCACCGTCGAACGCGGCAGGTCGTAATTGACCACTGCCGGCAGCGCATCGATATCGATGCCGCGCCCGGCCAGATCGGTGGCCACCAGCACCTGCAGCTCGCGCTGTTTGAAGGCATGCAACGTACGCTCGCGGCGGCCCTGGCTCAGTTCGCCATGCAGCGGTTGCGCGTTGATGCCGGTCTTGGTGAGTTTTTCGGCAACTTTCTCGGCGGTGTGCCGGCTGGCGACGAACACCAGCACATGCGACCAGCCATGCTCCTGCAGCAGGTGGCGCAACAGCTGCGTGCGTTGGCCGGCGTCGACGGCGATCGCGCGTTGTTCGATCGCAGGCGCAGCTTCCGGGGTGGCATCAACGGTGATGCGTAGCGGGTCGCGCAGGCGACGCTTGGCCAGCGAGGCGATGGCGGGCGGAAACGTGGCCGAGAACAGCACGCTCTGCCGTTGCGCCGGCAGCAGGGCCAGGATGCGATCGAGCTCGGCACCGAAGCCCAGTTCGAGCAGGCGGTCGGCTTCGTCCAGCACGAGCGTGGCAACCTCGCCCAGGCGCAGCGCGTTGTGATCCACCAGGTCCAGCAACCGGCCGGCCGTGGCGATCACGATATCGGCACCACCGCGCAGGGCAAGCAACTGCGGATTGATCGAACTGCCGCCGGTGGCCGCAACGATCTTGAGCCGCCGCGGCAGATGCGCGGCCAGTTGGCGCAAGGTGTCTTCGACCTGCGCGGCGAGTTCGCGCGTGGGTACCAGCACCAGCGCGCCGAGCACGCGCGGGGCAACATCCGGCGCCAGGCAGCGTTGCTGCAGCAGCGGCAGCGCATAGGCCAGCGTCTTGCCCGAACCGGTCTGCGCCATCGCAATCAGATCCCGGCCCTGCAGCATCGGCGCAATCGCCTGCTGCTGGATCGGCGTGGGCGTGTGGTGGCCGGCGCGTGCCAGCGCGGTGTCGAAGAATGGCTGCAGCTGCGGCGACAGCGAAAGATGGGCAAATGACATGGACCGATTATCCAGGCATTTGCACTGCAATGGTCGGTGAGACCCATGCGGGGCCGCCGCGGGCACTGCGTCGGTGGGTGGGCAAGGGCCTGCAGCCAGGCCCCAGCGTCGAGTGCGCGGTGCCCTCACCGCTTGCGGGACACGCCGTGAACCCGTCCCTGGGGGCTCGGTGGCAGCATCCATGCCGCCACACGGTCCCGCAATCGGCGAGGGCACCGCACCAGACAGTTGGCCGGCTGCTGGCCTGCAATGGAAAATGGCGGAAGGTCGAGCGAACGCCCCGTTATCCAAACAGTGCACGTCATGCATTGCTTGCACCCGCACACCGACCATCTCGACAGGTCCTTGCCTGCTCACCGTCGCGGGACCTTACGCGGCATGGATGCCGCGTAAGAGCCTACATGGACGTACTTGCGGCGTGTCCTGCGATGGTGGGCGGGCAAGGGCCCTGCAGCCAAGCCCCAGCGTCGAGGGCGCGGCGTCCTCACCGCTCGCGGGACACGCCGTGAATCCGTCCATGGAGGCTCGGTGGCGGCATCCATGCCGCCACACGGTCCCGCAATCGGCGAGGGCACCGCACCAGATAGTTGGCCGGCAGCTTTCCTGAAAGCATGCTCGGCTTGCGTGGCAGACGAGACGTTTCTAGGTTGCGTGTAGGAGGCTTGTCTGCCGCTCGGCTTGCGACGGCGCAATGATGGGAGTTGAGCGAACGCCTGGTGATCCGACCAGCGCACGTCGTGCGCATCATGTACTGCTTGCAACTAGACACACCGACCCTCTCGACAGGTCCTTGCCCGCTCACCGTCGCGGGACCTTACGCGGCATGGATGCCGCGTAAGAGCCTCCATGGACGGATTCACGGCGTGTCCCGCGATGGCGGGCAGGCGAGGGCCCTGCAGAAAACCCGCAGATCGGCTGCTCTGCAACTGATCCATCCGCAGTGTTCAAGCCTCATCGCGGCACGACACATAAAGCGACCAATACTTCGACCAAGGCGTCATTCCGCCGCGATCAGATGCTTAAAAAAAAACGGTGGGTCGACTGCGCGGCGCCCTTACCGAGCGGCGCCCTTAACCGATCGTGTGATACGTCGCGACTTCATCCATGGATGGCGACATGGTGGCCTGCCGCCAACGGTCCCCAAGCAGCGCGTGCACTGCAAGCGCCGACCCGGTCGCGTGCGAATGAGATCCGCAAGACCTGCCGGGCCCACCTGGCGGTGGGCGCCGGTCGTCTTGCTGTCCGCGCGTTAGTTGGCCAGCGCCAGATCGTCCAGCAGCGCACGCAGGAAACGCGCAGCTTCGCCGCCGGTGGCGGCGCGGTGGTCGAAGGTCAGCGACAGCGGCATCACCTTGTGGGTTTCCACGCCGCCCATCACCGGGGTGAGCTGGTAGCGCGCGCGCCCGGCGGCGACGATGGCCACGCATGGCGGCACCACCACTGGAGTGGCGTAGCGGCCGGCGAACATGCCGAAGTTGGACAGCGAAATGGTGTAGCCGCTGAGTTCCGATGCGGCGATGCTGCGGGTTTCCACCTGCTGGCGCAGCCGGTTGACGCTCTCGCGGATGCCGTGTGCGTCCAGCATGTCGGCATTGCGCAGCGCGGGCACGAACAGGCCTTCTTCGGTATCCACCGCAATGCCGATATCGACCTGGGGGTGCAGGGTGCGGCTGAGTGCCTCGCCGTCGAACCAGGCATTGAGCGCCGGCACCGCCTGGCAGGCACGCACGATGCCGCGCACCAGGCGCACGGTGACGTCGTTGCCGGGCTGCCAGGCGTGGATGTCGGCATCGTCGTTGAGCGTGGTCGGTACCACCTTGCTGTGCGCATCGGCCATGACCCGCGCCATGTTGCGACGCACGCCCTTGAGCTGTTCGGGTTGCCCCTTGACGCTGGTGCCGGGCGATTGGGTACGCATCGGCCTGCCGCTGGCCGACAGCGGCGAGCGGGCAGTGGTGCTCTCATTCGCCCTGCGGGCACCTTCTCCCGCAGGCGGGAGAAGGGGACGCGCGCCGCCATCCGAATGGTTCGCGCTGTTGTCCGAAGGATGCACGCTACCGTCTGACTGGTGCGCGTTGTTGCCTGCGGTCGCTCCGCCGCCAGCGGCGGTCCCTCGGCCACTGGCCGATGAGGTCGACACGCCCTGCGCGCCGGCTGAAAACCGTGCGGTGCCCGCGGCTGCGGCCTGCTTCACATCCGCCATCGTCACCGTGCCGTCCGGGCCGGTGGCGCGCACCTGTGCCAGGTCCACCCGCAGCTTGCGCGCCAGCGCACGCACCGCCGGCATCGCGCGCACGCCACCGACGGCAATCGCCTGTTCGCTCTGCACCGCATTGGAGCTCTGCATCGCACCGACCACCGTGCCGGCGTCGTCGCGCTCGCTCTGGCCACTGGCGTCGGCGTCGGCGATCTCGCCGCCGTTGTCGGAGGCGACCACGCGCGCGGTCGGGCCGGCCGCGCTGTCGCCGGTGCTGGGCGTATGCGTGGGTGCAGGGCCATGCGAGTGGCCGGTGTCTTGGCCGTCGGCGCGCTGCGGCTGCGACGCGTCCAGCGCAAACTGCGCCAGCATCGCGCCGGTCACGATCACATCGCCAGCGGCACCGGCGAGCTTGGTCACGGTGCCGGAGAACGGCGAGGGCACCTCGACCACCGCCTTGGCGGTCTCCATCGAGACCAGCGGATCGTCCAGGCGCACGCTATCGCCTTCCTTGACGAACCATTCGACGATGGTGGCATCGGGCAGGCCTTCGCCCAGGTCGGGCAGGTGGAAATTCTTGGCTTCGCTCATGGCAAGTTCTCTTGCGCCGCAGGCAGCGGCGGCGTGGTGTCGTCGAGGAGTTCGAGGTCGGCAGCCGGCAGCCAGCCCTGCATGCCATCGGCACGCTCGGACCACCACCAACCGCCATGTTCGTAATGCAGCAACACGTCCTCGCCCTGTTGGGCATCGAGTTCGCGTGCGTCGTAGTCGCGCAGGGCTTCGGCCTGGCCGTCGCCCAGGGGGCGCAGCCAAGCCACCGGGGCCCAGCCGGCATGACCGTCGCCGGTGTTGACCCAGGCGAAGGCCGGCCATTCCTCGTCGCGCACGCCGATGGTCACGTGCTGGCCAGCGTGGAAGCGGATCGGGTTGGCGTACGCGGCGCGGTAATCGCAGAGCAGACGGGCGCGCATGTCAGCCGGCAGCCACCGCGCGACGGGCGGCGGTGACAATGCGCTCCACGCTCGGCAGGTACTTCATTTCCAGCCGGAACAGCGGAATATGCGTGTCGTAGCCGGTGACGCGTTCGACCGGTGCGAGCAGGTCGTACATCGATTTTTCCGCCAGCTGCGCGGCGATCTCCGCACCGAAGCCGGCGGTGCGCGGGGCTTCCTGCACGATCACGCAGCGGCCGGTCTTGGCCACCGATTCGGCGATGGTGTCGAAGTCCAGCGGGCGCAGCGTGGCCACGTCGATGACTTCGGCGCTGATGCCTTCGCCAGCGAGTTTGTCGGCCGCTTCCAGCGCTTCCTTGACCTGCGCGCCCCAGGTGACCAGGGTGACGTCGGTACCGTCGCGCAGCACGAAGCACACATCCAGCGGCAGCGCTTCGCCATCGTTGGCGACCACTTCCTTGTACTGGCGGTAGATGCGCTTGGGCTCCATGTAGATCACCGGATCCGGGTCGCGGATCGCGGCCAGCAACAGGCCGTAGGCGCGCTGCGGCGAGGACGGCAACACCACGCGCAGGCCGGGCACGTTGGTGAAGATGGCTTCGTTGGCTTCGCTGTGATGTTCCGGCGCGCGGATGCCGCCGCCCCACGGCACCCGCAGCACCATCGGGCAATGCAGGCGGCCGCGGGTGCGGTTGCGCAGGCGTGCGGCATGGCAGATCAGGTGATCGACCATGGGATACACGAAGCCGTCGAACTGCGCTTCGGCCACCGGCTTCATGCCCTGCGCGGCCAGGCCGACGCTCAGGCCGGCGATGGTGGTTTCGTCCAGCGGCGTGTCCAGCACCCGCTCGCTGCCGAAGCGCTGCTGCAGGCCCGCAGTGGCGCGGAACACGCCGCCGTTGACGCCGACATCCTCGCCCAGCACCAGCACCGCAGGGTCGTGTTCCAGCTCCCAGGCCAGCGCCTGGGTGATGGCTTCGATCAGGGTGATGGGCGAACTCATGGCACTCTCTCCGCGCGTGGCTGCGGCGTTGTAGGGGGCACTGGCCTGCTGCTGTGTCGCAGCCAGGTGTGACTGGTTGAGCTCATCCATGACGGGCCTCCTGCGCCATCACCTCGGCGCGCTGGGCCAGCAACTCGGCCGGCGGGTCGCCGTAGAGGTAATCGAACATCGCTTCGACCGGCTGCACCGGGGTGTTGAGATAGGCATTGACCTCTGCGTCCACGCGCGCACCGCATTCGGCCTTCCATGCGGTTTCCTGCGCCTCGTCCCACAGGCCTTGCGCGGTGAGATAGCGGCGCAGGCGCAGCAGCGGCTCGCGCGCCCAGCCTTGCTTGACCTCTTCTTCGCCGCGGTAGCGCCGCGCGTCGTCGGCGGTGGTGTGATCGGACAGGCGATAGGTCAGGAACTCGATCACCGTGCCGCCGTCGCCGGCCAATACGCGCGCGCGCGCCTGGCGCATCGCCTCGAGCACCGCGATCAGGTCGTTGCCATCCACCTGCAGGCAATGCAGGCCGCCGGCCAGGCCCTTCTGCGCCAGCGTCTGCGCACCGGTCTGCGCCGAGCGCGGCACCGAGATCGCCCAGCCGTTGTTGATCACGCACAGGATCAGCGGCAGTTTGTAGGCGCCGGCCGAATTGAGCGCGGCATAGAAGTCGGTCTTGGAGCTGCCGCCATCGCCACAGCAGGCCACCGCGACCTGCGGCTTGCCCCGCAGCTTGAACGACAGCGCCGAACCGGCCGCATGCAGGCACTGGGTGGAGATCGGCACGCAGATCGGGAAGTCGATCGCCGCATCGGCATCGCGCGGATAGTCGCTGCCGCGTTCGTCGCCGCCCCAGTACAGCAGCACATCGCGCGGGCGCACGCCGCGTTCGAACATGGTGCCGTACTCGCGATAGCTGGGCGCGAACACATCGCCACTGCGCATCGCCGCGCCGATGCCCACATGGGTGGCTTCGTGACCGAGGCAGGCCGCATAGGTGCCCAACTTGCCGGTGCGCTGCAGCGCGACCGACTTGCTGTCGAAGGTGCGCACGAACAGCATGCGCTTGAACAGGGCGAGCAGCTGTTGCGGGTTGGCGGCGTCGGCCGGCAGGTCGTCGCGGACGATCTGGCCGTCCGCGTCCATGTATTGCAGATATTCGATCTCGAACTGCGCGGCTACGCTCATTGCGGCGACACCTTCACCAAGAAGTTTCAAATGATATGAGTTGCGATGTTAAGGACCACACAGCAAAAAGCTGTCCTGCACCGCAGCACACAATGATGCTGGCTTGCACAAAAAAAAGGGCGCGGACCAGGCCGCGCCCTTTGTCGCAGTACAGAATTGCGACGTGGTGCACTGCGATCAGCGGCGGTCGGCGCCTCCACCGATCGGGGTGACGATCAGCGCCGAATCGTTGGCCGGGTTGGCATCGGGCGAGGTCGATGTGGCCCTCGCCTGCACGCGGATGGCGCCGTCGGCAGGGATCGGCTTGGCTGCCACGGTCAACTGGAAGGCCAGCTGCGCGCCCGGCAGCACGACCGCCGCACTGCTGCACACGAAGCGGGCACTGCGCAGCGATTGCACCTGTTTGTCGCAGCGCCAGCCCTGCGGCGACACCAGCTGCGACAGCGCCGACACCGTGTTGCCTTCGATCACCAAGCCGGGACGCTGCGCCGGCGCGGCACCGACGTTGTCCAGCAGCACGCGGTAGCTGGCGCTGAACGCTGTTGTCGGCAGGCTGGCCGGGCCGTCGAACCGCACCGCCAGGTCGCTGCGCGGCTGCGGCCGTGCCTGCACCACAACGGCAGCGGTGTCGGTGTTGTTGTCCGGCTGCGGGTCGGGCGACTGCGAGGCGACCGAGGCGGCCAGGGTCAGGGTGCGCCCGGCGAGGTCCGGGCCGGCATCCAGTTGCACTGCAAAACTCTGCGCAGATCCCGCCGCAAGCAGTGGGATATTGCAGGTAAGCGTGGTCTGCGTGGCATTGGTCTGGTTCTGGCAGATCCAGCCCGGCGGGGCAGTGAGGCGCGCCCGTGCCGGCAGGTCGAATACCAACGCCAGCGCAGTGAACGGCGCGCGATCCGGCCCTCGGTTCTCGACATCCACGGTGTAGTCGATGTGCTCGCCTTCGACCACCTGGTCGCGCGCGGCGGTGACAGCCACCTGCACGTCCGCGTTCACCTGCTTGGTCATGCGCAACAGCACCACGGTGGGGTCGTGGTCGGACAAGCGCGTGGGCGTATTGGCATCGTTGCGCGCGGTGCCGGGGAAGTCGGCATTGATGCGCGCATGGCCCACCGACAGCGAGGCGATGTTGGGTGCGCGCATCAGCGCCTCGTTGGCCAGGATGTGGTCCAGCGACTGCACGTTGCCGTCGAAGGCGTACGAGTAGCTCTGGTCGGGCGTGTTGAACCAGGTCAGGTCGGTGTAGTCCGGGTTGACCAGGTCCACGCCATCGCCGCCCACCACGGTCTGCGCATCCGGCGCCGGCCTGCCGGTGACGGTACCCATCGCATCCACGTAGCCGTCGTTGAACTCGAAGGCGTTGAAGTCGCCCATCACCAGCACCTGCTCGGCCGGGTCGAGCTGCTGGCGCGTCTGCAGCAGGCGCGCCAGGTACTCGGCCTGGGCCTGGCGCTTGGCGCGGATGCGGGTGCCGGCCGCATCGTCGGTCTCGGCGCCGTTGAGCGAGCGCTGATGCACCACGATGGCGGTCAGCGGCAGCACGCGGCCATCGGCCTGGTGCACTTTGGCACTGAGCACCAGTGGCGGGCGATCGTTGAGCAGGCTCACCGCGCCACCCGGTTCGGTCCAGGTGGTGGTCTTGCCTTCCTGGGCGATGGACACCACTTCCACGCGCGGTACGCCGGCCGACACCGCAGCGGTCTTGACCAGGAAGCCCACGTCGATACCGCCGACGTCGTTGCCTTCCTGCAGGTAGGCCACGTACTGCGGATCGGGCTGGCCGGAAGCGATGGCATCGGCGTTGATGCGCGCAGCCAACGTCTGCAGCACACCGAGGCTTTCCACTTCCACCGTGCCCAGGATGTCGGGCGTGTGCAGGTAGTTGCGGATCGCCAGCGAGGCCTTGTTGAGGCGGGCCTGGAATGCGGCCGGGGTGAGCACCGGCTCGCCGGTCGCCGGGTCGTTCTGGTCGTCGAAGAAGCGCTCCATGTTGTAGGTGGCCACGGCCACGTCGTCGGCCTGCGGCCGCGGTGCCGGGCGTGGTTGGTCGGCACCGTTGCAGTTCACCTGCGGGGTGCGTTCCGGATACAGCGTGTAGCGGCGGAAGCTGTAGTCCAGCGGGCCGGTGACATCCAGCACGACGCAGCCCGATGCCAGGTCCAGACGCTCGGCGCCGACGCCGGCACTGCCGACCGCGATCACTTCCGGGTTGGTGTTCCAGCGCGGCACCCCGGCAGGCGAGCCGGCCGGCAATGGATCGGGCAACTGCACGCCGGGCTCGCGAAAGGCACGCGGCACGCCGGTGACCACCGCATGGAAGACGCCATTGCTGGTGGCGGTGGCGTTGGTTTCGTTGACGTTGCCGCCGGTGGGCGCATTGACGGTGAGGCTGGCGGCGGTAACGCGCATGCCTTCCAGCGCTTCGAGCTGATCAAAGGCACCGTCCGGGTTGGGGAAGTTCGTGCTCAACGCCACCGGCATCGGCAACGGGTTGCCGGTGGAATCCAGCAGCACGGTCAGGCTGCCGCCGATCTCGGTCAGTGGCGGCTGGGTCGGGTCGGCGGTGGGCACGTACTCAAGCACCGTGCCTTGCACGCGCACCCGGTTGCCGATGGCAGCGGCGTCCGGCGGTGCGCTGCCGGTGTAGACGTAGACGCCTTCGGAGGTGGCCGCATCGCCATCGGTTTCCGCATCCGCTGCCTGCAGGAAGAAGCCGGCGCTGCGGCGGGCGGTGACGATGCCCGAGGTGGCGACCACCTGGCCTTCCAGCGGCGAGCGTGCGCCCTTGCCCTGGATGGCGTGGATCGGCAGCAGGCTGAAGTCGTCGTTGAGGAGGGTGCCGGTGGCGTTCAGCGTGGCCGGCAGCGCGCCGGTGAGGCCGCTGATCCGCAGCGCGAAGGTCTCGTCGGGCTCGGGTGTGGTGTCGCCCAGCACCTCCACGCTGATGCTGGCGCTGCGCTCGCCAGCGGCGATCCGGACGCTGGACGCGGGCAGGGCGACATAGTCGCTGCCAGCGACGGCGGTGCCATCGGCGGTGGCTGCGGTGAAGCTCACCCCGCCCGCACCGGCCGGCTGGCTCAGGCTCAGCGTGAACACAAGGCTGCGGCTGCCGCTGTTGCCCTCGGCCTGGCTGACATCGGCCAGCGTGGCGATCGGCTGGCCGCCGCCACTGCACAGGCGTGCGGGGCTGGTGGCGTTGCGCGGAGCCGGCGCGCCGGTGGCGAAATCGGCCGCGTTGTTGTCGGTGTCGGTGCAGCCATCGCCGCCGCGCAGCACCGCCAGCGTATTGTTGGGCGCCGGGGTGGGCGCATTGCCTTCGGCGCAGCTGGCGGTGCTGCCATAGCCGACCAGATCGGCATTGCCGGTGGGGCAGGCGCCGCTCAACGCCGAGGCGCTGTTGCTCAGCGCCACCTTGCCGGCGCCGCCGCCCATGGCGATGGTGCCGGTGGCATCGGGCGTGGGCAGCGCAACGCTGCCGCCGCTGCCGTCGGCCTGCTTGACCAGGTAGTAGCCGCCGGCCGGCACGCTGCCCGCCAACGGGGTGACCTGCCAGCTGCTGCCGGCGGCCGAGGCGTATTGCACCGACCAGCCGTCCAGGCTGACCGTGGTGCTGCCGATGTTGTGCAGCTCGATGAAATCGCTGCGGAAGGTGGCACCGCTGTTGCCGCCACCGCCGTAGACCTGGCTGATGACGACCTGGGCGTTGGCGTGGCCGGCAACCGCCAGCGCACAGACAAGTAAGGCTGCACGACGCTGCAACACATGCATGAGATGAGAGTCCCCTGATCCGTGAGACGTGAAACGCTCCCCTGGTCCGGCCACGTCCCTGGCCGGCAGCGCCGTTCGATTCTGCATGAATTTGCAGACCTAGGTTGACGATATGGTGACACCGGCGCAGTTGCTGCGACTGCGCAGTCGAAAGCGGTTGGCTTTTTCAGGTGTGAAGTACCAGTCGCGTACGCCACCGCGTTGTCAGGCTGCCCGCGTGAGCCGGTCACCCAGTCAGATCGGGCGCTGCGGCAAAGGCGCGCTGCAACGACATGCAGGGAGGCCGCGCGCTGCACAAGGAATAATCCGGAAGGGCGTCGGTCCAGCCAGAAGGTCTGCACGGTAGAACGATGCGACACACACCGGAGATCACGTGTCGAAGACCCAGCCTCCAGCGCCTCCCTCAGCCGCCAGGCCGTCGATATCCAATCTCCGCTCCCGATTCCCCAATCCCCAATCCCCGCCACTGAGCTACCCTGACCGGCCCGATCCATCTGCGCTGCCATGCCCGTCGACAAGAACCTGCGTGACCTGGAACCCGGCATCCATACCGATCTGGAGGGGCGGCTGACCTACGGCGGCTACCTGCGGCTGGACCAGTTGCTGTCGGCGCAGCAGCCCCTGTCCGAGCCGGCGCACCACGACGAGATGCTGTTCATCATCCAGCACCAGACCTCCGAGCTGTGGCTGAAGCTGCTGGCGCACGAGCTGCGCGCGGCGATGGTGCACCTGCAGAACGATCAGGTCTGGCAGTGCCGCAAGGTGCTGGCGCGCAGCAAGCAGGTGCTGCGCCAGCTCACCGAACAGTGGTCGGTACTGGAGACGCTCACCCCGAGCGAGTACATGGGGTTTCGCGACGTGCTGGGGCCCTCGTCCGGCGTCCAGTCGCTGCAGTACCGCTATATCGAGTTCCTGCTGGGCAACAAGAACCCGCAGATGCTGCAGGTGTTCGCGTACGACCCGCAGGGGCAGGCACGGCTGCGCCAGGTGCTGGAAGCGCCCAGCCTGTACGAGGAATTCCTGCGCTACCTGGCGCGCTTCGGGCATGCCATCCCGCCGCAATACCAGGGGCGCGACTGGACCTGCGCACATGTGGCCGACGACAGCCTGCGCCCGGTGTTCGAGCGCATCTACGAAAACACCGATCGCTACTGGCGCGAATATTCGCTGTGCGAGGACCTGGTCGATGTGGAAACCCAGTTCCAGCTATGGCGTTTCCGCCACATGCGCACGGTGATGCGGGTGATCGGCTTCAAGCGTGGCACCGGTGGGTCCAGCGGCGTGGGATTCCTGCAGCAGGCGCTGGCGCTGACCTTCTTCCCGGAGCTGTTCGACGTGCGCACGTCGGTGGGTATGGAAAGCCGTGCGCCGATGAAGGGTGGCCGCGATGAGCCGGAGAACGGCTGAGCGGGCCAGCGGAAGCGGGCGGGGCGGTAGTGGCTCGCTGGAGTTGAGGCCGGTGGCGCTCCAGTGGCCGCCATCAGGTCGAGGAGTGCTGCGAATTTGACGCGTACATGACGTCTAAGTGATCCTCGCGCGTCTCCCGGGGTACGCCCTGGGCACCCAGCCATTCCTGAATACGCAAGGGACATTCCATGAGCGTTGACGCTACCGCGCCGACTTCCGCCACCCCGCCGCCGCCTGCACCGCCCGAGTTCCCCACGCTGCTCGGCCATCCCCGGCCGCTGTGGATGCTGTTCATGACCGAATTCTGGGAACGCTTCGCGTTCTACGGGATCCGCTGGGCGCTGGTGTTGTACATCGTGGCGCAGTTCTTCAGCGGCGATGCCACCGGCCAGGCGCCGGCCGGACGCACCTATGGCGCCTATCTGGCGCTGGTGTATGCGGCGGCGATCTTCGGCGGCTACGTGGCCGACCGCGTGCTCGGCTACCAACGCTCGATCCTGGTCGGTGCGGCCGTCATGGCCACCGGCCTGTTCCTGATCGCCGTTCCCGACCACACCATGTTCGAGATCGGCCTGGCCACCGTGGTGGTGGGCAACGGGCTGTTCAAGCCGAACATTTCCACCATGGTCGGCAAGCTGTACTCGGTGGCCGATCCGCGCCGCGACAGCGGCTTCACCATTTTCTACATGGGCATCAACCTCGGCGCGATGATCTCGCCGGTGCTGACCCAGTTGCTGGCCGAAAAGGTGTTCGGCACCCAGGCCATGCCGTCCTACAAGATGGTGTTCATGGCCTCCGGCGCGGGCATGCTGATCAGCCTGGTGTGGTTCTGGATCGGCCGCGCGCAGCTCAAGGGCATCGGCGTACCGGCGCCGAACGCGCAGGGCATCGGCCGGGTGCTGATGGTGCTGGTCGGCTGCGTGCTGGCGATCCCGGTGGTGTACCTCCTGCTCGCCGTCGGTGCAGACGTGTTGCAGATCGTGCTGACCGTGTTGTTCGTCGGCCTGTCGGTGATGCTGCTGGTCGAAGGCATCCGCGAAGGCAAGGTGCAGCGCGACAAGGTGATCGCGATGCTGATCATCTTCGCCTTCAACGTGCTGTTCTGGATGTTCTTCGAACAGGCCGGCAGCTCGTTCACCTTCCTGGCCGACAATATCGTCGACCGCGGTTTCGGCGACTGGACCTTCCCGACCGCCTGGTTCCAGTCGGTGAACTCGATTGCCATCATCACCCTGGCGCCCATCATCGCCTGGATCTGGGTCAAGGCCGGCCGCTTCAATCCGTCGATTCCGCGCAAGTTCGGCCTGGGCCTGCTGTTCAACGGCCTGGCGTTCCTGCTGCTGATGTTTGCACTGTCGAGCCTGGTCAACGATGCTGGCAAGGTGCCGTTCTGGACCTTGTTCATGGTGTACGTGATCCAGTCGGTGGGCGAGCTGTGCCTGTCGCCGATCGGCCTGTCGATGGTGACCAAGCTGGCACCGGTGCGTCTGGTCGGTTTCGGAATGGGCGGCTGGTTTCTGTCTACCGGCATCGGCAACAACCTGTCGGGCATCTTTGCCGGGCATGTCAGCGGAAGCGAAGGGATGAGCGTGTCCTCGGCCCTGAGCGGGTATACCTTCGGGTTTTGGGCGCTATTGGGCGCTGGCGCGGTGCTGTTCCTGATCGCGCCGTTGATCAACAAACTGATGCATGGTGTGAAGTGAGGAGAACTGCAATGCCGATCAAACCCACTGTCTGTGGCCTGCTGCTGGCAGGTCTGTTGAGCGCCTGCGGGCAGCCCACCGAGCAACAGGAGGCGCCACGGCCGCTGGACACCTCGATGCAGAAGCCGCCCAGCGCCGACCCCAGCCAGCCGGTGTCCTCGGGCAATACGCCCACCGCGGCGGACATCGCTGCGGCGGCGGCGCTCAATGCGCAATACGACCCCTCGCGCGATCCGGCCGCCGATCTGGAGACCGCCAAGGTCGAGGCCAAGCGCGGCGGCAAGCGCATCGTGCTCAACGTCGGCAATGCGGCCTGCGAGCCGTGCAAGGCGCTGGACGAGCTGATGGGCGGCGATGCGGAGCTGCGCAGCTTCCGCGATGCGCACTTCGTGGTGGTCAAGGTCAATCGCGATGCGACCAACGAGAACGCCGCGTTCCTGTCGCAGTTCGCCCAGCTCAACGACTACCCGTCGCTGCTGGTGCTGGACAACGACGGCAAGCTGCTGACCACCCAGTCCGGCCCGGAACTGCGCAAGGGCGAGGGCTTCGACCGCAGGAAACTGTTCGATTTCCTCAAGCAGTGGGCGCCGCCGCAGGCCTGACCCGTCGTTGCCGTGGCATGCAAAAACCCCCGCACTGCGGGGGTTTTTTTATCAGTCCTTGCCGGCCATGCGCGGCAGCCCGTCCTTGGCCAGCCGGTCGATCAGCGTCTCCAGGATCTGCTGTTCCTCGGCACTGAACACCGACATCAGCCGCTGTTCCATCTCGTTGACCAGCGGGGCGACGGTCTCGTAGACCTGGCGCCCGGCCGGCGACAGCGCCAGCATCGAGCGGCGGCGGTCGTCGCCATGGGTTTCGCGGCGGATGAAGCCGCGCTCCAGCAGGCGCGCCACGGCGCGGCTGACTGCAACTTTATCCATCGCGGTGCGGTCGGAGACCTCGCTGGCCGAGGAACCCGGATACAGCGCCAGGATGGTGATCACCCGCCACTCGGGAATGGCCATGCCGTAACGATCACCGTAGACCTTGGCGATATTGCTGCTGATGCGGTTGGACAGCACGCTCAGGCGATACGGCAGGAACTGCTCGAGGTTGAGCAGCACAGGATGTGGCGGCGGGGTAGGGGCGTCGAGATCGCTCATGTTGCACTGTGTCTTGATTTTGGTTTCATTTGCAACTACAAACCTTGGGTGGCCTGCGCATTCTCGCGGGTCTTCTGCCACCCCGCATAGCCCTGCGGACGGCCTAGCGTGGAGAAACGACGATGAGCGCACAACCGAGCAGTACCGCAACCCGCCCGAACCTGGGCATGCAGGTCACCACCTTCGACAACCCGATGGGGATCGACGGGTTCGAGTTCGTCGAATTCGCCGCGCCCGCCGGCCAGGCCGCGCAGCTGCACGACTACTTCCGCAAGATAGGCTTCAGCGCGGTGCTGCGTCATCGCAGCCGCGCCATTACCGTCTATCGCCAGGGCGGGGTCAACTTCCTGCTCAACGAAGACCCCGATTCGTTTGCCGCCGATTTCGCCGCCGCGCACGGCCCGAGCGCCTGCGGCTTTGCGATCCGCTTCCGCACCCCGGCCGAGACGGTGCTGCAGACCGTGCTGGGCAACGGCGGCGAAGCGGTGCAGGACAAGGCCGACACGCGCGCTGTCCCGGCCCCGGTGGTCAAGGGAATCGGCGACTGCATGCTGTATCTGGTTGACCGTTATGGCGATGCAGGCAGCATCTACGACGCCGACTACGAGCCGATCGAAGGCGCCGACCCGCACCCGGCCGGCTTCGGGCTGACCTTCATCGACCACCTGACCCATAACCTGTACTTCGGCAACATGCAGCGCTGGTCGGACTATTACGAGCGCCTGTTCAACTTCCGCGAGATCCGCTACTTCGACATCAAGGGCGCCAAGACCGGCCTGGTGTCCAAGGCGATGACTGCCCCGGACGGCATCGTGCGCATCCCGCTCAACGAATCCTCCGACCCCAAGAGCCAGATCAACGAGTACCTGGACGCCTACCATGGCGAAGGCATCCAGCATATCGCCTGCTTCACCGACGATATCTACAGCTCGGTGGAAAGGATGCGCGAGGCCGGCGTGACATTCCTGGACACGCCCGACACCTATTTCGACGTGGTGGACCTGCGCATTCCCGACCACGGCGAGGATGTCGAACGCCTGCGGCGCAACAAGATCCTGATCGATGCGGATGTGGACACCAAGCAGCGCAAGCTGCTGCAGATCTTCACCACCAACTGCATCGGCCCGATCTTCTTCGAGATCATCCAGCGCAAGGGCAACGAGGGCTTTGGCGAAGGCAACTTCCAGGCGCTGTTCGAGAGCATCGAGCGCGATCAGATGAAGCGTGGGGTGCTTTGAGGGCGGGGATTGGGGATTTGCTGTTCGGGATTCGGGATTCGGGATTCGGGATTTGTGGTTGGTGCGGTTAACTGGGTCGGTGCGGGTTTGAGTGGTGCAAAGTGTTGCGATGTCCAGCCTGGCTGCCCGTAACGTCGGATGTGGTTCCGGTACGGAGCCAACGAAGCGGGCGGCAAGTGGTCGCAATCAAGCGCGCTCAGGCAAGGTGTTTTTCCGACAACACAAAGTAACGAAGACGCACGTCGTTAAAGCCCCTCTCCCCACGAGGAGAGGGGCTTAATCCGCCAGGCCTTAGCTCTTCTTCGGTAGGAAAGGCCTGATTCAACTCAATCCCAACCTTCTGCATCCGGGGAGGGAGGGCCAAGATCCGGACGCATGCCATGCATAACACCCCGCAGTACATGACCGGTTTCGGCAACACGTTCGCCACCGAGGCGGTGGCCGGCACCTTGCCGGTGGGGCAGAACTCGCCGCAGCGTGTCGCGCACGGGTTGTATGCCGAGCAGTTGTCCGGCACCGCGTTCACCGCGCCACGCAGCGAGAACCGGCGCAGCTGGCTGTATCGCATCCGCCCGGCGGCGGTGCATGGCGCGTTCTCGCTGATTGCGCAGACGCACTTCCACAACGACTTCGGGCGCGGCCCGGTGCCGCCGGATCAACTGCGCTGGAGCCCGTTGCCGCTGCCGTCGGCGCCAACCGACTTCGTCGATGGCCTCTACACCATGGCCGGCAACGGCGGGCCGGAGGCGATGTCCGGCGTTGCCGTGCATCTGTATGCGGCCAATGCCTCCATGCACGATCGCTTCTTCTACGATGCCGATAGCGAGCTGTTGCTGGTGCCGCAACTGGGGCGCCTGCGCATCCACACCGAGCTCGGGGTGCTGGAACTGGAGCCGCAGCAGATCGGGGTGATACCGCGCGGCGTGCGCTTCCGTGTCGAGCTGCCCGATGGCAACGCGCGTGGCTATGTCTGCGAAAACTTCGGCGCATTGCTGCGGCTGCCCGACCTGGGGCCGATCGGCTCCAACGGGCTGGCCAATGCGCGCGATGTCGAAACGCCGCATGCGGCCTTCGAGCAGCGCGAAGGCGCGTTCGAACTGGTGGCCAAGTTCCAGGGCCATCTGTGGCGCGCGGACATCGGCCACTCGCCGCTGGACGTGGTGGCCTGGCATGGCAACTACGCGCCGTATCGCTACGATCTGCGCCGCTTCAACACCATCGGTTCGATCAGCTTCGACCATCCGGACCCGAGCATCTTCACCGTGCTGACCTCGCCCAGCGACACGCATGGCACGGCGAACATGGATTTCGCGATCTTCCCGCCGCGCTGGCTGGTGGCGCAGCACACCTTCCGCCCGCCGTGGTTCCATCGCAATGTGGCCAGCGAGTTCATGGGGCTGGTGCACGGCGTCTACGACGCCAAGGCCGACGGCTTCGCGCCCGGTGGTGCCTCGCTGCACAACTGCATGAGCGGGCATGGCCCGGATGCGGCGACCTTCGACAAGGCCTCGCATGCCGACCTGACGCGCCCGGACGTGATCGCCGACACCATGGCCTTCATGTTCGAAACGCACGCGGTGCTGCGCCCCACGCAGCAGGCATTGCAGGCTGCGCATCGGCAGGGCGACTACCAGCAGTGCTGGTCCGGCTTGCGCGCGGCGTTCCAGGCGCCCAGGTCAGGTGATGCGCCGTAGCTCAGGCCACCAGCCGGGGGGCTGAGCAGGCAGTACGGCACGGCAGAGGCGTGGTTGTCGGAACCGTGCCGTCTGCAACGCAGCAGTCGCAGGCGCGTGCTCGAGCAGCCTGCACGGTACCGGCTGCGATTGTCGGATCACGCCAACTGCAAGGCATCCGTTGCCGCTGGCCGATCACGCCATCCACGCCATGTCGGTTTCAGTTGCCCGGTCAGGCAGCCTGCAACGCATCCGGCAGCAGTTCGCCGATCCGTGCACGTACGCGCTCGGCATAGCTTGCCGAGGTGATCTGCGGCAACGCGCGCAGCGCCTCGGCGATGGCGGCGGCGATGGTGTCTTCGGTGCGTGCGGCGTGCAGCTGCCGGTGCAGCACCACGGCCACCGGGTTGCGTTGCAGCTGCAGGATGTCGAGCAGGTACAGCCGCGCGTTGGTGGCCGCGCGGCGACGCTGGCGTTGCAGGTCCTCCTCGCTCGGTGGTGCAGCTGGCGGCGGCACGCAATCGCCCGTGACGACGGGAGCGAGCGCAGCGGCCGGGGGCGCGAGTGGCGTTCTCGCGTTGCCTGCAGGCGTGCCGAAGGCCAGATAGCCCATCGCGCAGAGCCCTTGCACCAACGCGGCGCCGTCGCCGCCCAGCAGTGCTGCCAGGGTTGCCAGATCGCGCTGCCCGTCTGCGAGGATCAGCGCGCGTCGCTGCAGCAAGGTGAGTGGGCTGCGGTGCGATTGCAGCGCGGTGAGGGCGAGCTCGGTCTTGCGTGGGGTCATGGCGGCGGTCCTGCGAGGCGCCCAGCTTGCCCGCAGCCAATGAAGCGCCGATGACATCGGCACGCTGCAAGGCGCGCTGGCGTTCTGCACGCCGCCGCGATGTGCGCCGTTGGGCTGTGGCGGACCCGTAGCAACGCCATGCATGACCACCGGATTGCCCGGTTTGATGGGCGCACTGCTGTCGCTGACCGGCTGCAACCGCGCCGGGGCCAGCACGGCGGTGGCGGCCGACGCGGCAGCAGGAAGCCTCAGTGCGGATGCTTGTCCGGCCCGGCGTGCTGGCTGGCGGTGTCGGCGTTCTCGCCGACATCGCCTTGGGTCTGCGGCGTGGGCAGGCCTTCCTTTTCCATGTCGCCGTGGTTGGGCACTTCCGGGCGGTCTTCCATCATCAGCGACAACGCGGCCTTGGCCATCAGATGGGCACTGATCGGTGCGGTGATGAACAGGAACACGGTGATCAGCAGTTCGCGCGGTTGCGGGTCCACGCCGAGGAACAGGTGATAGCCCACCGATGCCAGCAGCACGCAGCCCACCCCCAGCGTGCTGGCCTTGGTCGGCGCATGCAGGCGCTTGAAGAAGTCCGACAGCTTCACCAGGCCGAACGCGCCGATCAGGATGAAGAAGGTGCCGACCAACAACAGCGCGCTGAGCAGATATTCGGTCAGCGCGATCATTCGACGATGTCCCGACGCAGCACGAACTTGCTCAGCACCACTGTGCTGCCGAAGCCCAGCATCGCGATCACCAGCGCGGCTTCGAAGTAGATCGGCGAATCCAGGTACATGCCCAGCAGCATCAGCTCGGCGATGGCGGTGATGGACAGGGTGTCCAGTGCCAGGATGCGATCGGGCACGCTCGGCCCGCGCAGCAGGCGCCACAGCGCCATCAGCATGGCCAGGCCCACCGCATGCATGCAGATGACGATGGTCGATTCGATGAACATGTGGCCGGTCATGGAAAGATCTCCATCAGGGGCTTCTCGTAGCGGCTCTTGATCTCGGCGATCAGGGCGTCCGGGTCGTCCAGGTGCAGCACGTGCACCAGCAGATACTTGCGGTCATCCGAGAGCGCTGCCGACACCGTGCCGGGTGTGAGGGTGATCATGCTGGTCAGCGCGGCGATGCCGTGGATGTTGGCGATGTCCAGCGGCACCCAGATGAAACCGGGGTGGATGCGCGACTCCGGGCCGAGCACCTGGCCGGCCACCTTGAGGTTGGAGCGCACGATGTCGCCGGCGGCCACCAGCAACATGCGCGGCACCGAGCGCAGCGACCCGATGCGGGCGAACTCGCGGTCCAGGCGCGCCGCAAAGATCGGCACCACCCAGCCCAGCAGCAGGCCCAGCACCCATTGCTGCGGCCCGAAGCTGTCGCTGAGCAACAGCCAGAAAATGAAGACCGTCACGCTCAGCGAGGGCGAGGGCAGCAGCCGGCTGCGCAGCGGCATGCGCGTGCTCATGGCTGCCTCCGTTGCGGCGTGGTGGCGCGCACCTGTTCCACGTAGGCGCCGGGATCGCGCAGCTGCACGCCGGCCGCGTCGGTGTAGCGCATCAACGGTCCGGCACCGGCCGTCATCGCCACCAGCCCGCCCAGCAACAGCAGCGTGGCGGCGGTCTCCACCGGGCGCATGCGCGCACGGCGTTGCGGCTGCAGCGCGGGGACATCCTGCACCGCTTCGGGCACGCGCCAGAACAGGCGCACGCCGGCACGCGTCAGGCCGATCACCACCAGCAGGCTGCTGCCGAGGATGGCGACCCACACCGGCCCGACCAGGCCGGCGGGCACGTGCTGCAGCAACGCGGCCTTGGCCAGGAAGCCGGACAACGGCGGCAGCCCGGCAACCGCCACCGCGGCGACCATGAACATCGCACCGGGCATCCCGCGCCGCGGCAGCGGCGCGACCACTTCCTTGCGGTCGCTGGCGCTGCCGCGGCGACGCCGGATCAGGTCCGATACCATGAACAGTGCCGCGGCCACGAAGCTGCTGTGCGGCAGGTAGTACAGCCCCGCACCCAATGCGCCGGCATCGTCCAGCGAGAAGGCGATGAACAACGTCGCTGCCGAGAACACCACCAGATACGACACCATCACCCGCAGCCGCGATGCGGCCATCACCCCGAAGGCGGCCATCAACAGCGTGGCGATGCCCAGCCACAGCAATGCGTGGCGACCGAAGCCCTGCAGCGCGCCGGCACCGGCGCCGAACCACAGCGCCGACACGCGCAGCGTCGCGTACAGCCCGACCTTGGTCATGATCGCAAACAACGCCGCCACCGCCGCCGGCGCGCGCGAATAGGTCTCCGGCAACCACAGGTACAGCGGCAGCAACGCGGCCTTGCTGCAGAACACCAGCAGCAACAGGCCCAGGCTGGCCTTGGCCAGCGGCAGGTCCTGCGCCGGCAACGTGGCGATGCGCTGCGACAGCTCGGCCATGTTCAAGGTGCCGAACACGCCGAACAGCAGGCCCAGCGCGATCAGGAACAGGGTCGACGCACACACGTTGAACACCACGTAATGCAGGCCCACACGCATCTGCAGCCCGCGCCCGCCGCTGAGCAACAGGCCGTAGGAGGCGATCAGCATCACTTCGAAGAACACGAACAGGTTGAAGATGTCGCCGGTCAGGAACGCACCGTTCAAGCCCATCAACTGGAACTGGAACAAGGCATGGAAATGCGGCGCGCGCCGGTCCCAGCCCGCGCAGGCATGCAGCAGGCAAGCCGCGCCCAGGATCAAGGTGGTTAACAGCATCCACGCCGACAGGCGGTCGCCCATCAGCACGATGCCGATGCGCGCCGGCCAGTCGCCGAGCAGGTACACCAGCACCTGGCCGTCGGAGGCGCGCGCGAACAGGGCGATCACGGACACGGCCAGCAACACCATGCTCGTCCACGCCACCGTGCGCTGCACGCGCGGCCCATAGCGGCGATGTTCGACGAACAGCGACGCCGATGCGCCCAGCATCGGGATCAGGATCGGCAGGATCAGCAGATGATTCATCGCCGTGCCTCGCGCGTATCCACGCCGGTGGTGGCGTCTTCATGCGCATCCACATGGTCGCTGCCATTGTCGCTGCGGCTGCGGATCGCCAGCACCAGGCTCACGGCAGTCATCGCGAACGCGATCACGATCGCAGTCAGCACCAGCGCCTGCGGCAACGGATCGGTGTAGTGCATCAGGTCGGCCGGCACGCCCTCGCGCAGCACCGGCGCCTGGCCGCTACGCAGCCGCCCACCGGCGAAGATCAGCAGGTTGGTCGCATACGACAGGAAGGTCATGCCCAGGATCACGTCGAAGCTGCGCGCGCGCAGCAACAGGTAGATCGCCAATGCGGTCAGGACGCCGATCGCGCTTGCCACTGCCAGTTCCATCAATGCTGCTCCGCGGTGCGTGTCGAACGCTGGGTGGGGTCGATCTCGCCACGCTGCGAGCTGCGCGTACGCGAGGGTTTGATCGTGCCCATCATCGACAGCATCAACATCGCCGCGCCGAACACCACCAGATACACGCCGATATCGAAGCCCAGCGCACTGGCCAGTTCCAGATCGCCCAGCAGCGGCAACGGAATCTCCAGATGCCCGCTGCTCAGGAACGGCATGCCGAAGACCAGCGCACCGGCGCCACTGACCAGCGCGCACAGCAGGCCGATGCCGATCAGGCGGATGTAGTCGAAGCCGAAGCGCGATTCCACCGACGCGGTGCCCTGGATCACGTACTGCATCAGCAACGGCACCGCCAGCACCAGCCCGGCGATAAAACCGCCACCGGGCGCGTTATGGCCGCGCAGGAACAGGAACAACGACACCGTCAGCGTCAGCGGGAACATGATCTGCGCCAGGTCGGCCGGCACCGGCAACTTGATCGGCGGGCCAGGCATGGTGCGCTCCGGCGCCATGCGCGAGCGCCGCAGCAGCGCGTGCACCACCAGCCCGGCGATCGCGAACACGGTGATCTCGCCGAAGGTATCGAAGCCGCGGAAATCCACCAGGATCACGTTGACCACGTTGCGCCCGTAGGCTTCCGGCAGCGCACGCTGCAGCAGCTCGCCGGCGACCGTGTGGCTGGGCTGGGTCATCAAGGTGTAGGCCAACGCAGCCAGCCCGGCACCCCCGACCACGGCGATGCCGGCATCGCGGAGTTTGCGCAGGCGCGCAGGTTCGGGCACCGAGCGCTCGGGCAGGTAATTCATCGCCAGCAGCATCAGCACCAGCGTCACCATCTCCACCAGCAGCTGGGTCAAGGCAAGGTCCGGTGCCGACAGGAACACGAAGGTCATGCTGACGGCCAGGCCGGTGCCACCCAGCACCAGCACGGCGAGCAGGCGCTGCTTGTACAGGAACAGGCTGCCCAGGGCGCAGGCGATCATCAGCAGCCAGATCGTCCAGCCCAGCAGCGGCAGCGGGGTGGGCGCCGGCCAGGTCGGCAAGGCGCCGCCCTGCAGGAACGGCACCAGCGCCACCACGACCGCGCTCAGCACCAGCAGCATCAGCATGCGCTGCAGATTGCCGTTGGTGACCGCATCGGTCATGCGCACGGTACCGGCGAACAGGGCGCGCAGGTTCCAGTTGAACAGCGCCTTGCCCGGCGAGCGGTTCTGGATCGCGTACATGTCCAGCGTGCGGCGCAGCGCCATGTACAACAGGGTGCCGCCCACCATGCCGGCGATGCTCATCGCCAGCGGCCAGTTCCAGCCGTGCCACAGCGCCAGGCTGTAGTCGGGCAGGCGCTCGCCGAGGATGGCGCTGGCACCGGCACGCAGCACCGGCGCGATGGTCCAGGCCGGCACGATGCCCACGGCCACGCAGATCAGCACCAGCACGTCCACCGGAATCCGCATCCAGCGCGGCGGCTCGTGCGGGGTGGTGTCCAGATCGCGTGGGCCCTGGCCGAAGAAGGTGTCGTGCACGAAGCGCAGGCTGTAGGCCACGCCGAGCAGGCCGGCCAGCAGGGCGGCGATGCTGGCCAACACCCGCATCGTTTGCGGCGCGTCGGTTTCCAGCGCCACGGCAAAGAACATTTCCTTGGACAGGAAGCCGTTGAGCAGCGGAACGCCGGCCATCGCCAGCGAGGCGGTGATCGCCAGCGCGCTGGTGACCGGCATCAGGCGGCGCAGATTGCCCAGCTTGCGCATGTCGCGCGTGCCGGTCTCGTGGTCGATGATGCCGGCGGCCATGAACAGCGAGGCCTTGAACACCGCGTGGTTGAGGATGTGGAACACGCCGGCCACCACCGCCATCGGCGTGGACAGGCCGAACAGCATCGTGATCAGGCCCAGATGCGAAATGGTCGAGTACGCCAGCACGCCCTTGAGGTCGTGCTGGAAGATCGCATGCCAGGCGCCAAGCAGCAGCGTGATCGCACCGATGCTGGTGACCGTATAGAAGAATAGATCGGTGCCGGCCAGGGCAGGATGCAGGCGCGCCAGCAGGAACACGCCGGCCTTCACCATCGTGGCCGAATGCAGATACGCCGACACCGGCGTAGGCGCGGCCATCGCGTGCGGCAGCCAGAAGTGGAACGGGAACTGCGCGCTCTTGGTGAAGATGCCCAGCAGCACCAATCCCAACGCATACGGATACAGCGGGCTGGCGCGAATGAGATCGCCGGCCGCCAGTACCGCATCCACCTCAAAGCTGCCGACGATGCCGCCGATCATCAGGATGCCGCCGAGCAGCGCCAGGCCGCCACCGGCCGTCAGCACGAAGGCCATGCGCGCACCTTCGCGCGCGTCCTTGCGGTGCGACCAGAAGCCGATCAACAGGAACGAGCTGATGCTGGTGAGCTCCCAGAACACCATCAGCAACAGCAGGTTGCCCGACAACACCATGCCGAGCATTGCGCCCATGAACAGCATCAGATATGCGAAGAAGCGCGAGGCGCTGTCGCGTGCACTCAGGTAGTAATGCGCATACAGCACCACCAGCGCGCCGATGCCCAGCACCAGCAACGCGAACATCCACGCCAGGCCATCGAGCCGCAGCGAGAACATCAGGCCGATCTGCGGCAACCACGCGTGCTGGCTGCCGACCACCTCGCCGCGCAGCACGGCCGGTGTGAGCGTTGCCAGGATGAGCAGCCCGCCCAACGGCGCGGCCGCAGCCAACCACGCAGTGATCGAACGGGAGACGCGCCAGAGCAGCGCAGTGGCGGCCGCCATCACGAATGGCAGCGCGAGCAGGATTTCCAGCGGAAAAGGCATGCAGGGAACACAAGATTCGCGAGCAGGCCAGAGAGCTTAACAAATCGTTGACTGACGCCAGCGTCAACGCCGTGGCTGCGCGCCTGCGCAAATCGCGGCCGGATCGGCGTCGCGCCGCTGCCTGTCACTCGCTATGCTGGGATCACCCAGACTGCATCCGAGCCCTGTGACTGCTGCCGATCCCGCTCCGTCCACTGCCGTTTCTGCGCCGCGCGCCCTGGTGTTCGGCGGCAGCGGTCAGATCGGCGAACGCCTGCTGACGCGGCTGCTCGGCCGCGGTTGGCAGGTGACGGCCTGGTCGCGCCAGCCACGTGCCGCGCGCGCCGGGCTGATCTGGCGGCAGGGCGATCTGGCCATGCCGGCTGCCGCGGGCGAGGCATTCGAGGTGATCTTCAGTTGCGGTCCGCTGGACCATTTCGCGCGTTGGTATGTCGAAAATCCGGTGCGTGCTCCGCGCATCGTGGCGTTCGGTTCCACCAGCCTGGAGGTCAAGGAACACTCGATCGACGCGGCCGAGCGCGATGTCGCACAGCGCCTGGCAAATGCCGAACAGGCCCTGTTCTCCGCAGCCCAGGCGCGTGGTGCCACGGCGACGGTGCTGCGCCCGACGCTGGTCTATGGGGCCGGGCGCGACCGCACGCTCACCCAGATCGCCGGGCTGGCGCAGCGCACCGGCGCCTTCGTGCTGCCAGCCAACGCAACCGGGCTGCGCCAGCCGGTGCATGTGGACGATCTGGCCAGCGCCGCGCTGGCGGTGCTCACCCAGCCGGCGACACAGCAGCGCAGCTATGCCGTCGGCGGCGGCGAGGTGCTGGCCTATACGCAGATGGTGGAGCGCGTGCTGGCGGCGCTGCCGCGACCGGCGCGGCTGTATCAGGTGCCGCCCGGCCTGTTCGGCCTTGCCCTCACTGCCGCGCAGCGGCTGGGGCGCCTGCGTGGCATCAATGCGGCCGCATTGCAGCGCATGCGCGATGACCTGGTGTTCGACCTGGAACCGGCGCGACGCGACTTCGGGTATGCGCCGCGCGCCTTTCGTCCGCTGCCCGAAGAGCTCGGCATCGGCGAGTGATACCCCGCAGGTGCACCTGTCTGCCATGCAGCGCTGCGTGGCGCGCAGTCGACCACGCCTGGGGTGCAGCAATAGCGCGTCCTCAGCGTCAGCCGCGGCGGCGCGCAGTCGTAATACGCCGCTTCAACGCAGGGCCACGCCGGCACCGGGCGGTGCGCTGGGGTTGTCGGCCGTGCTCAGTACCGCCAACCCAACTGACGATACAGCTTGGCCAGCACCCAGATCGGCCCGATCAGCAGATAGGTCAGGTCGGTCAGAAAGCTCGGCTTGCGGCCTTCGATCCGGTGGCCGACGAACTGCGCGATCCAGGCCAGCACGAACACTGTCAGCGCCGTGGTGAACAGGCCGCTGAGCCCGAGCCTGCCTTCGATCAACCGGCACAGGCAGCCGAAGAAAAAGAAGATCCCCAGCATGCCCAGCCCGAGCGGACGCGATAAGCGGTTGTAGTACGACCAGGCCGCGAACATCGACAACGCCGCCCATACGCCGCTGCTGAACCAGGTGCCGCCGACCGGGATGCACCACAGCAGGCCCACCACCGACCACAGGATCGCCGGCACCGCCAGCACGTGGATCTGCTGATTGGTCGCGTTGCGATGGTCGTCGGAATAACTGGCGAAATAGCGGTCGATCGGTCGCGCGGTCTTGGTGCGTTCGGTCATGTTCCCTCCCAGGAATGACCCAAGCATACGCGCGCGGATGGCACTGTGGCAGCCGCGCCCCTGCCACGCGCAGCGCGCGTGGCAGGGGTGGCATCCATCAGTTGACCGACACGGCGCTCCACGCTGCGGCAACCGCGCGGTACTGCGTGGAGCTGCTGCCGTACAGATCGGTGGCCGCGCTCAACGTCGCCCGGCGTGCGGCCGCATAGTTGGTCGAGGAGGTCATGTACACCGTCAACGCGCGGTACCAGATGCGGCTGGCCGCCGCCCGGCCGATCGCCGTCAATGCCGTGTTGCCATTGCAGACCAACCCGGCCGGCGTCACGTTCCAGCTGGTGCCCGACCCGAAGCCGCTCGGCACCACCGCCCCTTCGGCCAGCAGATAGTAGAAATGGTTGGCCACGCCCGAGCTGTAATGCACGTTGAGCGAACCCAGGCTGCTGCTGTAGCAATCGGGCGAGTCGCCATCCAGGCTGGGCTTGAACATGTAGCGCAGCGCCAGCGTCCCGCTGCTGTTGCCGGGGATGATCTTCTCGCCGATCAGATAATTGCCCGGCTGCGCGCTGTTGTTGGCGGAATACTCCACCATCGCGCCCATGATGTCGGAGGTGGCTTCGTTCAAGCCGCCCGACTCGCCCGAATACACCAGTCGCGCGGTGCGGCTGGTCACGCCGTGGGTCATCTCGTGGCCGGCCACATCCACCGACACCAACGGCGTGAACGTGCTGCCGTCGCCATCGCCGAAGGTCATGCAGAAGCAGCTGTCCTGCCAGAACGCGTTGTTGTAGCGGCTGCCGTAATGCACCCGGCTGCGTGCACCGGTTCCATCGTTGGCGATGCCGCTGCGCGCATGGGCGGTGCGGAAATAGTCCCAGGTCAATGCGACGCCGTAATGCGCATCCACCGCCGCAGTCACCGTATCGCTATTGGCGCCGCTGCCCCAGGTGTTGTCGGCATCGGTGACCAGCGTGCCGTTGCCGGAGGTGCTGTTGCGCATGTTGTAGGTGGCGCCGCTGCCGCGGCTCAGATCGGTCAATTCATACCCGCTGCTGCAACGCGTCGTTGCCAATGCCACGCTGCCTGCATACAGCGAACGTCCGGTGCCGGCCGCACTGGTGCCGCCCGCGCAGGCGGTATGCACCGTGTCCCAGGACTCGAGAATGCGTTGACTGACTGCATCGACGATGTAATGCATTTCGGTCGGCGTCTGGTCGGGCTTGATGCCGCTGTAGATCACTTCATAAACCAGACGCGGTGCCCCCTGACGCGCATACAAGGCCAGGCTTGCGCGCGGCGCCGCATCGGGTGCCAGATCGAACTGCGCACCGGCCGCACGCATAGCCGTGTCCGCATCGATGCCCGGCACGATGCTCGGGCGCACGCTGGTGTCCATGCTCTGGCTCAACTGACGCATCACTCCGCGTCGCGAATGCACCACCACATCGCCGCCGATGACCGGCAAGCCCCGATAGGTGCGATCAAAGCGCACATGCTCGCTGCCGTCGGCATCGACAATGCTGTCGCGCGCGACAAACGCATCGGCCGTTGCACGGTTGGCCAGCGCCGCAGCGTGATTGCCCAACAAGGATTGCGCGCGCGACACCGCGGCATCCGCGGAAAGATCCGCGGCAGTGGCGACAGCAGACAACGATAGCGCGCAGCAGATCGCCGCGCCCAGGACATGAACTTGCATGACGACTCTCTCCCCGAAAACGTGCAATGCAAAGATCGGCGGCGACACGCATCACGGCCGATCGCGACTGGCAACAGGTGCCTGCAGATAAACTTGCACAGTCCATGACAGCGCAGTAGGAAAAGTTACAGCTGTGTTGCGTTCTGTGCGCCGCGCCACTTTGCGATGTGGAGGGCATCGCAGAGCGCCCGACGTGGCGCTGCGTGTGGGACGTCGTCAGCGCTGCAGGCCATGTTTAACCGACGTCTGAAAGGTGTGTCGATCTCCGGTGGCAGGCAATCGGCCAACGGCGAAAGCAAGGCGCTGATGCGTGTGTGCCGAGGTACGGTTGCCGCATCGTTCTCGGCGGCAATGCGAGAGCAGGACACGCACAAAAAAACCGGCCAGAGACCTGGCCGGTTTTCTTGTGCTGCACCGTTGAGCCCTCAGCGGCCGCCGATCGCGACCCTCTGCTGCTCGTCCTGAGCGCGCTGCTGCGAAGCCTGGCCAGCCAGCAATTGCGCACTGGTCTGCTCGAGCGTGGGGGCAGGCTGGTTCAGATCCACCGCCGCACGGAAGCCCGGCGTGGTACCCATGACGAACGCCTTGCCATCCTGCACGGTGACGTTCTGCAGCTTGTCTGCCGAATCGATCCCGTTCTGCTTGGCCTGCAGCGTGACGTGGGCCGCCGTCTCGTTGGAGATCATGCTGGGCAGCCTGCTGCGGATCGCGGTGTGCAAGGCATGGTCCGGGTGCGAGGCATCGTCGAGCGACGGACCCTTGGGCGCAGCGACAGGCGTCTGTGCTGCCTGTGCCTGTGCCGGTTGTGCGGACAACGCGGCCTGCGTGTTGCGCCCCACCACGCCATCGGGCTGCAGTCCGTGCTGCTTCTGGAACGCAATCACCGCCTCCCGCGTGTTGTCGCCAAAGCGACCATCCTCGGCAAGCCGGTTGCCCTGCGCATCGCGCACGCCAAGCCGGTTGAGGTCCTGCTGCAGCTTGCCGACATCGCCGCCCTGCTCGCCATGCCGCAGCGTGCCATTGCCCGCCGGTGTCGCTGGCTGGGAGTGGCGCGCGCCCGACTCCTGCTGATGACCCTGATTCCAGAACGTCTCCGGGCTGGTCAACTTGCCGCTGGCATCGCGCAGTTGGTAATGCACATGCTGTGCGTACTGGCTGTTGCCGTTCGGGCCGCGTCCACCCATCGTGCCGATGGCATCGCCCGCGGACAGCGCCTGACCTTCTTTCACCTTGAGTGCGTCCAGGTGCAGGATCTCGTGCGAGTTACCCTGTGCATCGCGAATCTTGACAGTGCCGTAGTTGCCGCCCGCAAACGTCACGGTTCCGGAGACCGGCGAATGCACCGTCGGGTGCTGCAGGTTGCGGCCTGTCTGGCCACCCTGGTAGTTGAAGTCGGTACCGCCGTGATCGCGGGCACTGCGATGCTCGCCATAATGGCCGGTGATGTGCGGCGCCGTCCCGTTCTGCGGCGGGAGCATCCGTTCCATCGTGTGCTGAAACGTGCTGGAACCGCCATGCTGCGGCTGCGCAGGTGCTGGCGCAGCGGGCTGCACCGGCTGTCCGAGCTGGCCATGTGCCAGGTTGTTCATCAGCTCTGGAGTGATATCGCGCTGCCAGCGGGCAAACCGGTTCTCGCGGTCGGCCAATCCATTCGGCGGATCGCCACCGTTGATCGCAACGCCTGCCGCATGCGCGTCCTGCCTGGCGGCCTGTGGCACGTTGTTCTGCCAGTACCAGGTCGCGATGCGGGATGCGTTCTCAGGTTGTGCCGCCAGATCGGGGTGCGCCACCAGGTCCAGGTTCAACGCTTCGCCGGCCGCACGATATTGATCCTTGCCGGTGAGCTGCATGTAACCGCGGCCACGGTACAGGTAGCCATCGCCGGGCTCGTTATTGCCCATGCGCCCGCCATACATCAATTCGGCCAGTTTTTCCGGTTGCCCGCGCAGGGCATCCAGACGCGCCTGCTCCAGGGCCTCGGGCCCCTCACGCAGTGCGGATCGCACCTTCGAACTCACCTGTGAGGATCCATGCGTATAGCGGAACCCTTCTTCCAGGCGGTTGAGGCCCATCGACTCATGACCCACCTGGGCCATGAAGTTTGCCAGCTCCTTCGGCTGGGTAATGCCTGCTGCATAGGCTGATTGGAGCAGCCCTGTTTCGCGATCGGTTGCCATGGGAGTAACTCCTCATTTCTCAGCAACATGAAATAACGGACTCCTTCCTTGTCCGTGCAAACCATTACTTCCGTTTAATTCGCCTTCTCGGCTGCGGCGTCGTCCAATGCCGCAGCTTTCTTCAATGTGGAGGGATCAAATTCCGCGAATGCCACCGTGCCGAAATCCTTGGTGGTTAATTCCAGGGTGTTGTGCTGCTCGGTCTCGGTATCGGACAGGTCACGCACCACCTTGTCCAGCAACCAGCTCTGCTTGTCTGCCGAGTACTTGAATGTAAAGTCGTCTGCCCAGCGCTCACGCGATCCGCCGGAAATGGAAATGGTGAATTGCCCGGGCTGGATGCGCGAAAACGCATAGGGGTCGCCTGCCAGGCCGCCACAACGGGCGCATGGGACGATCTTGCTGTTTTCGGCAGCCTTTTTCAGCGCGCCGTCGGCAGTCTGTGTCAGCAACAGGACCGTACGCGGCTGCCCCTCACCAAGCTTTTCCGCACCAGTGGCTGGCGGGGAAATCACCACCAGCGCATCGGAGCGCCCCGCGCCAGTCAGATCGCCGCGGATGGTCTCCAGAGCCTTCGATCCCGCCGGAATGAAGGAGTCTATCGTGCCCATAGGTACAGTCCCTTGTGTCGGTGATGCGGGGGGTGTTGCGGCAGGTGCGGACGACTGCGTCGCCGCGGTATCGGCAGCAGCCGTCGGCCGCTCGGTTGCACCGCCCGCCTGGGGGCCGTTACAGGCCGCAAGGACAACTGCCAATGCAGGGCCGATCAATCGGAAAGGGCGCAAGGTTATCTCCTGGAACGATGGCAGGTATGCGATGAACGGCGCGGCCGCTGGCGCGCAGATTACAGGGATTGGTCGTCCACCTTGACCAGCATCCAGCAAGGGCGCTGGGCGAAGTGGTAGACCTGCTGGTCGCCGGTGTCCGGTGTGCGGACCAGCACCTGGCGGCCATCGGCTTCTTCGGAAATCGTGACTTCGCGGCCGCCGTTGCGGGCCGCCTCCAGGTTCGGGATGACGGGCCATTCAACGTCGGCCAGCGCAACCGTACGGGTGACCGGCGCCGGCTCGGGCTGTGCGTCCTGGTCGAGTTGAATCATCGTCAGCGGATCGGCCGTGGCCTTTTCCTGTACCGCTATGTCCGCACTGAAGCTTTTCAGAAACGTAGCGAAGTCGGTGCTGGGGCAGGTTGCCGCCTGGGCAGGCGTTGCTGCAGCGGCAGCAGGTGTCGAGGCGGCAGGTGCGGCAGCCGCAGCAGGCATCGCAGCGCCGGCTGGCTCTGCTTGCGGTTTGCAGGCAACCAGCGCCAGGCTCAGTGCGAGCGCGTGCAGGGACGTTCGGAAAAGGGCCAAGGGATCCTCCTGATCATGGTGGGCAACGGGTGCGCGGGCGGGATGCTATCCGCGCGCTACCTGCAAATGTGTGAAGGCTTGCGGTACCGAGGGTGACCCAAACCGGCCGGCAGGCGGCAGGCCAACACCCCAGGAGAGCCACCCGCCCGACGATCCGTGCCCCGGCGCTCGGGTCGTTCCATTGCCGGTGATGCCGCCAACACACGCCAGGCTAACGCAAATCCCGCCTTCGCAAAAATCATGATGATTTGATTAGGGGTTACCTGCGGATTCATCAGGCCGGCGCGGGTGACTCTATCCCGTTTGAAAACACATCGAGTGCATCCGCACCCACCCATCCCTGCGCGCACTCGCCGACGTACTGGCCCGGTGCGGCGGCGTGGCAGCTGTCACCAGCGGCGGCGCTCGAGCGTTGGATCGGCCTGTCGCCGTATGTTCCGCATGCGGGGTTGTTCTTGCATTGGGCAACAGTGTCTGCAGGGATCGCGATGACGTAGTAATACAGCGGGGTCTGTCCAGCGCGGCCGATCGCCTGGATGCAGACGCGCTGGCCCTGCGCCAGCCTGGCTCTTGCGATCGCATTACTTCCAGTGGTTGGCACCGCGTCGAGTACATCCACCCCGTTTGCTTGCGCCACGCCGGCAAAGAAGCCCGTATTGCCACATGCAGGTGAGAGCTCTACGTCATAGAAATCGCCGGCATCGACATTTCCGGCCGTACAGCCTTTTGCCATGTTCGCATCGGCGCACTGCACGCCGGCTGCCTGCAGTAAGGCAGCGAGCCGGTCATTGCCGGAAGCGCCACCAGGAGAGGTGGCATGTGCTGCTGCAGACGCCGACGCCGTGGATGTGACTGGCGGCGCGGCAGGCGCTGCCGATTCGCCGGCGCTGCACGCGCTCACTGCAAGCAGCGCCGGCAGGAGGGCGTTGCGTAACGCCGGCAATCTGCGCAAGGAAAAACAGGAGAGAGCCATTGCGACTTCCTTGGACAATGGATGGCGTCAGGTGCGTGCTTGGGCGCTCGATGACGAGCGCCGGCCGCCAGTGCTGCTTTGGCGCAGCGTCAAAGCCCCGAGTGCGGGGCCTTGAAGATCAATCAACCGAAATACCCGCCAACCGCTGCAATGCCTCGGCATATTTTGCGCGCGTGCGTTCGATCACGTCTGCCGGCAGGCTGGGGCCGGGGGCGGTCTTGCCCCAGTCCAGGGTTTCCAGGTAATCGCGCACGAACTGCTTGTCGTAGCTGGGCGGGCTGGTGCCGAGTTCGTACTGGTCGGCGGGCCAGTAACGCGACGAGTCCGGGGTCAGCATCTCGTCCATGATGTACAGGCGGCCATCGGCATCGGTGCCGAATTCGAACTTGGTATCGGCCAGCAGGATGCCGCGTTCGGCGGCGAAATCGGCGGCGAAACGGTAGATGCGCAAGGTGGCATCGCGGACGCGTTCGGCAAGCTCGGCGCCGACGGTCATGACCATCGCGTCGAAGTCGATGTTTTCGTCATGGTCACCGACCGCGGCCTTGGTCGACGGGGTAAAGATCGGCTCGGGCAGTTTCTCGGCCTGGCGCAGGCCGTCGGGCAGTTCGATGCCGCTGATCTTGCCGGTGCGCTGGTAGTCCTTCCAGCCGCTGCCGATCAGATAGCCGCGTGCGATCGCTTCCACCGGCACCGGCTTGAGCTTGCGCGTGACGACCGCGCGCCTGGCATACAGCGCCGGGTCCACACCTTCGGGCAGCACCTGCTCCACGGTGATGTCGACCAGGTGGTTGGGCATCAGGTGCTCGGTCTTGTGGAACCAGAAGTTGGACACCTGGCACAGCATCTCGCCCTTGCCAGGGATCGGGTCGGGCAGCACCACGTCGAACGCGGACAGGCGGTCGGTCGCCACCATCAACAGATAATCGCCCGGGGGCGCATCGGCGGGCAGGCGCTCGCGGGGAATGTCGAAGACATCGCGGACCTTGCCACGGTGACGCAACGGCAGGCCGGGCAGATCGGATTGCAACAGCGTGGTCGACACAGGCACTCCTAAGGACGTCGCAATGACGCTGTCCCCGGGACCCGGCGGGCCCGCGGGTGGGCAGCGGGCCGCGTAGTGTACGGCGCTTCGGTGCGCGCCGCTGTATTTATTGGAGCCCGCCTGCGTGCCGGCGTGCAGGCCGCGTCAGCCAGGCCGGGCGGGCGTTCGGGTAAGATCGCCAGCCCGCCTTCCCGCCCCCCCGATCGCACATGTCCTGGTATGGAAAACTGCTCGGCGCACTGGCCGGCGCCCTGCTGTTCCGCGGCGCGCCGGTGGTCGGGCTGATGATCGGCCTGGCGATCGGGCATGCGGTGGACGCCGGTTGGTTCAAGCGCCGCGCCGAAAACCCGTACGAGGCGCTGGGACTGGAGCCGGACGCCACCACTGCCGAGATCGACCTGGCCTATCGCCGGCTGATGTCGCGCTACCACCCGGACAAGGTGGCCAACGCCGAGCCGGAAGCACGCCGCCAGGCCGAGCGGAAAGCCAGCCAGATCAATGCGGCCTACGACCGGATCCAGCGCCTGCGTAAACGCTGATCCAGCCGCCGCGTTCCGGCATCGGCATTGGCGCCACCATCAAACACGCCCGACCCCTTGCAGGTCGGGCGTGGTCACGCAAGCTCCAGAACTCAGAAGCGATAGGTCGCCGTCAGGCGCACCGCATTCGACGAGAAGTCCGTATCGGTGCGGCGCAGATCGGTACCGGCCGGGTTGACGCGCAGGAACGGGTTGGTGGCCGGCGCGGTGCCCGGGCCAACACGCACGCGGGTGTCTTCGTCCTGCAGGCGGGTGAACAGGTACTCCACGCCGACCGAGACGTTGTCGCTCAAGCGGCGCTGCAGGCCCAGGCCGGCCTGGTAGCCGTCGGCGCTGTCGCCGCCGCTGCTGGTGAAGCTGTTGGCGGTGTTGCTGCTGGAGAAGCTGTGGTCGAACTCGCCGCGTGCCACGCCGGCGGTGACATAGGCCAGATAGTCACCCTGCGCGCCGAAGGCATAGCCGATACGGCCGCGCAGGGCCGCAGTGCGGTTGAGCTGGCGGGTGAAGGTGTAGAACGCCGGGGTGGTGCTGAAGGCGCTGACGCTGTCGCGCAGGTCGTTGCGGGTGTATTCGGCGACCACGCCGTAGACCCAGTTGCCGGCCTGCCAGTCGTAGCCCAGCCGCGCGCCGTATTCGGCGCCGCCCTTGTCCTTGCTGCAGCCGCTGGCCGGGGTGCGCCCGGCCGCCGCGCCGCCGCAGAATCCGGGCGAGAAGGCATCGGCGCCAGTCGGCGTGCTGACCTGGTCGCCATCGCGGCCGTCCAGGTTGGTATCAAAGCCGAAGCGGCCGCCGGAAACGCCACTGACGTCGGCGCCGCCGACATTGGCGCCGATCGAGAAACCTGACCAGTCGGCTGGGCCGGTCTGTGCCCAGGCGGACGGGGCGAGGGCCATCAAAACGAACGCAGCGGAGGCGAGCGGGGTGGTCTTCATGCGGTGTCCTTGGCGAAAGGGCGCGATGCGCCGGTCAGGTGCATACGCAGGCGGGACCGGCGCGGATGCACCGGCGTTGCGTGCCTGCGACAATGCGTGTCCCGTTCCTTGACGAGCTGCCCATGCAACCGACGGCGATTGCCCCGTCCATCCTGTCCGCCGATTTCGCCCGCCTGGGCGAGGAAGTGAACAACGTCCTGAAGGCCGGCGCCGATTGGGTGCACTTCGACGTGATGGACAACCACTACGTGCCCAACCTCACCATCGGCCCGATGGTGTGCCAGGCGCTGCGCAAGCACGGCATCACCGCGCCGATCGACGTGCACCTGATGGTCGAGCCGGTGGACCGCATCGTGCCGGACTTCGCCGAGGCCGGTGCCACCACCATCAGCTTCCATCCCGAAGCCAGCCGCCATGTGCACCGCACGATCCAGCTGATCAAGTCGCACGGCTGCCAGGCCGGCCTGGTGCTCAACCCGGCCACCCCGGTGGACATCCTGGACTGGGTGCTGCCCGAGCTGGATCTGGTGCTGGTGATGTCGGTCAACCCCGGCTTCGGCGGGCAGGCCTTCATTCCCTCGGCGCTGGATAAATTGCGCGCCATCCGCAAGAGGATCGACGCGTTGGGCAAGCCGATCCGGCTGGAGATCGACGGCGGGGTCAAGGCCGACAACATCGGCGCGATCGCTGCGGCCGGTGCCGACACCTTCGTCGCCGGCTCGGCCATCTTCAACGCGCCCGACTATGCGCAGGTGATCGCGCAGATGCGCGCAGCGGTGGACGCGGTGCGATGAGCGCGCCCACGCTGCAGATCCGCGCTGCCACGCCGAACGATGCGCAGCTGCTGCACGAGCTGATCACCGCACTGGCGGTGTACGAGCGCGAGCCCGATGCGGTCAAGGCCAGCCCGGAGGACCTGCGCACCAGCCTGTTCGGCGATGGGGCCACTGCGCATGCACTGATCTGCGAGCAGGATGGCCAGGCGCTGGGATTTGCGGTGTATTTCTTCAACTACTCGACCTGGCTCGGCCGCAACGGCCTGTATCTGGAAGACCTGTTCGTGCGTCCGCAGGCGCGCGGGCAGGGCGCCGGCCTGGCCTTGTTGCGGCATCTGGCCCGGTTGGCCGTGCAGCGTGGCTGCGGGCGTTTCGAATGGTCGGTGCTGGACTGGAACCAGCCGGCCATCGACTTCTACCAGGCGGCCGGTGCGCGCCCGATGGACGGCTGGACCGTCTACCGGCTCGACGGCGAACGCCTGGCCGCCTTCGCCGCCGGTACCTGAGCGCGGCCTGCCGCGCCGCCGTGGCACGCAAGAAGAAGGCCGCCCCCACCGGAGCGGCCTTCAGGAAAATTGGAGGCTGATCCTGCCTCCGCCCGTCGTCCCTGCTATGGCCTTCCACTCTCCGGGTCATCGGTGACATGCCGATGACAGTCAGGCGACGCTGTGTATTCACGGGGCACGCAGCGGGCCGCTGCTAGCCTGCGGCCACCACCCTCACAGCATTGGCAGCGTGCATGGCCGCGTCCCACTGGCGTCTGATCCTCAATGGCAAGTCCACCGACAACCTGGACCTGCGTGAGGCGGTGGGAACGCTGCGCGAGCGCGGCATCCAGCTCGAGGTGCGGGTCACCTGGGAAGACGGCGATGCCGAGCGCTATGTCGGCGAAGCGGTTGCCGACGGCGCCCACACCGTGATCGCGGCCGGGGGCGACGGTACCTTGAGCGAAGTGGCCGCCGCGCTGGCGCATCACATGGCCGACGCCGCCACGCTGCCGTCGCTGGGCCTGGTGCCGCTGGGGACCGCCAACGACTTCGCCACCGCCGCCAATCTGCCGATCGAGCCGCTCGCCGCGTTGACGTTGATCGCCGAGCGTGCGGCCGAGCCGATCGACCTGCTGCGCATCGACGCCGAGCACGGCCCGCACTGGTGCGCCAACGTCGCCAGCGGCGGGTTCGGCACCCAGGTCACCGTCGAAACCGACGAAGGCCTGAAGAAGATGCTGGGCGGCCTGGCGTATCTGATCACCGGCATGTCGCGGCTGGGCCGGATCGACCCGATCAGCGCCCGCTTCAGCGGCCCGGACTTCCGTTGGGAAGGCGAGTTCATTGCACTTGGCCTGGGCAACGGCCGCCAGGCCGGCGGCGGCCAGGCGCTGTGCCCGGAGGCCCTGATCGACGACGGCCTGCTCGACGTCACCATCGTGCCCGCGCTCAACGGCGAAGTGGCCGCCACCCTCGGCACCCTGGTCACCGGCGGCAAACAGGCCGCGCTGGAGCGCGTGGCCGTGCGCGCGCGGCTGCCGTGGCTGGAGATCGTCTCGCACCAGCCGCTGACCTTGAACCTGGATGGCGAGCCGGAGACCTCGCTGCATTTCCGCATCGAATGCGTGCCGGCGCGGTTGCGGATGCATTTGCCGGTGGAGTGCCCGTTGCGGAGCGTTTGAGCTCTGGGAATCGGGAATCGGGAATCGGAAGAGCGATAGAGCGATAGGGCGGGTGTTGCGGCGTGTTGGTGTCATGGGCTGTAAGACACCCAAGGCCGGACTGGCTCGGCTTCGCGATTTGCGCGGCCTTGGTCTCGCGCCTGCTGCCCTTGCGCGGCAGTTGCGCTACAGTAGCGGCGTGTCCCGCCTGACGACTCCACGCTCCTTCTCTTCCGCTCGCCGCTGGTGGCGATGGTGGCCCGTTGCCGTCGTCCGCCCCGCCACAGAGTCCCGGAAGGAAAGTCGTCTTGATCACTGCAGAGCAGTTCCAGCGCCAGGCCGCTGAAGGTCACACCCGTATCCCCGTCGTCCGCGAAGTGCTGTCCGACCTGGACACGCCGCTGTCGGTCTATCTAAAGCTTGCTGACGGCGCCTACACCTACCTGTTCGAATCGGTCGAAGGTGGCGAACGCTTCGGGCGCTATTCCATCATCGGCCTGCCGGCGCGGCGCGTGTACAGCTTCCGCGGGCATACGCTGGAAATCAGCGAGCACGGCGAAGTGCTGGAAACCCGCGAGGTCGCCGATCCGCTGGCCGAAGTGGACGCCTTGCGCGCCGAGCATTCGGTGCCGCAGCTGGACGGCCTGCCCGGTTTCACCGGTGGCCTGGTCGGCTGGTTCGGTTTCGAGTGCATCCAGTACATCGAGCCGCGCCTGGGCACCGGCGACAAACCCGATGAGCTGGGCACGCCGGACATCCTGCTGATGCTGTCCGAAGAGCTGGCGGTGTTCGACAACCTCAAGGGCCGGCTGTACCTGATCGTGCATGCCGACCCACGCCAGCCGCAGGCCTATGTGCGCGCCAACCGGCGCCTGGACGAACTGGCGCACCGCCTGCGTCAGGGCGGCGCCGGGTATCCGCAGGCGCAGATTTCCGATGCGATAGACGAGTCGGATTTCCGCTCCTCGTTTACCCGCGAGGAATACCACGCGGTGGTGCGCAAGGCGCAGGAATACGTGCGCGCCGGCGACATCTTCCAGGTGGTGCCGTCGCAACGCTTGCGCGTGCCGTTCCGTGCGCGCCCGGTGGATGTGTATCGCGCGCTGCGTGCGCTCAATCCATCGCCGTACATGTATTTTCTCGATGTCGGCGGTACCCAGGTGGTCGGCTCCTCGCCGGAAATCCTGGCGCGCCTGCGCGATGGCGTGGTCACCGTGCGTCCGATCGCCGGTACCCGCCCACGCGGCGCAACACCGGAGCTGGACAAGGCGCTGGAAGAAGAATTGCTGGCCGACCCGAAAGAGCGCGCCGAGCACGTGATGCTGATCGACCTGGGTCGTAACGATGTCGGCCGCGTGGCCGAACCGGGCACGGTCAAGGTGGGCGAGCAGTTCGTGATCGAGCGCTATAGCCACGTGATGCATATCGTCAGCGAGGTCACCGGCACGCTCAAGGCCGGCCTGAATTACAGCGACGTGCTGCGCGCCACCTTCCCGGCCGGCACCGTTAGCGGCGCACCGAAGATTCGCGCGCTGGAGATCATCCGCGAGCTGGAGCCGGTCAAGCGCAACGTCTATTCCGGCGCAGTCGGCTATATCGGCTGGCATGGCGATGCCGACACCGCCATTGCGATCCGCACCGCCGTGATCCAGGACGGGTATCTGTACGTGCAGGCCGGCGGCGGCGTGGTCTACGACTCCGACCCGGACCTGGAATGGCAGGAGACCATGAACAAGGGGCGTGCGCTGTTCCGTGCGGTTGCGCAGGCGGCCAAGGGGTTGTGATGGACGGGCAGGGCAACGCGATGCGCATCAGCTTCCGCAACGACTACAGCGAGGGCGCGCATCCGCGCCTGCTGCAGGCCCTGGCACAGGCCAGCGCCGAACAGAACGCCGGCTATGGTACCGATCGCCACACTGCGCGTGCGGCTGCATTGATTCGCAATGCAGTCGCGCAGGCACAGGCCGACGTGCATCTGCTGGTCGGCGGCACCCAGACCAACCTGACGGCGATCGCGGCGTTCCTGCGCCCGCACCAGGCGGTGATCGCGGTGGAGGCCGGGCACATCGCCACGCACGAAACCGGCGCCATCGAAGCCACCGGCCACAAGGTGCTGGCCGTGCCCGCGTTGCACGACAAGCTGACCCCGGCGCTGATCCAGCCGTTGCTGGACGTGCACGGCAACGAGCACATGGTGCAACCACGCCTGGTCTACATTTCCAACAGCACCGAGAGCGGCACCATCTACACGCGTGCCGAACTCCAGGCGCTGTCGCGTTTCTGCCGCGCACACGACCTGCTGCTGTACCTGGATGGCGCACGCCTGGGCGCCGCACTGACTGCCGCTGGCAACGATCTGGACCTGCCGACGATTGCCGCGCTGACCGATGCGTTCTACATCGGCGGCACCAAGAACGGCGCCTTGCTCGGCGAAGCGCTGGTCATCGTCACTCCGGCATTGCAGGCGGACTTCCGCTATCTGATCAAGCAACGCGGCGCGCTGCTGGCCAAGGGCATGCTGCTGGGGTCGCAGTTCGCCACCTTGTTCGAAGACGGCCTGTTCCTCGAGCTGGCCGCGCATGCCAATGCCATGGCGCAGCGCTTGCGCGCCGGCTTGCTGGCCGCTGGCGTGCAGTTCACCAGCGACTCGCCGACCAACCAGCAGTTCATCGTCGTCAGCACAGCGCAGGCCGAACAGCTCACCCGGCGCTACGATTTCGAACGCTGGGAAACCCGCAGCGATGGCCGCCTGGTCATTCGCTTCGTGACCTCATGGGCCACCACGCCGGCGGCGGTCGATCGGCTGTGTGCGGACGTGGCGGCGCTTCTGCAGGACCCCACGCTTTAGGGGCATCACCCGCCATCAAGGAAGACGACAATGAACAGATTCGCCGCTTGGATGCTCGCCACCGCCCTCATGCTACCTGCCGTGGGCGCAGCGCAGATCAATACGCTGCCCTCGCAGCCGCACTTGCTGGTGAAGGGGCAGGCCTATCGGACCGTGGACCCGGACCGGTTCATCGTCGATCTGAAGGTCAGCAACACCAATCCGCAGCCCGACCTGGCACGCACGTTCGTCGAAGAGCGCGCCCGTGTGGTCCTGGATGGGTTGCAGCGCAACCGCGTGCTCAAGGACTCGCTGTATGCCTCTGCGTTGTCGATTGCGCCGCAATCGCGTTACGAGGCGGGTAAATCGGTCTTCGAGGGAACACGCGTGGAGCGCAAGATCCGCGGCACCTTTACGTCCTTGAAGGATGTGCGTGCCTTTCTCGGCGGCTTGGAGGCCAATGAGCATGTCCAGGTGCTGTCGATGCAGACCGCCTACGCCGATGCCGCTGCCTTGCGTGCAGACCTCAAGCGCGAAGCCGCCACGCAGTCGCGCGAATCGGCCCAAGGACTGGCCGCTGCTTACGGCGTGCGGCTCGGCGGGATCTACAGCATCTCCGATGTCGCCCCCAATTTTGCCTATGGCGTCGAGGCGGGCACCTGGTCGGCCCCCGCAGCGCCAAAGCCAGGCTCGGTGGTGTCGCCGCCTTCGCCACCGGCCCCACCGCCGCCGCCTGCGCCAAGCGCCGGAGCCCAGGGCATCGGCGAAAGCCTGCTGACCGGCACGATCACCTACACCGAAAACATCTATGCGGTGTTCCTGATCGCGCAGTGAGCCGCTGCCATCCGGATCGCCTGCAAGGAAAACGTCCATGCCACGGGCAAGTATCCGGAGATATCGCTGGCCACTGCACGCGCCGAGCATGACAAGGCGCGCGCGCTGTTAAAACAGGCGGCGCACGCCAGCGTGCGCGACGGGCAATGGCTGATCGGGATGGGCATGGCCGCTGCCGTGTGCGGCGCGCCGATGTCCAAGGCGGGTGCGTGCGCGCCGGATCGTACCGGCACGGTGACCATCGAGACCGACATGACCGATATCGGCACAGGCAGCGACACCATCGTGGCGCGGGGGTGTCTTACCTCTACGCCGGTTTGCAGGCTCGTCGTCTGCGCGCGGCTTCTTGCGCTTTTTTCGCCAAAATAGTTCATCGGTGCATGCGCCCCGTACCGGCGGTGGCAACATTTGTGCTCGCCGCATGAGACATGCCCGTGTGACCGTATGAGCATGTACTCATATGCAGCTGCTCTGTCACTGCTCTGTCACTGCGAGGCCGCACATGTCGCTCAACACGCTATCGACCGGGAGTGCCGCCGGTCTGTTTCTCCCTCTCACGGATGACGCCTCGTCTCCGGAGGCGCCCGGATCCGATTCGGCCATGAACGACTCCGATCTGTTGCTGGCGATGGATAACCTGTTCCTGCAGCAGATCTACCAGCTGCTTGCCGCCATCTACGGCAATGCGCCGAACGATGGATCAGGCAGCGGACTGGCTGGGTTGTCCACGCCTTCGGCTGACGACATGCAGGCCAGCCAGCCGATCGAGAAACGCACCTCCTGGCCGACGCTAGCGACCCCCTTCGATGCCAAGGACATCAAGGGATCCAAGCTGCCGCCCGCGGTGGATGGATCGTCGGTGACCTGGGACGGCGGCACGCTCACCGCATCGGAGCTTCAGATTGTTTCGACACTCAATCAGCACAAGGACAAGATGCCGCTTGAGTTCGCAAAACTCGACGACAGGATCAACGATCCATCCACACCCCCCGATCTGAAGAGCGCGCTGCAAGGCCTGCAGAAAGACCCGCGTCTGTTCTTTGCCATCGGCTCGCAGGGCGATGGCAAATGCTGCGGCAAGATCAAGGCCGCCGATTTGTGGGATTTTGCAGACCACCATCAACAGGTGACCGATCTGGGCGGGAAGAACGCCGAGTTCAATCCAAAAAATATCAAGGGAGACACGCCGCCGCCGGCAGCAGAGGGCTCCACGGTTACCTGGGACGGCGGCACGCTTACGCAATCCCAGCTGGAGATCGTTTCAACGCTCAATCAGCATCGCGACATGACGCCGATCGAGTTCGACAAGCTCGATGAAAAGATCAACGATCCGGCCACGCCGCCTGACCTGAAAAAAGCCCTGCAAGGTCTGCAGCAGGACCCCGGCCTGTTCTTCGCAATGGCATCCCAGGGACACGGCAAGCACCACCACGACGACCAGGGCAAGTGCAATGGCAAGCTGATTGCGGCCAACCTCTACGACTTTGCCGATCGCCATCCGCAAGTCACTGCCATGGGTGGGAAGAATGCGACCTACAATCCCGAAAAAATGAAAGGGCGCGACCTGCCGCCGCCGGTGGACGGCTCTTCGGTCACGTGGGATGGCGGGACGCTCACCCAGAACGAGTTGGAGATCGTCACCACGCTCGATCGCCACAAGGACAAGCTGCCGCTCGCGTGGGCCGATCTCGATGCGAAGATCAACGACCCGGCGACACCGCCGGATCTGAAGAAGGCATTGACGGAACTGCAAAAGGACCCGCGGCTGTTCTTCGCCATCGGCTCGCAGGGCGATGGCAAATGCGGCGGCAAGATCAAGGCCGGCGATCTCGGCAAGTTCTCGGCCGGCCACGCGCAGGTGGCGGAGTACGCCACCAAGCAAGCCAAGGGCTACACGCAAAACTATGTGGCGTCGGACAGCCCGGACAAGACCGAGCCGACGGTCATGACCGAAAGCGACGCGATGCGCGAGTTCTATCGTTATTCGGACTATCTGCCGAAGGATCTGAACCAGGACGCGTTCAAGCACCTGGTCGAAGGCGACGACAAGACCCAGAAGCGCCCACCGCAGGTCACCGCTGCCGCGCAGTATTTTCGTGAGCACCCCGATCAGTGGAAGGCGCTGGCGGGAGACTCGGGTTCGATGAGTACCCCGGATTTCCTGCAGAAATCCGCATCGCAGATGCACCTGACCGCGCCCGAACTGAAAACGCTGGACACCATCAACAGCCACCAGGACGCGTTTTTCGGCGACGGCAAGGAGGTGACGCGCGACAAGCTCGACACGATCGCCAAAGACGACAAAGCCGACCCCGCAGTGCGCGACGCCGCCAAACAGCTGTTGGGCGACCCGCTGCTGTTCGGCGTGTTGAACAACTCGATCACCGGCTACAAGAAGCCGCACAGCTTCTTCGGTGGTGGCCATGTCGTCGACTCGGGCAAGATCAGCAAGAAGGACTTTCAGCAGTTCTACGAACATATGACGGCGGCCAACAAGACCGCGGAGAAATCGCCCACGCACGCAGCCACATCACCCGACCAGCAGAAGGCCGTCGCGGACATGTTGATGGGCAAGGCCGATCAACCCGAGATCAAGAAGAAGAAAAAGGACATCGGTACCGTCGGCAAGGGATTGCATGAGTTCCTGAAATGGGACAGCAAGATCCTGGACTGGGCCTCGGTCGGACTGAGTGCACTGAACGGCATCCCCGTCATCGGCGAGTTTGCCGATGCAGCAGCGCTGGCACTGGAGAGCGAAGCGCAGGCAGCACAGGTCCTCGACACCGCACTGCAAGGCGGCGACATGTCGCTCGCGTGGAAACTCGCCGGCATCAACATGGCTGGGGCGGTGGTTGGCGCTGTCGGCGGACCTACGGCCAGGCTCGCAGCCAAGGGGGCCGCCAAAGGGGTCGCCGAGGGCGCTGCCAAGGCGGCAAGTGAGGGCGCAGCCAAGGGGGCGAGCAAGGGGGCAGGCGAGGGTGCAGCCAAGGGGGCGAGCAAGGGGGCGAGCAAGGGCGCAGGCGAAGGCGCGGCCAAGGGGACAGCCGAGGGCGCAGCCAAGGGAGCAGGCAAGGGGGCAGCCGAGCGGCAACAGCCAACTGATGCGGTTAAAGGTTATTTAGTAGGTAGCAGCATCAGCAAATCGACTGAGATGCTCAAAGTGCCCGTGTTGGCAGGTTTGCATTACGAAGAGATGCGATTGGACAAGGAGAAGAAGAAAGGCGAGATTCGCCAGAATCTGGAAGACGCGGGCGGGGTGCCACTGGGTAAACAGACTATTCCCAAGCCCATTGCAGACAATTTCGAGGCGGATACGAAGGAGAATCTCAGGAGCTTGAGGGGTGGGCGGCGCAGGTAATGCTCGCCTTCGTTCGGCGTTTGCTGTGAGAGCAGTGCAGGGCGATCACCACGATCGCCTGATGCATTGGCGTGCCGATTAACTGATTTCAGGCGCACGCTCTCGCGGTTCGATAGACGGTGGCCGCCTGACAAAGGTTGGCGACCACCATCTTGCTACCTTGAACGCCAATGTCCCTTGCCGGCTGTTATCTGCGACCGGCAAGCATTCCTGCACCGGCCCCCGGACCGGGGGTGTTCGCGAGAGCTGTGGAAGTGGCGAGCGGAGCAATGACGCTGCATCGAAACGTGAGAGGCCAGCGCGCTGGGGGACTCTCTCTGCTATCGCCTGCCCGAAGCGCATTATCCTGGCCTGCCCGGAAAAGGTGAACGGCCGGACCACTGCAGGGCTGAGCGGTTGGGCTGCAGCCCTGCAGCAATTGCAGAAGGATGTTGCAGAGGTTTTTCTCAGTTGCCTGCGGATAGCTGCGGGCTACCGGGAATCACTGACGGGACCACGTTTGAACACTTGACACATTATTGCTATTGAAATAATTCAATAACTCCTCTCTCGTTCGCACTTCTGTTACATGGCTGACCTGGCGATCCCAGATGACCAGTTTTTCACCTTGGCGCATCGCAGCAACGAGGTGTCCGATGCCTGAATGACGCTCCATGCCGATCGCAATCTTTTCGTAGTTTGGAAGCTGATGAAGCGCACTTGCAAGGTCTTGCGGCGATCCGCGCTGGTGTTTGACACTGCCATTTTCGAATTTACTAATCGCCCAGGTAAACTGGTCTGGCGTCATGCCATGCTGGCTGATGTATTGAATGTTGTCCGGTGTCAGGCCAAGCCCGTTGACAACATCCGCCTCGGCGAGCCCGGTCAGTGCCGCAATCGTATGAAGACCGCAATCGTTACTGGTGCCTGCATGGAATGGCGGCATGCCAAGTGGCCGCATCTGCTGAGCCTGTGCGTTCGACTGAGCAGGCTTGGGGGCGGTGCGATATCTTTTCGGAGCGGAACGTCCCTGGAGCTGTGCAAGCGGCCCATCGCTTTTTGTGGTCGGCCTGCTTTGCCTTTCGGCGCTGGGTGAATTCACTACGGGGTTAGTGTAGGAGCGTGCTGTCTGGGGTGCGGAAGAAACCTTCATGAATACCACTCGCTTGTATTGATGAAATAGGGTGAAACGCAACGCGCGATAGCGAATCCACGTCTGATGTTTGGGGTGGCCGCTATGGGCGGCAACAATGCAGCACGCTGACCATTTTTTGCGACCTGCATCGCGAAGTCGGGCATAGCGATGCGAATCGAATGTCCGGGGTGCAATGGCGTTAATCCCGCATCCGGGTTGTGCAACATGATCCTGTCGTGCTCCAGAGTGCAAGGCACATGATCCAGGTCTCGGTTGCACATTTTTCAGCAGGACATCTTCGCGCGCGGCAAGAGTCTTTCGCAGGGGGTTACCCGGCTATGCATCCGGTAATGGAGACTTTCTCCTACCGGAATGGTGTATCGGTACCCATCGCATACTTTCTCGAGGATTTCGGACAATGTCGGAATTGGGAAATCTCCACACAGCGAACGACACATTCTTCACCAGCCTGGGAGTCCGTCTTGGGTTGCCTGAGGAGCTTGCGCAGCGACTTGGCCAAGGCGAAACCATCCTTGGTCCTGCGGGCATGCTGTGCCGTGTCCACGCGCAGATGCAGCAGGGCGGGATGACGGCGTTTCCGGAAGTGATCCTGCCATTGGCCGCACGCGAGCTCGGCGGCGAGGAGGTGGTGACGCTGCTGGCGCTGCAGGAACAATTGCTGACCCAATACGGCTGGCGGCTCACGCTCTCGGACCTTGGCCTGCTCTGTGTTTGCCCGCTGTTGGTCGAACGCACGCCCGATGCCGTGGCCACTGCGCTGGAGCGCGGGCAGGTGGCCGCACGTGTGGTGCTGGACGCGCTGGTGACGCAGGCCGGCAGCACGGCCGAGGTGGCCTCATGAAGCTCTCCAGCAACATCGGGACCTCTTCCAGCGGCCGCGCAACGTCTCCTGCACCCACACGCCCGACGCATGCCGAGGAGGCCGTCGCCCTGCCACAGGCGCGAGTGCCAACCGGGCCGCTTGCCGGCCTGCCCTCTTCGGGCCCGGTATTGCGCGGTCGCCGCGCACCGGTTGCACGTCGCGTGACCACCGACGCAAGTCATGCCGAGTCCTCGCATGGTGCATCACATCGCTCGGAGTCCTCGCAGTCATCGCATTCTTCCGAGTCGACGGACGCGGCGTTTTACACTCCGTATGTAAGCCCCGCGTCCTCGGTCGTCGATGAGCCGCATGCGCCTGCCGTTGCAGCGAGCTATGCGCAGCGCAGCGCGGCGGCGGCCGCTGAGCTGAAGGCGCAGCTACGGACTCGCCTGGGCAATCTGCGCTTTGCAGCGCCCTCGGAGGAGCAGGAGGCACTGCAGGCCGCGTATCTGGAATGGGCGGACGCGCGCGTGGACGAACGCATCGCCGCGTTCGGGCCGGATGCCGGATACCAGATCGTCGGCGATATGAAGACGGCAGGCGCAAAGGCAGCGTGGCCGATCGCTTACGAGTGCCTCAGGGCCTTCGTCATCGGCTCGATGCGGACTCCGTTCGGTCTCGCCGCGGGTGCAGCCTACGATGGCGCGCGTGCGCCCGGATCGGAGACGCTGAGTACGACGACGCTGTCCGGCACGGTGGCGGGTCTGATGTCCTATACCAGCGATACATTGCTGATCCCGGCGATGGACCGGCGCGCGCGTGTTGCCAACCTGCCGCGGTTCCAGGCCATCGACCCCAAGATCCTGGTGCCCGATCCGCCGCCGGCCCTGCTGGAAATCACTGCCGAGGGCAAACGCTTCACGCGTCCCGGCGAGGGCAACACCGCAACGCTTCCCGAGCTCAAGGCGCAGACCTACGACCTCCGCCAGGGAATCACCCAGTGGCAATCGACCCTGGACGACAAGTCCCTGGACACCTTGCTGCTCAAGCCGACGATCAACGCGGGATTCAACGCGGCGCGGCGGACCTCCGCCGACCCGGGCACGCGTACGCCGGCCGGCCAACTGGGCTTGAGCGCGCTCGCCATTGGCGGGGCAGGGGTGGTGCAGAAGGCGATGCTCGAAACCGGCAAGGCGGTTGCGCGTACCGGCCAGACGCGCGTGCCCGACCTGCTTGGCGGACAGCAGCGGCTGAATCTGTTTGCGCTGGCATTGCCGGACAAGACCCGTCGGCCCGCGCAATGGTCTGACGCCGTGCATTTCCCCAACTACCTGCTGGAAACCGGGATGGAAGGCCTGGCGTTGGCCAGGCAGGCCTTGAGCACCACCAACGCGATCACCACTGCGGTACGCGATGTGCTGGGCCGTCACATGCTCAGCAACGTGCTGGCCAATTTCGCCTCGCTCGGGGCCGGCCGCCTGATCGCTGCGCCCTTGCGTGGCGGTAACGCAAACGGCAGCGTTGCGGGCGAAGCCGCCAATTCCACCGCCACGGTCGTGCAACAGGCAGCGCAGACCCTGTTCAACGACACGATCTGGAATGCGCTCAAGGCCAAGAACGGCGCCAACACCACCCAGGCCACGCGCCTGGACCAGGAACGCGCCGCCAGCGCCGCCGATCATCAACGCACCATCGCAGGCACGCTTCAGGCGCTGGCCGAACCCGTCGAGGCGGCGATCGCGCTGTTTTCGGCGCCGACATCGGCAGAGATTGCGCGCGCCCTGGAGGAGGGGCAGCCGCTTGCGCCTGCAACTGGGCCGCTGGCGGGGAGATTGCGTGAAGCCCTGGAGGAATTGCGCACGGAGGTCGGCACGCAATCGGTCTCGATTGCGACCATCGACACTGTGCTCGACCGCCTGCACGCCGGGCAGGCGGCGATGTTCAGCGGCGTGCCACGCAACGACCTGACCAAGACACTCAAGACCGAGCTACAGAAGCTCAGGCAGGCACTGCACGAAAGCGAGGAACTTCGCCAGTGGGAAAACGGCAGGCCGTGAGCGATCGATCCTGCAGCTGACCCACTGCGTCGCGCACGCCGCCACGACAGACGCAACCGCCGTTGCGTCTGTCGTTTGTTGGCGGTCCCGGGGCCAGCCCGGTGCGCGGCTTACGTGCGAGTAGTGGTGGTGGAGCGGGGCGATACGGCGCGCGGCACCGCTTCGTACGCTGGCCACTGACCGACCGTGCGCATGGCCTCGGCGATGCGGTTGCGCTGGCGCTTGACGATGAAGTCCACGCCACGTTCTTCGGTCAGTTTTGCCTTCTCGCGGACCAGCAGCAACGTCGGCTCCCACACGGCGGGCTGCTGCAGCAACGCGTCGAAGGCGGTGCGCTCGGCGAGTGCAGCCGTGTCGTCACCTGCATCCTGCGCCACCAGTGCAAGTGCGCGGTGCACGTCCAGCAGCGGTGCAGCTTCGCTACGTAACGCCTCGTCGGCGAACAGCGCAGCCAGTGCGTTGCCATCGGCAAAGCGCCTGGCCTGCTGCATGAAATGCTCCAGTTGCAGCTCTGCCAGCACCGGCTGCAAGGTCTGGTCGACATCGTTGCCCAGCTTGACCAGGCCGTAGTCGGCCCAGCGCTCCCACTGGGTGCGGACCAGGCGCTCGAACGCGGCGAATTGCGCGAAGTCGGTTGCGCGGTCGCTGCGGGCCGCATCGATTTCACCACCGAACTGGAACAGCGTGCAGAACGCGGTGGCCACGTCCGCGCTCACTTCGGCGACATAGCCGGCATCGAGTGCCGAGAGCGTGGTGCTGGCCGCAGGCGTTGCCGATGCGCCTCCGTGTCGATGCTGGGCAAGCGCCAGTTGCGCGCCGGCCGTCAGGCGTGCGGCCGCTTCCACCCGGCGTGCGGCGGTGGCGTCGCAGTAGTGCGTGGTCATGTAGCCGGCCACGGTCGTCGATGTCCAGCCGAGGTCCTGGCGCGACTTGACGCCGAGCCCCAGCGCACCGCCCGCGCGGCGGCCGTGCGCATCGCCTGCACGCAGGCCGGCGCTGACGCTGGCGCTGCATTCGGTGCCCTGGCTGACGCGTGCGGCCTGGTCGATCAGCCCGACGCTGGCGTCCGGATGCTCGGCCAGCAATGCCTGCATCCAGTCTGCGCCGGGGGGCTGTGCGGAAGGATCGGGCGTTGCGCGGCGTACCAGATGCTCCAGCATGCGCAAAAATGCCTGCAGCAGCTCCGGCTCGCCTCCCTTGCCCAACCGGGGGATACGGAGCTGCAGGCCGTCTTCCACGCCGGCCTCGCGCCGATAGCGCCAGTCCACGGCGGCCGACACCCCGGCTGCCGCGTAGTCGCTTTCCACATCGATGCCATAGCCGACAGTCAGGCCCGCAGCGAGCTGGCGCTGCGTCGCGGATTGGCGGCTGATCTGCAGGTACAGGCCGGTACGTCCCATATAGAACTCCAGCGAGGCATCGCGATTGCACTGCATGCTGGCGATCAGTCGCGTACCCAGGCCGAACGCAGACCCTGCAATCGCAGCTGCCGCCGAAAGCGGTGCGAGATTGGCGCCCCAGGTCTGTTGGCAGGTCATCCGCCAGCGGTCGCGCCATTCCAGGTGCGAGAGCATGTCGCGCAGCAGGTCCAGCAATGCCTCGGGGTGAGCCAGGGCGCCGGCACCGGTCTGCTTCATCAACTGCAAGGTCTTGTCGACGACGGCGTCGAAATGCGCCAGGCAGTCCTGCGCATGTGCGAGCCACAACGTGGCCTGTGGCGAGGGATCGCCTGCTTGCGGCTCCGCCGCTTGCTCTGCGTGCTCCGCCCGCACCGTAGACAGGCAGGTGCGCAACAGATCGAACGCGGCTGGCGCGGTGCAGCGACCGCTCCGCACCTGCTCCCAGGCACGCCGCAATCCTTCCGGTGGTGCTGCCTGCACCGCTGCACCGCCCGGGGTTCGGGATGCCTGCGCCTGATGGTGGTTGTGCAGCGCTGCGGCACGTTCGGCGATGCGTGCAAGGGTGGCGGCATCGAAGACCACGCCGCTGCGGTCCACGTCCTCATCGACCCATTGCAGCAGCTCGGCCGCCGCCTGCCAGTGCAACTCGGCCTGCGATGGAACACTGCCCTGCGGTCGGGCCGCATGCAATGCGCCCAGGTAGCCGGCCAAGGCAGCCGCGGCGTGCTCCAGGGCCAGGTTTGCGCGTCGACGCGGTGTCGGCAGTGCGGTGGCCGATGCGACCTCAAGCCCCTCCGACAAGGCCTGCAGTGGATTGGGAGCGCTCGCGTGTGCGCCGGCAGGATGCGGCGAGGTGGCAGTGCACACCGCCTCGCCGAACGCCTGCAGGTGGGCGTTTGCACGCGCATACGCCGAATCGGGAGCACGCGACTCGTAGCCATTGCGCAGCGCATGGTAGGCCGCGCGTTCGTCGCTGCTGCAGGTGCGCAACGCGTCTGCCGGGTCGGCCGCGTGCAGGGCGACACCGGCGGCGCGGCGCGCACCGCTCAGCCAGCACCGCGTGGCGGTATCGTCCACAGGTGCGGCGCGCAGCAGCGCATCGGCCCGCAACGCAATGCGCGCGATGTCCTGGCGGCCGGGGTCGGCGGCACGCTCGTGGCGTGCCTGGATCAACTGGCCCAGTACCTGACGGCCGCGTGGCACACGTCCCAGGGTCTCCAGCCAATGCGTTGTCGCCGCCTCGATCGCTGCGCGGGCAATGGCGGAGTGCTCGCCCATCGTCATGCCCGGCGGGTCTCCGGGCCGTTCCGGATCGGCGGGGATCAGCGCGCTCCAGGTGCTGTCGTGGACACGGTCGAAGGTGGCCAACAGCAGCGCCGCGGCGTCAGCGCAGTTGTCGCCGAGCACACTGGCCACTGCCGAGCGCAGCGCGCCGAGCGCGATGGCCACGATCCCCGCTGCAGGCACCGCCTGGTCTGCGAAACGCGTGGTGGACAGCCCGCTCGCCCAGGACGACAAGCGGTTGCGCAATGCGGTGGCCGCAGCGGCATCGGTTGTGCTGGAGGCGGTCTGCGCGATCTGCGCGGCCATCAGTGCGTCCGATGCGGCCCGCAGCGCCTGGCTGGCGCGCAGGTCGTCGGCCGCCGCGCGGTCAACCTCCTCCTCGAGCGATTGTGTGAGATCCGCCAGCGCCGGCAGCAGTGCACGCAACGCGTCGGTGCGCGCAGCGGTCTCGAACAGGTCGCCGGCCACGATGAGTGCTGACTGCAGCGCCTGTGCCAGTGTGGTGTCGAGGTTGGCGGCGCGCGCTTCCAGGCGCTGCAGCAAGGCCTGCTGTTTCTCGCGCAGGGCGGACAGGTGCTGCGCGTGCTGGTGCTGCTGGCGGATGCGCTCCAGCGCGGCTTCGTGCTTGAGCAGGTCACGCAAGCGCGGTCGGCGCTCGTTTGCAGCAGGCGCGGGCATGGCCGTGAGCTGGTCCAGTTGCTGCTGCAGCTGGTGCTCGGTACGCGCCAAGCGCTCGCTGCAGCTGGCGATGTGCTTGCGGAGCAGCGTATTCCAGGTGGCCAGCACCTGTTGGCGTTTGCGGGTGGCGTTGGCACGGTCGGCCAGGCGCGGCGCGCGTCTGGCCTGCAGGCTTGTGTCCTGCTCCAGGCGATCGATATGCAGCACCACCAGGCGCTCCAGCGCGGCGGCCTTGCGCACGGCGATCCGGGCGTCGCTTAGCCGTTGCGAGGCGGCGAATGTCGCTGTCTGCAAAGGAGCGAGCGTGTGCCAGTGGCCCGGCTCTGCCCGAGCGGGCGGTGCAGGCTGCGCAGATGTGCCCTGGTAGCGCAGCAGGCGCGTATGGTCGGGAGTGGCCTGCCGGGCGATGCCCACCGCCGTGCCGGCGAGCCGGGCGAGCTTCTGCAACGACTTCCGCACGCCCCGCAGCCTGCCTGTCTCGCGTGGCGCAGGCGCCCCCCGTCCGGTGTCGGCAGCAGCTGCGCTGTAGCGATACACCCGTGCGGCCACATCCAGTTCTGCAGCGCGTGCTTCGGACTCGGCCGCCGGCCCATCCAGTTGATGCAGTCGGTGATGGGCCTGCTTGTGCGGCGACGGCGTACCCGCATGCGCCGCGCCATGGCTGTTGCCAGGCAGCCCGAATGTCAGGGTGGAAGGGCGGATACGGGTCACGCTCGACACCTCGCATGTGGACCTCGACACCACCGGGCGCCGATACCCGGCAGATGCGTCAACGCAGTGCATCTGCCGGGCGCGCTCGACGCACAGCAACGGTGCAGGGTGTGGTCAGCCGCTGTAGGCCTTATGGCCGATGCGTGTCGCGCCGATGGCCTGGGACGCGTTGGGAGCAATCACCTCGTCGGGCGCATCGGTCGTCAGGTTTGCCAACTCCACCGTCGCGCCTGGCGCGTCGGTGCGGAACACTGCTTCCTTGACCTGATTGAACTCGCAGTTTTCCACCTGAAGGCTCGTATTGATATCGGCATGCCCACCGTTGGTGCGGAAGACCTTGCTGGCACCCTCGACGGTGTCACCCGACATCACCACGTCGGCAGCACCGTTGTCCTGCACGACCTTGTCTGCGGCATTCTTGAACGTGCAATTGATGATCTCGACCTTCGGCCGGCCGCTGACCTCAGCGCTACAACCTGCAATTCCCGCATCATGCTCGCGGTTGCCCTGGCCATCGATGGTGACCGCATCCTCGCTGACATCTTCGTTGACGCAGTTGACCATCTTGCCGCTGCCCATGAAATGCACGCCGTCGCCGCCGCCCGTCATGTTGACGTTGCAGAGGCAGCCGCCGTCCTCGACGACGAACAACGGTTGCTGGTGCTCGTCCTGATCGCCCTTGCCCAGGCAGGGGCCGCCGATATAGCTCTGATTCTTGCCGTCGAACACCTCGCCCTTATGCACCACGATGGGCTTGTTCTGTACGCCGGGCGGTGCGGTGACGACCTTGCCGGGAGGCAGGGATGCTTGCGTGCCGTTGGGGCTGGGCGTTACCGGCTGGCCGGTGCCAGGCGGCGTTGCCGGTTGACCCGGGTTGCTGCGGGATGTGCCGTTGCCGGCTCCTGTTCCGCTGGTGCTTCCGTTGCCTTTGTTGGTGTTGCTGCCATTGCCGCCGCTGCCATTGCCAGTCCCGCTGCCGTGTTGTCCGCCGGGGTTGGTGGAACTCGGCGGGTTCGATGGCGGCATCGAGGGCGTCGGATTGGGGGTGGTCGGTGACTGACCGTTACTGGATGGCTGATCCTGTGACTGCAGCATGTCGCTGAGCACGCGTTGCATGCAGTACGCCAGCATGCTCATGATCACCGCGGTAAGGGCTTGCTGCTGCGACAGGGAGAACGAGGACGGCTGCAAGCTCGCAGTGGTGTGTGAGGGGATGGCGAGATTCATTGGCGAGTGTCCTTGCGAGTGATGAATGGCGTAAGAAATCCTGCGAGGGGAAATCACGGCGCGACAGCGTGGCGATGTGACCCAGCGCAGCGGATGCGCAAGGCTCCGATCAGCGTGCTGCTGAGTCGTGCCTGCCTCGCTGCAGGCATCAGCTTGCATGCACGGCCGAGCACCTCAGGCGCGTAGCCACAGATAATTCCCTGTCGCGATTCCTTCAAACATTTCGTCGTGTGCAATGAAGATATTGTTGTTCCAGTAACGGCCATGCTCGGCGTAGTGGGCGAGCAGATCGCAGATCCATGCGCCGTCGACGTCGTCGTCCAGCGGAACGCGCACGATCAGCACGATCACGCCGGCGTCGTTCAATCCCAGTTGCGCCTGGTCCTGCGCGTACACCGAGAGGTTGGCTTCCAGCAATAGCCGGAAGACCGTCAAGCTGCGTCCCGCAGGAGCAAGGCCGTAGCAGATGCGTAGATACAGCGCTTCTTCTTCCGGCGCTTGCTGTGCTTCATCGTCGGTCTGGGCTGCAGGCATGTGCAGATAGACTTCAAACCCGTCCACCCACAGCACGCGTTTGCTGAGCACCGTCTGCACATCCGGCAGGTCCAGTGCTTCGCACATCTGCCGAACGATCGCTTCGAATCGGGTGCTGCTCATCTGTCGTACGACATGCGCAGGGCCATGCACCGGCCCTGCGTCATGTCAGGGCCCATTACTGGCCAACCAGCTGCTTCGCGTTGTCGCCAGCCTTGCCGATGAATTTGTTGAGCGCTACGTTGAAGTCAAGTTCGTTCTTCTTCTCGGTCAGGTAGTTGTTCATGCGCTCCTGCGCGGAGGCTGAATGGCCAATGCCACCCATCAGACTATCCATCTGATTGTCTGAAGTCTGGCTGCTCATATGATTGTCGTATCTGCTTGAAAAGTCCGATTTAAACAGATCCCCGCCCTGGCCCAATCGCGGCCCAATCGATTGTAAATCCGACATATAAATACTCCTCAGCTAAAGGTGAAGTAACGTGGAGCGCCTGCCGGCGCGTTTTGCTTGACCAACGTGGCCAAGGAACTCGATGATCAAGGCATGCTGGCAATGTGCGCGACGATGTCGCGTGCGGCGTTGATGCCGTCGTGCAAGACGGTGAAATTGTTGCGCGCAGCCTGATCGCTCGCTGCAGACCAGTGCACACGGAGTTGTTGCGCTGTCGTGTGCAGCGCTGCATCGATGTTGCGCAGTCGTTCACCGGAGAGATCCTCCGCCTTGGTCTGCAAGATCTTGCTCATATCCTGGGTAACCGTGTGGGTCATGGCATCGAACATGGTGCGGTTCTCATGGCGCCGCGTGCTGCGGCAGGGAAGTCAGGTGCTTGGTGCCGTCCGGGGTCTCGACGTAATGCAATCCGTCGGCGAGCAGCGCGGCGTCGTAATTGGCGGGCGGTTTTACCGACGGGTCCTGCTGGGTGATGTCCACATGCAGCTTGCGGACCTCCGGGCCCAGATCGCTGCGTAGATCGGCAATCCTTTGGATTGCACGCTCCGCGTTGTCGCTGCTGCCGGCGATGGAGAACACGCCTTGACCGTCGTAGCGAACGTTCAGATCGCGGTCGGCCAAGGTATCGCGCAGGGTTGCCAGCACCTCATCCACCACCAGCACATCGACCGTGACCGCATGTTGGTACCGGTGCAGTTGTACGCGCAGGCGTGCCGCATCCGCGCTGCTCGCCACCAAACCCTCGACGCGCACGCGCGTACCAACCTGTTCCACGCGCGCTTCGCGCAAGCCCAGCCGTTTCAGCACGGACCGGACCTGGTTGAGCTGGTTGTCCTGGCTGCGCGCGGGAGCGGCATCGGAGAGAAAGGCCGGTAGCAGGGAGGGCAGCAGCGCTGCGGCGGCCAGCGCTAACATGGCGCCCACCACTGCGCGCAGCGCAGTGCGCCTGGACTTGCGTGGTGGGGGTGTTGCCGGCGTCGCGGCTGGAGACAGCAACCGCTCCAGCAGCGCCACATCGTCCGGCCAATCGGCAGCAGCCTCGCCGACGCACAGCACCAACGGACCAAAACGCACTGGATGCAGCGCAACAAACGGTGTCGTTGGCAACGCGTCGCTGCGATAACGAACTTGACCATCTGCATCCACCTCGATGATGAGCGGGCCATCAGGCCAGTCTTCGATCCGGATCTCGGCCTGGGGATCGGCGCCTAACGTGTAGCTGCCTGGCTGCAAATCTAATCGCGCGCCGGCGTGTATTCCCGTCAGTATGCGAAGTTGCATGATCATGCACGAATCCCCTGAGCGGCCCCGTCTTGGTGTTCCATCAGTAGCGTGTTCAAACGTGTGACGCCACGCGCACAATCAGCGGGTCTGCGCGGCTTTCCCGCGCTGATCAGCATCAGCGGCAGCAGCAGGTTGTAGCTGCGCAGCGCCGGTGTGGGCTCCGGTTGCGCGCGCACCATCTCCGCCAGGCGTTTGCGCAAGGTGTCGACGCTTTCGGACAAGGTGCTCGCCTGGACCGATTGCAGGTGCTCGCGCATCAACAGCCAGACCATGGTGGTCAGCGATGCGGCGACTGGATGGGCAATGCCGATGTCACGCAACTCCACGAACGCGGCGGTGAGGGCGTGCCGTCTGACCGTCTGGTCGGCGGCGCGCGTTGCCGCATAGCGATCGATGACTGCCTGGACACCCGCACGCACATCCTCGTCCCAGTGTACCGGCGAGGCGCTTGGCCACGTCACTGCGTGCGGATCGCCGGCATGTGCGCGACCACCGGCGCCATGCTGATCGTCCTGACGTTGTCCCTGCTCCTGGGGCTGAGCGACTGCGATGCTGACGCGGCCGCGTAGCGCCGACACGCGCGCCGCTTCGGCATCTTCCTGGTCGGTGGCGTCGAGTTCGTCGTCCATGCCATTCAGCGACCGCATGCCGCGTCGCCGCTTGCGTGGCGGAACGGGGCGCAGACGGGGGGCATGATGGGGCGTGTCCGCCAGCGGCTGCGCGCCAGCTCCCGGCGCATCGGCATGGTGATGCGGGGCGCCGGGCGTGGTCGGCAGTGACGGCGGCACAGCGCCTGGGGAAATGCGCCGGATCATGGAAAGGCCGCCTGCATCAGCGCCTGGCCGAACTGCATGATCGCCGAGGCGCCCCAGGGCGCGGTGACCGCAATGGCAGCCACCACCACCACCAGCTTGAGCGCAAACGAAATCGACGCATCCTGCAACGACATCACTGCCTGGATGAAGGCAATCAGCAAGCCGGCAAGCGCGGCGACGCCGACCACGGGCAACGACACCTTGAGGCACAGCAACAAGGCTTCGGAGGTGAACCGCACCAGATCGTCATGGTCCATGGCGTCACCGATAACTCAAGACCAGGCCGTGGATCAGCATGGACCAGCCATCCAGCGCCACGAACAGCAGCAATTTGAACGGAATGGCCACGTTGGTCGGCGTCACCTGCGAAAGACCCATTGCCATCAACGCATTGGCCACCACCAGATCGATCACGATGAAGACCAGATACAGCAGAAATCCGATGCGGAACGCCTCGGTCAGCTCGCCGAGCGTGAACGCCGGCGCCAGCACGAGCAGATCGTCCGGCTTGAGCGTGTCGGCCTTGTCCTTGGGCCAGATCTGCTGCGCCGAGCGCATGAAAAAAGCCTTTTCGCGCTCGCGCGTGTGCTTGAGCAGGAACTGCCGAAACGGTTCGCGGCAGGCGTCGAGCAGCACCACCACGCGGCTGTTGTCGGCACCGGGACTGTAGTTCTGCGCGGCCTTGAACGCCTCCATGCCCACCGGCGCCATCACAAAGCACGACACCAGCAACGCGACGCCGTTGAGCACCATGTTGGGCGGCACCTGCTGCACACCGATGGCGTTGCGCAGCAAGCCGAGCACGACCACGATCTTGGTGTAGGAGGTGACCACCATCGCTGCGAAGGGCAGCAAGCCCAGCATGATGACCACCAGCAGCAGCGAGCCGACATCAGGCATCTGCATGTGGAGTCTCCGACATGCTGAGGATCTGCACGCCGAGATGTTCGCCCACCGCCAGTAGCCTGCCGATGCCGATGGTCTGGCCATAGACGACAAGACGGATGTCGGCCTGGTCCACCGGCACCGACAGTTCGAGGATCTGGCCGGGCTGCAGGCCCGACAGCACCGACAGCGAGAGCGCAAGTTGGTCCACTTCCAGTTGGACAGGCAGCTCCAGTGCCGCCACATCGGTGGTGGGCTGCGAGGGATCGGACTCGGGCGTATCGTGCTGCATGGCGGGGGCGGTCTCCAGAATCATCTGTTGCGGCTTCAGGTGCACCGGTGCGCGCAACACCGCACCTCCGGGGATGCCCCAGAGCAACTCGCCGCTGCGCACCGGAGCCGGGCCAAGCGCGTGCAGCAGCACATCGCCCGGGCGTAGCGACTGCAGCAGCGTCGCCGCTGCCGTGCGCTGGCCAATGCGCAGGCGCGTGCTCAGCCGCAGTCCGCTCAGCCAGGCCGGCAGTGGCGATGGTGTCGCCAGCGCAGCGGTCGCGCTGTGCAGCGCGGCAAGCAGCAATGGGCTGGCGGTCTCCGCGATCGCGTCGATGTCGCCGAGGGCGATGCCGATGTCGAGGCAATTGGCGGCGTCCGCGCAGCGCTCGAAGGCGACGACCTCGGCAGCGCCCAGTCCGAGCGGTGCGAAGGCGCGCAGCGCATCGCTCAACAGCACACCGGCGATCGCGGTGCGCAGGGCGGCATCGGCTTCGTTCAACAGCAGCGCCAGGCCGTCGCGTGCGGCGATCCGCAACTCCAGGGTGCCGCTATCGAACTGCAGCTGCAGGCGCGCCGCTTCCGCGGCCCGGATGCCGCGGCGTTGCGCGGTAAAGCCGCAGCGGCGTGCGGTACGCGGGTCGCACAGGATTCTGCCGAGCTGCGCGCGCGCAGCAGGCACGTGGGTCAGCGCTTGCGACAAGTCGCGTGCCGTTGGCGTCGGGCTCGGCTCGGTTGACAAAGCGGGGTCCCTCGATATGGCTGTTCTGCATGTGCGGCGCTAGACGACCTCGATGCTGATCTGCAGCGTGTCGCTGAGCGCGGCCTTCAATGCGGTATCCAGACGCTTTCTTCCATTGCAAAGTACCTCGCGCGTCTCGGGTGAGCCGCTGTCGAAGCGAAGCGATAGCTGGTCTGGCGAAAGCCGCAAGAACAGCGTGGTCTGCGGCAGGATGTCGTGGTTGATCTCCAGCCACGCCTCCCAGATCCCTGCGCCGCGCACCGGCGTGGCATTGCAGAATTCGGCCACCCGCAGCGCGATGTGGTGGATGGCCATCTGCGCGCGTTGGGTGCGGATCCACTCGGCGGCGATCTGCCGACCCAAGGCGTCGCTGTCGTCGCCTCGGGCGATCTGTCCACGATTGCCGTCATCCAGGCAGGCGGGCGCGCCTGGCAGCGGCGCAGCGTCGTGACCGTCGCTGGCAGCATCCGCAGCGTCTGGCAGCGGCGGAGCGTCGTCGCCGTCCTCCGGCACCACCATGTCCGGCAATCCGCGCAGCACGCTGCTCAGGCGTCGGCGCAGTTGCATGAAGCTGACACGCTGCGTCGCACGCGCCGGTGTGGGCGCTGCGTGCGGCGGCAACGGTGCACCGGCGATCGGCAGGATGCGCACGTGGCGGACCGGTGGCTTGCGCATCAGGCCACCACTCTGCCGATCGGCTGCAGCTGCACCTCTGCGCCCAGTTCCTGGAACGAATAGACCTCCAGCCAGTTCAGGCGCGCCTCGATCATGCGGCGCACATAACGCCGCACGTCCATCGATGCGACCACCGCCAGTGGATGCTGTGCCTGATCTGCGACGATGCGCTCCACCTGCTCGACCAGCTGGTTGGCCTGCTCCGGTGGCAGGGCCAGGAAATTGCCTGCCGGTGTGGCGCGAATCGACTGCCGGATCAACTGTTCCACCGCGTGGTCGAGCATCACCGCAGGCAGCTGCCCGGTGCCTGCGGTCGCAGTGTGCGCAAGATAGCGGCCGAGATCGCAGCGCACATACTCGGTCAGCATCAGCAGGTCCTTTTCCTTCGGTCCCCACACCACCAGGCTCTCCAGGATGCTCTTGATGTTGCGCACCGGGATGCGTTCTTCCAGCAGCCGCCGCAACACATCGGCGATGCGCTGGGCGGGCATGGCCTTGTTGACCTCTGCAACCAGCCCGGGATAGTCCGCGCTCACCTGTTCCAGCATCCACTGTGTTTCCTGGATGCCGACGAACAGATGCGCGCGTGCACGCAGCGGCGCGATCGCCTGTTGGGCCAGCGCCTTCTGCAGGTCTGCGGTATCGCTCAAGGCACTGCGGGTTTCCGGGACGTCGTGGATCAGTACTTCGTACTGCAGGTCCTGCAGGGCGTCGCTTTGCCAGATCGCAATGCCCGGAAACGGCAGGCCCAGCAGTTCCACCAACTGCCGGCGTTCGCTCTCGATCGCCTGGTCCAGCAGTGCCGGGTCGAGCCGCGCAGCCAGTTGCGGCGACAGCCGCATCGACAGGGGCGAGGCGAAATCCGGCGCGCTCTTGCGGATGTGCGGTGCATCGCCCTTGGCCCCCTTGCGGCTGGTGGATGGCAGCGTGGGCTGATCGCTGCCGCTGACATCGCGTTGCTTGCGCCAGATCGTATAGCCGCCTGCGCCAACTGCCGCCGCCAGCAGCAGGAACAGCACCGCAGGAAATCCCGGAACGAACGCAAAGCAGGCCAGCAGCACGCTCGCCGCCATCAAGGCGCGCGCATTGCCGGTGAGCTGGCGTCCGATCTCGAGCCCGAGCGAGCTGGTCTTGGCCTCGTTCTCGTTGGCCACGCGGGTGATCATGACGCCGGCTGCCACCGAGATCAGCAGCGAGGCGATCTGCGAGACCATCGCATCGCCCACCGACAGGATTGCAAAGCGGTTGGCCGCCTCGCCTGCGCTCATGCCGTGATAGGTCACGCCCACCACGATGCCGGCCAGGATGTTCACCATGGTGATCACCAGGCCGGCGATGGCGTCGCCCTTGACGAATTTCATGGCGCCATCCATGCCACCGTGCAGCTGACTCTCGATCGCCAGCCGCGCGCGTTTGCTGCGTGCTTCGTCTGCGCTCAGGTTGCCGCCGCGCAGGTCGGCATCGATGCTCATCTGCTTGCCGGGCATCGCGTCCAGGGTGAAGCGCGCACCGACCTCCGCCACGCGCTCGGAACCCTTGGCGATCACGATGAACTGCACCGTGGTGATGATCAGGAACACCACCAGGCCCACCACCAGGTTGCCGCCCACCACCAGCTCGCCAAAGCTCTCGATGATGTGGCCGGCCTCGGCATGCAGCAGGATCGATTTTGTCGACGCGATGTTCAACGACAGCCGCAGCAGCGTGGTGAACAGCAGCAACGAGGGAAACGACGACAGCGAGATCGAGTCGGGTACATACATCGTGACCATCAGCAACACCACGCTCAGGGTGATGTTGATGCCCAGCAGCGTGTCGATGAGCGGGGTGGGCAGCGGCAGGATCATCAAGCCGATGACCGCCACCACCAAGGCGGCGATCGCCACTTCACCGGTGTATGCGAAATACCGTGTCAGGCGCATGCGATCTCCTAGCAGGGCAGCGGGCCGCTGCCGTCATCGTTGTCGCGGCCCAGCTCGTCGACCCAGCGCAGCACCACCGCCACCGTTTCGAACAGTGATTCGGGAACCGCCCCGCCCAGTTCGACCTGATGCAGCGCACGCGCCAATGGCGGGTTCGCCACGATCGGAATGCCCTGGTTGTGCGCGTAGGCACGCAGTTCCAGCGCACCGTCGTCCACACCCTTGGCCACCACTTGCGGCAGACCGAAGCCGTCCGGTTCGTAGGCCAGCGCGACGGCGTAATGGGTCGGGTTGACCACCATCACCTTGGCCTTGGCGAGGCGCTCGCGCGGGTCGCCGAAGACCAGTTCCTTGGCAAATTCCTTGCGCTTTCCCTTTAGTTCCGGATCGCCTTCGCTGTCCTTGTGTTCGCGTTTCTGCTCGTCCTTGCTCATGCGTTTGTCGCGAATGAACAGCCAGTGCTGCACGCTCCAGTCCGCCGCGCCGACCAGCACGAATACCAGCACCGCCAGGGCGCACAGGATGCCCAGCGCACGCCAGCCGATCTGGGCGATGTCGGCCGTTGGCTGGTAGGCGAGCCCGATGATCGTCGGCATCAGTGCGCGCAGGCCGTACCACAGCACCACGCCGATCACCGCGGCCTTGATGCCCAATTTCATCAGGTTGATGAGACTTCGCAACGAAAAGAGTTTTTTGACGCCGTTCACGGGATTGAGCGAATCGAACTTGGGCGTGACCGGTTTGAGCGAGGCATTGAGCCCGGTCTGCAGAAAGCTGCCGATCAATCCGGCAGCCAGGCATGCGACCACGAAGGGCAGCGTCAGCCACACTCCCTGGACGCCGATGCGACCGAGTGCGCGGTGCAACGCGGTGGCATCGCGTGTATTGGCGCTGAAATCGAAGCCGATCGACATCAAGGCGCGCAGGTGTTCGACGAAATAACCGCCCGCCAGTTTCATCACCAACAACGCGGCCAGCAGCACGGCTGCGGCAGTGACGTCCGGGCTGACCGGCACTTCCCCATCCCTGCGCGCATCCTGCAGTTTTTTTTCTGTCGGCTTCTCGGTCTTCTCATCCGACATGGCGATCTCCGGCCGCGGTTGCTGCACGCCGATTCTGGTTGAGCCATCGCCAGGCGATCGGCTTCCAGGGCGAACGTGTGCATGGGTGGACGAAGCACGCTGTGTTTGTTCGCGATGGTATTCCGATGTTCGCTTCTGAAGAGCCTTGGTTGGCGCCGACGCGTACGTTACGCACGCATGCTGTCCACAGCCATTGAATGACGAGGTGCGGTATGGAAAAGATGGAATGTCCCGGTTCGGTCGTGAGTGGGCTGATCGAACTGATCACGGTGGGGCTGACGCACGAGAAACTCGAAGAGGCCGCAGCGGTACTGGCCGCGGTGCGGGTGCTGCGGCCGGAGCTGAAGGCGCTGGACACCTTCGATGCCTGGATCGCGATCAAGCGCGGCAGTTATCTGGAGGGTGCGCGCCTGTTGCGTGAGCTGGAGGCCGATGCCGGCTCCAAGCCACTATGCAAGGCCTTGTACGCGTGCTGCCTGTTTGCGGTGGGCGACGCTTCGTGGCACGGCATTGCAGACAGCCTGATCGAAGAGGACGCCGATGCCGACGCCGTTGGCCTGGTCAAGGCGCTGTCAGGACGCTACACGCCGGCACCCATGCAGGCGGAATCGGCAACCGAATCCGCCGCGCCGATGGAAGTTCCCAACGCGCAGTATCTGCGCGCCTGACCCGGACGTTACCCAGCCTGCGGAACATGCCATGACGCTCATTCCTCCTGTTGCCCCGATCACTGCCAGTTCCGGCCTGTCCACGCCCGCGATATCGCCGACGGCAGCGCCGAACCAGGCGCTCGTCAACCGCTTCCAGGCGCTGATGCAATCCTCCAGCCCGCTGCCGCCTGCCATGCAGCGCGTGGGAGAGCCCAGCATGGTGAGCCGGATGGTCGACGTGCAGAACGATGGCGTGCGCACCATCGCCGAGCATATCGATGCCTTCAGCATGCAGGCGCCGACCATGGGCCTGCAGGAAATGGCCTCGCAACAAATGAAGCTGATGCACGAGCTGACCATGGTCGGCTTCAACCTCAATGTCAGCGTCGGCGTGGCGCAGTCGGGCAAGAACGCCGTGCAGACTTTGTTCAAGAACCAATAGCATGCGAGCGCTCAGATATCTGGTGGTGTTGCTGCTGGCACTGCTGCTGTCTGGCTGCGACCAGCAGCTGTATTCCGGGCTGACCGAGAACGACGCCAACGAGATGCTCGCCGTGCTGCTGACCGCCGATGTGGATGCGGAAAAGCGCACGCCCGACGACGGCAAGACCTGGGCGATCAACGCGCCGCATGACCAGGTGGCGTACGCGTTGCAGGTGCTGCGCGCGCATGGCATGCCGCACGCGCGGCACGCCAATCTCGGCGAGATGTTCAAGAAGGACGGCCTGATCTCCACACCCACCGAAGAACGCGTGCGCTTCATCTACGGCGTGTCGCAGCAGCTGTCGCAGACCCTGTCGAATATCGATGGGGTGATCGCGGCCGATGTGGAGATCGTGCTTCCCAACAACGACCCGCTGTCCACCTCGGTCAAACCCTCCAGCGCCGCGGTGTTCATCAAGTTTCGCGTCGGTAGCGATCTGACCAGCCTGGTGCCCAGCATCAAGACGCTGGTGATGCACAGCGTGGAAGGACTGACCTACGAGAACGTCAGCGTCACGCTGGTGCCAGGCGGGGCGGAAAGCGATGCGCAGCTCTCCACACCGGCGCCCCCACGTGCCTGGGCGTGGCCATGGCTGGCCGGATGCGCGCTGGCGCTGTGCGTGGCGGTCGGTGCAGCAGCGCTGTACTGGTGGCCGAGCGCCGATGCACGCCGCTGGGGCGGCTGGCAGCGCCTGCGCGCGTTGTCCAGAAAACCTGCTGGGTGAGGCCGGCCGATGGACAAGGCACGCATCGACAACGCGGCACGGTGGCTTCAACGATGGGCGGCGGCGGTGCGTGCCCTGGCGCAATCGCTGGAGGCAGAGCGGGTGGCGCACTGGCTGGGTCCGGTCGCTGCGTTGGGCTGGGAACGCGCGCCTGCGCAGCGCCGTGTGCGCGTGGTCCAGGCCTGGGCGGGATGCTCGCGCATGCAGGTCTCTGCGCTGGATTCGCCGGCCAACCGGCTGGTCGTGCTGGCGCCCGACCTGCTCGCCAAGGTATTGATGAGCCGCGCGTTGTTTTCGCGCGCACTGGCGCTGCGCCGCTGCATCGAGCGCGAGCGCCTGAGCTGGTTCGAGCAGCGGGTGGGGCCGGCGGTACTTGAGCATGTGCGCCATCGCGCGGTCACCGGCATGACAGCGCCACTGTTGCCGCGCGATGCCGACCAGGCGGCATGGGTCGGCGATGGCTGGCGTCGCCTGGCGGCCGATGGGGCCTGGCCCGACCCGTGCATCGCCAAAGTGATCGCGCTGTCCTTGCCGCTGGGCGCTGCCCAGGTGGCGCCCATCGCTGCAGATGGCGCGAGCGATGCATTCCTGCAGGCGCTTCCCACCTTGTTGCCGGAGCTGCCATGCGTCTGTGGCTGAGGTCCACGCCGGAGGCGGTCGGCCTGGACGGCGACGTCATCCCCCGTGAGGCATTGGCCCGTGTGCTGGAACTGGACGCCGCGACTGCACAGGTGCACGCGCGGTGCGCGCAGACGCTGGCGGACGCCCAAACGCGTGCGCAGGCGCTGATCGACGATGCGCAGCAGCAAGCCGAGGCGATCCTCGACGATGCCCGGGACAAGGCCGAACGCAGCGCACGGTTGGGCTATGCCGCCGGGCTGCGCCGTCAGCTCGACACGTGGAACGAGCGCGGCGTGCGGCATGCCTTCGCGGCCGAGGATGCCGCACGGCGCGCACGCGAGCGTCTGGCCGGGATCGTCGCGCATGCCTGCGCACAGGTCCTGCACGGGCACGACCCCGCTGCGCTGTACGCACGCGCCGCCCAGGCGCTGGACGGCGCCCTGGACGAGGCCAGGGCCTTAAGGGTGAGCGTGCATCCGGATGCGCTGGACGACGCGCGGCGCGCCTTCGATACGGCCGCGGCGGCCGCAGGCTGGCCCATGCCGGTGGAACTGTGCGGCGACGCGGGTCTGGCCCTGGGCGCCTGCGTGTGCGAATGGGATACCGGCGTGTTCGAGGCCGATCTGCACGATCAGCTACGCAGCATCCAGCGGGTGATCCGCCGCGTCCTGGCCGCGCCACAGGCGGTGCCGGATGACTGCTGAGCTGCCGGTGCTGGAGGCAACGCTCGAGCGCGAATTGGCTGCGCTGGCCTTCGGTCGTCGCTACGGCAAGGTGGTCGAGGTGATCGGCACCATGCTCAAGGTCGCCGGGGTGCAGGTCAGCCTGGGCGAGGTGTGCGAGTTGCGCCAGCGCGACGGCACGCTGCTGCAGCGTGCCGAGGTGGTGGGATTCAGCCGCAATCTCGCCTTGCTTGCGCCGTTTGGCGAACTGGTGGGCTTGTCGCGCGAGACGCGCGTGATCGGATCGGGCCACCCATTGGCGGTGCCGGTCGGGTCGGCGTTGCTGGGACGCGTGCTCGATGGCCTGGGCGAGCCGGCGGACGGCCAAGGGCCGCTCGCCGGCGACGGCTGGGTCCGGATCCAGGCGCAGGCGCCGGATCCGATGCGCCGGCGCCTGATCGAACAACCGATGCCGACCGGCGTGCGCATCGTCGATGGCCTGATGACACTGGGCGAAGGCCAGCGCATGGGCATTTTCGCCGCGGCAGGCGTCGGCAAGAGCACCTTGATGGGCATGTTCGCGCGCGGCACGCAGTGCGATGTCAATGTGATCGTGCTGATCGGCGAACGCGGACGCGAAGTGCGTGAGTTCATCGAGATGATTCTTGGCCAGGACGGTCTGGCGCGCAGCGTGGTGGTGTGCGCCACTTCCGATCGCTCCTCCATCGAGCGCGCCAAGGCCGCCTATGTCGGCACCGCCATCGCCGAATATTTTCGCGATCAGGGCATGCGCGTTCTGCTGATGATGGACTCGCTGACGCGCTTTGCCCGCGCGCAACGCGAGATCGGTCTGGCCGCCGGCGAGCCGCCCACGCGTCGTGGATTTCCGCCATCGGTGTTCGCCGAGCTGCCCCGCCTGCTCGAACGTGCCGGCATGGGCGAGACCGGCTCGATCACCGCGTTTTACACCGTGCTGGCCGAGGACGATACCGGCAGCGATCCAATCGCCGAAGAAGTGCGCGGCATCCTGGATGGCCATCTGATTCTGTCGCGCGAGATCGCCGCCAAGAACCAGTACCCGGCCATCGATGTGCTGGGAAGCCTGAGCCGGGTGATGAGCCAGATCGTGTCTGCCGAGCAACGCCAGTACGCCGGCCAGCTGCGGCGTCTGCTGGCCAAGTACAACGAGGTGGAAACCTTGCTGCAGGTCGGCGAATACCGCCAGGGCAGCGACGCGGTCGCCGACGAGGCGATCGCCAGGATCGATGCCATTCGCGACTTCCTCAGCCAGCCCACCGACCAGCTCAGCGACTATGACACCACCCTGGAGCAGCTTGCCGGCGTGATCGACGATGCGTGAGCATGCCGGCACCTGGACCACGTTGCAGCAGCTGAAGACGCGCCGTCATGAACGGATGCAGGACCGTCTGGGCGACTGCAGGCGCGCGCTGGCGCAGTGCGACCGCGAATGCGCCAGTTGCAGTCAGGAGGCCAGCGCCTGCACCGCGCGTCTGGCCGCATTCGATGCCACGCTGGCCGACAGGGCCGGCGCGGGTGAGCCGATCGGCATCGAGACGATCCTGCAGCACCAGCGCTTCCGCGCCGTGCTGGAAGAGCGCTGCCGCGCCGCAGAGCAGGCGCTGGTCGCAGCGACGCAGGCGTTACAGAACGCACGCGACGAGGCCGCAGCGGTGCAACAGGCCGTGAGCAAGCTGCAGGCGCAGGCGCAGATGTATGCGGAAAACGCCGCCAGCGCGCAGCGTGCCTGGCAAGCCCAACGCGAAGCGGCCGAGGAGGAAGACGCGATCGAGGCGTTGGTCGGGCTGCGCCGGCATCGTGCCGCGCGCGGAGTGGGGCAATGAACGACACCGCCAACGCGCTGCTGGCGCTGTCATCCCAGGGCGTGTCGCTGCTGACCCTGCTGGCGTTGTGCGGAGTGCGCGTGTTCGTGATGTTCTTCGTGCTGCCGGCCACGGCGCAGGACAGCCTTCCGGGGATGGCGCGCAACGGCGTGATCTATGTGCTCAGTTCCTTCATCGCCTACGGACAGCCGGCCGATGCGCTGGCCAGGATCGAAGCGACCGGCCTGGTGGGCCTGGTATTCAAGGAAGCCTTCATCGGCCTGCTGATCGGGTTTGCCGCATCCACGGTGTTCTGGGTTGCCGAGAGCGTGGGCCTGCTCATCGACGATGTGTCCGGCTACAACAACGTCCAGATGACCAACCCGCTGAGCGGCGAGCAGAGTACGCCGGTGTCCACGGTGTTGATGCAGCTGGCGATCGTGTCCTTCTACGCGCTGGGCGGCATGCTGATGCTGCTCGGTGCGCTGTTCGAATCGTTCCGTTGGTGGCCGCTGACCCAGCTCACGCCGGACATGGGAGCGGTCGCCGAGTCCTTCGTCATCCAGCAGACCGACGACATGATGACCGCAATGGTCAAGCTGTCTGCGCCGGTGATGTTGGTGCTGGTGCTGGTGGATCTGGCCATCGGCTTTGTGGCCCGCGCCGCCGACAAGCTGGAACCATCGAACCTGAGCCAGCCGATCCGTGGGGTACTGGCATTGCTGCTGCTCGCATTGCTGACCAGCGTGTTCATTACGCAATCCGGTGACGCACTCGGCTTCCTCCATTTCCAGCAGCAGTTGCACGATGCCGCCAACATCGGCGGCAAAGGGGGCGCCGCGAATTGATCATTGTTGAGACATCCACTGCCGTGCGCTGCCTACACTGACCGCACGCGCCACCGATGCACTGCCCGACGCCGTGTCTGCAGCCCGGCTGCACGCGGCACGCAATCCCGGCCGACGCCTGCCTGCCGGGCGCCACCCCATCGACTTCTTTCACTTGCCTCGCAGAGGGAACGCCATGGCATATGCCTGTCCTCCAGTTCACCGCCATCGACGTGCGCTATTGGCCGCCGCGTTGTTGCTCAGCCTGCTGCCGTTGCTGCCGCCGCATGCCGATGCCGCGCAGGTGCCGTGGCATTCGCGCAGCTTCAAATACGTCGCCGACCACAAGGATCTCAAGGAAGTGCTGCGCGACCTGTCCGCCAGCCAATCCATCACCACCTGGATTTCACCGGAAGTGACCGGCACGCTCAGTGGCAAGTTCGAGGCCAGCCCGCAGAAATTCCTCGACGATTTGTCTGCGACATTCGGCTTCGTCTGGTATTACGACGGTGCGGTGCTCAGGATCTGGGGCGCCAATGAAACCAAGAATGCAACCTTGAATCTGGGCGCTGCGCCGACGAATGCCCTGCGCGATGCGCTTGCGCGCATGCGTCTGGACGATCCGCGCTTTCCGGTCCGTTACGACGAGGCGGCGCACGTGGCGGTGGTGTCCGGCCCGCCGGGGTATGTGGATACCGTCGCCGCGATCGCCAAACAGGTCGAGCAGGGCGCACGCCAACGCGACGCCACCGAGGTGCAGGCGTTCCAGCTGCATTATGCGCAGGCCGCCGATCACAGCACCCGCATCGGTGGGCAGGATGTCCAGGTGCCGGGCATGGCCAGCCTGTTGCGCAGCATGTACGGCGTGCGTGGCGCTCCTACCGCGGCGCTGCCCGGGCCGGGCGCCAATTTCGGGCGGGTGCAACCGATCGGCGGCGGCTCGTCCAATACGTTCGGCAACAGTGCTCAGGGCCAGAATGGCGGCGGCAGTGGTAACAACGGCATTCTCGGCTTGCCTGCGTCGTGGTTCGGCGGTGGCTCTCCGTCCGATCGGGTGCCGGTCAGCCCGCCGTTGCCGGGCACTGGCACCAATGCGCCGGCTAGCGTCTGGCCGGAGATGAGCCAGGCCCGGCGCGACACGCCGCTGGCGGTGGATGCAGGCAGCGGCGGCGAGCTGGCCTCCGACGCGCCGGTGATCGAGGCCGACCCGCGCACCAACGCCATTCTGATTCGCGACCGCCCCGAGCGGATGGCGGCCTATGGCACGTTGATCCAGCAGCTCGACAACCGCCCCAAGCTGCTGCAGATCGATGCCACCATCATCGAGATCCGCGATGGCGCCATGCAGGATCTGGGCGTGGACTGGCGTTTTCACAGCCGGCGTGTCGACGTGCAGACCGGCGACGGGCGTGGCGGCCAGCTTGGCTACGATGGCACCCTGAGCGGTGCGGCGGCAGGGGCAAGCGCTCCGTTGGGCGGCACCTTGACGGCGGTCCTGGGAGATGCGGGACGTTACCTGATGACGCGTGTGTCGGCGCTAGAGCAGACCAACAAGGCCAAGATCGTCTCCACCCCGCAGGTGGCGACGCTGGACAACGTGGAAGCGGTGATGGATCACAAGCAGCAGGCATTCGTGCGTGTCAGCGGCTACGCATCCGCGGACCTCTACAACCTGTCCGCCGGTGTGTCGTTACGCGTTCTGCCAAGTGTGGTGCCGGGCTCGCCCGACGGACAAATGCGCCTGGATGTGCGTATCGAAGACGGGCAGCTGGGCGCCAACACCGTCGATGGCATTCCCGTCATCACCTCCAGCGAGATCACCACGCAGGCATTCGTCAACGAGGGGCAGAGCCTGCTGATCGCCGGTTATGCATCCGATAGCGACCAGACCGATCTGAACAAGGTGCCCGGGTTGTCCAAGATTCCACTGGTCGGCAACCTGTTCAAGCATCGCCAGCAGAGCGGGTCGCGGCTGCAGCGCTTGTTCCTGCTGACCCCGCATATCGTCTCGCCCTGAGCAGCGCCTCGAGGGGCTGCCGATGCTGTTGAAACGTGCAGGCTGCCGCGTGGACCGGCAGCCTGCACGCATTGCCCATCAGGCCTGGCCGGTAATGCTCGACAGGTTGGCATTGAAACCGCCACCCAGACTGTTGCCGCCCAGGTTGCTGCCTAGCGAACCGCCACCGCCCATGCCGGCGCCGCCCTGGTTCTGCATCAGCTGCATCACGATCTGCATCAGCATCTGCGTCAACGGACTCAGGCCCTGCTGACCGTCCTGCGGCTGGTCGTTTCCGCATTCCTGATTGGCATCGCTGCCCTGGCTCTGTTGAAGCATCATCATGATGAACATGGCGAGCAATTGATCCAGCTGCTGCTCGGAGCCAGCCGAGGACGCGCGCTGACCGGAGTTCTGCGTTTGCTGGGGCCCGACGCCCATCGTCTGCACGTTGCTGAAATTCGAAAAGTTGGTTCCGATAGATGAGTCCATGGTGGTTCCCGTCTCATGTGGTTGACTGGGTACATCGCGGTTGCCGGAAAGCTGCAACGGCAAGCTCGCAACAGGGACGCTGTGTTGCCCCGTCGGCAAGGTAGAAGAGGCAAGCGCGATGCATCTGCCAGGACGCGAAAGCGCGCTTTTGCTTGCGAACGTGATGGCAGCCAAATCTCGGGAAACCGCTGGAAAACAGCTGCCTTGCAACACTGCACGCGGTGCTTTCGCTTATGTCATAGACGCTTCGTCCAGCATGTGCCGGCGTATGCACAGCACCGTTATGGTGGCGCGATCGAGCGGGGGACGTTGGATCAACCGGGGATGCGTATCCACTCCGCCGCGTTGCTGGAATCAACGACGATCAGGTGACAGAGATGACAGAGACCGATACGCCGACCACGTGTGCGTCTGCGCACGGCACGGGGACGTGGCATCCACAGCATTGGGCCACGCTCTCCAGCAACATGCCCGCAGACGAGCGATGGTGCGCGCTCCAGGCCAGCCGTGCTGTCGCGCCTCGGCGACGCGCGTGGCTTGCGGCGGCGTTGCTGTGCGCCGCGCCGCTCGCACGCGCAGACTGTTTTGAAGAAGCCGCCGGTTATCAACACGTCAATCCCTGGGTGTTGCGCGCCATTGCGTGGCAGGAATCCCGGGGCCGTGCGGACGCGATCCACCGCAACAACAACGGCACCATCGATTATGGAAAAATGCAGATTAATTCGATCCATCTGCGACGTCTTTCCAGCTACGGCATCTCCAGGGATGCGTTGATGCAGCCGTGCGTCAGCGTGTATGTGGCGGCCTGGCGGCTGCGCGAGATGACCAATAAATATGGAAATACCTGGGCTGCCGTCGGCGCTTATCATTCCGAAACGCCCGCCGAGCGCGACAAGTATGCGCATGCCATTCACGCGATTCTGACCAGGCGCGGGGTGGTTGCCGAGTAACGCTATTGCACGCGGCGGTGGCGCACTGCGTTGCTGGTCTGCCCGCATTGCGTGCCCAAAAGGAAGTGCCGTGGGCATACACACCACGCCCGCCGGATGGCGAGCGCGGTGGTTTGATCGCCGTGCTTACCCGGCCTGCGAGCGAGCCGCCTCGGCTGCGCGAACGGCTCCCTCGGCCTGCCAGGTGGCGCCGATGGTCTTGTACTGCATGCCCGCGACCACGCCGGACACCGTATTGGAGAGCAGCCCGCTGCGTGCGGGCGACAGCCCGATCCAGGCGCCAATCATGTTGATGGCGGTACCAAGCGCGATATTGGAATTGATGGCGGCCGTGCGTGCGATCGAGTGATCCATGACCCGCTCATAATCCTCGCGCTTGCCTTTCCATTCGGGCTCCCAGATCTGCTTCGTCCCGGCCTGGTCGGCTTCGTGCTGGGTGACATTGATCCAGTCCGCCGTTTCCAGGCCGACATTCAGGGCCGCCGTCATCGCCGATTGACGCAAGATGATGCTGGTCGCCTCGCCTTGGGTGAAAGGCGAGTTCAGGCCGGCCCAGCGTTGCCGGGCCGCTGCAAAGTCCGGCGACGCCAGCTCGTTCGATGCCAGGTTGGCCAGCACGTTGGCCATGCCGTAGAACCTGCCGGCGCTGGTGATGTGCGGATCACTGATGCCACCATTGGAGCGGGCCGGGTGCTGCATTCCCACCATCTTGAAGGTGGCCTGGATGGTGTCGCGGGCTGCGGCATACGCGGCGATCTTCAGGTCGCTGGCCAGCAGCCTGGCCGCCATCTCCGGTTGGCCGGATGCCTTGCCGGCCGCACCCACGGCGATGTTGCTCAGGATGCCGCCCAGCGCGAGCCGGGTGACCAGATCCGAGTAATGTTGCTGCTCGGTTCTCTTGTTCTCCTGTTCGTCGCTGGATAAGGCATCCCACTGTTCGAGACTGAGATTGTGGAAGCCTCGCGCAGCCGCGTCAGGATTGCGTTTCTCGCGGTTGCTCCGCAGCGTATGCAGCGCCATCTGCAGCGTGCCGGCGACGGCCTGCATGGCGACCACCGCCTCGGGTGGAAGCTGGCGAAGAGCGGCAAACAATCCCTCGCCCAGCAACTCACGCGCAAATGTGGTCGGTCCCACGGAGCTGGCCTGGTGCACCAGATGCCCCAGCGCAGCACCCAGGTACTGTCCGTCGAATTTGATCGGGAGTATGCCGCGCGCTGCCGCCGCCACCGCGGTGGCGGTCGGTCCAAGGACGGTGCTTGCGCCACGCACTGCACCGGTCCCGATCGATGCAGCCAGCGCACCCAGGCGCTCGCTGCGTGTCGTTGCGGCGGTGGCTGCGGATGTGTGCTCCGGCGGGTCGTGTGGTGCCGCCTGTTGGTGGGGGATGGAGGACGGGTCTGGTGGTGCAAAGGAGTCGTCGGCGTCGAAGAAGTGCTCGCTGGTGCTTTCTTCGCCATGCAGTATCGATGCGCTAGCGGCATGCAGCAGCGGGCTCTTGCCGGTGTGCTGGGTTCCGTCCGCAGCCCTGCCAGACCCGGTGCTGCGTTGCGAGTTGCTGCGTCGTCCAGACGGCCTGCGAGGCAGGCCCGCCAGTGCAGGGTCTGCCGTCGTTGCTGGCGTCTGGTTGCGCTGTTGCAGCGGCGGCATGTCAATCACAACGTCTTTATGCGTCGATTGCGATGGCTGGGAAGCACTGGCTGAGGGGATCTTCATCACGGCATGTCCTCGCTGTGGGGGGAGGGCGGCGCGCTGCCGCCGGGCTTGCTGGGCTGCCGACGTGCGGCGTTGACAGCCAGCACATCATTCGACGGACGCATGGCGGTGCCAGCCTCGGTTGCAGCGCAGGCGGCGCCGGTGGCCGGCGACGCGTCGATCGAGGTGTCGCCCGGCAAACGCGCGGCACGCAGACACGGCCTGGCGCACGTGCTGTCATCAACGATCCGGTCAACGACAGTGCGAGCTTTCCAGTGTGCAATCGCAGTGCTTGGACGCGCCCCGGCATCCACGGCCACCGTGTGTGGCATGCGTCATCGTCGTCAGTGACTCGAAAATGACATCACACCGAAGATCGGGGACGCTTCAACTGCGAAATGATCATTCCGCAACGGAATAAAGCATTCCTTGTGCCGATGAAATGTGTCTGCCGTTGGCCGTGCCTTCGCCTACCCGAGCACGTCGTCGTGCTCGCAGCGACGACCACCGTCGAATTGAATTCTCCAGAAAAAGGCCGGCGCGATTTGGATCGCCGCTGCTGCAGTGTCACGCATGTTGGCAGGGCGCCAATGATGGGCCTTCGCGCCCATACCCATCGGTGCGGATGGCTCGGTAGTGCGGCAGATATCTTGAATGCTCACTGCAGGAGTGCGGCGACTGATGGAGTTGCTCTTGCATGTTCTCCAGTTGGTTATTCAAATCAGCAGGATGGAGATATCCCGAAGGACGCGCCGCAAATGCGAACGTGGGATCTGCGCCCGGGCTTGCCGCTCCTGTAGCGTTGGCTGACGCCGCCGAGCTCCATCCTTATGTCCGTATGCACCACTCGACGCCAGCTGCTGCGTGGCGCGGGCACACTTGCCTTGCTCGCGCGCATTCCCGCCGGCTGGGCATTGCCGGCCGGTCCGGCACGGCCGCCCGGCTTCATCGATGCATTGGTCGCACGCATGAGCGTGGAGGAAAAAGCGGGCCAGCTCAGCCTGTTCAGTTCGGCGCAGCAGGATGGCAAGGCGATCGTCGCCAATCCACTCACGCGCACTGCCGACGGGAGCGCGCAACTGGCTGCCGCCCGCGCCGGACGGCTGACCGGAGTGTTCAACGGTTCCAACGTACGCTGGCATCAGCAACTGCAGCAGGCTGCGCTGCAGAGCCGGTTGCGGATTCCGCTGTTGTTCGCCGCCGATGTGATCCACGGCTACACCACCGTGTTCCCGGTGCCGTTGGCCGAAGCAGCCAGCTTCGAGCCGGCGCTGGCACAGCGCACTGCGCGTGCCGCGGCGAGGGAGGCCAGTGCGGTCGGGCTGGACTGGACCTTCGCGCCCATGGTGGATATCGCCCGCGATGCACGCTGGGGCCGTGGCGTGGAAGGCGCCGGCGAAGACGTGCTGCTGGCACGGCTGTTTGCGCAGGCACGGGTACGCGGCTTTCAGGGCGATGCGGGGCTGGCCCATCCCGAGGCGATGGCTGCCTGCCCCAAACACTTCGCCGCCTATGGTGCGGCCGAGGGTGGGCTGGATTACAACCGCGTGGATGTGTCCGAACGGACCCTGCGCGAGGTGTATTTCCCGCCGTTCCAGGCAACGTTTGCCGCCGGCGCGGTCACGACCATGGCCGCCTTCAACGAACTGTCGGGCATTCCCGCCACGGCCAACGCATGGCTGCTGGATACGACGTTGCGCCAGGAATGGGGCTATCCCGGCCTGGTGGTGTCCGACTTCCAGGCCGACCAGGAACTGATTGCGCACGGCGTTGCGGTCGATGGGCGTGACGCGGCAAGGCTGGCCTTCCTGGCCGGTGTGGATATCAGCATGGAAAGCGGCCTGTATCTGCAGCACCTGCCGGCCCTGGTTGCCGCAGGTGATGTGCCGATGGCACGGCTGGATGCGTCGGTAAGACGCGTGCTGGCGTTCAAGGCGGCGCTGGGGCTGTTCGACGACCCGTTCCGGCGCATCCGGCCCGCACGGGCGCAGTCATCGCAGCGCACCACCGACACCTTGGCACTGGCCCGCGAAGCCGCCTGCAAATCGGTGGTATTGCTGAAGAACGATGGCGAGCTGCTGCCATTGCGCCGCAGCGGGCAGCGCATTGCCTTGATCGGGCCGATGTCGCGCGACTGGGTCAACCACGCCGGGCCATGGAGCCTGTTCGACGAGGAGGACAGGCGCAACACGCTGGCCGCCGCACTGGCGAATGCGCTGCAGGATCCGCAGTTACTGCAGGTGGTGGACGGCTGCGACTTTGATCAGGCACTGCCGGGCGGCGTGCAGGCCGCGGAGGCGGCCGCGCGCCGTGCCGATGTCGCGCTGCTGGCGATCGGTGAACCATTGAGCTACTCGGGCGAAGCGCAATCGCGCAGTGAGATCTGCATCCCCGAGCCGCAGCGACAGTTGCTGGCGGCAGTCGTCGCCACCGGCACGCCTGTCGTGGTCCTGCTGAGCACCGGTCGCGCGCTTGCGCTGGAGGGGCCGGTGCTTGGCTGCGCGGCGATCCTGGTGACCTGGTTTCTGGGCTCTGCCGCCGGCGTTGCAGTGGCCGACATCCTGTTTGGTGCACAGGCACCGTCCGGCCGTTTGCCGGTGAGTTTCCCGCATGCGCTCGGGCAGGTGCCGTACACCTATGCCCACCCACCCACCGGCCGTCCCACTCCGCAGCCGGACGACCTGGAGCCTTACACCGCGCATTACCGGACGGCGCCCAACGCGGCACTGTTTCCGTTTGGCCACGGGCTCACCTATGGGCGCATCGCCTATGCCGAGCTGAGCTTGAGCGATGCGCGCCTGCCAGCCGACGGCAGCCTGCGCATCAGCGCACGCATCTACAACCACGGCACGCGCGATGCGGACGAAGTGGTGCAACTGTATGTCCGCGACCGCAGCGCCAGCGTCACCCGGCCGGTGCGCGAGCTGAAGGATTTCCGCAAGCTCACGGTGCCTGCAGGCGGCAGTGCGCCGGTGGAGTTCGTGCTGCGGCGTGCGGACCTGTTGTTCATCGGCCAGGCGTTGAAACCGACGGTGGAGCCGGGGGTGTTCGATGTGTGGGTGGCGCCATCGGCCGAAGCTGCAGGCGTGACGGCGAGCTTCGAATTGGTGGGGTGAACCGGCGTGCGGTATTGCCTGCGCACCCAGGCAGCCGTGGTTGAGAATCGCAGCCGGGGATATCTGCCGGAGGATGGTGTCGCCGGGCCACGTTCCACGGTTGGCGCAGGAGGATGCCTACCGAATCATGGCGCCGGAATCGGGTGCAGGGTGGTGAAGGCGGCGGCAGGCACCGGAGACAGCGCCATCGCCGCCCTGCAGCTGCCTGCCGTCAGCTCAGCCAGCTGCTGCAGGTGCTGGTGGTCTTGCTGTCGCAGCTGGCCTGCATCTTCTGCTGCAGCCGCGCCAGCACCGCGCCGCCTTCCTGGCGATGCTGCCTGCTCCAGGTCTTGAGCGCGCTGCCCAGCGCCTGGATGCCCTGACGGTTACGCCGACCGTAGCGATCCGGTTGGCCTGCCACTTCGGCGATCACCTGCGCGCCGGCGGATTCGACGGCAGCGGTGTCCTGCGGGGTGAGCCGGAGCACTCCATCGGCATACCGCAACGCCGACTCCACACGCGTTGCAGGGCCTTGTGAACCTTCGTAGGACTTTTTCAACCACGTCACCGCCGTCTTCGGATCGTTGCGTTCCTCGGCGAGATAGGCCAGGAACTGCATGTAGTGATAAGGCGTCTTGCTACGCGTCAGTTCGCCCAGCAGCAGTTGTTCTGCACCGGCGTTGTCGCCTGTTGCGTCCAGCAGTTCGGCGGCTCCGGCGATGACGGACTCGCGTTCTTCGTCGGTCTTTGCCGCCTGCACAGCCCATTGCACGCGCTGGCGAACGGTGTCGAGCACCGCTGCCGGCAGCGGTGGTTGCGGCTTCTGTGGCGCGCTGTCGGATGTTTGACCTTGTGCCAGGCGAGCGAGATCGACCTGTGTGGAGGCCGTGATCATCCTGTCCGCGATCGGAAGCGTGGCGTCGGCGTAGACCGTGTCCAGCGCCTGATTCAGCGCCAGGGAGAGGGCAGCGCGCTCGCCAGGATCATTGGTGGACGCCACCACCAGGCGCGGCGCAAAGCGGCTCAGCTCACTGCGATTGGCGCGCACTTCCGCCGGGTCGGCCAGCACCGTCTTCAACAACGCCAGATGTGCCGGGCTGGTCACCGGCGGCGTTGGTGCAATGGACAGCGCCAGCAGCGCGAACCTGCGCTGCAATGCGGGCTGCGGCGCGGAGGCGGCCAAATGCTCAAGCACCTCGCTTGCACTGTGCGTTCTTGCCGGCTCGCGCGCCATGCCCCACCACTCGTAGCCGGCCAGCAAGGTCCAGTCGTCGGCGCTCAGTTCCTTCGGCGTCTGCAATGCCCGCTCGAGCAGCTGCTCCGAGGTCGTGGTCCGTGTGGCAGCCACCCGCAGCGCGTCGGTCAGGCGGGCATTGTCGCTATAACCGGCCAGGCGCGTGATCTGGCTGCGATCCGGGCGCAGCACGATGATGGTGGGATATGCCTTGACGCTAAAGTGATCGCCCCACTTCTGGGCATCTGCGAGGTCCGCGTTCAGATGCACCACCACGAATTTGTGCGTCAATGCGATGAAGGCAGGATCCTTGAACAAGGTGGCCTGCAGCCGGTTGCACGGTGGGCACCAGATGGCGCCCCAATAAAGTATCAGTGGCTTGCCGCTCTGCCTGGCCTCGGCAAAGGCACCCTCGACGTCCCCTTCGCGCCAGGCGATGCCGGCGCTGGCGGCAGGTGGGGCAGCGGTCCGGGTCTGCGCCGGCGGTGCTGGTGTGTCCGGCTTGCCGCAGCCGGTCAGGCTTGCCAGCAGGCCCGATCCGGGCGCATCAGCCCGGTGATCCAACGCTACGATTTCGCGCGGGCGCTCGATGCGCTCGACGAACTGGAGGCGGGCAGGGTACGCGGTCGCGCGGTGCTGGTCATGAACGACGGCGGCGCGGAAAGGTTGGCCAACGCGCAAGGTTGAAGTCGCCATCGCCCCAGGTATGGCAGGAAATGGCTACCTCATGTGGATTGCCGGGGTGACTTCTCTGTCGGCACAACCGACGTTGCGCACCTCGTGGATGAAGTCCAGGCGGCAGACCGATCAATGCCGGAATGCCGCCCGGGCCAGCGCGCATCAGTCGAGCCGAATTCTCGGGTGCAGACGGGAGTTGAGCACGTCCACGAACCACATCAGGCTTCCTTTCCAGAACCCGTGCAGCCGCGATTGATGCTCCCGGTAGAGCAGTACGTGGCCAAGCTGGGCGATGCGGCCACGAATCGTGACTCCCTTGAAGAGCCCGGCCTTTCCCAACGAACCGTAGGCATCGTAGTCGCCCAACGACACCAGCGAACCCATGTCCCGATAACGAAAGGCCGGCAGGGCAGCGCCCTGCGTCATGATGGCGTCGATGTGGCGGACGAAGTGGTCGGCCTGCTGGTGAGCCACCTGAGCAGTCGGTGGCAAGGGGCGCTCGGCACCTTCCATGAGCAGGCTGGAACAATCGCCCAGCGCAAAGATGGCCGGGTCACGCGTCGTCTGCAGGCCAGCGTTCACGACCAACTGATTGGACCGCGTCGTCTCGAGGCCGTCCAGTTCCTTCAGGAACGCCGGCGCCATCACGCCGGCAGCCCAGACCACCGGGGAGGCAGGGATGTGGCTTCCATCGTCCAGCATCAAGCCCGCTGCATCGACCGAGGTCACGGTGGCATGCAGCTTGACGGCCACTCCCAGCGACTCCAGGCGTTGTTGCACGGCAGCTGCCACATCTGCCGGCAGCGCAGGCAATAGCCGTTCGCCGCTTTGGATCAGCAATACGCTGACGCGACTTTCGAGCTCGTCTGCGCCATATGCCACCGAGGTCTGCACGAGTTGAACCAGCTCGGCAGCGAGTTCTACGCCGGTCGCGCCACCTCCCACAATCGCGATGGTGACATCGTGCCTGGATGCGAGTGCCTGAAAGAGGCGGACGCGGACCTCGGCATTGAAGTGCACGGCCTGAGGACGCGAGTCGATCATGAAGCAATGCTCGGCAACGCCGGGCGTTCCGAAGTCATTGGCACGGCTTCCCACCGCCAGCACCAGTCGATCGTAGGCAAGCGTGCGCGCCGGAATCAGCTCCCGGCCGTCGGAGGCCAACAGCGGCGCAATGGAAATCGTGCGAGCCGCACGGTCCAATCCGCGCAACGCACCTGGCTGGTAGACAAACCCCGCGTTATGCGCCTGTGCCACGTAGGGGGTTTGTTGCTGCGAGATATCGCGGGTGCCCGCGGCAATCGTGTGCAGCATGGGTTTCCAGACATGTGCACTGTCGTGATCCACCAGCGTAATGCGGGGAGCATTGTTCTTTCGTTGCCACTTCCTGGCCAGCCGCGTGGCCACCTCCAGCCCCGCCACGCCGCCGCCGACAACGACCAGATGCGCTCTGCCCTGGACAGATGTTGACCTGCCCGGGGCGCCAGGCGCTGGTGCTTTCATCGCCGGATTGTCCGGCCCGGGGGCCTGCTCCAGTGGGTTGCTCTGAGTCAATGCATTGTCCTTTGGTTGGTGGAATTCACCACACGTGCGGGGCGGCGGCTGCGGACCGGCACAGGCAGGCCCAGACGTCTCGAGCCAGGCGGCCGGGTGTGAAACCCTCGACACCAGCAACGCAGATCCGGAGAGGTGCGTTGCTGATGCGGCTGCAGCACTGGCGTGCCGGGCGGTCATGCTCGCGCACATCCTCTGCGCGCCTTCGGCATGGAACCGTTGAGCCACCCACCGAACCGCTGCGGTGCTGCGTGCGACCGTTTGTCCAGGCCGTCGGGCAGATGTCCCTTACCGGTGGTACTGGATGGGCCGGCTGTCTGGGAAGCAACGCTCGGCCGTGGCCAATGGCTTGGCCCAGCGCAGGAAATTGGTGCCGTCGCGCGCGCGGTGTCATGGAGCAGGACGGGTACGCATGAGATAGCGAGTCCGGGTCACGTGCCGGTCCTAGTGCGACACGAACATCGGCAGGGCAACAGCCGAGAGCAGGGTCTTCGTCACTTCCTCGGCCGGTCCCTCGGCGATGCGGGTGTGGGCGCCGATCACCAGCATGTCGGCGTCGATCGAGGCTGCATAGGCCTGAATGGTTTCAGCAACGGACCTGCCACCGGAGGAGATGGCGGCGACGTCGACGGCAACCCGATGCTCCGCCAGAAACGCGACCATATCCACGCCGGGCGGATGACCGTGGCGTTCGGACGCCTTCTCCGTGTCGACCACGACAATCTTGACCACGTCTGCGGCCGCAAGCAGAGGCAGTGCATTGGTAATCGCACGTCCTGATTGCCGACTGCCGTTCCATACGACAAGGATCCTTGTCGCGACGGGCTTATCCGCCCATGTCCATGGGACCACCAGCAGCGACAGCCCTGACTCAAAAAGGATCGACTGTGTCGCCCAGCTCCGCGGGCTGCCCGAAAGCGCAGGGCTGGACAAGATCAGAAGATCGCAGCCCAGGGCATGCAGGGAGGATTCGCTGCTCGACTCGGCGAAGGAGATGATGCGAAGCTCGCCACTGTTGGCGTGCCGCTGCACGGCGCTGCTCAGGCGCTGGCCCAAGGCAAGCAGACGTGAGGCAATGGTCGCTTGGCTGTGAGCCAGCACCTCGGCCACCGCACCGTTGATCGCGTGGCGATCGTGCACGGGGCGTGGAGCCCGATCCATCGCGGTTATCCCGATCAGGTGGCTTGCCTGCCGACCTGCCATCCGCGCAGCGGTCTCCAGCACGTGCAACCCCTGCACGCTGGCATCGAACAGCACCGCGATGTTCTTCAAGGTAGACAAGCAGACCCTTTGTACGTGCGCCGTGGCAGACCACGTCTGTGCATTTAGAACGATCATTCTATTCTTTGCATCGTACTACAATCGAGTCAGCGACATAGTCTCGCCAAGCTTTGAGAGTCCCCCCCGATGATGTCAGTTGTCTCCGACCCCCTGGATGCTCAAAAGGGAGAGATGCGTCGCCAGCAGGTGCTTGATGCCGCCGCCGTCTGCTTTCGTCGGCATGGCTTTCATGGCACCAGCATTGCGCGGATCTGCAGCGAAGCCGGCATGAGCCCCGGGCACATCTACCACTACTTCGCCAACAAGGACTCCATCGTCGAAGCCATCGCCAGGCGAGAGGAGCACGACATGGCACAACTGGCCCGCGAGGTGGAGCTCGACCCCCTGGGCGGGTCGGTCGCAGAGCGACTCACGCGCCTGGTCGATGCATCCCTGGCCAAGGTGCTTGAGCCGGAGCACGTGCAGCTGCGTCTCGAACTTGCAGCCGAAGGGGCGCGCAACACGGCTATCCATCGCATCCTCGCCCAGTCCGACGCCATCGTTCTGAAGCAATTCATCGATGCGGCGGAACGGTCCGGCCTTCCGCCGGGAATGGATCGCACGCAGTTGACGACTGCGATGATGATGATCACGGCAGCCTTCAATGGCTTCATGGTGCGTGCGGCAACCGGTCAGCAGGCCGATAGGCAGGCGATTGCCAAATTCGTGAAGCAGCTTATCAACGCACTGCTGGAGCCTGCGCATGCCCCGCCGTAGGGGCGAGTGAGTCCAGCGGATCAGATGTGGGCGGCGCTCTGGCGCGCGGTAGCGCTACGCCAACGGCCTGGTGTCATGTCCTTCCATGTCGTCTATGCATCGTCAACGCCTTGACCTGTTGCTTTGCCATGCAACGGAAAAAGCGCCACGGGAGGCGTACGCAGGCAGGTCGAGGGGCCGCGAATGCGCCGTCAGAAATAGAAGCCGATATTGAGGTTGAAGCGCGAGTGCCAGCGCGACCGCTCGCCATCATCGATCCCTATGCCGTTTCCACCTGCAAACCACATGTTCTTGCCCGCAATCCAGTCCAGATAGGTCAGCATCGCTCCCTTCTTTACACTGCAGCCGGTGACGTTCTGCACGGACGAGCGCACGCCAGGTCCACCACTGTAGGGCATCGTCTTGCTGAGATTGTTGTAGCAAGTGACGTCTTCGAGCCACCCTGTCTTGCCGAAGGAATAGGCAATGTTCGCGGTGGGCACGTCGGCTTCGGCGGCGATCTCGAACGGGAACAGGAAGGCCGACATCGCGATCCGGTCTCCAGGCACGTCATAACGGTAACGCGCCCACTGCAGCTGGGTAGTCCAGCGGCCGGCGGTCCATTGCGCATGGACTGCCGCACTTCCATATCCGTGACGATTGCGGTCCGTGGTGTTCAGGATGTGGCCGTAGAACGCCGATACACCGAGGGCTGCGGTTCCATGGGTCATCGCATAGCGATGTTCATAGCGCAGATTGATGCGATGGCGTTCGCGATATGGATGCGCATCTGTATCAGCGACGTCGAACGAGTAGCGATCGTAACGGGCGCCATCTCCATATTCATCGCCCAGGAACCATCCGATGTGCAGCGTATTGCTTTCGTCTGTCCGTGTCACAACAACACCCGGATCGTAGTCATCCTCAATGCCGAGGTAATAACCCGATCCGAACCAGAAGCTGTTCGAGGCGGTCGGTAGCAAGCCGAATGGCACCTGCTGGATTCCCGCCTTGACGGTGATACGGTCGCTCACGTTCCAGCCGACAAATGCGTGGTGCACGGCATCGAACCCGTCGTACCAGCGATGCTGGATCGACACGAACACCGGTCCGGTGCCTGCGTTCAGATCCACCCTGAGCAATTCTAGGTCCAGCGGTTGGGACGGCGCGTAGTCCAGCCACCCGTAGTTGAAGCGCACAGCGCCCCCGAGCTTGGCATAGGTTTCGTTAGCCGCTGCATCCTGGGCGGCCGCATTGCTGGATGCTGCGATAGGCGCAAGCAATAGCAATAGCTTGGATAGTCGGTTCATCGGGTGTGTGGCGGACATTGTTGGGCAGTCCTATATCGGCCGTAAGCTCTGCGGCCTGAGGACCGCGTGGCGCTCAAGTTCGGGTGTTGCATGTCGATATCCAGCGGAGCAGGGGTGCCCGAGCGCGGCGCGCCAACTTCATTTCGGGAGCATCGATGAGCAGGCGGTTGATTCGTCGCAACAGTGTCGCCAGTCGCTTGATGATTGGAACGGGGATCTTGGCATTGCTGTGCTTCGGCTTGACGGCCGCTATCAGCTATTGGCGCAGTAGCGAGGCGTTACTCGGGTCATCCCGGGAGATGCTGCGCGAGGTGGCGCGTCATGAGGCCAGCGAAATCTCATCGGACGTTGGGTCCGCCTTCAACACGGGCGCGACCCTGGCCAATACGTTCCGCATCGAGCGCAAGGCCGATGGCGTGAGCCGCGCGTCGGCCGCGTCGGTGTTGCGCGAGCAATTGCGACTGCAAAAGAACTGGCTGGGCATCAGCACGCTCTGGGAGCCCGAGGCGTTCGATGGCCGCGACTCTGCCAATATCAACGCGCCATTTCATGACGCGACCGGACGCTTCATGGTGTATTGGTCGTACCAGAAGGACGCGTTGGTGCGGGAGGCCTTGCATAGCTATGACAAGCCGGGAGAAGGGGACTGGTACCTGGCCGCCCGCAAGAGCCATGCGCCGGTGGTACTTGAGCCGTATTACTATCCGGTGGCCGGCGTGGACACGCTCATGACCACCTTGAGCACGCCGATCATGGAGGATGGCCATTTCCTCGGCACGGTCAACATCACCATCTCCCTGGATGCTTTGCAGAAACGGGTTGCGAGGCTTCGCCCGCTGGACGTCGGGCAGGCGATCCTGCTGTCGCCGACTGGCGCGGTGATGGCGAGCGCCGACACAAAGCAGGTCGGCAAGAAGATGACCGATGCTCATACGCAAGCCATGCTCGCTCAGGTGCGCTCGGGGAAAGTGAGTAGTGACGAGACACAGCTGGCTGGAGCTGATTGGCTGCGGGTGTTCGTGCCGTTGCGTCTGGGAGATGCGCCAGAGGTCTTTGCGCTCGGCATCATGGTTCCCAAGCACCACGTCATGGCGCAGGCCCGCTCCTTGCTTTGGGTGATCATCGTCGTGGGCCTGCTCTCGGCTGCCTTGCTCAGCGCCGCACTCTATGTCTTGTTGCGCCGCCAGGTGTTGGCGCCCCTGGCCGAGGCAGTGCGTGTATCTGCCGCAGTATCGTCCGGCGAACTCAATAGCCGGATCGCACCCCGTCGTCAGGATGAGATGGGCCAGCTGTTGCTGTCGATGGGTACGATGCAGGCGCAGCTACGTGCGGTCATCGAGGCCCAGGACGACATGGCGACGCGGCATGATGCCGGAGAGATGAGCTACCGCATGCATGCAGAGCGCTTTCCAGGCGAGTACGGCCGGATGGTGGCTGGCACCAACGACCTGGTGGATGCGCATGTACAGGTCCAGCGGCAACTCGTCGCGGTCATGTCGCGTTACGCCGTAGGAGACATGCAGGCGGATATGCCGCAACTGCCGGGTGAGAAGGCGGCGCTCAGCGACGCGATGGCAGCGACCAAGCGCAATCTCCAGGCGATCAACCGCCAGATTCTCGCGTTGGCGCAGGCTGCCGAGTCCGGAGACTTCTCGACGCGAGGCGATGCCGCTGCGTTCGATCACGATTTCCGCGGCATGGTGGAGGGGCTGAACAATCTGATGCAGACCACCGATGTCAACCTTGCGGAACTCTCCCGCCTGCTGCAGTCGATTGCCGCCGGCGATCTTACCGCGCGGATGACCGGCAACTTCCGCGGCGTCTTTGCTCAAATGCGCGACGATGCCAATGCCACTGCCAGCCAGTTGGCGATGATTGTGAGCAGCATCCAGACCTCGGCGGTTTCCATCAAGGGCGCCGCCAGCGAAATCGCTGCGGGCAATCAGGATCTGTCGCAACGAACCGAGCAGCAGGCCGCCAACCTTGAAGAGACAGCTGCATCGATGGAGGAGCTGACGTCCACCGTCAGGCAGAATGCCGAGGGCGCGCGCCAGGCGAACCAGCTCGCTATCGGCGCCGCCAGCGTCGCTGCCCAGGGGGGGCAGGTCGTGAACCAGGTGGTCGAGACGATGAGCGGTATCGAGGCTTCTTCCAGAAAGATTGCCGACATCATCTCTGTCATCGACGGAATAGCATTCCAGACCAACATCCTGGCATTGAATGCTGCAGTGGAGGCGGCACGCGCTGGCGAACAGGGCCGTGGCTTTGCGGTTGTCGCCTCCGAGGTGCGTACCCTCGCACAGCGCTCCTCCGGCGCGGCCAGGGAGATCAAGCATCTCATCGACGACTCGGTGCAGCGCGTCGGCGAAGGCTCCATTCTGGTGCACAACGCCGGCAAGACCATGAGTGAAGTGGTTGCGAGCGTACAGCGCGTCACCGACATCATGGGCGAGATTTCCGCCGCCTCGCAGGAACAATCGGCCGGCATCGAACAGGTCAACCAGACCGTCACCCAGATGGATGAGGCGACTCAGCAAAACGCAGCGCTGGTGGAAGAAGCCACGGCGGCTGCACGCTCGCTCGAAGATCAGGCGGTGCAGCTCACCGATGCGGTTGCCGTGTTCAAGATTGAAGGGAGCGCCGTCATTGCTGCCCGGCAACGTACGCCCGCTCCGGTGGCCCAGCACCTTGCGAATAAGAGCGGGAAGGTCGGTGCAGCAAAGCCTCGGCTGGTGAAGAGCACGTCGACCAGTGACGGTAGGTGGCAACAATTCTAGCGTTGGTGGTCTGGACGCCGCCTGGAAGATGTTTCAGGTGCTGCAGCAGTGGCGGCCGCCAGAACGTCGCAGCCAGTACAAGGCAGCCGACCGTCCAGTGTTCGTTGATACGTCGCACAAGGCCCGGCATCGTCCGGGCCTTGTGCGCTTGCGCCGTCGCCACACCCAGGTACCTGCCGGGCAGCTGACCTGCTGGCAGTCATGCCTGCCTGGAACGTGGGCATTACGTCCGGATTGCATAACAAGCTGCGGATTTGGGTCGCCGACTGAACTGCAGCATGCCGACCAATCCCTATCCCTGCATTGTTCGATTCGGACCAACTTGCGCGTTGGAATGTTGCCGACCCACTCAGGACGAAATTTGCCCGGGGAGCATGATACCGGGCACAGCGGCAGGCTCATCGCGGCTCGTTCTATCAGAGAGATATCGAGCGGGAGGCTTACCAACCGCCTTGCGGAACATGGTGACGAACCCGCTGGCGTTTTCGTACCCCAGCTCCAACGCCACGGTCTGCACGCTTTCACCCTTGGTCAGGCGCTGAAGCGCAAGGATCACATGCAGCTGCCGACGCCAGCGTCCAAAGCTCATTCCTACTTCCTGCAGCAGGAGACGGCTGACACTTCGCTCACTCATGCCAATTCGGGTAGCCCAATCGCTTTTTGCGGTCTTGTCTGTGGGGTTGGCCAACAGCATGTCCGCGAGGCGACGTAATCGCGGATCGCGTGGCATTGGCAGGTGCAGATCCTCCACAGGAGCCGCCGCTAATTCATCCAGCAACGTGGCAATGAGCCTGTCTTCCCGGCTCCCAAACGCATACAACGCGGGGAAGCCAGCCGCTTTCAGAAGCAGCTCCCGCAGCAAGGGCGACACCGAGATCGTACAACAACGTCTGGGAAGATCCGATGCGGCATTCGGTTCCACAAACAGGCAATAGCATTCCGTTTCCCCCGAGCCACGTGCCGCATGTGGCAAGTCTCCCGGGATCCATACAGCGCATTGTGGCGGCACGATCCAGACGCCATCTTCGATTTCGCAGTTCAGAACTCCGCGGACCGAGTAAATCAGTTGTGCCTTGCGGTGACGGTGCGTGGCATGTTCCCAGTCCTCGGTGACTGATGTGGCACTCAGTGAGACGACAGGGCGGGGGACATCATCAACATCCCCGGTCACAGCCAGGCCGGCGAGGGCGATGTTCGACATCATGCGTGTCAACCCACGGATCAAGGAGGGGCATTGGCCTAATCGAGAAATAGTATGGCTAGATTGCGCAATGACGTCTAGGTATCTCCCCAGCTATTGTGTATTCCATCATTTTTGGCTTGTTAAAGCTTTGCTGTCCGATGCAAGAGATGTCGCTTTCTTTTGGCGAGCCGAGCCGACGCCGCCAATGATGATCCATCTATTTTCGAAGGAATATTTGCATGCAAATCGATGCTTCGCAGTTTCCAATAACATGGATGAGAAAAAGTGTGTCAGACGCAGGTTCTGCGATCTCTCCTTTCGTCGCATTTGAGGCGCTGCTCGCACGCAAGGAAGTCTTTCTTCTGATCAATGAGGATGGGCTTGATGGCGGTGAACATTCACATTCACCAGAAGAAAAGAAGCAGATGTCGCTATGGATGAAGCATCACAAGAATGAGCTCCGCGCCTATGTCAAGGCGGCTATCTATGTTGAGAAAAGTAGCGCCAAGCGACTAGCTTCCAGGGCGTTCGCGTCGATGTATGAGAAGTTCTGGGGCTATCCCATGCTCATGGTCGCCACCAAGGATGAAGCGCTGACCCTGGCGCGTACATTGTTACCGGGCGATCCTTAGAGACATTGTGAGCATTCTCCTTTGCAAGATCGGCTTGCTTTGTGGAAGTCTTTTACGTTCAAGTCTGGCGTCTATCGGCGCAGCGCGTTACTAGCCCTCTCAGCCGCGTGGCATGTTTTGGTGTTCTGGAGTCACGAGATGACATCTCTTTTTTCGCCAGCTCATGCGGCTGAAATGCCGTACCTGGCGCTGGTGACACTTGTCCCGGCATTGGCGCTCTCTATTGGGACGCAGGTAGATCGCCCGAGCAAGGCGGATGCGATTGCGGCCGACTGCGATAGCGCGCGCTGTCCACCGCACGGCCGGCCGGTCTGTGATGGGTGGAATGGTTTGTGGCCTGAAACCAGTGCGGGTTAGCGAATGAGTCTGCCGTCGCCTGCCGGCGGCTGTGGCGAGCGCAGCTCCGCGCAGCCATGATCCCTCAGACGGGGCTGACGGCCTTTAGGCAGCGTTTCGACGTCGCAGTTGGGCAATCAACCATCCAACCTTCTGCGAAGGGTGAGCAAGCAGTCCATTATCAGGGTCTTCGTCCATGAAGCTGTCGGTAGCCCTCTTCTTGAGTTTGCCGTGTGCCCTCTCATCGTGCGGTTCGGAGCAGGAAGTTCATCAGCTAGTTTTGATCTCCATAAGAAGGCGGTCATTGCTTATGTCGAGCGATCAAGCTATCCGAAGTTGCAGGGCGCTACAGAAGCGGGCATGTCATTCAAAGAAGGCGACAAGACCGAGGTCTTCGAGGGCATGTGCATGGAAAGTCCGCGCTATGAGGGGCGTGTCATTGCGGCCGTCTGGGACGATCCGGAGATGATCAAGCTGGCAGGCAAGACGCTGATCGGGGCCGAATTGGGCAAGCGTTACGGCGTGTCGGATCTTCCTGGCTTCAAGCCGAAATCGCTACGCGAGTATTACGGTTCTCCACATCCCCGGTTCGATCTCGACTGAAGCGTGGGATTTCCGTGGGCGTTGCTTTGTCAGGGCAGTCTGAGCGTGGCATCTTGAGGCCATGTTCACCAAGTCAGGAATGCGCTAGTGCGTGACAGCGACGGGGTAGGTGCCCAACTATCGTTTGCCCTGTATGGAGCAGCCAACCGGGTCATGCGGCTGCACAAGCAGTTCCTGGATCCGCTGGGGCTGACTTTCCCTCAGTACCTGGTGATTCTCGAGCTGCTGCACAGCTCGCCGCGCACCGTGGGCGAGTTGTGTACGCGTCTTGGAATGGATACCGGAACGATGACCCCGCTGCTCAAGCGGCTGCAGGCTGCCGACATGGTGACCCGCACGCGCGATGTGACCGACGAGCGCCGCGTGTTTGTCGACTTGACTGATGCGAGCCATGCCATCGGAACCAAGGCCCGCGCCGTTAACGGCCAGATCAGAGCCGCTTGCCAACTGGACGAAGCGGGCTTGGACAACCTTCGTCATACGCTGGAAGCGTTGGGGCATCCCGCAAGCGAATGGGCCGGGATGCGGCGGCTTGCTCCCGACTCCGGCTATGCGCTGTTCGGTAACGGCAAGGGCCTATGGGGTGAAGGCGCCTCTGCCGAGCGTGAAATCCAGTTGATCGTGGTCCCCAAGTCCCAGCGCGGGTCGATGTCCGACAACGATTTCGTGCGCGTGGGCTGGACGCCAAGCGAACGGCTCAAGGGAGACAAGTTCAAGGTGACCAGGAGCGAAGATGCGGTGACTTGGGATTTCGATGGCTTGCGCTTTGTCGCCCAGCCGCCCCAATGGCGGTTGGAGGGCCACGCAGGCGATGCGCAGTTCGACCTACGCTATGCGCAGAAGGGCGCACCGCTCTGGAACTGGGGTCCCTTCGATAAGGCGAGCGAGAACGACCGCGCGGGTTACGACGTGTTCGTTGGTGTGGAGGGCACCATCAAAACCCCGGCGTACCAGCTCGACGGCTATGGCGTACGTGAGCACATCATCACCGGTCAATCGAACGATCCGATCAAGAACCTACCTGCGCCCAACTGGATGTGGTGGCTGTACACGATCCAGGATGACGTCAAGATCAACTTCTTCCAGCCCCGGGACGGAACTCAGCTGTGCTTCGTCAAGTACGGTGACAACAAGCAGGTCAACATCAACGCCGCCAGCGGTGAGCGAGACATCGAGTTCGAGGTTCTGGAAAAGTGGGAGGACCCGCGCACCGGTATCAACCTGCCCGTCAAATGGCGGCTGAAGATGACCAACGGTGACACGGTGGTCGACGTGCACATCGCCGCGCACGGCCGCGCATACAGTCACTGGCCGGTTGCCAGCGGCACGCGCATCTATTGTTATCTGCTGTCGACGATGACCGGCCAGATCCGGCTACCGGACGGGCGTTCGGTGCAACTGAAGGAACACCTGACCGTCAATTCGTTCTGTCGCACCATCCTGACCGCGAGCGAGAGCAGCCAGGGGCCAACGTTCGCGCCTTTGGCCTGACCGCAGGTGCCCAGCGCCATGGCAGGATTACCGCATGACGCTAGGTAGCGACGGACGCGCCAGCGCCGGCCCGGTGCTCTCCGGGCTGTGCAGGTCATCCGCATCCACCGGCGGCCACTGGACCTGGATACGTACCATGGCCCCCGCACGCATCGAGCCTGCTGGGGTCACCGCGCACCAATTGGATTCGCACGCATCGGCGAGAAGCGTGAGCGATCTGCTGGGGCCGCGCCGCCGGCCCGTAGTCAGCATGCTGCGCAGCGTCTGGTGGCGCAGCGGAGCAGCCGCACACCACGCATTTCGCCAGCCTGCCCGAGCCTGGGCGCATCGGCATCTGCTGCGCGCTCCGGGCCTGCCGAGGCTCATCTTTAAGCTGCGCAACCCTCAAGATCGCTTCCATGCTTTTTGTGCGCCCTGGCGAACGGCGGCAGGCTGGTGGACGGATATCGACCGGGACGCAGGCGGGCGTCCAATGCTCGGCTGAGCGGATCATCAGCCGATAGGGAGCCCTGCCGCGTCCAACCTTGCCTGGCAAACCGCCCTTGTTGACGGTGACGGCGTTCCAGCGCCGGGTCGCCACCGGGGCCACCGTGCACCGGACTCGCCAGCCCCAGGCCGATGTGCGGAATGATCCGTTCGGGAAGCCGAGGGCAAGCCCGTGCGAAGATATGCCATGCGTGGTCCCTGTCGACCCCTGCACTTGGTGCATCAACCAAACAAGCGGGTATCGGAGCGGGTATCAGCAGTCTCATCGGGCACATGGCCCTTTTAAAAACAGATAGATAGGCCAACTATGTTGCTGATGCTCGATAACTACGACAGCTTCACCTACAACCTCGTGCAGTACCTGCAGGCGCTGGGCGCCGAGGTCACGGTGGTGCGCAACGACGCGATGAGCGTGGATCAGATCGCCGCGCTCAGGCCCGAGCGCATCGTGATCTCGCCCGGCCCGTGCACCCCGAACGAGGCCGGCATCTCGCTGCAGCTGATCGAGCAGCTGGGTCAGACCACGCCGATCCTGGGCGTGTGTCTTGGGCATCAAAGCATCGGTCAGGTCTACGGCGGCGATGTGATCCGCGCCGACAACATCATGCATGGCAAGACCTCGCCGATCCGCCACCAGGGCAAGGGCGTGTTCGCCGGCCTGCCGGACAGCTATGAGGCCACCCGCTACCACTCGCTGGTGGTGGACAAGGCCACCTTGCCCGACGCGCTGGAAGTCACTGCCTGGACCGAGCATCCGGATGGCTCGATCGAAGAGATCATGGGCCTGCGTCATCGCCAGTTCCCGGTCGAAGGCGTGCAGTTCCATCCCGAGTCGATCCTGACCCAGCATGGTCACGCCCTGCTGAAGAACTTCCTGCAGCGTTGATCGCAATGCGTACCGCGTGCGTCGCAAGGGCCGCCGAAACCTGCGTCAGTTTCGATGCAGTCGTCAGCACCATCGATGCATCGGCGACCCATGCGCGCACTGCCCGCAATCGGCTGCGCGCCAGCGTGCAGCGGGTTTCCCGCCTCGCTTCGTCCACACCTGCATCCGGATCCCGATGAGTACCGCCAGCGACAGTTTCCACTTCTACGAACCAGGCCAGGGCCACGGGCTGCCGCACGATCCCTTCAATGCCATCGTCGGTCCGCGACCGATCGGCTGGATCGGCTCGCGCAGCGCCGGGGGCATCGCCAACCTGGCGCCTTACAGCTTCTTCAACGCGTTCAACTACGTGCCGCCGATCGTCGGCTTTGCCAGCATCGGCCGCAAGGACAGCCTGCGCAACATCGAAGCCACCGGCGAATTCACCTGGAACCTGGCCACGCGCCCCTTGGCCGAGGCGATGAATGCCAGCGCCGCGATGGTGCCGGCGGAGGTCGACGAGTTCGCATTGGCCGACCTGGAAATGGCGCCGTCGCGGCTGATCGCTGCCCCGCGTGTGGCGGCCAGCCCGGTCAGTTTCGAATGCCGGCTCAGCCAGCTGCTGCCGCTGCAGAGCGCAAGCGGGCAGGCCATCGAAACCTGGCTGGTCCTGGGCGAGGTGGTCGGTGTGCATCTGGCGCACGCGGCGCTGCAGGACGGTATCTACGATCCTGCTGCCGTACAGACGATTCTGCGTGCGGGCGGCGCCGCCGATTATTTCGAAGTGCAGGCGCAGGCGCGCTTCCGCATGCGGCGTCCGGGCCAATGAGCGCTGCGCATCGCAGTGCTGCGTGGCGTTGCCGCCGGGCGCGACTGCATCGCCAGGATTGATCGATCACGCTCACTGCCGCACATCTTTCCCACGTTTTGCCACGGTCCTTGTCCATGCCCATCACCCCGCAAGAAGCCCTGCAGCGCACCATCGAACACCGCGAAATCTTCCACGACGAAATGGTCGAGCTGATGCGCCAGATCATGCGTGGCGAGGTGTCGGACATGATGGTCGCGGCCATCCTCACCGGGTTGCGGGTCAAGAAGGAGACCATCGGCGAGATCGCCGGCGCAGCCACGGTGATGCGCGAGTTCTCGCGCCGCGTGGAAGTGGGCGACCGCCGGCACATGGTCGACATCGTCGGCACCGGTGGCGATGGTTCGCATACCTTCAACATCTCCACCTGCGCGATGTTCGTGGCGGCCGCCGGCGGCGCCAAGGTCGCCAAGCACGGCAACCGCAGTGTCTCGTCCAAGTCCGGCAGTGCCGACGCGCTGGAGGCACTGGGCGCGGCGATCGAGTTGCAGCCCGAGCAAGTCGCCGCCTCGCTGGCGCAGACCGGTATCGGCTTCATGTATGCGCCGGTGCATCATCCGGCCATGAAGGTGGTGGCGCCGGTGCGCCGCGAAATGGGCGTGCGCACCATCTTCAACATCCTCGGCCCGCTGACCAACCCGGCCGGCTCGCCGAACATCCTGATGGGCGTGTTCCATCCGGATCTGGTCGGCATCCAGGCGCGCGTGCTGCAGGAACTCGGTGCCGAGCGCGCGCTGGTGGTATGGGGCCGCGATGGCATGGACGAGCTCTCGCTCGGTGCCGGCACCCTGGTCGGCGAGTTGCGCGATGGCCAGGTGCGCGAGTACGAGGTGCATCCGGAGGATTTCGGCATCGCCATGTCGGCCAGCCGCAACCTCAAGGTGGCCGATGCCGCGCAGTCGCGCACGATGCTGCTGCAGGTGCTGGACAACGTGCCCGGCCCGGCGCTGGACATCGTCGCCCTCAACGCCGGTGGGGCCCTTTACGTGGCAGGGGTGTCCGACAGCATCGCCGACGGCGTCGTGCGTGCGCGTGCGGTCCTGGCCGATGGCTCGGCGCGTGCAAAACTGGATGCCTATGTTGCCTTCACCCGGCAGACTGCCGCGCAGCGCTGACCCCTGCCACTGCACCGGCAGGCACGCGTCGGCACCCTCACGCCACCGCTGGCATGCTGCGCGCCGGCGCGTGGCCGCGGCCAGTTGCGGCCGTCTTGACCGATAATGCCCGCCCGCCAGGACCCGATACGATGAGCGACATCCTCAACACCATCCTTGCCCGCAAGGCCGAAGAAATCGCCGAGCGCAGTGCGCGCGTGCCGCTGGCCGAGCTGATCGCGCGCAGCGCCGACCTGCCGCTCACGCGTGGGTTTGCCGCCGCCATGCAGGCCAGCATTGCCGCCGGCGAGCCGGCGGTGATCGCCGAAGTGAAGAAGGCCAGCCCCTCCAAGGGCGTGATCCGCCCCGACTTCCACCCGGCCGACATTGCGGTGAGCTACGAATTCGGCGGCGCCAGCTGCCTGTCGGTGCTGACCGATGTGGACTTCTTCCAGGGCGCCGATGCCTATCTGCGCCAGGCGCGCGAGGCCTGCACGCTGCCGGTGCTGCGCAAGGATTTCACCGTCGACCCCTACCAGGTCTACGAAGCGCGCGTGCTTGGCGCCGATTGCATCCTGCTGATCGTCTCGGCACTGGAGGACGCGCAGCTGGCCGAGCTCTCCGGCCTGGCCATGCAGCTGGGCCTGGACGTGCTGGTGGAAGTGCATGACATCGACGAGCTCGAGCGCGCGGTGCAGGTGCCGGTGCCGCTGGTGGGCATCAACAACCGCAATCTGCGCACCTTCGAAGTGACGCTGCAGACCACCCTGGACATGCGCGCCGCCGTGCCGCGTGACCGCATCCTGGTCACCGAAAGCGGCATCGTGACGCCGGCCGATGTGCAGTTGATGCGCGGCCACGGCGTGAACGCGTTTCTGGTCGGCGAGACCTTCATGCGCGCGCCCGAACCCGGCGAGTCGCTGCGTCAGCTATTCTTCGCGCATGACTGAGGCGTATCCCGTACCGCGCGACGACGCACCGCTGGTGGTCTTCGATTTCGACCACACGCTGTATGACGGTGACTCCGGCAGCCACCTGTTCGCCTGGCTGATCAAGCGCAACCCGTTGCGTCTGCTGGTGGCGCTGTTGGCCTCGCCGATCCTCGGCCCGATGGTGGCGATGCTGCCGACCCGCCGCCGCGGCGTGTCCGGTTATGTGTGGATCGCCACCTTCGGCCTGCACCGCGCGCGCGAGTTCAATCGCTTCATCGATGCGTACGTGCTCAAGCATGAAGCGCAGATCCGGCAGCGCTTGTTGCCGCACGCCCTAAAGGTGTTCACCGACCACCGCGCCGCCGGCGACCGTGTGGTGGTGGCCACCGGCGCGCCACCGGAACTGGCCCGCGCGATTCTCGGCTTTGTCGCGCATCAGGACGTGCCGGTGATCGGCAGCCTGGTCGGTCCACGCCTGGGCGCGGTCACCGCGCGACGCCACTGCCACAATGAAGAGAAGATGCGCATGCTGCGCGAGCGCGGCTACGCCGACATCGCCATTGCCTATTCGGACAGCACCGCGGATCTGCCGCTGCTGAAGGCGGCGCGCGCGCCGGTGGTGGTCAATCCGAAGGCCAATCGCGAAGCGCTGTTCCGGCAGGTGCTGCCGGCAGGCACGCCGATCCTCAACTGGGGATGTCGTGATCGCGGTGGCAAGGCGCTGTAGCGCCTGGTGCCGAAAGCGGTACGTACCGTACGCGGCTCCGGCCAGGTCACGGCTGCGATGAGGTCAGGCATTGCCGATCGAGTCGGCGGGCAAGCAGTCGGCGATGCACGGCACACGGCCGGCAGTCGGTGACCGAGCGCACCCGGCCACATCAGCCCGCATGCCGTGCGACATGCGGTTCCAGCTGCGGTTGGTGCAGGGCTGCACCAACCGCGATCGCGACCGCTTAGCGGGTGCCGTAGAGCACGACGGTCTTGCCGCGTGCATGCAACAGGCCGTCGGCCTGCAGTTTCTTGAGCACGCGCCCGGCCATTTCACGCGAACAACCCACCAGCCGTGCCAGTTCCTGCCGCGACACGCGCAGCTGGGTGCCCTGCGGGTGACTCATCGCTTCCGGCTCCTTGGACAGATCGTGCAGGGTGCGCACGATGCGGTCGGTCACGTCCAGGAACGCCAGGCGGCTGGCTTTCCTTGTGGTGTCGAGCAACCGCTTGGACAGCTGAACGCCAATCGCGTACAGGATGCGCGGCGCATCCGGCGACAGGCTGGTCTGGAACAGCTGCTGCAGCCGCTCGTAGCTGATCTCGGCCAGCTCGCACTGGGTGCGGGTGCGCAAGATCACCTCGCGGGTATCGGATTCGATGAACAGCCCCATCTCGCCGACGAACTCGCCGCTACCGAAGTAGCCCAGCACCAACTCACGATCGTCATCTTCCTCGGCAATGATGCTCACCGAGCCACTGATCACGTAGTAGAGGGTGCCAGCCGGGTCTCCTGGCCGGAACACATCGGTCCGGGTCGGATAGCGTCTGCGATGGCTGTGCGCCAGGAAACGCTCGATCGTGCCCGCGTCCAGCGCCAGAGAAGGGGTAGCGTTACGTACCGTCGTAGTCACAACCGTCGTGTTTCCTGGGCTCATGGTAGTTCCGCGTGTAATTCCTGAAGCTTAACGGCATGAGTCATGCAAGGTAAACCATTCTTAACGTCGGCATTTCGTTGCTGGGATCTTTGGCTCATAATTGTTTCCTTTCCCGCCTTCCATAAGGACAGACCGACGTGGTCAAGCCGTTGCCTCGCCTGAGGCTACAGGGGTTCAACAACCTCACCAAGGCGTTGAGCTTCAACATCTACGACGTCTGTTATGCGCGTACCGAAGAGGAGCGTCAGCGCTACATCGAATATATCGATGAGCAATACGACGCCGATCGTCTGACGCAGATCCTGACCGATGTTGCCGAGATCATTGGCGCCAACATCCTCAATATCGCACGTCAGGACTACGATCCGCAGGGCGCATCGGTCACGATCCTGATCTCGGAAGAGCCCGTCATCGACAAGAAGCAGGCCGGCAAGGAGCTGATCTCCGATGCAGTGGTCGCTCATATGGACAAGAGTCATATCACTGTCCATACATACCCCGAGACGCATCCGCAGGAGGGTATCGCCACGTTCCGTGCCGATATCGACGTGGCCACCTGTGGCGTGATCTCGCCGTTGAAGGCGCTGAACTACCTGATCGAGAGTCTGGAATCGGACATCGTGATCATGGACTACCGCGTCCGTGGCTTCACCCGCGATGTGAAGGGCAAGAAGCATTACATCGATCACAAGATCAACTCGATCCAGCACTTCCTTGCCAAGAACGTGAAGTCGCGCTACGAGATGTTCGACGTGAACGTCTATCAGGAAAACATCTTCCACACCAAGATGCACCTGAAGGACTTCGACCTGGACCAGTACCTGTTCGAGGAACGCGCCAAGAACCTCTCGTTCAAGGAGCGCATGAAGATCGAAACGCTGCTCAAGCGCGAGATCGAAGAACTGTTCCACGGGCGCAACCTGAGCGAGTAAGCGCAGCGAGCGAGCTGTTGCGCGGCTGCCTGCAGGCGCGCGAAAGAACCAAGGCGGGACGGCCCGCCACGCGATGACCTCGCGTTCCACAGCCGACGGCGGCCCAGTGTGCAAACACTGGGTCGCTTTTTTTTTGTGCGTTTTTCAACTGAGGAGTACTGCGATGCCCTGGATCTACCTGCTGCTGGCCGGCCTGTTCGAAATCGGCTTTGCCATGGGCCTGAAGTACAGCGACGGCTTCACGCGCCTGTGGCCGACGGTGCTGACGATCGGTCTGGCGGGCATCAGCCTGTGGTTTCTGACCCAGGCGCTGAAGACCATCCCGGTAGGCACCGGTTATGCGATCTGGACCGGGATCGGCGCGCTGGGCGTGACCATCGCCGGCATCGCGCTGTTCGGCGACAGCGCGTCGTGGTCGCGTCTGGCCTGCATCGGCTTGATCGTGGCCGGGGTGATCGGGCTGAAGTTGGTGGGGTAGGCGTGGTCAGTCCTGCTTCGCAGGCCTGCCCCCCAAGATTTGCTGCGCAAACCTCGGGCCCCACGCGTAGTCAGTCCCACTGCGTGGGCCTGCCCCCACAAGGTTTGCTACGCAAACCTCGGACCCCATGCGTAGTCAGTCCCACTGCGTGGGCCTGCCCCCCAAGGTTTGCTGCGCAAACCTCGGGCCCCACTCCGTAGCATCCTATCCCCGCGCCTTCGGCGCGCCCCCTTAACAAAGGGGGCTCTGCTCCAGTTGGTCTGCTGGGCGCCACCAGCCACCAGCCGCCAATCCCCAATCCCCAATCCCCAATCCCGCCGGCTATAGCCGGTACGCCACGGCTTTCATGAGTCTGGAGGCCAGGGCCATGGCGCTGGGGATCGGTGGCGGGAGGAGGCGGGCGCCGGCCTGTTCGGCCTGGTCGGCGTGGCGTGCCTCGTCGATCTTCATCACGCGCAGGATCGCGCGGCTGCGCTGGTCGATCTCCGGCAGGGTTTCCAGGTGTTCGTCCAGATGGGCTTCGACCTGGCGCTCGGTCTCGACCACGAAGCCCAGGCTCCAGTCGTCACCGCGCAAGCCGGCCAGGGCGCCGAGCGCGTAGCTGCCGGCATACCAGAGCGGGTTGAACAGGCTCGGGCGGCTGTCCAGCTCGTGCAGGCGGTCGGCACACCAGGCCAGATGGTCGGTTTCTTCCTGCGCCGCCTCCAGCAGGTGCTGCTGGGTGTGGGCATCGCGGGCGACCGCGGCCTGGCCGAAATACAGGCCTTGCGCGCAGACCTCGCCGACGTGGTTGATCCGCATCAAGCCGGCGGCGTGGCGACGCTGGTCCGGTTCCAGTGCGACGTCGGGGGTGTCGGTGGCCGGGTTGGGCCGCTCGGCGGGCGGATTGCCGAATACCGTGTCCAGCGCGCGCTGGGCTTCGACCAGCAGCCGGTCGAGCGGGCCATGCAGTCGGAAAGAGGAGGTCTGGGTCATGCGCCGATTCTGGCCCCCGACCGAGCCGCTGCCAACCGCCTGAGCTCCAGCCGGCCGGCGACTTGCGTGGCCTTGTATCGTCCCGTACAATCCCGCCTCTTCTGTTTCGCCTTCACAACGCGTGGCAAAGTTCCAGCGGTCATTGCCGCTGCAATCCGCCCGACCACTCAAGAGTTTTCTCATGACTACGTTCACCGCCAAGTCCGAGACCGTCCAGCGCGACTGGTATCTCGTTGACGCCGCCGGCAAGACGCTCGGCCGTCTGTCCACCGAACTGGCCCGCCGTCTGCGCGGCAAGCACAAGCCGGTTTATACCCCGCACGTCGATACCGGCGATTACCTCGTGGTGATCAATGCCGAAAAGATCGTGGTCACGGGCAACAAGCTGAAAGACAAGAAGTATCACCGCTTCACCGGCTACATCGGTAACCTGAAGACCGAGAGCCTGGAGCAGGCGCTGGAGCGCCACCCGGAGCGCGTGATCGAAATCGCCGTCAAGGGCATGCTGCCGAAGGGCCCCCTGGGGCGCACCATGTACCGCAAGCTCAAGGTCTATTCGGGTGCCGAGCATCCGCACGCCGCCCAGCAGCCGCAAGTTCTGGATATCTAATCATGGCTATCACGCAAAACTACGGCACTGGCCGCCGCAAGTCCTCCACCGCTCGCGTGTTCCTGCGCAAGGGTACCGGCAACATCACCGTCAACGACCGTCCGCTGGACGAGTTCTTTGGCCGTGAGACTGCACGCATGATCGTGCGTCAGCCGCTGGAACTCACCAAGAACACCGAAAGCTTCGACATCCTGGTCACCGCATCCGGCGGCGGCACCACTGGTCAGGCCGGTGCGATCCGTCTGGGCATCGCCCGCGCACTGGTCGAGTACGACGAAACCCTGAAGTCCGAGCTGCGCAAGGCTGGCTTCATGACCCGTGACGCCCGCGAAGTCGAGCGTAAGAAGGTCGGTCTGCACAAGGCCCGTCGCGCGACCCAGTTCTCCAAGCGCTGATCCATCGCGGTTGCTGCGTCCCGGTTCTCGCCGGGGTGCCCACTTCAAAAGCCCGGCCATGCCGGGCTTTTGTCGTTTCGGGGGTGCGCATCGTGACTCTGCGCTCGTGGCCTGGGCGTGCTGGGTCGCAGGGCAGGTCTTTCCGGGGCCGGGTCTGGCAGCTTCGCAGGGCGGCATGGCCCTCTTCTCGTGCCAACAACCTGGCGGCGGCCGCTGCGTCTGTGCACGGCCGCCCGGGGTGATGCCATGCGGGGTGGCCAGGTTCCGGCAGTGGCGCCTGTCTGCCTGTCTGCCTGGCCGACGCAGCACGCCCGTTCCGGCAGGGTGGGGCACCTGCGGCCGATCCCTGTGCGCCCTTGGTGCGGCAGTGGTTGGTGCGGACTATTCCCGGTGGCTGCCGGGTCGGATCATCGGGCAACAAAAAAGGCCCGATCGTCAGATCGGACCTTCTGTGTTTGGCTGCCCCGGATGGATTCGAACCACCGATGCCTGAGTCAGAGTCAGGTGCCTTACCGCTTGGCGACGGGGCAATAAAACGTGTTGGGCCAAGATTATTGCATGCCCGTGAGCGCATGAACACCTTGGTGGCTATGGGTGGACTCGAACCACCGACCCCAGCATTATGAGTGCTGTGCTCTAACCGGCTGAGCTACATAGCCTAGGGAGCCGGCAATTCTTACCAAGCGCTCGCGTGTTGTCAAGCATTTCGTTTTCAGCTTGTGAGCCGGCCGTCGCCGTGGCAGAGTCGGTGACAGTAGATTTTCAGGAGTCCGCATCGTGATCGATCCGGACGGTTTCCGGCCAAACGTCGGCATCGTGCTGATGCGAGAGGATGGTCAGGTGTTCTGGGCACGACGTGTGCGCAGGGACGGCTGGCAGTTCCCGCAAGGTGGCATGAATACCGACGAGACACCCGTGGAAGCCATGTACCGCGAGTTGCGCGAAGAAACCGGGTTGTTGCCCGAGCATGTCGAATTGCTCGGTGCCACCCCTGGGTGGCTGCGCTATCGCCTGCCGAGCCGGGCAGTACGGCGCAATGAGCGCCAGGTCTGCATCGGCCAGAAGCAGGTGTGGTTCCTGCTGCAGTTCACCGGCCATGAATCCCATCTCAAGCTCGACCACACCGACACGCCCGAGTTCGATCACTGGCGCTGGGTGGATTTCTGGTACCCGGTCGAGCATGTGGTGATGTTCAAGCGCGGGGTCTATGCGCGCGCGCTGCGTCATCTGGCTCCACTGGCGCAGACCATCGCCGGCTCGGCGGCGGTCGGGGTGATGCCCGAGCGTGCGCTGGAGGCCTGGTTGCCGGGCAGCAGCGCGGCCGGGCACGACAGCCCGCGCAAGCGTCCACGCAAGCGGGGCGGGCCTCGTGCAGTCCGGATTAATAATGATTAACGTTTGGAATTGACACCTATTCTCGTTTGCGGTGGAATCAGTGCCGGTCCTCTCCGGATCGCCAGCACCCGACCGATACCGTGTACGTCTGCATCTGTAATGGGGTCACCGACCACCAGATCCGCGAAGCGGCCGAGAATGGCTGCGCCAGCCTGGCCGAGCTGACCATGCGCACCGGCTGTGGTTCAAACTGTGGGTCGTGCCTGGAGATGGCGGGCGATGTATTGAGCCAGGCCCATGCGAGCCGCGCCCTGCCGTTGCCCATGCTGGGGCTTGCCAGCGCTGCCTGAGCATTCTCCGGCGCGTCCGCGCGTCGTCGATGACAGGTTGACGGGGCTGGTGGGCGCATTGACGCCTTCCTAGTGCCACCCGCACCACTGGCGTCGACAGGGCGCCTTGCTGGCCTCCGGCCATACGCTCGCTCCGGAACCGTTGCGGTCATCGGTCAGTTCACCGCTGGTTCCCTCCACAGTCCGCAGTGACTGCTCGACGCAGATCGACGGGAGCTCCGCTCCCACATAGACCGTATGACGATCCAGCCGGGAGCGGGCAAGCGTCCCGCAACTGATCACGATTCGCGTTCCTTCATGCGCCGCGGCAACGCGCTACAGTGCGGCCGGCTTACTGTCTCGGAGACATCGCATGAAGGGCGATACCAAGGTCATCGAGTACCTCAACAAGGTGCTCTACAACGAACTCACTGCGATCAACCAGTACTTCCTGCACGCCAAGATGCTGAAGAACTGGGGCCTGAAGGAACTGGCCGAGCATGAGTACAAGGAATCCATCGACGAGATGAAGCATGCGGACAAGCTGTCCGACCGCATCCTGTTTCTCGAAGGACTTCCCAATTTCCAGGCGCTGGGCAAGCTGCGCATCGGCGAGAACCCCACCGAGATGTTCCGCTGCGACCTGGCGCTGGAGCGTGAGGCGGTTGCCGTGCTGCGCGAGGCCGTGGCCTATGCGGAGACCGTCAACGACTACGTGAGCCGCCAGCTGCTGGTGGACATCCTGGAGTCGGAAGAAGAGCACATCGACTGGCTGGAAACCCAGCTGGATCTGGTGGCGCGCATCGGCGAGCCGAACTACCTGCTGACCAAGCTGGACGACTGAGGGCCGCCGACCGGGCTGCAGCGCTGCCGGCAGGCGGCGCGTTGATGGGTGGCTTCGGCTCACTGCATCCTGGCTCTTTCTGCCGTCGGGCCTTCGGCCTCTTCCATCGCGAGATCGATGCCGGCACGCATGAGGTCATGAGCGGTCGGCGTGGCCGTCGCTGCCCGGAAGCTGCATGTACCACGCGCACGCTCCTGTTGCGAGCGCGTCCTTCGCATCCAACTGACGACCGCTGCCACGGTTTGTTGGCCGCCCTCAGTTGGCGGCGCGGGCCTTGGTCTGCAGGCGGGCGACCTGGCCGAGCAATGCCAGGCGGGCGCGTGCGTATTCGGCGATGACCAGGGCCACCATCACCGAGGGGCGCTCAATGGTGCCGGTACGCGCGGCCAGTTCGATACGGCGCGCGGCATTGGCCAGCGCCTGGGCGCCGACGTTGGCGCTGGAGGATTTGAGCATATGCGCCAGATCGCGCAGCTGCATGCTGTCGCGGTTGGTGGCCGCGGTTTCCAGGCGTTCGATCATGCCCGGCGCATCTTCCAGGAACAGCTGCAGGATGGTGATGGTGTCCGCGCCCGCCACCTCGTACAGCTCATCGATCACGCTGTTGTCCAGGATCGGCAAGGCGCGCGCCTGCGCGGCGCTGCTGGCGCTTTCGGGGGCGGCTGCGGCCTGGTTGCCGTGGGGCGTGCCGGCTGGCAGCGGTTGACGTGGCAGCCAGCGTTGCAGGCAGGCGTCGAGCTGCTCGCGGGCCACCGGTTTGGACAGGTAGTCATCCATTCCGGCGGCCAGGCAGCGTTCGCGATCGCCGGCCATGGCGTTGGCGGTCATCGCCACGATCGGGACCGGACGGCCGCCGCTCTCGGTCTCCATCGCGCGCCAGCGGCGGGTGGCGGCATAGCCGTCCAGCACCGGCATCTGGCAATCCATGAAGACCATGTCGTAGCGGGTGGACTCCATGCTGCTCAGCGCGGCGTCGCCATCGGTGGCGGTGTCGGCGTCGAAGCCGAGCACGGCCAGCAGCTTCTGCGCGACCAGCAGGTTCACCGGGTTGTCTTCCACCAGCAGGATGCGCACTTCGCGCGTACCGGCCAGCGCCGGTGCCATCGGCTCGGGAATCATCGCCGCGGCCAGCGTGGCGGCGGGGGCCGGCGTTGGATCGGGCGGCAGCACCAGCGAGCGCAGGGTCTCGTCCGGGCTCTGGCGCGGCACCAGGGTGGCATGGTCCTGCAGCTCGGCAGGCACCGGCTCGTCGCCATACAACCAGATCAGGCGCGCGCCATCGATGTCGTCAGGGCGCGCAAGTGCGCGATGCACTGCGCGCGCGCTGTAGCGCAGCGTGTCATGGTCGGCAATGACGCAGCGGAAGCCTTCGCCGTCGCTGTGGCGACGCACCCGTTCCAGCGCTTCCTGGGTGGTCTCCATCAGCACGTGCGACACGCCCCAGCCGTCGAGCAGGCGCTTGAGACGTTGTGACAGGCGTGTGTCGGAGCTGATCACCATCACCCGGGCGGCATCGGCGCCGCTGTTCTGCTGCAGGTCGCCGATGACCTTGAGCAGCGGAATCTCGAACCAGAACGTTGCGCCGCGCCCGGGCTCGGACTCCACGCCGATGCGGCCGCCCATCAGGTCGATGATGCGTTTGCAGATCGCCAGTCCCAAGCCGGTGCCGCCATACAGGCGCGTGGTGGAGGCGTCGGCCTGGGCGAAGGAGCGGAACAGGCGCGCCTGCTGATCCGGGGCGATGCCGATGCCGGTATCGCGCACCTGGAAGCGCAGCAGGTGCTGGGCGCGGGTTTCGCCCAGGCGGCGCAACTGGATGTCGACGCTGCCGCGCTCGGTGAACTTGATCGCGTTGCCGATCAGGTTGCCCAGCACCTGGCGCAGGCGGATCGGGTCGCCGCGCACCAGCAGGCGCACCGATGGCTCGATATCCAGCGCCAGGCGCAGCTGCTTGCCTTCGGCGGTACGCTGCAACAGCTGCACGACGCCGTCGAGCAGCTCGCGCAGGTTGAAGGTGGTGATCTCCAGTTCGAGCTTGTTGGCTTCGAGTTTGGAGTAGTCGAGGATGTCGTCGACGATGCGCAGCAACTGCAGCGAGCTGCCGGTGGCGGTCTGCAGCATGTCGCGCTGGTCCAGACTGAGCTGGCCGCTGGAAATGAGCTCCAGCATCGGGATGATGCCGTTGAGCGGGGTGCGGATCTCGTGGCTCATGGTGGCCAGGAATTCGCCCTTGGCCAGCGTGGCGGCCTCGGCGGCCTGCTTGGCGCGCAGCAGTTCCTGTTCAAGCTCGCCGTGGCGCTGCAGCTCCTGCTGCAGGCGCTCACGGGCGACGTCGGCCTCTTCCAGGCGTTGCGTCAGGGCGTGCTGGGCGCGCGCGCTGCGGTAGCCGGCAGCTGCGGCACACAGGCCGAACACCACTGCCAGTGCTGCAGCGGCGGCCGTCACCGTGCGCCACGGCCCGTCGATGGCCGACCACTGCAGGCCCGCACCCAGCGCTGCGACCAGCGCAGCCAACACGGCCAGGCCGCTCCAGGCGCGGAGGCCTCCTGCCCGCGCTGTCACTCAGAGCACCGCGTTCGTGAAGTCGAAGTCCAGTTCCTTGCCGACCGTCTGCACCAGGTTGCCCTGGATGAAGTCCACGCCACTCATCCACATCGCCGCGGCCGACTGCGGGTCCTCGATGCGTTGGCCGATGATCAGCAAGCCACGCTGATGGGCGATATCGATCACGCCGCGCAGTTCATCGCGGACTGCCGCATTGCCATGGGCATCGGCGAAGCGGTTGGCCATGCGCACGAAGCTCAGCGGCAGCTGGCTCAGCAGCGCGTTGGCTTCGTCGCCGGGCTCGAACTGGCTCAGGCAGAACTGCACGCCCGCCTGCATCAATCTGGCGCAGAACTGCTGCACGGTGACTGCGTGGATCAAGGCATCGTCCAGGCGCAGGTCGACGATCAGCGATTGCCCGGCCACGCCGCGCTCGACCAGCGCCTTGAGCAACCAGTCGGCGAAGGCATCGCGCGCCAACGTGCGAGGCGACTGCGACACGAACAACCGCAGCGGCGGGTGGGCGTGCTGGTACAGATGCAGCAGGCCGAGCGCGTGGTCCATGACCTGCTGGTCGAGATCGGCGATACGTCCGGCCGCTTCGGCGGCGGGAATCACCTGGCCGGCCGACAGCAGCGTGCCGTCGGCCTGGCGCAGCCGCAGCAGCACCTGGTATTGCGCCGTGTCGCCACCGGCCACCGCCACGATCGGTTGATACGCCAGTTCGAGCTGGCCTTCGACCAGGCGCAGCTGCTCCTGTTGTTCGGCCTGGCTGGGGGCCAGGTAGGCCTGCACGCCGTCGCTGCGCAGGCGTGCCTGCAGCGCGGTGCGCTCGACCGCTTCCAGCGCGCTGCCGGTATCGTCGAAGCCCAGGCCCAGCGGTGCCACGCCGATGGCGCAGCGCACGTGCACCGATTCTTCCTCGCGCACCGGGAAGGCATGCGCCGACAACCGCTGGCGGATTTCCAGCGCCTGCTGTTCCAGGCTGGATTCGGGCATGTCCACGCCCAGCAGCAGGAAGCTGTTGTCGTTCAGGCGCGCCAGCGGATACGGTTGCGCGGCACTGGCCAGGCGATGCCCGGCCTGGGTCATCAGGCGCTCATAGGCGGCATAGCCATAGCGCTCGCGCAAGCCGAGCGCGCTGGCGATTTCGATGAAGAACAACCCGCCGGTCTGCTTGCGCGCCAGCGCATCGGCGAGCAGTTCCATCACATGGGCACGTGTCGGCAGGCCGGTCTCCGGATTGCTGCGCACGTTGACCTGTTCACCGACCTGCTGCAGTGCCTGCTGGCGTGCGCGGCGGATGCGGTTGGACACCGCGGCGATCAGGTGACGCGGGCGGATCGGCTTGGTCAGGAAGTCGTCGGCGCCGCTGTCGAGCACTTCGAACTGACGCTCCGGATCCGGGTCGCCAGTGAGGAAGACGATCGGCAGCAATTGCTGGCCGGGCTGCTGGCGGATCAGGGTGGTCAGGCGGATGCCGTCCAGCTCGGGCATGTGCAGATCCATCAAAATCAGATCCGGGTGGTAGTCCTGGATCGCCTGCGGCACGCTGGCGGCGGTCATTTCCACCTGCGCATGCATGCCGGCACCGTGCAGCACGCTCTGCGCGAACAGCGCCTGCGAGCGGTCGTCCTCGACGATCAGCACGCGGTACGGCGCATCGGCGGCCATGGTGTCGTCGCCCTCGCGCGACGCCGAGACAGTCGCCAGCGTCGACGCTGCAGCCGTCGCGTGCGCACTGCCACCTGGCGCGACGGCCTGGGCTGGTGCCATCGGCAGGATCGATGCGGGTGCGGCAGCGGGCGCGGGAATGATGGCGGCACTCACCGGCTCTGCCGGGTTGGATGCCGCCGCGGCCTCGTCGGCCCAGCGGCGCCAGTAGTCGGCCGGCGGTGTCTCGGCGCGCAGTGGACGATTACGCGTGGCGGTGTCGTCACGGGTGAAAGGAACCGGATCTCGGGCGGCCATCAATACTCCCTGCAGTCGCGATGATTATGCGATGAACTTCACGATAGCGGGGAGCGACGTGCAGCCGGCGTGGTGGCAGGGCGCATCGGCGCAACCAGCCGCCGCATGCCCCGCCACAGCAATCGCCACACCCACCAGACCACCAGCGTAGCGAGCACGCTGGAGCCCACCGCAACACTGAGTGCCAGCCATGGGTGCGCCAGTGCCAGCGCCAGGGCGGTGGTGGCGATGGTGTCCTCGGCCAGCGAGGCGACCCAGTTGCTGGCCGGTTCGGGCGAGGTGTTGAGCAAGGCGCGGGTGCCGGCCTTGAGGGTGTGGCTGGTCAGCGCCACGCCGGCGCCTGCGGCCAGCACGCCGGTGCTCAGGTCACCGTCCGGCGACAGCGTGGCCGCGGCCAGGAAGGCGCCGGCGGGCACCCGTGCCAGCGTCTGCAGCAGGTCCCAGCCCGAATCCACGCCGGGGATCTTGTCGGCGAAGAACTCGGCCACCGCCAGTGCACCGGAGGTGCCCAGCACCCACCACGACTGCGCCGGATGCAGGGCCGGCGGCAGCTCGATCCAGCCGAGCAGGCCGGCCAGGCCGACACCGAAGACGGTGAGATAGACACGGATGCCGGCCAGCCAGGCCAGCAGGATGCCGATCACGAACAGATGGGCTTCGCTCATGGCGTTGCTTCCTGCGAACAATGCGGAACTATCGGATAACCGCCGGTCCAGCGCCAGCACGATGGTTGCCGACGCTCTGGCACACTACGCCGCCCATGACTGCGCCGGCCCGTCCGGACCCGATGCCCATGCGACCAGCCGCACGCGTTCAGATCGTCCAACGTGACTCCGGCGGTGGCCGTTCCGGCAGCCGCTGGCGGTGGCTGGTGATCGCGCTGGTGTGGCTGGCATCGCTGGGCGGGGCATGGTGGATGGCCAGCCGTACCGCCGCGCCGCGCCTGGTCGAGGCCGAGGCGGCGTTGCAGCAGGCGCAACGCAGTCAGGCCCAGCAGCGTCGGCAGATTGCGCAGTTGCAGCAGCGCCAGGTCAATCTGGAGATGTCCGACAAGATCAGCCGCGCCGCCAACACCGAAGTGCAGGCCTCGCTGGCCGAGCGTGACGAGCAGATCGCCGCACTGCGCGCGGATGTGGCGTTCTACGAGCGCCTGGTGGGTTCCACCGCGCAACGCAAGGGGCTCAACGCACACTCGGTGCAATTCAGCGCAGAGGCCGGCGGCACCTGGAACTACAGCGTGGTGCTGACCCAGAACCTCAACCGCGGCGCAATCAGCCAGGGCCAGCTGCGCTTTACGGTGGAAGGCGTGCGCGCAGGCAAGCTGGTCACGGTGAACTGGAACGAGCTGCACCAGAAGCCGGATGCGGCCGGGCAGGCCTACTCGTTCCGCTATTTCCAGCAATTGGACGGCAGCGTGATCCTGCCGAAGGATTTCACTCCGCAACGTGTCAAAATCACCCTGAGCGGCGACGGGGCGCCGGTCAATCAGACATTCGACTGGAAAGTCGCCGGGAGTGGCGCGGGGGAGTAGCTCATGTTCGGAAACAAATCCAACCGTGGTGCGCAGACCGTGGTCGATACCTTGATCGGGCCGCAGGTGGTCATCCGCGGCGACCTGGTGTTCAGCGGCGGGCTGTATGTGGAAGGCCGCATCCTGGGCAAGGTGATCGCCGAAGACGGCGCCGGCGCCATCTTGACGGTGGCCGAGCAGGGCAGCATCGAGGGCGAGGTACGCGCGCCGGTGGTGATCATCAACGGCCAGCTGACCGGCGATGTGCATGCGGCCGAGCGGGTCGAACTGGCCGCCAACGCGCGGGTGCAGGGCAATGTGCATTACCAGGTGGTGGAGATGAGCGCCGGTGCGCAGCTCACCGGGCGCCTGATCCATGCCGCCACCGCCGGCGCGACCGCCGCGTTGCCGGCGCCGGACGCCGGCCGCGCCGAGCCCGCCAAGGCCTTGCAGGCCGAGACAGCCGAGGCCTGAGTGCGTGGCCTGCGGCTGAAGCGGGGTGTCGGGTTTGGCAGGCAGCGCTTGAAGTGGGGCCGCCTGGCCCCCATGCTGACGCCATGAGCACGCTCGTTTCGCTTCCCACCGCCGCCCCGGCCCCGGACTACCAGTCCATCGACCGGCCGCTGAACTTTTCCGTGGCCGCCGCCAGCAAGGTGCGCGAGCTGATCCAGGAAGAAGGCAACGCCGAGCTGGCGTTGCGCGTCTATATCCAGGGGGGCGGCTGTTCCGGCTTCCAGTACGGCTTCGAGTTCGACGAGAACCGCGCCGAGGACGACCTGGCCGTGGCCACCGACGGGGTGACGCTGCTGGTCGACCCGCTGAGCCTGCAATACCTGATGGGCGCGGAAGTGGACTACACCGAAAGCCTGACCGGGGCGCAGTTCGTGATCCGCAATCCGAATGCCAAGACCACCTGCGGGTGCGGCAGCAGCTTCAGCGTCTGAATCGGCGCGGTTGCCGGTGCTTGAGGTGCGGGCGATCTGCTGCGTGCAGCGTTTCCATGTTCAGCGCGACGTGGTGAGTGCGGTAGCGGCATAAGTGCGGCGACAGGGCCGCATGCGGTACGTCGCTTGTGCATTGCGGATCTCTTGGACGCGATGCATGTCGCGCGACACCAACACCAACACCGATACCGATACCGTTTGCCCGGCGCAGTCAAAACGCCGGGCGATGTGCGCCACGTACCGCTCAAACGATCGCCACCGGGACGAATGCCACGGGGTGGTATGGCGCCAAGCGCTATCGATGTGCATGTCTAACGCGCTGTAAACATTTGCGTGCTGCGGGTTTCGCCGTGCGCGCGCAAGCTTCGTGCGCGTGAGCTGCAGCGCGTGCGGCGATGGACATACTGCACGCACGCTCAGCGCCGGTGCCCGGACATGCTCGCTTCATTCATGCATCGCGTCTTGTCTTGCCTGACACACGCGGGCCTCGCCACTGCGCTGAGCGAGCGTGCCGCGCGCGATGCCACTTCCACACCATGGCGCAGTAAGCGCATCGCCACGCGTGCGTGCGTGGATCGGGCAGCTGATCCCGTTCCTGCGTCGCGCCGGCTCCCCCGCCCCTTGCATCCATCCATGAGAGAACGTCTCACCATGTTGCAGATCAGAACCCGATCGGCGTTTGGCCTGCTGGCCATGCTTGGCATCGCCAGCGCAGTGCTTGCACCCGGTGCGCAGGCGTCACCCGCGCGCGGCAGCTTGCTCAGCAGCAATTTCCTGACCAGCTACACCCGCGATGCGATTGCTGCATTGCTCACCGCCGAGCCGGCGGCCGAACAGCCCAGATGCAACGTGCGCGTGGCCGAGTTCACCTATGCCACCGTCGGCGTCGATGGCGAGCCGGCCACGGCCTCGGGCGTGGTGCTGATTCCAGGTGGCGAGCGTTGCACCGGTCCGTATCCGTTGCTGGGCTGGGGGCGGTCGACCGCGACGCTCCGCAACGAGGAACAGGCCAAGGACATCCGTGATGCCAAGGGGAACGACCCGCTGGTCACCCGTCTGGCCAGCCAGGGCTATGTGGTGGTCAGCAGCGATTACCTGGGGCTGGGCAAATCCAGCTACGGTTTCCATCCCTACCTGCATAGCGCATCCGAGGCCAGTGCGACGATCGATGTGCTACGCGCGGCACGCAGCGTGCTGCAGCGGCTGAAGACGCCGTTGTCCGGCAAGGTGATGCTGTCGGGGTATTCGCAAGGCGGCCATGCCGCACTGGCAACCCAGCGGGAAATCGAGGCGCATCTGTCCAGCGAGTTCCATCTGGTGGCCAGTGCGCCGATCTCCGGGCCCTACGCGCTGGAGCAGACCTTCGTGGACAGCTGGAGCGGGAGCAACGCCGTCGGTGAAAGCAGCTTCGGCATTATTCTGGGCAGCTACGCGATCGTCGCGATGCAGCACACGTATCGCAATCTCTATCTGGCGGCCGGGCAGGTGTTTCAGGACCCATGGGCGGCCAGGGTCGAGGGGCTGTTCCCCGGCAAGCTGGGCCTGACCGATCTGGTGCTGGGCGATACGCTGCCCGGGATCGATCAGCTCAAGACGTATTTCCAGCCCGGGTTCTATCGTGACTTCGCCAGCAACCCGGACAATCCGTTCCGCAAGGATCTGGCACGCAACGACGTGCTGGACTGGGCGCCGCAGACGCCGACGCTGCTGTGCGGTTCGTCCAACGACGCGACCATCCCGCTGAAGAATGCGGTGACCGCCATTGCCGGTTTCAAGCGTCGCGGCAGCACCCAGGCAGCGCTGGTGGACATCGGCAGTGGCGACCCCAACGACAACTCGGCTTTCGTGCATCTGACCACCAATGAGCCGTGCATCGTCGCCGTACGGCACCAGCTGCTGGACAAGCAGCGCTGAGGCCTGGATGGCGGGGCGCTGCCAGCGCCGATGATCGGTCGCGTCCCGGGTCCGCCTGGACGCGTCACGCTCCGATCGAGGCCTTGTCGCTGTTGCAGGCGACAAGGCTGAGCATGCCCGGATTCGACCTGGTTGCCGCAACGCCGTGCCGATCGCGCGTGGCCTGCCGTGCGGCGCAGCGCGCAATGTGACGCAGTCAGCACCGCCGGCGAGCGCGGGCCCCTGGCACGTCTGAACGCGCGCCGCCAGCCGGGCCTGCATCCGTGGCGCGCCGGTTGCAGGCGATGCCGATTATCGGCAGGCTTGCGCCGATGTCAGAGCCTTCCTTTTCCGCCTCCGGTTTTGCCTTCACCCACGCGCCGCTGGATCGCGGCGATCTGCTGCGTGACGATGCCGCTGCGCTGGCGCGTCTGTGGCCACAAGGCCGCGTGCTGCTGCTCGATGCCAAGGGCACCGCGCTGGCCGATGCCGATGGCCAGCCGCTGCTGATGGACGGTGCTGCGCTTGGCGAAGCGCCGGACGGAGCGATCTTTCTGGGGCTGCGCGATGAGGTCGGCTGGTTCTGCCTGCCGTCCGATGTGCCGGGTGTGGAAGCGCCGCAGCGCATCGACCTGCGCCAGGCCGCCGCCGACTGGCCGGCAGACGTCTCCACCGCGTTCGCCTACGCACGCGCGATGCTGCACTGGCAGTCGCGCACGCGCTTTTGCGGTGTCTGCGGCGGGGCGATCGCATTCCGGCGGGCCGGCTTCATCGCCCATTGCACGCAATGCAAGACCGAGCATTACCCGCGCGTGGATCCGGCCATCATCGTGGCGGTCAGCGATGGCGCGCGCTTGCTGCTGGGGCGGCAGGCGAGTTGGGCGCCGGGGCGCTACTCGGTGATTGCCGGCTTTGTCGAACCCGGCGAGTCGCTGGAGCAGACCGTGGCGCGCGAGGTGTTCGAGGAAACCCGCGTGCAGGTGCAGGACTGCCGCTACCTGGGCGCGCAGCCGTGGCCGTTCCCGGGCGCGTTGATGCTGGGCTTCAGCGCACGCGCTGCGGCAAGCGAAGTGCCGCAGGTCACCGGCGAACTGGAAGACGCGCGCTGGGTCAGCCATGCCGAGGTCAGCGCGGCATTGGCCGGCGACGGCGAGATCGGGTTGCCGCCGCGTATTTCCATCGCGCGCGCGCTGATCGAGTATTGGCATCGCGTCCATGGCTGAGCCGGGGCGAGCGGCGCAGCGCACGCAGATCGGGTGCGCGTGCAGCGGCTCGGCTAGACTCGGCTGAGGAGGCCCACCCATGTTCACCACCCTGGTTGCTGTCGTCGTCGCACTTGCGCTGGGCCACCTGGCCCCCGCCCAGGTGGCGCGGCTGCGGCGTTTCGAATGGTTCGGCCAGTGGCTACGCCGGCTGGACAGCCATGCGGCCGGGCGCGGTGCGTGGCAGGGGCGTTATGGCGTGCTGCTGGCACTGTTGCCGGCCCTGCTGGTAGTGCTGCTCCTGCAATGGCTGCTGGACGATGTGTGGCGCGGGTTCTGGGCCTTGCTGTTCGGCGTGGCGGTGCTGGCCTGGACCTGGGGGCCGCGCGATCTGGACCGCGATGTGGAAGCGGTGATCGATGCCGACGAGCCGGCGTTGCGGCGTGAGGCCATCTCGCACCTGCAGGCCGCCGGCGGCAGCGTGCACGAAGATGCGCCGTCGCTGGTGGAAGCGGTGGTGGTCAACGGGCTGCGGCGCTGGTTCGCGGTGCTGTGGTGGTTCTTGCTGCTGGGGCCGTTCGGTGCGGTGCTGTATCGGCTGACGGCACTGGCGGTGGAAAGCCCGCTGTCGGTGCTGCTGCCGCCGCGCAACCTGGCCGGCGCGCGCTGGCTGCTGGCCGCGCTGGAATGGCCGGTGGCGCAGTTGATCACGGTGTCGATGGCGCTGGTGGGCAATTTCGACACGGTGTTTCGCGCCTGGCGGCAGGCGCATGGCAACCGCTGGTCGCTGGAGCCGCATTTTCTCGGTGCGGTGGCGCGTGCCAGCGTCAGCGCCGAGCTGCGCGAGGAAGCGCACGACTACACCGATGCGGGGCTGGTGCCGGTCTGGCGTCGCCTGCCGGAAGTGCGCGATGCGATGAGCCTGGTCTGGCGCGTGCTGTTGCTGTGGATGGTGGTGCTGGCGCTGCTGGTGATTGCTGGATGGGTGCGGTAGGCGCGATGCAGGTGCGCCGCCGCGCGTTGCAATATCCACCGCATCAGGCGGTTGTTCGCGGCTACCCCCGGCGCAAGCAGCGTGAAAGGAAACCGCGCCAGGCATGATCTCGGGCGCCGCAATGCATGGCGCGCCGCCGCGCGTTGCAATATCACCGCATCAAGCGGCTGTTCGCGGCTACCCCGGCGCAAGCAGGTTGAAAGGAAACCGCGCCAGGCATGATCTCGGGCGCCGCAATGCATGGCGCGCCGCCGCGCGTTGCAATATCACCGCATCAAGCGGTTGTTCGCGGCTACCCTGGCGCAAGCAGGTTGAAAGGAAACCGCGCCAGGCATGATCCCGGGCGCCGCAATGCATGGCGCGCCGCCGCGCGTTGCAGTATCACCGCATCAAGCGGTTGTTCGCGATTACCCCGGCGCAAGCAGGTTGAAAGGAAACCACGGCAGATTCCGTGCAATCCAATAAAGCGGCAACGCCCATAACCAGAACTTCGGCTCGGACATGACGGCCACCACGGGTGCGAACCAGCGCGCGCGCCAGCCGGCCTTCCAGGCGATCAGGCCGGGCAGGGTGCACAGGCCGAGCACGGCGGCCGGGTTCATGGCGAAGGCGCCTGGGAGATCGAAGTGCACCAGCGCATACAGCGCGCGGGTCATGCCGCAACCGGGGCAATAGCAGCCGGTCACGGCACGGAAGACGCAGGGCGGGAACGGGCTGTTGCTCGCGTTCGGATCGAAGCGATACAGCAACGACACGCCGAGAGCGGCCACGCTGGTGGCCGCCCCGAGTCCAAGCCAATGGCGTGGACGCAATTCCATTACTGCATGTGCTGCAACTGCTGCATGTAGTCCATGTAGCCCTGCATGCCGCCGGTGGCGACCACACCGATGTTGATCAGCAGGCCGATCACGGCCAGCACGCTGGTCACGATGCACCAGGTCTTGGCGGTGTTGGAGGCACGCCGTGCGCCGTCGATGTCGCCCTGGTTGAGCAGGCCGTTGACCTTGCTGGAGAACACGATCGCCACGATGCCGGTGATCAGGGCCGGGCAGCACAGGCAGAAACCGAGCACGGTGGAGACGATCGCCCAGATCAGGTGATTGGGGACCGGGCCGGGTGCGGCGCTGGACGAGGGATGGATCGGCGGTGGGATGGCACTCATGGTGAAGCTCCTTGGGTGGTAAACAACAGCGAGATGTTGCAGCGCGTGGGGAAGGCAGCGATGGGCCGCGCAGGCAGCGTCCCCCGGTCACGGCGAACGCGTCTGACACGGTGATGTGGCGTACGGCGACTTCCCCCGGTCCTTCTTGTCGCGCCCGCTAGGCGAGCGCGGCGGCAATACGTGTAATGGCGCACAGGCTACTCGCGGCGCGCGACGGACGCAAAGCCCATGCCGGCCGCACTCATGGATGATCCTGGCGCAGTGCACGGACCTGCTGCTCGAGCAGCGCGGCGGTCGCCTGGCTGCCGGGGACCGCCGCGGCGGCGACCACTTCGATATGCGCACGGATCCGGCGCGGCACGCGCATGCGGCCCAGGCGGGTGTCGCGGCGGCTCCACATGCTCGACCACATGCCACGCAACGCCATCGGAATCACCGGCACCTGGCGGCGTTGCAGGATCTTTTCCACGCCCGACTTGAACGCTGCGATCTCGCCATCCCTGGTCAAGGCACCTTCGGGGAAGATGCACACCAGTTCGCCGTCGGCCAGCGCCGCGTCGATACGGTCGAAGGCCTGTTGCATCAGCGCGGGATCTTCGCGCGCGCCGGCGATCGGGATCGCCTTGGCGGTGCGGAAGATCCAGCGCATCACCGGGATGCGGAAGATCTTGTAGTACATGACAAAGCGCACCGGGCGCGGGATCACCGCCGACAGGATCAGCGCGTCCATGTAGCTGACGTGGTTGCAGACCAGCAGTGCGGCGCCTTCCTCGGGCACATGGCGGTCGATCTCGCGTGCGCGCAGCCGGTACAGCACGCTCACCAGCACCCAGCTGAGAAAGCGCATCAGGAACTCGGGCACCAGGGTGAAGATCCACAGCGCCACCAGCGTATTGGCCAGCGCCAACGCCAGGAAAACCTGCGGAATGCTCAGGCCCGGCAGCGGAATGCGCACGCCCAACAGCACCAGCTGCGGCAGTTGCAGCGCAATGCCGATGATGGCGGCGGTGACGATGAACAGCGAATTCTGGATGTTGAGCCCGGCGATCACGCGCGAGAGTTCGGCCTTGGGCGTGCGGCTCTGGATCAACGCGAACAACGGCACCACGAACAGACCGGTGAACAGGCCGATGCCGACCAGATCCACGATCAGGCGCACGCTGCCGGCCTGCTGCACGAACTGGCCGATCGACAGATCGGTGGCGGGCGCAGCGCCGGGGCGTGCGAAATACAGGTCCAGCAGGAAGGCGCTGATGCCGAACGCGCCCAGCGGTACCAGGCCGATTTCGACGGTGCGCCCGGACAGCCGCTCGCACAGCAGCGAACCGACACCGGTGCCGATCGAAAACAGCGCCAGCGCGAACACGTACAGGTCCTGCTGCCCACCAAGATTGACCTGCGCGTAGGTGGGCAGCTGCGCGGTCAGCACGGTGCCGACGAACCAGAACCACGACACCCCGAGCACGGCGTTGCGTACCGCCGGCGTGCGCCGGGTCAGGCGCATGATGGCGCGCGATTCGGGGATCGGGTTCCAGTTGATGGTCAGCTCGGGCGCGCCGGCATCGACCTTGGGCACCAGCCGCGCGACCAGGTTGCCGGTGACGGCAATGGCAATCACCGCGGTGGCTGCGGCCTCCGGGCCGTGGCTGCCGGCGATCTGGAAGATCAGCCCGCCGAAGATCATGCCGCACAGGATCGAGATCGAGGTGCCCATCTCGACCAGGCCGTTGCCGCCGGTGAGTTCCTCGGGCTTGAGCACCGAAGGCAGGATCGAATACTTTACCGGCCCGAACAGCGTGGACTGCAGGCCGGTGCAGAACAGCGCAATCAGCAGGATCACCATGTTCTCGGTGAGAAAGCCCACCGCCGCCAGCGACATGATCGCGATCTCCATCGTGGTGGTGATCACGATGAGCTTCTGCTTCTCCAGCTTCTCGGCGATCTGCCCGGCCAGCGCGGAGAACAGGAAGTACGGCAGGATGAACAGTGCCGGCGCCAGATTGGTGTACAGCGTGCGCTGCGCCGCATCGATGCCCAGGTAGAACAACAGGCCGATGATGGCCTGCCGGTAGACGTTGTCGTTGAAGGCGCCCAACGCCTGCACGGCGAAGAACGGCAAGAAGCGGCGCTGCCTGAGCAGGGCGAACTGACTGTGACCGGACATGCAGTTTCCTTTGCGAACGCGCGCAGCCTAGCAGGCTTCCACGGCGGGCTGGTGCATGCCGCTACGCGCGGCGCGGCGTGCGTGCCGATGGCGCGCGCCGCGCGGCCTGGGCGCGCAGCAGCGCCACGAAGGCGCGTGCGGCCGGGGTGGGGTCGGGCCGCCACACCGCATAGGTCAAAAAGCCGAAGCGCTCCTTCAGTGCGACCGTCACCACCCCGCGCATGGCCGCGGCCATGGTCTGCGGCACGATACCCACGCCCAGGTCGGCGGCGACCAGTTCGCGCATCAGATCGGCGTGGGTGACCTCGTATTGCTGGCGTTGCCGCAGGCCGGCCTGCGCGAAGGCCGCATCGACGATGCCGCGCACGCCGGCGCCAGCGATCAGCCCGGCCATCGGTTCGTCATCCAGCTCGGCCAGCGCCACCCGCTTGCGCGTGGCGAAGCGATGGCCGGGCGCCACGATCAGGGCCAGGGCTTCCTCGTGCAGCAGCAGCCGCTGGTCGGGCACTGCGACCTGCGGGCCGACGCCGACCAGCGCCACGTCCAGCCGGCCTTCGCCCAGGTCGTGCAGCAGGGCCTCGCTCATGGCGGTGCGCAGGTGCACGTCCACCCGCGCATGCGCGTTGCGAAACGCGCGCAGCAGCGCCGGCAGCTGCACGGTGGTGAGCGAGGAAATCTGCCCCAGCGTGAGCTGGCCACGCACCGTGCCCAGGGCCTGGGCCATTTCCTCGTGCAGGCGCTCTGCCGCGCGCAAGGTGGCGCGGGCGTTGTGCAGGAATACCTCGCCGGCGGCGGTGGGCCGCACCTGACGGGTGCCGCGCTCGAACAGGCGCGCGCCAAGGGTCTGCTCGATCTTGGCGACCTGGTGGCTGAGCGCCGATTGCACGGTGTTGCAACGGCGCGCGGCGGCGGTGAAGCCGCCTTCCTCGGCCACGGCGACGGCAAACTCCAGTTGGCGCAGGGTCAGCATGCGATCTCAAAACGCGATGGACACGGTGAAAACAATACATTGGAAAGATGCCGCATCGCTGCCCACACTGCGCCCACTCCTTCAGCAGGCACCTGCCATGACCGTCGAACCGATTGCCCACCCGCCATTGCCGCGCCAGCTGGTGCTGCTGATGGCCGCCGCCACCGGGCTGGCGGTGGCGAGCAACTATTACGCGCAGCCCCTGCTGGAGACGCTGGCGCAGGCATTCGGGATCCAGGTGCGCAGTGCCGGGGCGGTGGTGACTGCCGCGCAGCTGGCTTACGCGGCGGGGCTGCTGTTGCTGGTGCCACTGGGCGACCGGCTGGAGCGGCGCGGGCTGATCGTCGGCCTGTTCGTGCTCAGTGCGCTGGGCCTGCTGGTGAGCGCCGTCTCGCACAGCTTCGGCATGTTGCTGGCCGGCACGATCGTCACCGGTGCCAGTTCGGTGGCGGCGCAGATCCTGGTGCCATTCGCCGCGACCCTGGCCGCCCCGCACGAGCGCGGGCGGGTGATCGGCACGGTGATGAGCGGCCTGTTGCTGGGCATCCTGCTGGCGCGCACCGCGGCCGGGGTGCTGGCCGGTGTCGGTGGCTGGCATACGGTGTACTGGATCGCCTCCGGCCTGTTGCTGGTCACCGCCTGGCTGCTGTGGCGCGGGCTGCCGCGGCACCCGGGCAATGCGCAGCTGTCGTATCCGCAGCTGGTGGGCTCGGTGCTGACGCTGCTGCGCGACGATGCGGTGCTGCGCGCGCGCGCGGTGCTGGGCGGGTTGATCTTTGCCGGCTTCAGCATGTTCTGGACCACGCTGGCGTTCCTGTTGTCCGGGCCCGCCTATGGCTATGGCACGGCGGTGATCGGGCTGTTCGGCCTGATCGGTGCGGCCGGCGCGCTGGCGGCCAACCGTTCCGGTCACTGGTCCGACCACGGCCATGGCGACCGTGTCAGCTGGGGCGGGCTGGTGATGCTGCTGCTGTCCTGGGGATTGCTGGCGTTTGCGCCGCAGTCGATCGCGCTGCTGATCGTCGGCGTGCTGCTGCTGGATATCGCGGTGCAAGGCGTGCATATCGCCAACCAGAGCGTGATCTACCAGCGCAATCCGAACGCACGCAATCGCATCACCTCGGCCTACATCACCTGCTACTTCATCGGCGGTGCGGTGGGTTCCACGCTGGGCACGGCGGCCTATGCGCAGGCCGGCTGGAACGGTGTGGTGATCGGTGGGGCGGTGCTGGCGGCGGCGGCGCTGGGCTGGGTGGGACTGAGCGTGGCGCGCAAGCAGTGGAAGTAGGCGCAGCGGACGGAGCGACGCCGCAGGCATTGGACGGGCGTGGCCCGGACGTGCGTCGCATGGCCCGGCATCGCGCTTGCGTGCGGACGCAGGCGTGCCTGCTGCGGTGTCCAGGCGCACCGACAACGGTGCGCTAGGCCTTGGTGGCCGCCAGCCGCGTTGGCGTCTCTGTGGGTGCCGTCGTGACCGCCAGGGCCGCGGCACGCAACTTGGGCAACAGCCGCAGGGTCAGTGCCAGCTGGTCGCGCACCAGGCGCTGCTTGGGCGGCAATTGCACGGCGTGCTGTTCCAGCGCTTCGGCGGTGGCGATTTCCTGGCTTTCGTCGTGCACCGGCAGCGGCTGGCGTTCGCGCAGGGCGGTGGCGATTTCGCCCAGCGCGCGCTGCAGGTAGTCGCCGGCCTGCGCGATGGCGGGATCGTGTTCGCCATCGAGCGCGGCGCGATGCGCGCCAAGCGCGGACAGATAGCCGAGCAGGGTGTTGGACAGCGCCAGGAAGCGGAAGCCGGCGTCCAGGTTGCGCCGATAGCGGCCCGGTTCGCGCAGCATGTTGGACAAGGCCACCGACAACGCGGCATCGGCGTTGTGCATGTCGCGCCGGGCAATGCGGTAGGGCAGGTCGTCGCGCATGCCGCTGGCGTATTGCTCCAGCACCTGGGCCAGGTAGCGCGCGCAGCTGGCCAGCACCGTGGCCATCACCTGGTTGAGGCGGCGGCCCTGCCAGTCCGGCAGGATCAGGAACGAGGCGGCCGCGGCGATCGCGCAACCGATCAGCGTGTCGATCAGGCGCGGCCAGATCAGCACGAAGCCATCGCCGAGCAGGTTGAAGCAGAACAGCGCCATCACGGTGATACCGGCGGTGGCCAGCATGTAGCGATCGGTGCGGGTGATGAAGAAGACCAGTGCGGCGGCCAGTGCCAGCAGCAGCTGCACTTCGGTGCCGGGAAACAGCTGCATCAACGCCCAGGTGGCGACCAGGCCGATCAGGGTGCCGGCGATGCGCTGCACCAGCCGCAGGCGGGTGGCGCCGTAGTTGGGCCGGCACACGAAAGCAGTGGTGAGCAGGATCCAGTAGCCGTTGTCGGCATGGATGGACTGCATGATGGCGTAGCCGACCACCAGCGCGATGGCCATGCGCAGGCCGTGGCGGAACAGCACCGAACCGGGCGTGAGTTGCTGCAGCAGGCGCGCGCCCATTTCGCGCAAGGTATGCGGCGAGGAATCGCGCAGGCGGGTGTCGAGGTTGTCGCTGGTGGAGTCGGATTGCGCCGCTTCCGACAGCTTGCGTTCGATGCTCTGCAGGTTGGTCACCAGCAATTCCAGCGCGCCGAGCAGACGTGCGAGGGCGGGGTCGGCACGCGCGTGCAGGTAGTCCAGCGACTGGCGCAGGTCTTCGGTGGCCAGGCGGCTGTTGTCGCCGTAGTCGAACGGCTGGCGCAGGCGGATCGCCTCGCCCAGGGCCGCGCAGGCCTTGCCCTGCAGCGCGAGCAGGCGCTGGCAGCGGTACAGCACGTCGCTGTGGAAGAACGCGTCGGTCAGCGCTTCGTAGGGATAGTGCGAGGAACTGGCGCGCTCGTGGAATTCCTGCGCCATGTAGTACAGGCGGAAATACAGGCCCGACTGCACGCCCGGCCGTCCCGAGCGGCCGAAGCGGCTCATGATCGCGGTCTTGGCGGCGTTGAGCGCGCCGACCACCTTGGCGTTCTGCTCGGCCAGCGCCAGCCGGCGTGCATGCAGGTCGCTCTGCCGCACCGGTTCGAACAGGTCGGCCTTGAGCCTGAGATAGCGGCCCAGCTCGAAGAACAGCCGTGACAGCCGCTCGCGCACCGGGCGGTTGGCAAACAGCAGCGTCCACAGGATCGACAGCACGCCGTACCAGGTGGCGCCGATCAGCAGCAGCGCCGCGCCGTGCCAGGCGATCGACGGATCGTGGCTGCCGTGCTGGTCCATGCCGATCATGGCGTAGATCGACAAGGCCACGGTGGCCTGCGCGATCGAGGCGTAGCGCTCGCCCAGCGCGCCGAGCAGGGTTAACGAAAACGTCGCCACCGCCATGCCGGTCACGAACGCCAGCGGATACGGAAACAGCAGCACCACCGACGCGGCGGCGGCGGCGAAACACAGCAGCGACAGCAGCACCGACTTGATGCGGCCCAGCCAGTTGTCGTCGGTTTCGGCGATGGCGCTGGCGATGGCGCCCAGGAACAGCGCCGGCACCGCCGTGAGCTGCTGCCAGTGCCAGCACACCCCCATCGCCACTGCCAGCGCGATGAACACGCGCAGGCCATAGCTGGCCTTTTCATGGGCCCACAGGCGGCTCAGGCGGGTTTCGAAGGAGGGAGTGGCCACGGTCTCTGCAAGGCAAGGTGCCCGGGCATTATTGCCGCAGGCACGCGCCATCGGGGTGGAGGGCGGCTAGTTCTTTGTCAGTAGGGCAGCGTTTGTGCGGATTGGAGCCGATTGCGCGACGACGGTGGCTGCGCCGCAGCCCAGCTGCACGTGCCTGCGCGCAGCCGCGTGAGCTGCGCGTCCGGCCAACTGCACGGGCATGTATCGCGCTTGACAACCTTGCAACGTGTGGTTGCGAGTGCTCAGCCCTGTGCGTCGCGCTCGCGGGCGATCGCACGCCAGCCGATATCGCTGCGATGAAAGGCGTTGGTCCAGTGGATCGGCTGCAGACCGGCATAGGCGTTGCGCTGCGCCTCCTGCACGCTGTCCCCCAGGGCGGCAACGCACAGCACGCGGCCACCGGCGCTGACGACCTCACCGTTGGCATTTAGTGCAGTGCCGGCATGGAAGACCTTGGCGGTGGCGGGCACGGCGTCCAGGCCGGTGATGACTTCGCCGGTGACCGGAGTTTCCGGATAGGGCTTGGCCGCGATGACCACGCCCAGCGATGGGCGCGGGTCCCAGTGCGCCTGCGCCTGGTCGAGCTTGCCGTCGATGGCGGCGTCGAGCAGGTCCACCAGGTCCGATTGCAGGCGCAGCATCACCGGCTGGGTCTCCGGGTCGCCGAAGCGCACGTTGAATTCGATCACCTTGGGCGCGCCGTGCGCATCGATCATCAGCCCGGCATACAGGAACCCGGTGAACGGCACGCCGTCGGCGATCATGCCCTGCACGGTCGGCTCGACCACCTCGCGCATGACGCGTGCATGCACCTCGGGCGTGACCACCGGGGCCGGCGAATACGCGCCCATGCCGCCGGTATTGGGGCCGGTGTCGCCGTCGCCGACGCGCTTGTGGTCCTGGCTGGTGGCCATCGGCAAGGCGTGGGTGCCGTCGACCATGGAGATGAAGCTGGCTTCTTCGCCATCGAGGAATTCCTCGACCACCACGCGCGCGCCGGCATCGCCGAACGCATTGCCCGAGAGCATGTCGCGCACCGCGTCTTCGGCCTCGGCCAGCGTCATCGCCACGATCACGCCCTTGCCGGCGGCCAGGCCATCGGCCTTGACCACGATCGGCGCGCCTTTCTCGCGCACATAGGCCAGCGCCGCGTCGACGTCAGTGTGCACGGCGTAGTACGCGGTGGGGATGCCATGACGGGCGAGAAAATCCTTGGCGAAGGCCTTGCTGCCCTCCAGCTGCGCGGCCTTGGCAGTGGGCCCGAAGATGCGTAGGCCGGCGGCGTGGAAACGGTCGACCACGCCCAGCACCAGCGGCACTTCCGGGCCGACCACGGTCAGCGCCACGGCTTCGCGCTGGGCCAGGGCGAGCAGGCCATCCAGGTCATCGACCTTGATCGCGACATTGCGGCATTTGGTTTCGGTGGCGGTGCCGGCATTGCCGGGTGCCACCAGCACTTCGCTCACGCGTGCGGACTGCGCGATCTTCCAGGCCAGGGCATGTTCACGGCCGCCGGAGCCGATGACGAGGATTTTCATTTTAAGGCCGAGATTGGGGAGTCGTGATTGGGGATTGGTTGAAGCAAGGCGGAGACCGGAACAGGAGAGACCAGAGCGACGTTGCCACTCCCGAATCCCGAATCCCGGCTCTATCAGTGCCTGAAATGCCGCACGCCGGTGAACACCATTGCGATGCCGTGTTCGTCGGCGGCGGCGATCACTTCGCCGTCGCGCATCGAGCCGCCAGGCTGGATCACCGCCTGGATGCCGGCAGCGGCGGCGGCATCGATGCCGTCGCGGAACGGGAAGAACGCGTCCGACGCCATCACCGAGCCGGCCACCGTGAGCCTGGCTTCCTCGGCCTTGAGCGCGGCGATCTTGGCGCTGACCACGCGGCTCATCTGCCCGGCGCCCACGCCGATGGTGCGGTTGTCCTTGGCGTAGACGATCGCGTTGGATTTGACGTACTTGGCCACGCGCCAGGCGAACAGCAGATCGCCCAGTTCGGCCTCGCTGGGCGCGCGCTGGGTGACCACGCTCAGCTCGCCCAGCGACATGCCGCGGTTGTCGGACGACTGCATCAGCAGGCCCGAGCCGATCCGCTTGGTGTCGTAGTTGTTGAGGCCGTTGCCGTGCGGGATCTTGAGCACGCGCACGTTGGCTTTCTTGGTCGCGTAGTCGAGCGCGCCGGGCTCGTAGTCCGGGGCGATCAACACCTCGACGAACTGGCGGTCCAGGATGGCTTTCGCGGTCGCCGCATCGAGGGTCTTGTTGAAGGCCAGGATACCGCCGAAGGCGCTGGTCGGGTCGGTCGCATAGGCCAGCTCGTAGGCATCGCCGCAGGCCGCGCCCACCGCCACGCCGCAGGGGTTGGCATGCTTGACGATCACGCAGGCGGGCGCATCGAACTGGCGCACGCATTCCCATGCCGCATCCGCATCGGCCAGGTTGTTGTAGCTCAGCTCCTTGCCCTGCAACTGCTGGAAGGTGGCCAGCGTGCCCGGCACCGGATACAGGTCGCGGTAGAACGCGCCGGCCTGGTGCGGGTTCTCGCCGTAGCGCAGGTCCATCACCTTGACGAAGTTGGAATTGATCTGCGCCGGGAACGGGCTGCGCTTGGGCACCGCTTCGGCGCTGTCGGCCACCGCCGACAGGTAGTTGCTGATCGCCGCGTCGTACTGCGCCACGCGGTTGAACGCGGCCACCGACAGTGCAAAGCGCTTGGCCGCCGACAGCTGGCCGTCGTTGGCATCGAGTTCGGCCAGCAGCTCGGCGTACTGCGCCGGGTCGGTGGCCACCGCCACGCGGGCGAAGTTCTTCGCCGCCGAGCGCAGCATCGCCGGGCCGCCGATGTCGATGTTCTCCACCGCATCGGCCAGCGTGCAGTCCGCCCTGGCGGTCACCGACTCGAACGGATACAGGTTCAGCACCAGCAGGTCGATCGGCACGATGCCGTGTTCGGCCATCACTGCTTCATCGACGCCGGCGCGGCCGAGCAGGCCGCCGTGCACCAGCGGGTGCAGGGTCTTGACGCGGCCGTCCATCATCTCCGGAAACCCGGTCAGCTCGGCGACGTCGGTGACCGGCAGGCCCGCCTCGCGCAGCGCCTTGGCGGTGCCGCCGGTGGACAGCAGCGCGACGTTGCGCGCTGCCAGCGCGCGGGCCAGATCGACCAGGCCGGTCTTGTCGGAAACGGAGAGCAGGGCCCGGCGCACGGGCAGGAAATCAGAGGCCATTGGTGGGGGCTATCAAGGCGGGGCAGCCGATATTGTAGGCCGCACCGGCGCTCGAATGGGCTCGACCGCCCGTGATGGCGTCGATCCATGCGCGGGCAGGACACTTCCGGGCGCTGCTGCGGCCGATGCCGGACACGCTGTCTCGCGGCGGCATCGGCGCCAGCCAGGTGATGCCTGCTGCGGCTGCAGCGTCGTTGCTGGTGGCCGCGCTGGTCGGTCGCGCAGGCCATGGTGGCGTGCGCGATCAGCTGGCCTCGGTCTGCGTCGCTGCCAAAGGTGGCGTTCCCTGTGATCCGCGACAGCGGGGCGCGAGTGCGTGGCGCACCTCGGGGCCCGGCTTGCAGCGATGCCGGGCACCCGATGACGCAGACGACGCGCTCCGGCCACAGGCGTGCCAGGCTTCGATCATCAGGTGATGCGTCGCAACGGGCGATACGTTCGACGCTGCGACGCCCGTTGCATCTGCCAGGCAGACGGTCGCAACAGTGCCTGCTGCGCGCGTTGCTGACGCGTTGCCTGACGCCCGTCACCGCTGCGGGCAGTCATCGCCACGATGAAACTGCCAACCGTGCATCGCCTGCAGGCGCGAATGGATCACGCACCTTGAATACACTGCATCTCAGTTGCAGCCCCGCACGGCATTGCCGCGTGACGCGGGGACGCCTGTTTTCGCGGGCGATGGCGCTTCATCTGATGCCGGCATGCGTTCGCGACGCGATGCGGTGAGTGCGCGACACGTTCCTTGATTCGGCTTGTGCACTGACGAACACAATCCGGAGCCGGTCGCAGATTGATCAAAAAAACCGGTCCCCGTGCGTGGCGCACCCAGCTGTTCTTCGGGAATGCGCACCTGTCTTCCGCTGCGGCGACAGTGGCCACGCCGGGCTGACCGACGATCTGTGCTCGCTGACCGATTCGCTCAACCGGTTCACCAGCAACGACGCTCTCGGCGAGGCGTCCCGTCGCTAATTGCTGCAACGGCTGTCGCGCAGGAGCCAGCCTTGCCGTCACTCCCCGCTGCGTCTTGCCGTCACGGCCGTCCATGACCCTGCGATTCAAGCAAGACACCGCAGCGCGCGTGCGCCTGGTGGCGCTCGTCGATGACCAACCGCCGCAGTACCGCGACTGCCCTTGCCAATGGGCGGATCCGTCTCGCCATGACGGCGGGATGACCCGCATCCCTCGATTGGCCAGGGCATGCACGCCGGTTTGCGCAGCTGCCCGGAACATCCTCATGAGAGCAAGCCTATGAATCGCGAAAAAGTCCTGGCCTTACGCACCTGCACCAACAACATGTCCGATCATTGCGGACTGATCTGGCCGCAGTCCGGCAGTGTCGAATGCCGGCATTGGCAACCCACCATCAAGCAGGAAAACGGCTTGACCGGCCTGTTGTGGGGGCAGGGCACAAATGCGCATCTGAACATGCATGCCGATGCGCATTGGGTGGTCTGCATGGTGGATACCGCCGACATCATCTGGTTGGGCGAGGAGGGAATGATCAAGTTCCCCCGCGCCGAGGTGGTCTACGCCGGCAACCGTGCCGGCGCGATGCAGTGCATTGCCGCGGGCATTGCGCAGCACACCCCGCCCCAGCCGGAGCCGCGTGCAGTCGTTGCCGCGGACTTCATTCCCAAGGCAGCGCAGGCGCAGTTCACTGCGCCGGCCGTCGACAGCGGTGCGCCTTCCACCGCGCCACATCCAGTGGCGGCCAGCGGCATCGACCCACAGGCCGCACAGCCTTCGAATGCGATCTTGCGCACCCGCGAAATCGCCACCTATGGCAGCACGCTCACGGGCGCCGATCAGAGCCAGCTGATCGCCGGCTATGGAAGTACCGAGACTGCCGGTGACGGCAGCGAGTTGATCGCAGGCTACGGCAGCACCGGCGTGGCCGGATCCGACAGCACCATCGTTGCCGGCTACGGCAGTTCCCAGACCGCCGGCGGGGGCAGCACGCTGACGGCCGGGTATGGCAGCACCCAGACCGCGCGGCATGGCAGCGACCTGACCGCCGGTTACGGCAGCACGGAAACCGCAGGGGCAGACAGCTCGCTGATCGCAGGCTATGGCAGTACGCAAACCTCCGGCGGCGACAGCTCGTTGACGGCCGGTTACGGCAGCACCCAGACCGCGCAGAACGGCAGCGACCTCACTGCAGGCTACGGCAGCACCAGCACGGCGGGCACCGACAGCTCGCTGATCGCCGGCTACGGCAGCACCCAGACCTCCGGCGGGGAAAGCTCGCTGACCGCCGGCTACGGCAGCACGCAGACAGCGCAGGACGGCAGTGACCTCACCGCCGGCTATGGCAGCACCGGTACCGCCGGTGCCGACAGCTCCCTGATTGCCGGTTATGGCAGTACGCAGACCTCCGGCAACGACAGCTCGCTGACCGCGGGCTACGGCAGCACGCAGACCGCCCGCACCGGCAGCGACCTCACGGCCGGTTACGGCAGTACCTCCACGGCCGGCGCGGACAGCACCTTGATCGCCGGTTACGGCAGCACGCAAACCTCCGGCGGCGACAGCTCGCTCACTGCCGGCTACGGAAGTACCCAGACCGCGCGCAAGGGCAGCGACCTGACTGCCGGCTATGGCAGCACCGCAACCGCCGGTGCAGACAGCACCTTGATCGCCGGGTATGGCAGCACCCAGACCTCGGGCGGCGATAGTTCACTCACTGCCGGCTATGGCAGCACGCAGACCGCGCGCAAGGGCAGCGACCTGACCACCGGTTACGGCAGTACTTCCACCGCGGGCGCGGACAGCACCTTGATCGCCGGGTACGGCAGCACGCAAACGTCCGGTGGGGAAAGTTCGCTCACTGCCGGCTACGGCAGTACGCAGACCGCACGCAGCGGCAGCGACCTGACCACCGGATACGGCAGCACCTCCACCGCCGGTGCCGACAGCACGCTGATTGCAGGCTATGGCAGCACGCAGACGTCCGGCGGCGACAGTTCACTCACTGCCGGCTATGGCAGCACGCAGACCGCACGCAAAGGCAGCGACCTCACCACCGGCTACGGCAGCACCTCCACCGCCGGTGCCGACAGCACGCTGATTGCAGGCTACGGCAGCACGCAAACGTCCGGCGGCGACAGTTCACTCACTGCCGGCTACGGCAGTACGCAGACCGCACGCAGCGGCAGCGACCTGACCACCGGCTATGGCAGCACCTCCACCGCCGGTGGCGACAGCACGCTGATTGCAGGCTATGGCAGCACGCAAACGTCCGGCGGCGACAGTTCACTCACTGCCGGATATGGCAGCACGCAGACCGCACGCAGCGGCAGCGACCTGACCACCGGCTACGGCAGTACCTCCACCGCCGGTGCCGACAGCACCTTGATTGCCGGTTACGGAAGTACCCAGACGTCGGGCGGCGACAGCTCGCTGACCGCCGGCTATGGCAGCACGCAGACCGCACGCAGCGGCAGCGACCTGACCACCGGCTACGGCAGTACCTCCACCGCCGGTGCCGACAGCACGCTGATTGCAGGCTACGGCAGCACGCAGACGTCGGGCGGCGATAGTTCACTCACTGCCGGCTATGGCAGCACGCAGACCGCGCGCAAAGGCAGCGACCTGACCACCGGCTACGGCAGCACCTCCACGGCCGGTGCCGACAGCACCTTGATCGCTGGCTACGGCAGTACCCAGACGTCCGGCGGGGAAAGTTCGCTCACTGCCGGCTATGGCAGCACGCAGACCGCACGCAAAGGCAGCGACCTGACCACCGGCTACGGCAGCACCTCCACCGCCGGTGCCGACAGCACGCTGATCGCCGGTTATGGCAGCACGCAGACCTCCGGTGGCGACAGTTCACTCACTGCCGGCTACGGCAGTACGCAAACCGCACGCAAGGGCAGTGACCTCACCGCCGGTTACGGGAGCACTTCCACTGCCGGTTCGGACAGTTCACTGATCGCCGGCTATGGCAGCACGCAGACCGCCGGCTTCAAAAGCATCCTGACCACCGGCTATGGCAGCACCCAGACCGCGCAAGAGGGCAGCATGCTCACTGCCGGCTATGGCAGTTCTTCCACCGCCGGCTCGGACAGCTCGCTGATTGCCGGCTACGGCAGCACGCAGACCGCCGGTTTCAAGAGCATCCTCACCGCCGGCTACGGCAGCACGCAGACCGCGCAGGAGCGCAGCTCGCTCACCACCGGTTACGGCAGCACATCGACGGCAGGGCATGACAGTACGCTGATTGCCGGCTATGGCAGTACGCAGACGGCCGGTTACAAGAGCATTCTCACCACCGGGTATGGCAGTACCCAGACCGCGCAGGAAAGCAGTTCGCTGATTGCCGGCTACGGCAGTTCCTCCATGGCCGGCCCGGACAGCTCGCTGATCGCCGGCTATGGCAGTACCCAGACCGCCGGTTACGACAGCTTCCTGACGGCCGGTTACGGCAGTACCCAGACCGCGCAGAGCAGCAGCTGGTTGATCACCGGTTACGGAAGCACGTCCACCGCCAGCTTCCAGAGTTCGTTGATTGCCGGCTATGGCAGCACCCAGACGGCCGGTTACGAAAGTACCTTGACCGCCGGCTACGGCAGCACCCAGACCGCGCAGGAAATCAGCTGGCTCACCACCGGCTACGGCAGCACGCAAACCGCCGGCCATGGCAGCATCCTGACCGCCGGTTACGGCAGCAATTCCACGGCAGGTTACGAAAGTACCCTGATCGCGGGCTACGGCAGCACCCAGACCGCCGGTTACGAAAGCACCCTGACCGCCGGTTATGGCAGCACGCTGACCGCGCTGGAAAACAGCTCGCTCACCGCCGGCTACGGCAGTACCGAAATCGCCGGGTTTTCCAGCACGCTGATCGCCGGTTACGGCAGCAGCCAGACCGCCGGTGGCGACAGTACCCTGACCGCCGGCTACGGCAGCACGTTGATCGCGCAGGACAACAGCTCGTTGACCGCGGGCTACGGCAGCACCGAGACCGCCGGGCAGGACAGTTCGCTGATTGCCGGCTATGGCAGCAGCTTGACCAGCGGCGTGCGCAGCTATCTGACGGCCGGCTACGGCAGCAACCAGATCGCCAGCTATGGCAGCTCGTTGATCGCAGGGCACGAAAGCACCCAGATTGCCGGCCATCGCAGCATGCTGATTGCCGGCAAGCTGAGCTCGCAGACGGCCGGTTCGCGCAGCACGCTGATCGCCGGCATGGGCAGCGTGCAGACGGCGGGCGACCGCAGCAAGCTGATCGCTGGCGCCGACAGCACCCAGATCGCCGGCGACCGCAGCAAGTTGCTGGCCGGCAGCAACAGCTTCCTCACCGCCGGGGACCGCAGCAGGCTCACCGCAGGCGACGACTGCACGCTGATGGCGGGCGACCGCAGCAAGTTGACCGCGGGAAAGAACAGCATCCTGACGGCCGGCGCCAACAGCAGATTGATCGGCAGCCTGGGCTCCACCCTGACAGGTGGCGAAGACTCGGTGCTGATCTTCCGCTGCTGGGACGGCAAGCGCTATACCAACATCATCGCCAAGACCGGAGAAGAGGGCGTCGAGGCCGACACCGCCTACCAGGTGGACGAAGACAAGAACGTGGTCGAGAAGTTCGACGATCCGTTCGATACCATCGCCACCATCGTGCTGGAACAGGGTAGCGGGCCGGCGTCCGCAGGCGACCATGCAGCGGTGACGCACTTGCCGAACTGAGCAATCCCCTCGTCCAGGCGATCGGCGTTGCCGATCCAGCACTGCGGCCAACCGCCGAAGACGCGGCGGTTGGTCCAATCAGATGAAGAAGGCGCGCCATGCGCGGCACGCTGGGCGCGACGGAAGTCCTGCGCCAAGGCGTGGGATCAAGAGCGAACACTTTGGGCAGCCCGACCCGACATCAACACGCTGCGCATTCCACAACACGCAACGAGATCGTCCATCGGCCGCGTCATCACCAAGCGTGCCAGCGCAGCGCACTGCCAGCCTGCAGCACCCCAACGCTCTAACGATTCCCCAATCCCGTCCTACGTCAGCCCGTACTCTTTGAGCTTCTTGCGCAGCGTGGCACGGTGAATGCCCAGCATCGCCGCCGCGCGGCTCTGGTTGCCTTCGCAGTGGTTGAGCACTTCCACGAACAGCGGGATCTCCATCTCGCGCAACACGATTTCGTACACATCGTCGGCGTCGCTGCCGTCCAGGTCACGCAGGTAACGGCGGACGGACTGGGCCACGTGTTCGCGCAGCGGCGACTTCGGGGCGCCACGACCGGGGTCAGGGCGAGAGGGGGCTGCGTTCAAAGGAGGGTTCCCAGTGTCACGAAGCCGGGACGCGTGGCCGGCGAGGGGGAGTGAGTCTAGCGCGTGACCTCACCGCTCGCCACGCCCGTGTGGCCATCGGCGCAGGTCGCGTCCGCTCAGCGGAAGTCGAAACTGAAGGCGGCGGTGCTCGCGGCCGGCTCGCGTACGGCAAACGCCACCTGCACCGCCTGGCCCGGCGCGAGCGTGTCCTGCGCGGCTGGTGGCTGGCCCAGATACTCCTGCGGCGCCAGCACGCGCGTGCCGATCACCCGCCCGTCGGCATCGGACAACGACAGCTGCAGCCACGGCCAGGCCTGCGCCCAGCGCGCCTCGTTGCGGAAGCTGGCCTGAACCTGCAGCACGCCCGGCACCCCGGGCAGCGGGCGCACATCGCGATGGAGCAAGGTCAGCGCGGCCGGCTCGCGCCAGGCCGGCAGCATGCAGCGCGCCACCGCGCAGGCCGCGCTGGCCAGCGGACGCCAGCGCGCATCGGCGGCCAGCTGCGCTCGGTCGGCGATGACCATCTGCAGCGCCAGCAGGCCGACCAGCCCGACCAGCAAGGCCCACTGGCGGCCGCTGGCGCGCAGCCGTGGCCGGGCCAGCCCGCGGCGTGCGAAGGCGGGCGCGGCCTGGGCCGCGAGGGGCTGGAACCGGTCAGGTGCCGTTGCGCCGGCAGGGCCTGCGGCGCTGCCGCCTGGCTCGGCGTCCATATCCGGATCGATGCCGGACGCTGGCGTGGCGTCCGGCACGGATGCAACGCCGGACGCAGCGGAGTGCGCGCGCTGCTGGTCTGCGCCGGCAATGCCGCCGGCCGCCACGCCATCCGGATGTGCGGCGGTCTGCTGTGCAGCGGGAGTGCCGGCGATCGCGGTGCGGGTGTCGCTGGCGCCGGCCGCTGAGCCTTCGGCAGGATCGCCGGGCAGCGGGCGCGCAGTTGCCGTGGTCCAGGCCGGCCGGTCCGGCGCGGTGGCGTCCGCTGCGGCCTGGCCGGCACCGCTGCCTGGCAGGGGGATGCCCACCGGCGCAGGCTCGCTGCGCGGCGCGGTCACCAGGGGCTCGAAGGGCGGCGACACGCCCGGTGCCGCCGGTGCGGCCACCGGCTCGGTTGACGGCGCCGGCGCCAGTTCGCTGGCCGGCACCGGCGGCGCGGGCAGCGGCGGTTCGGCAGCAGGCACCACCGGGGTCGGCAGCAACGATGGAGCCGCCGGCGTCGCACGCAGGAACGTGGCCAGGGGGCGGCGCGGTGGCGGAGTCTCGGACATCGGCAGGCGTGCAGCGGGAAGGGCTCTATTCAACCACGCGCACGCCAGCGGGCGAACCCGGGTGCGTCATGCGTGCGTGCGACACGCACCACAAGCGCCGAGACCGCCTCCAATCGACTGCGGGGATGCATCCACCCGGTGGCCGACCGTCGCGCCGCTGTCAGCGCCCTGTCCCGGCCAAGGGCCGCATTCCAGCAAAGTCCGCATTCCAGTCAACGTGCAAACGAAGTTGCCGGCGCCACGTCATCCGAATCCGCTCGGGTCAGCTGCCAACTCGGAGCGTGTCCACGCAGTTGCGGCCAAAGGCCGTATTCCAGCCCACAAGCGGAAGTCCCGGCGCCACATCATCCGCATCCGATTGGGCTAGCTGCCAACTCCGAGCTTGCCTTCCGAATGACGCCCGAGCAGCCTGCCCCCGATTCTCGATTCTCGATTCTCGATTCCCGATTCCCGATTCCCGACTCAACGCCTGCGCCGCGTCTTGCCCTCGGCCAGCAGCAGATCGAGCAGGCCGCTGCGCTGGCGCGGGGCCAGCGTGTCGAAGCGGTTCAGCAGCACGCGTTGCTGGTCGTCCAGGTGGCGGTACTGCGCCGGCTCCTCGGCGATCGCCGGCACTGGCGGGCCGAAGGTCCGCTCGCCTCGGCCGGTGGCCAGGTATTCGAAGGCCATGCCGCTGCGCCTGGCCAGGCCGATCAGGTTTTCCACCGAGGGCGCGGTGCCTTCGGCCATCTCCCACTGCGCCACCGCGCTGCGGGTCACGCCCAGTTCGCCGGCCAGCGCTTCCTGGGTCAGCTTGGTCAGCGCGCGGGCTTCGCGGACGCGTTCGTACAACTTGCTCACACGGCACCGTGAGTGGGAACGGGCCGGGAGATATAGCCCTAGCAGCAAACAGGGATAGTTCGTATAACTTTCATATGCCGATATGTTTGCGATACTGTCGTCACGTCAATGATGACGGGATCACAGCGAACTCAAGGAGGATGTCCATGGTCGAGCCAGCCGCTCCCGACACCGCCCGCCCCAGCACGCCGGCAACGCCGCCAGCCAGGCCGCCAGCCGCTCCGCCAACTGCCGCATGGCCGGCACATTCGCCACTGGATCCGGCGATCAACCACTTTCGTGGCGCACCGTGCTACCAGGTCTGGCGGCGCCATGACGCGTGGACCGCCGTCGCCGACGGCACGCAGTGGTCGGCCGGGCTGGCGCCACGGTGGTGGGCGCTGCGCCAGCGGCACTGGCGGCTGCTGGCGACGGGGATGGGCTTGCTGGCGCTGGCCGGCGGCGTGGCGAGCCTGGGCCTGCAGGCGTGGTCGCTCCCGGCCTGGGCGGCGTTGCTGCTGGCCGAGCTGGGCTTGCGTGTCCATGTGGCCCGGCAGGCCGGGCCGTGGCGCAGCGCGGCGCTGCAGCGCGCGGGCTGGCAGGCGGTGACCCGGCTGCGCGCCATCAGCGTGGCCGATGCAGTGACCACCGCGCAGATCCGCGCCGGCCGGCCGCCGCGCTGACGCGAGGCGGCGTCAGTGGCGGCGCACGCCGTCGATGCGCATCCAGTCTTCGTCGCGTTCGCAGCGCAGTTGCTCGAACCAGGGCGCGTAGCGTTGCAGCAGCTCCTCTTCCTGGCCGTGCAGGATGCCCGACAAGGCGATCCGCCCGCCCGGCGCCACGCGTGCGGACAAGGTGTCGGCCAGCGCATCCAGTGCCGACGCCAGGATGTTGGCAACCACCACCGGATAGGTCTGCACCGGCTCGTCCTGCGGCAGGTACACCGACAGCTGCGCCTGCAGGGCGTTGCGCTCGGCATTGTCGGCGGTGGCCAGCAGCGCCTGCGGGTCGTTGTCCACGCCCACCGCGCTGGCGGCGCCCAGCTTCAACGCGGCGACGGCGAGGATGCCCGAGCCGCAGCCGAAATCCAGCACGCTGCGGCCCTGCAGCTCGCCGCTGCCGGCCAGGCTGTCCAGCCAGCGCAGGCACAGCGCGGTGGTCTGATGCGTGCCCGAGCCGAACGCCAGGCCCGGATCCAGGCGGATCACTGCCGCGTCGGGCGCTTGCGCGGCCTCGGGCAGCGCGTGATTCCACGGCACGATGAAGGTGCGCGCGCCGAACTGCATCGGCTTGAACTGATCCATCCAGGCGCGTTCCCAGTCGCTGTCGTCGACCGTGCGGAACGCGACCTGGCTCCAGTCCAGCCCGGGATCGAACGCCTCCAGCGCGGCGAGCAGCACCAGCGCATCGCTGTCGCCGTCGAACAGCGCATTCAGCACCATCGTGTTCCACAGCGGCGTTTCGCCGACGCCGGGTTCGAGAATGGCGCGCTCGTTGCTGGTGTCGGCATTGGCGTCGAGCAGCGTCACCGCCAGCGCGCCGATATCGTCCAGCGCATTCTGGTAACGGGGCTGGGTGGCGTCGGAGCAGGGCAGGGTCAGTTCAAGAAACGGCATCGTGGCGGTCGGGCAATTCGAAAGCGTGCATCGTAGACCATTCGTGCGGGCCGACCTTCGTGCGGGCCGACCCTTGCGCAACGGTGCCTGGGCCTGGATGCGTCGAGCGCACGATCACGCCGACGCCGGACGCCGCCCCGGCGCTGCAATCTGCGGCCGCAGCGCAGTGTCGCCGGCAGCTGTAGGCGGCTGAGGCGAACGCGCCGGCAACCAAACTGCCGCCGCGCGCCACTTACATCACACACGCGCAGATCTGCCTCCCCATGCACTCCCTCTTTCGCAACCGGCACCGGCACCGGCACCGGCAGCGTCCGCTTGCGCGCCAGCGCGTGCGAATGCGGGTGCTAGACTCCGCGCCGTCGCTGCGGGGCTTTCCGCAGCAGGGTCGCCGCCGTCCATGCCGTTTGCTCGTTCCCGCCATCTGTGGCTGTTGCTGGCTCCCGTCGCGCTCGCGGCGGCGTGGTGGCATGTGCGCGTGCAACCGGACGATCTGCCCGCTGCGGCGCCGTCAGCGGCGGCAGTCACTGCCCGCGCAGGCGCGCTTGTATCGACGGCGCATGCGCCTGCCGAACGCGGCACTGCCCTGCAGCTGCCCTACCGCGATGCGGTGGACGCGCAGCCGGACCTGTACCGCTATGCACAACAATTGCAGCAGCAGGTGCGCGCCGGTGATGCGCAGGCGGGGTGGCGCCTGAGCCGCGTCTACGATTACTGCGCCCCGTATGCGTCCAGCCCGGCCGGCTATGCCGCCGACAGCGCATGGATCGCCGCCCAGCACACGCCGGGAGTGGTGGCGATGCACGCCGCGCGCACCCGCGTGGCGCAACGCTGCGCCGGCTTTGCGCCCAGCGATGGCCTGAGCCCACGGCTGGTTGCGCAGCAACGCCAGGCAGCCGCGCGTGCGGGCAACCTGGCGGCCGAGGCGGCATTGCTGGCGCTGGGCGAGCCGCTGCAGCGCGCGCCCAGCTACAGGCGCGCGCTGGTGCAGCGCGTGCTGGCCTCGCGTGATCCGGAGGCCTACCTGGCGCTGGCGCCGGCGATGGGCGCGCGCGCCAGTGGCGATGACAGCCTGGCCGGCTATGTGGCCGGCGATCAGTTCGCCGAGCTGGCCTGGCAGGTGGCCGCCTGCCGGCTGGGGCTGGACTGCAGCGCAGACAGCACCCTGGTCACCAGTTATTGCGCCAACGCGGGCATCTGCTCGCGCGACAGCGCACAGGATTTCGTGTCGTTCGTATTCGATGCCGCGGTGCCGCGGCAGGGAGCAGACAGAGTGGATGAGATGGTCGATGCCTTGGTCTCCGAGCCGGGAGCGCAGTCATGAATTACCGTCGCCTGGCGCACGGCGCCAAGTTCTGGTTCTGGGTCGCGTTGTTCGTGGCGTATTCGGCCGCGGCCGTGGGCATCGTGATGATCGACACCGCCGATCACCGCTACCAGCCGCTGTCGGTCAAGTCGACCACGGTCACCGCCGACGAGCAGCAGCGACGGCATGGCGCCAGCCAGGTGGCCGCGGTGTACCGCGCCAGCAGCGCGATGCCGTTTTCGACCTTGCCGGCCGGCTCCACGTTCCAGGTGGTATGGCCCGATGGTTCCACCGAAACCATGACCGTGGTCGACCCGGCCTCCTCCAGCGGCATCGTGCCGGTGCCGGGCAGCCAGCAGCCTGCGCCGCGGCGCTGAGCGATGCAGCGCATCGCGCTCCGATGCGCATCCGCGCGGACGACCGAAGATCTGCGCAGCGATCCGGTCGCACCCCGGATCCCGTAGGAGCGCACCTGGGCGCGACGAGGTTCCACCGATAAGGCGCGGTCGCGCCCGGGTGCGCTCCTACGCATAGGTCGGCTGGCCGCGTGCCTGGCCTGCGTGAGGTACTACCGGCGCGATGCACCGGGAAACAATGCAAAAAAAGCCCGGTTTCCCGGGCTTTTTTGTGCTCTGCCTGCTGCGATCAGGTCAGCGCGATCGACTTGTTCTTGCGCTCGGCCAGGCGCTTTTCCAGGTAGTGGATGTTCTGCCCACCGGCCTGGAAGCCCTTGTCGCGCATGATGCGCTGCTGCAGCGGGATGTTGGTCTTGATGCCGTCCACCACCATCTCGCTCAGCGCCACGCGCATGCGCGCGATCGCGGTCTCGCGATCGGGGCCGTGCACGATCAGCTTGCCGATCATCGAGTCGTAGTTCGGCGGCACCTTGTAGCCGGCATAGATGTGCGTATCCACCCGCACGCCGGGGCCGCCGGGCGGATGGAAGGCGGTGATCAGGCCCGGGTTGGGCATGAAGGTTTCCGGGTCCTCGGCATTGATACGGCACTCGATCGCATGCCCGCGCAGCACGATGTCGCTCTGCTTGATGGTCAGCTTGCGGCCGGCGGCGATGCGTAGCTGCTCGCAGACCAGGTCGATGCCGGTGATGCGCTCGGTGACCGGATGCTCCACCTGGATGCGCGTGTTCATTTCGATGAAGTAGAAGCGCCCGTTTTCGAACAGGAACTCGAAGGTGCCGGCACCGCGGTAGCCGATGCGGATGCAGGCATCCACGCAGACCTTGCCGATCTCGTTGCGCAGCTCTTCGGTGATGCCCGGCGCCGGCGCTTCTTCCACCACCTTCTGGTGGCGGCGCTGCATCGAGCAATCGCGTTCGCCCAGATGGATCGCACCACCCTGGCCGTCGGCCAGCACCTGGATCTCCACATGGCGCGGATTCTCCAGGAACTTCTCCATGTAGACCTGGTCGTTGCTGAAAGCGGCCTTGGCTTCGGACTTTGTGGTTTCGATGGCGGCCTTCAGCGCCGCCTCCGAATGCACCACGCGCATGCCGCGTCCACCGCCGCCGCCGGCGGCCTTGATGATCACCGGGTAGCCGATTTCGCGCGCCACCTTGGTGTTGGCGACGATGTCATCGCCCAGCGGGCCGCCCGAACCGGGCACGCACGGCACGCCGGCGGCCTTCATCGCGCGGATCGCCTCGACCTTGTCGCCCATCAGGCGGATGGTGTCGGCCCTGGGGCCGATGAAGATGAAGCCCGATTCCTCCACGCGCTCGGCAAAGTCGGCGTTTTCCGACAAAAAGCCGTAGCCGGGATGGATGGCCTGCGCATCGGTCACCTCGGCCGCGGCGATCAACGCCGGGATGTTGAGGTAACTGTCGCTGGAGGCGGCCGGGCCGATACACACCGACTCGTCGGCCATGGCCACGTGCTTGAGGTTGCGGTCGACCGTGGAATGCACCGCGACCGTGCGGATGCCGAGCGTGTGGCACGCGCGCAGGATGCGCAGCGCGATTTCACCTCGGTTGGCGATGACGACTTTATCGAGCATGGGATTCGGGATTCGGAATTGGGGAGTCGTACAGGGCGCTGGGTTCGCGCAAATGTCGCGATTGTTCCAGCGTGCGGATCAATGCATTGAGCCTGGCAAACGTGCGATTCAGCAGATCGGCAGTTGCCGCACCGGGCGATGCGAACTGCAGGCGTGTTGCAATCTGCAGTTGCGTGTCCAGCTCCGCCAGCGAGCCTCGCGCCATCGAGAGATAGCGCAGGTATTCGGCGGTGGAGCGCCGTGCAGCACCTTCGGCGATGTTGGACGGTACGCTGATTGCCGCACGCCGCATCTGTGCTGTCAGTCCAAAACGTTCGGAATCGGGAAAATCGTGGCTCAGGCGGTAGATCGCTTCGACAAGCGACATCGCATCGCGCCACACCGTCAGGCGCTCATGCGGTCGCTCTTGCGAATCCCGAATCACGATTCCCGAATCCCGGCGCTTCAGCCAATCACAAACAGCGGCTGATCGAATTCCACTGGCTGGCCGGTTTCGCCGAGGATGGCCACGATGGTGCCGGAGACGTCGGCTTCGATCGGGTTGAACATCTTCATCGCCTCGATGATCGCCAGCGTTTCGCCGGCCTTGACCTGCTGGCCGACGGTGACGAAGGCCGGCTTGTCCGGCGAGGGCGAGGTGTAGAAGGTGCCGACCATCGGTGCGCGCAGCACGTGGCCGTCCGGCAAGGCGGCAGCCTGCTTGGCGCCGCCGGTGGAGGCCTCGGTGGGCGACTGCATCGGCATGCTGGGCGCCGCCGCCGGGGCCTGCGCGAGCGGGGCGGGTGCGTACTGCTGCACCGGCGCGCTCATCACGGTCGTGCCCTTGGGCACGCGCGCCAGACGCACGCTTTCCTCGCCTTCCTTGATCTCGATTTCGGCGAGATTGGATTCTTCGAGCAGGTCGATCAGTTTCTTGATTTTGCGGAGATCCATACGGGCCTCATGAGGTGAATCGGTGGAGGTTGCCGGCGGCTGCCGGCGGAATGGGGTCAGGCGGCCGGCGCAGGCGCCGGCGATACGGGTGTCATGCGTCGCGCTCCAGCCGCGCGATCACCGCTTCCAGCGCCAGCCGGTAGCTGTCTGCGCCAAAGCCGCAGATCACGCCATCGGCCTTGTCGCTGAGATGGCTGTGGTGGCGGAACGGCTCGCGCGCATGCGGATTGGACAGATGGATTTCCACGAACGGCAACCCCACGCCCAGCAGCGCGTCGCGCAGCGCCACCGAGGTGTGGGTGAAGGCGGCCGGGTTGATCAGGATGTAGACGGTGCCGTCCTCGCGCGCGGCGTGGATGCGCTCCACCAGCACGTGCTCGGCATTGGACTGCAGGCAGGCCAGCGTATGCCCGGCCGCCTGCGCGCGGTCCACCAGGGCCGCATCGATCTGCGCCAGCGTGGTGCGCCCGTAGACATCCGGCTCGCGGGTACCGAGCAGGTTGAGGTTGGGGCCATGCAACAGCAGCAGGTGGGCCATGACATCCGGGAGAGCGGAAAGGCCGGAAGTCTGCGCGATGTGGCCGATGCTGTCCAGATAGGCGAAGTTAGGCTTGTTTTAAACGTTTGTTTCAAATTTGGACGTGGCAGGCAGTGGTGCTGCTGCGTGGAGCCTTGCGGGGCCGCCGTTTCGCGGCCGGCCCCTGGCGCGGCCGGTCGGTCGATCGCAGGCCGACCACGCGCTGAATTGCCGTCGGAGCGTTTGCCGCGTCCGCTCGCGCGGCAGTGGGGCTGATTGACGGCACAACGATGAGGCTTGCGTCGATCCACGCCTGGTGTCCGCCACGCTGCCGATCAACATGGCCGGCAGCGACGTCCTGCCCTTGAATACCGACATCCAGCGGTGTCAGCGCTGGCGCTGCCGTGTCATCAGCCCGCGCCGTTGCCGGATCAGGCCGCCATGCTCGCCGGCGCGACGGCCGACGTAGCCGGCCGGCCGGCTCAGCGCGCCGCGCGCAGCAACGCATCCTCGGTGATGGCACTGGTCAGCACGGTCGGCAGCACCGCCGGCGGGGCGCCGGGGCCATAGACCACGTACAGCGGCACGCCGACGGCCTGGTGCTGGTCCAGGAAGGCGCTGATCCCGGGGTCGACGTTGGTCCAGTCGCCTTTCATGTAGACCGCGTCGACGCGGCGCAGCGCGTCGCGGAAGTCGGCGCTGCTCAGCACGTTCTTTTCGTTGGCCTTGCAGGTCACGCACCAGTCCGCGGTCATGTTGACGAACACCACGCGGTTGTCGGCGCGCAGGCGGTCCAGCAGCTGCGGTGAGTACGCCACCACACCCTCGGCGGCGGTGGCCGCCGGCAGGCGCAGGCGGGTGACCCCGACCACCGGCACGATCGCCAGCACCAGCATCACCGCCGCCAGGCCCATGCCGATGCGGTGGCTTTTCCAGCGGCTGCGCTCGAAGCAGAACAGGCCCAGCGCCAGCAGGGTGGCACCGACCAGCATCAGCGCCAGCGCGTCCACGCCGCGCTGCTTGCCCAGCACCCACAGCAGCCAGATCGCGGTGAGATACATCGGGAACGCCAGCACCTGCTTGAGGGTTTCCATCCACGCGCCGGGCGTGGGCAGGCGCCGCGCCAGCGAGGGGATGAAGCCGATCAGCAGGAATGGCAGCGCCAGGCCCAGGCCCAGCGCCAGGAACACCAGCATCGCCAGCAGCGCCGGAGCGGTGAACGCATACGCCAGTGCGGTGCCCATGAACGGGGCGATGCACGGGCTGGCCACCACGCAGGCCAGCACGCCGGTGAAGAAGTCGCCCAGCGGGCCATTGCGCGACGCCAGCGACTGGCCGATGCCGCCCAGGTTGCCGCCCAGCGTGAACACGCCCGACAGGCTCAGGCCCACCGCAAACATCAGGTACGCCAGCGCCGCGACGAACCACGGCTGCTGCAGCTGGAAGCCCCAGCCGGCCGCCTGCCCGGCCGCACGCAGGCCGATCACCAGCGCGCCGATCGCCGCGAACGACACCAGCACGCCCAGCGAATACCAGATCGCATGGCTGCGCGCGTGGCTGCGGCTCTCGCCGCTGTGGGCCAGGCCCAGCACCTTCAGCGACAGGATCGGCAGCACGCAGGGCATCAGGTTCAGCACCAGCCCGCCGAGCAGGGCCAGCACCAGCATCGCCAGCAGGCCCTTGTCGGTATGCGGCGGCTGGGTGCGTTGCGGATTGTCGGCCGAGGCATCTGCGGCCGGTGCCGCAGTCGCCGCGGGCGTCGGCGCCGGCTCGGCAGGCAGTTGCCCGGCGGGCAGCGGCGAAATCATCAGCGGTGCCGCCTGCGCCTGGTTCTGCGGCGACACGGTGCCGGCGGGCAGCTCCAGCGCCACGCGGCGGGTCATCGGCGGGTAGCAGATGCCGTCGGTCTGGCAGCCCTGGAAGGTCGCCACCAGCGTCGTCCTGACCGGCTCGGCGTGCTCGCGCAGCAGCGGCAAGGTGACTTCGGCCTGGTCGAAATACACCACCACGTCGCCGAAATGCTCGTCGCGGTGCGCGCTGCCCTGCGGCCAGCGCGGCAGCCCGGGACGCACCCCGCCGGCGCCTTCCAGCGCCAACGAGGTGCGGTCGCGATAGATGTAGTAGCCGGGCGCGGGGGTGAAGCGCAGCAGCAGGCTGTTGCCGTCGCCAACGATCGCCTCGAAGCGGAAGGCCTGCTCGGCCGGCAGCGGCAGGGCATCCACGCCGGCCGCCTGGCCGGTGCTGCCGAACAGGCGCGGGCCCGCCGGTGCGCGCGGCACCAGTGCGCCCAGGTTCTCGCGCTGGGTGGTGGCGGTGGCGGTGGCGGCGGGCGCCGAGGCCGTCGAGGCCTCGGGCAAGCTCACGCGCAGTTCGCGACGTTGCGGCGGGTAGCACACGCCGGCATCGGCGCAGCCCTGGTATTGCACCTGCAGCACCGCGGTCCGCAACCCGGCATCGGCCTTGCCGGCCAGCCTGGCCTGCAGTTGCTTGCGGTAGGTCTGCACCTGGCCGAAGAACTCGTCGTGCTTGCTCTGGCCTTCCGGCAGCGCCAGCTCGCCGGCGGCAAAGCCTTGCCCGGATTTGACGCTGATGCGGTGGCGATACAGGTAGTAGCCCGGCGCGATCTTCCAGCGCAGCGCGATGCTGTCGCGGCTGTCGGCGGTGGCGCTGAGCGTGAAGGCCTGGTCCACCGGCAGCAAGTCGGCCTCGCTGACCGCGGCCTGCGCGGGCAGGGGCGCCACCAGCGCCAGCGGCGCGGCGAGCAACGGTACGGCCAGCAGTGCGCAGCGGGCGATCCAGCGGGACAGAGACTTCATGGACGTCAGGATTCCTTGCGGGTTTCGGCCCGGACCCAATCGAGATACGCCGGCAGCCCGGCGCTGGCTTGGACCGCGATCGCCTCCGGCAGTTCATACGGATGCAGCGCCCGCAGCCGCGCGATGGCGTCAGGCAGGCAGTCTTCCCAGGTCTTGATCAACAGCTGCACTTCCTGGCTGCGCTCGATCGCCCCGTTCCAGCGATACAGCGACTGCACGCCGGGCAACTGGGTGACGCAGGCGGCCAGGCGTTCGTCCAGCAGCGCGCACGCAATGCGCTCGGCGCTGGCGGCATCCGGGCAGGTGCTGAACAACAGGTGGAGGGAAGCGGCGCTCATGTGACCGCGCAGTGTAATCCCCTGTCTGCAGGGGATCGACCGCAGATTCCGGAACAGGGCGTCAACTTCGCCAGGCCTGGCGGCCTGGCGGCCGGGCGGCCTGGCGGCCGGGTGGCCGGGTGGCCGGGCGGCGATGCCCGCGCGCCGGCGGCTCGCGCATGCAGGGACGCGATGGCGATGTGCCGGATGAAGGGCACAACGTCGGACGTCGCGGGCCGGCGGCCGCGCACGTTCGCCGCGCGGGCGATGGTGTGGGTTGCCGCCGCAGGCCGACGCCCGGCCCGACGCCTTGCGCGCCGGGCCGGGCTGGATCACTCGGCCAGCTGGCAGCTGGCCGGCTTGGCCGAGGTGAACAGGCTCGACGTCGCCCATTCGGGGTGGTCCACGAACGGATTGCGGTTGCCCTGGAAGCTGAAGATCACCTGGTTGCGGGCGCGCTCGGCATCGTCCGGCGGGTCGGCCTGGTGCCAGGCCAGCAGCGTGGACAGCAGGCCCATGTAGGCCGGCGAGGCCGAGGTCTGCACGATCTTGCTGCGGTCGTCGGTGAGCTCCAGGTCCGGCTCGGACTGCCCGGTGGCTGCGTCGGTGCCACCTTCATAGCGGATCGCCATGTACATCACCGCACGCGCCATGTCGCCCTTGCGCTTGCCCCACACCTCGAAGGTGCCGCCGTTGCCGTCGGGGGTGCGCACCCAGTTGGAATTGCCCGGATAGCGCCCGCTGCCGCCGCCACTGCCGTCGTTGACCTCGGTGACCCGCTCGCCGCAGCTGCCGGTGCAGGCCGCATAGGGCTTGTTGCCGCGGTCGGCGTTGAAGGCGGTGTCGGTCAGATACAGCATGTGGGTGTCGGTGTAGGGCGCATACGGCAGGCCCTTGTCGCCGCTGGCACTGCCAAAGCCCAGCGAGTTGGGCCAGGTGTGCTCGCGGTTGTAGGTCAGCCCGCTGCCGGTGCCGGCGCGGTCGCTACCCTTGCCGTAGCTGCGGTTGCGGTAGGCGTCCAGGATCCGGCCGCTGTTGTTGGGGTCCTCGTCGGCCATTTCCAGGATGGTCCAGGTGCTGGTGCCCGAGCCGCTGTACGGATAGACCGTGTGGCCCTTGATCACGGTGTGCAGCGAGCAGCGCAACTGGCTGGCATTGGCGGTGTTGACCCGCGCGTAATAGCCGGTACCGCCGCCGCTGGCGGTGGCCACGGTGAAGGCGATGGACTGGTTGGCGGCCGGGCTCAGCCCGCTGGCATCGCGGATGCCGCTGGCGGTGATCGCCAGGGTGCAGCGCTCGCCACCCACCAGCGCGGTGTTGGTGGACAGGCTGAAGCGGGTGCCGCTGGTCGGGTAGCTCAGCGCCACCGTGCCGGAACTGGCGCAGCTGAGCGCGAAGGCGCCGCTGCCCAGCGTCACCGCCTCGCTGAAGCCCACGCTCAGGTCGCCCGCGGCAGGGAAGCCGGTCGCGCCCTGGGTCGGGGTGGTGCTGGTGATCGTCGGTGCGCCGCCGGTCTCGCCGCCACCGCCGCTGCCGTTGAAGCTCTGGCCGCGGTTGCACGCGCCGAAGGTCTGCGCCGACGAGCCGGACCAGCTGAAGTTGGCCGCGCTGCCGGTGCCGGTCAGTTGCAGCGAGCTGCCGACCGCGCTGCTGTTGCTCTCGCTGACCGGCAGGGTCTGGCTGGTCACGCCCGCGGCGGGGCCGCCACTGCCGGTGATGGCGCCTTCGTAGCTGAGGAACTGCACCAGCTGCCCGTTGGGATCGACCAGCGCCACCCCGTCGTTGGGCCCGTTCTGCACGCCGTTGCTGGCGTAGCCGACCGTGGCCACGCGCACCTGGCTGCCGCAGCTGACCAGGCTGCCGGCCGGCACCGCGGTGTTGGCGTAGACCGTCGCCGCACCCGGCGTGCTGCCGTTGTACAGATAGATGCGGTAGCCGCTCAGCGATTCGCCGGCGGTGGCCACCACCTCCACGCCTTCGCCGCTGTCGCCGGAGGCGCCCGCGTCGTCGTAATGCAGTTCGTTGATGAACACCGCCGCGTGGGCGGCAGGGGCGGTCAGCGCGAAGGCACAGGCCAGGGGAAGCGCGCAGCGCAGGGACCAGCGCAAGGGGGAAACACGGGCACGGGACGGCAACCTCATCGACAGCTCCTTGTGATCGGGGAATGCGTTGCCGACTGTAAGACGTGCGCATGACAATCGGTGGAACCTGGTTCCATTTTTAGTGCGGCTGGCCCGGTGACTCGGCTAACCCGCCCACCGCTCACCGCTCACCGCCCAGTGCCTAGTGCCTAGTGCCTAGTGCCTAGTGCCTTAGTGCCCAGTGCCCAGTGCCGCCATGCGCCGCAGCCGGTTGCGCAGTCCGGTTGCAAACCCGCCCGGTCGCAGCCACCTGGTGAACTGCCCGCCGGCTCCCTCCAGCGGCCCTGCCACCTGTGGACCGGGACTGCCCGGTGAAAAAAATTTTTGCCCCCAGCCCTTGAAAGCTGCCCACACAGCACAATCTCTGGCCCGCACCCGCTCTGTCGGGTTTTTTCCGCGCGCTGTGCTGGCAGTCGTCACATGCGAGTGCTAACATCGCCGATAATTTCCAGACCAATCAATCACTTAAGAGGGTCTTTCTCTATGAGCATCAAGCCGCTTCACGACCGCGTTGTAGTCAAGCCGATCGAAGCCGACGAAGTTTCCGCCGGCGGCATCGTGATCCCGGACTCCGCCAAGGAAAAGTCCACCAAGGGTGAAGTCGTCGCCATCGGCGCCGGCAAGCCCCTGGACAACGGCAGCCTGCGCGCGCCGGTGGTCAAGGTCGGCGACAAGGTCATCTACGGCCAGTACGCCGGCAGCAGCTACAAGTCCGAAGGCGTCGAGTACAAGGTGCTGCGCGAAGACGACATCCTGGCGGTCATCGGCTGATAGCCGTTGCCGGCGGGATTCGGGAGTGGGGATTCGGGATTGGCCACTGCGCTTGGCGCAGCTGATCCCGCATCTCCCCCGAACCCCGCTCTAGCCAATCCCCAATCCCCAATCCCAAATTCCGGAGTTACAACCAATGGCTGCTAAAGACATTCGTTTCGGTGAAGACGCACGTACCCGCATGGTCCGTGGCGTCAACGTGCTTGCCAATGCCGTCAAGGCCACCCTGGGCCCGAAGGGCCGCAACGTCGTGCTCGAGAAGAGCTTCGGCGCGCCGACCATCACCAAGGACGGCGTTTCCGTCGCCAAGGAAATCGAACTGGCTGACAAGTTCGAGAACATGGGCGCGCAGATGGTCAAGGAAGTCGCTTCCAAGACCAACGACAACGCCGGCGACGGCACCACCACTGCCACCGTGCTGGCCCAGGCCCTGATCCGTGAAGGCGCCAAGGCCGTGGCTGCCGGCATGAACCCGATGGACCTCAAGCGCGGTATCGACCAGGCCGTCAAGGCCGCCGTCATCGAGCTGAAGAACATCTCCAAGCCCACCACCGACGACAAGGCGATTGCCCAGGTCGGCACCATCTCGGCCAACTCGGACGAGTCGATCGGCAACATCATTGCCGAAGCGATGCAGAAGGTCGGCAAGGAAGGCGTGATCACCGTTGAAGAAGGCTCGGGCCTGGAAAACGAGCTGGACGTGGTCGAGGGCATGCAGTTCGATCGCGGCTACCTGTCCCCGTACTTCATCAACAACCAGCAGAGCCAGTCGGCCGACCTGGACGACCCGTTCATCCTGCTGCACGACAAGAAGATCTCCAACGTGCGCGACCTGCTGCCCGTGCTGGAAGGCGTGGCCAAGGCCGGCAAGCCGCTGCTGATCGTCGCTGAAGAAGTCGAAGGCGAAGCGCTGGCGACCCTGGTGGTCAACACCATCCGTGGCATCGTCAAGGTCGTGGCCGTCAAGGCACCGGGCTTCGGCGACCGTCGCAAGGCGATGCTGGAAGACATGGCGGTGCTGACCGGCGGTACCGTGATTTCCGAGGAAGTGGGTCTGGCGCTGGAGAAGGCCACGATCAAGGATCTCGGCCGTGCGAAGAAGGTGCAGGTCTCCAAGGAGAACACCACCATCATCGACGGCGCCGGCGACTCGGCCACGATCGAAGCCCGCGTTGGCCAGATCAAGACCCAGATCGAGGACACCTCGTCCGATTACGACCGCGAGAAGCTGCAGGAGCGCGTGGCCAAGCTGGCCGGTGGCGTTGCAGTGATCAAGGTCGGCGCCTCGACCGAAATCGAAATGAAGGAAAAGAAGGCCCGCGTCGAAGATGCCCTGCACGCCACCCGTGCAGCCGTCGAAGAAGGCGTGGTCCCGGGCGGCGGTGTGGCCCTGGTGCGTGCGCTGGTGGCCGTCGGTAACCTGACCGGTGCCAACGAAGACCAGACCCACGGCATCCAGATCGCCCTGCGCGCGATGGAAGCCCCGCTGCGCGAGATCGTGGCCAATGCCGGCGAAGAGCCGTCCGTGATCCTGAACAAGGTCAAGGAAGGCACCGGCAACTACGGTTACAACGCCGCCAACGGCGAGTTCGGCGACATGGTCGAGTTCGGCATCCTGGATCCGACCAAGGTCACCCGTTCGGCGCTGCAGAACGCAGCCTCGATCGCCGGCCTGATGATCACCACCGAAGCCATGGTGGCCGATGCACCGAAGAAGGACGAGCCGGCGATGCCGGCCGGCGGTGGCATGGGCGGCATGGGCGGCATGGATTTCTGATCCAGCCCCACCGGTTGTTGCAGCAAAAAAGGACCCCGCCGAAAGGCGGGGTTTTTTTGTGGCCGGTCGTGGATGCCGCAAGAGGCGATCGTCGATTGGTCGTGCCTGGTCCACGCAACCCCCATGAGCCACGACCCCATGACCCCGTGACCCCGTGACCCCGTAGGAGCGCACCTGGGCGCGACGAGGCTTCACCGGTAACGCCCCAATCGCGCCCGGGTGCGCTCCTACGCCGCGCCGATGCGGCACCAGCCCGCGCAACCGGCTCGCGGCCCCAACCGTGTGCACCATCCCAAAACCGCGCAGATCGCGACGTCAATCACACTTGCATGACAAGGTGTTGACACCGATGTCATCGCAACCCTAGCGTCGCTGGGCAGGCGCTTGCGCCGAACGGTCGGGGGGCCATCGGACAGGGGGCGGCGATGCGGTGCATCGCTCGCAGGCGTCGTTGCAGTGGAACGCCACGCCGGCCATGCCGGCCTCTCCCGGGGATCTTATGAACTGCCGCAGTCATCGCCTTGCCTTGTCGATTTCCTTGTCCCTTGCCCTGACCGCCGCCGTCGCACCGTCGGCCACTGCCCAGCAGGCCGAGCCGGAGCAACCGCGTGCCACCTCCACGCTGGACGCGGTCAGCGTCACCGGCTCGCGCATCAAGCGCGCGCAGGTCGAAGGCGCGCAGCCGGTGGTCACCATCTCCGCGCAGCAGATCCAGCAAGAGGGCTTTGCCACCGTCTACGACGTGCTCAACAGCATGAACCAGCAGGGCTCGGTGGAGGCCGATACGCAATGGGGCTCGCACACGCCCAATGCCTCGCCGATCAACCTGCGCGACCTGGGGCCAGGCCGCACGCTGCTGCTGGTCAACGGCCACCGCGTGGCCGATTACCCGCTGCCGTACGGCGGCGAAAGCAACTTTTCCAACTACAGCAACATCCCCTCCGCGGCGGTGGAACGCATCGACATCCTGACCGGCGGCGCCTCGGCGATCTACGGCTCGGACGCGGTGGCCGGCGTGGTCAACGTGATCCTCAAGCGCGACTACCAGGGCGACCAGGTGCGCCTGCGCGGCGGCACGGCCACCGAAGGCGGCCGCGACAGTTTCGACGTGTCATGGGCAGGTGGACGCACCGGCGAGAACTGGAGCCTGACCTACGCGCTGCAGGCCACCCGGCGCGACCCGCTGAACGGGCGCGATCGCCCGCAGATGGACGACTCCGACGACATGTCCTATTCCAACTGGACCGGCCAGAACCGCCGCTACGGATTCAACCCGTTCACCGGCCTGAGCCTGGTCGATGCCAACACCAGCGAACGCCTGGCGCCACCTGCCGGCACCTGCGCGCGCTTCGGCGGCGAGTTCATCGACGGGCAGCGGCTGAGCTACGACCAGAACACCGGGGTGGTCACCAATGCCGGCGATTACTGTGGCGTGGCGCGCGACTACGGCGACTGGGGGCTGGTCACCGGCAGCGAGGATTATTCGGCCTATCTCTACGGCACCTGGAAATTCGGCGAGCACACCGAAGCCTGGGCCACGCTGTCGGCCAACCGCAGCATCGGCCGCTGGACCTACGACCCGCCGTACGCATATCTGGGCCCGTTTCAGGACGCCGACACCGGGCGCTCGTTGAACCTGATCCGTCAGCTCACCCGGCGCGAAGCCGGCGGCTGGGACCGGCTGGCCAACTACAACAAGGAGCAGTCCTGGGACCTGAGTGCCGGCTTGCGCGGGGCGTGGGCGGACCGCTTCGACTGGGAACTGAGCGTGGGCCGCTCGCGCTACACGGTGGACGAATATGTGCGCACCGTGGATACCGCGCGCGCCACCGCGTATTTCCTCGGCAGCCCCATCGGCACCGCTGCCGATGGCACGCCGATCCATGCGATCAACCAGGCGCGGCTGTATGCGCCGCTGTCCTCGAGCGAGTACGACGACCTGGTCGCCAAATCGCACAACTCGGCCTATTCGTGGGTGAACCAGGCCAGTTTCAGCCTCAGCGGCGACCTGGTGCAGGGCTGGGCCGGGCCGATCCGCTTCGCCACCGTGGCCGAAGTCGCCAAGCAGGGCTACCAGCTGTCGCCCGACCCCTGCGCCAACGCATGCTACCCGGTGGACGTGGTGGACAGTGGTGGTGGCGAACGCCTGCGCAGTTCGGCCGGGCTGGAATTCCAGATCCCGCTGCTGTCGACGTTGAGCGCCAACATCGCCGGTCGCTACGATCGCTATGGCAATTACCGTTCCTCGGCCGCGATTGCGACCGATGTCGGCACCCAGAGCGACACCACCTGGAGCGCGGGTCTGGAATGGCGGCCGGTCGAGAGCCTGTTGCTGCGCAGCACGCTGGCCACCAGCTTCCGCGCGCCTGACATGCACTACGTGCTCGGCGAACCCAGCTCCACCAACCAGACCGTGATCGACCAGTACCGCTGCATCACCTCTGGCGCGTATCAGACCGGCGGCTGCAACGACGAAAACAACAACATCTACTACACCGTGGATGTGAATCGGCGCGGCACCCCGGATCTGCGCTCGGAAACCGGCCGCTCGTTCACTGGCGGGGTGGTGTGGGACATCGCGCAAGGGCTGTCGCTGAGCGTGGATTACTACCGCATCCAGCTGGAGGAAATGATCAAGGATCTGGACCGCGACGAGATCCTGTCGGCCGAAGCCGGCTGCCGCACCGGCACCACCATCAGTGGCGGCGCCTGGAACAATCCCGGCGGTGCCGGCTATTGCGACACCATCACCTCGCGGGTGACGCGCAACGCCGACGGCACCATCGCCAGCATCGAGCGCGGCCCGATCAACCTGGCGCAGATGGAAACCTCCGGCATCGACGCCGCACTGAAATACCGGCTTGCCACCGCGAGTTGGGGCAACTTCCAGCTGTCGCTGGACTACAACAGCCTGCTGGCCTACCGCGAACAGATCTACCGCACCGACAGCGATGAAAACCGCCGCGACGAACGCGTGCGCAGCCGTGTGCGGGGCAGCGTGCACTGGGATAACGGCGGCGCCTGGGACTGGACGGTGTACTTCCGCAGGCTCGGTTCCATGCGCGCGGTCAACTGGGGCACCTGCGCGCGTTTCGACGATGGCTACCAACCCAGTGCCGCCGACGAATGCGTGGTCACCGACACCGCCAACGTGCATCTGGGCGAGAGCAGCAAGCGCTATTTTGGCCGCGTGGGCCCGGCGATCTACTGGAACCTCAGCACCGGCTACAAGATCACCGACCACGCCAAGGTCAACTTCTACGTCAACAACGTGTTCAACGAAGTGGGCTACGAGAACAAGGAGCGCTTCTACGGCTACGGCTTCTACAACACCACGCTGTTCAATCCGATCGGCCGCGAAGTGGCGGCGGAATATGTGTTCACCTTCTGATTGAGCGTGGCGGCCGCACCACACGTCACGGCATAGCGCCGTGGCGTGTGGTGCAGGCAAAAACGGGCGCGCCGTTTGTCATCCACCCTGCAGCAGGTGGGGTTGCGTGGTCACCGACGATGGTCGACACGAAACGTTTCTGCCGCAGGGCCTGACTGGATCTTGGCATCGTGGGAGTTACCGCTACTTGTCGCTGGGTGCGTTGTCCGAGTACGCAGCGCAGTGACCCAACATCGAAGCCGGCGCTGGTTGAAGCCATGTAAGGGAGAGAGGGCTGGTCGGGTGTACCGCGCCCGGTCCTGACTTCCGCAGAGTTGGTGATCGATTGTTCGCATCGTCATGATCGGCCGTGCTTATGCCCGCGGCGTATCGGCGTTGCATCCCTGCGCAGGTTGCGTCTGAGACGCCGCAATTGCAGGGGTTTGGACACGATAAAGTGCGGATCAGGCCATCGACCCGGATGGCGCCGGCAGCGCGCTGCAACGTTCCGTTGCCGATGAAACAGTGGCACGGCCGAAACGTGCGTGGTATCAATGCACTCAATGAACGCACCCCGCAGCCAGTTTTACTTTTGGTACTACGGTTTTCCGATGCCGCTGGCGGAGGACGGATTGCGCTCACCCTGAAGAAATCTTCAGCAGCATTCCCGAAAAGCCGCCAGCGCACACTGGCGGCTTTTTTTGTTGCCGCCGCGCCTGGCCCCCTGATGCAACACCGCCCACCGAGACACTGTTATGCCGCCCGTGACCGATGACCTGCGTATCCGCAAGATCGAAGCCCTTGCCCCGCCTTCGCAGCTGCTGTCGCTGCTGCCCTGCGACGAGCGCGCCTCCGAGACCGTGACCAACTCGCGCGCCGCGCTGCACGCCATCCTGCATGGCCACGACGACCGCCTGGCGGTGGTGATCGGGCCCTGCTCGATCCACGATCCGGTCGCGGCGATGGACTATGCGCACCGCCTGCGCCCGCTGCGCGAGCAATTCGGTGATGCGCTGGAGATCGTGATGCGTGTGTACTTCGAAAAGCCGCGCACCACCATCGGCTGGAAGGGCCTGATCAACGACCCGGATCTGGATGGCAGCTTCCAGATCAACAAGGGCCTGCGGGTGGCGCGCGGTCTGCTGCGCGACATCAACAACCTCGGTCTGCCGGCCGGCGTGGAATTTCTCGACATCATCTCGCCGCAGTACATCGCCGACCTGGTGGCCTGGGGCGCGATCGGCGCGCGCACCACCGAAAGCCAGGTGCACCGCGAAATGGCCTCGGGCCTGTCGTGCCCGGTGGGCTTCAAGAACGGCACCGGTGGCGACGTCAAGATCGCGGTGGATGCGGTGGGCGCGGCCTCGCACCCGCATCATTTCCTGGCCGTGACCAAGGACGGCCACACTGCGGTGGCCGCAACTGCAGGCAATCCGGATTGCCATGTGATCCTGCGCGGCGGCAAGCAGCCCAACTTCGATGCGGCCAATGTGGAAGCGGCCAGCCAGGTGCTCAACAAATCCGGGTTGCCGGCGCGCCTGATGATCGATGCCAGCCATGCCAACAGCGGCAAGAACCCCGAGAACCAGCCCAAGGTCATCGACGACATCGCCACGCAGCTGGAAGGCGGCGAGACGCGCATCGTCGGCGTCATGGTGGAGAGCCACCTGGTCGGCGGACGCCAGGAACTGGTGCCCGGCTGCGAGCTGACCTACGGCCAGAGCATCACCGACGGCTGCCTGGGCTGGGACGCCTCGGTGCAGGTGCTGGAGCGCCTGGCGACGGCCGTGCGTGCGCGGCGTGCCAGGCGGGTTGCCGAAGCGGCGTGATCGTCGGGGCAGCCGGGTGAGGGGACGCGGCTTTGCCCGCACCCTCATCCGGCGCTGCGCGCCACCTTCTCCCGCAGGGAGAAGGGATAAGCATTGCTCCCTGCGGCCCGCCAAGGTACAGCGTGCGCGTCACTGGCGCAGACGATGCGGCGCACTCGCCGGCGCGCAAGGGCATAAATACAAAGCCCATCTCATCCGGACTGCAGCATCTCAACGCGCAGCACCTCGACGCGCCGCAGATTCCATCCAGTGCTTCGCATAGTCAAAAGCGCAAAGCGTCCAGCACGCTGCACATCCCAAAACAGCGCGCGCTTGCGCGACAAGCGGTCAACACGCCTGTCGAGCAGCCTGGCGACGTGCACAGTCGTGTTGATGGCCGCTCCAGAACGCGAACGCCGGGCCGGTGCAGGGAGCCGCCTGGCGGATTTGGCACCACCCGGTGATGACCCGTCGCGCCCAGCGGCAGGAGGGGGAGAGAGCCGTCCTGCCGCCGAATGCGAGCTGGCAGGAACGTTATCCGCCACCTGCATGACGTGGCGATGTCACGCAGGTCGGCACCGGCAATGCAGTTCGGCCAGCGTCAAACGCCAGCATGACAACCGCGCTCTGACCTCTGCAACGGCGGCCAAAGCACCATCCAGCATCGAAGTTCTTCCAAACCACCTATCGCGCCGAGGCGATGGGCTACAACCGCCGATTCCCGATTCCCGATTCCCGATTCCCGATTCCCCACTCACCCCAACATATCCCCGGTCTCCAACCAGCGCTGATGCCACGACAGCGCCTCGGTCAGCAGATGCGGGGTGTGCTTGCCATAGCTGTCGCGATTGGCGCGCGCCACATACTCTTCCAATGCATCGCGGTAGCGCGGGTGCACGCAGTGATCGAGCAACTGGCGTGCGCGTTGCTTGGGCGTGAGGCCGCGCAGATCGGCCAGGCCTTGCTCGGTGACGATCACCGAGACGTCGTGTTCGGTGTGGTCGACATGGCTGACCATCGGCACGATCGACGAGATGCTGCCGGCCTTGGCGATGCTGGGGCTCAGGAAGATCGACAGGAAGCCATTGCGCGCGAAGTCGCCGGAGCCGCCGATGCCGTTCATGATGCGGCTGCCCATCACGTGGGTGGAATTGACGTTGCCGTACAGGTCGGCCTCGATCATGCCGTTCATGCCGATGCAGCCGAGCCGGCGCACCAGTTCCGGGTGATTGGAAATCTCCTGCGTGCGCATGATGATGCGCTGCCGGTAGAAATCGATATTGCGCTTGAATTCCTCGTTGCCCTCCGGGCTGAGCGCAAAACCGGTACACGAGGCGTAGCGCAGCACGCCATCGCGCAGCAGCGCGAGCATGCCGTCCTGGATCACCTCGGTGAAGGCCTCCAGATCGCGGAAGCCGCTGCGTGCAAGCCCGGCCAGCACCGCATTGGGAATATTGCCCACGCCCGATTGCAGCGGCAGCAGGCTGGCCGGTAGCCGGCCCTTGCTTACTTCATGGCGCAGGAACGCGATCAAGTGTTCGGCGATGCGTTCGCTGCTGTCGTCGGCAGCGGCGAACGGGCTGTTGCGGTCCGGGCCATGCGTGCGCACCACTGCCACGATCTTGTCCGGATCGCAGCGCAGGCTGGGCTCGCCGATGCGGTCGTCGCCGTGGATCAGCGGAATCGGCTTGCGCTGCGGCGGCAGCGCGGTGCCGTAGTAGACATCGTGCATGCCATCCAGGCCGGCCGGCTGCCAGTCGTTGACCTCGATGATCACCTTTCTGGCCAGGTCCAGCCAGGTCTTGTTGTTGCCGATCGAGGTGGACGGCACCAGGCTGCCGTCGGCGCGGATCGCCGAGACTTCCACCACGGCGGTGTCGATCTGCCCGTAGAAACCGAACCAGACATGCTGGGCGACGTGGCTGAGATGGATGTCGATATAGTCCAGCGTGCCGGCGTTGATGCGTTGGCGCGCGTCCGGGTCGGACTGGAACGGCATGCGCATGGCGATGCCGTCGGCCTTGGCCAGTGCGCCGTCCAGTTCCGGCGCGGTGGACGCGCCGGTCATCAACTTGATCTGGAACGGCTGGCCCTGCAGATGCGCCGCTTCGATGCGCTGCGCCAGCGCCATCGGCACCGCCTTGGGGTAACCGGAGCCGGTGAAGCCGCTCATCGCCACGGTCTCGCCGGGCTGGATCAATGCGGCAGCGGCCTCGGCAGAAACCAGGCGCTCGCGCAGCGGCGCGTACAGGATGCGTTCGTCGGACATGGGCGGCACAGCAGGCAGGAGACGTCCCATTATCGCCGCTGCGTGCGTCGGCCGCGCTGCGACCATGGTGCAATGCGCCTCGCGAGCCGCGTCGGCCGCGTGCGAAGCGACCTGTTGCGTGGCAGGAGCACGGCACGGGCGAGGCCTCATCCACTCCCGTTGCGCATCTGGGACGCTGCCATATGTGGCGTTGGCGTCGCCGCTGGCCGGCGTGCGGTTACCTGGCGGACCTGGCCGGTCGTCTCGCGCACCACCCGCGCTACAGCCGGCCGCCATGCAGCCCGGCTGGCGTGCAGCGTGTGCGGTAACGGGCCACCGGCCACGTTCACGCCTCGCCGCCAGCGCAACCGCGATAGTGGCGGCAGACTCGACTTGTGCCTGCGCCCATGCCCTCTCTTCGCGACCGCTTCCAGCGCTGGCCCCGGCCATGGCGCATTGCAGTGGTCGTGCTGGTGGCGCTGTATGCGCTGTATCTGCTGGCCGGCAACCTGTTTCTCAACACGCCGCTGTTCGATGCCGTCACCAATCGGCAGCCGCATAAATTCACCATGCAGACCGGCCCGGCACTGACGGTGTTTCCGGGGCAGGTGATGGCCTGGAACGTGCGCATGCGCGGGCAGGCCAACCGCACCGTGTACGTGTTTCATGCCGATCGCGCCAATGCGCGCGTGGCCTTGCTGGCACTGTTGCGACGCGAGGTACGCCTGCCGTGGTTGCACGCCACCGGCCTGAGCGCGGAGGTGGAAACCTCCGACACCCCGATTCCGCCACCGCCACGCGGCGACCAGGGCTGGACGCTGCGCTTCGATGCGATCACCAGCAACAGCATCCGCAGCGCGCGCCTGGGCAAGCTGCTGATCGCCGGGCAGGGCCATGGCAGCGTCGGCTTCCTCAAGCAGCTCAAGGGTGGCCCGTCGGAGCTGTTTCCCTCCGAGGCAGGCTTCAGCGATGCGGTGATCAGCTATGACGGGGTGCAGGTGTTCAATGGCGCGCAGCTGGATGCGCAATTCCAGTTTCCGCGTCACTACCGCGATGAAGCGCCGGGCCTGCGCAAGCTCGGCATCACCCACGCGCGGCTGCAGCTGAAGGCCGCTACGGTGGCGTTGAAGATCGACACCGGTGCGCCGCATGTGGACATCCGCAGCGGGCCGTCGGCGGCGCGGGTGGAGGCCGACATCACGCTGGACCGCGGCACGCTGCAGGAAGGCAGCCATGCGGTCTGGCGCCTGCCGTTGATGGCCGGCGTCGGGGCGACCGACCGCGGCACGCTGGCGCTGCAGCTGGACGTGGCGCGCGACATCCGCGTGCAGGCACGGCTGCCGCGCGACGCAAAGACGGGCAGCGAGCTGCAGGCCGATCTGCGCGTTGCCGGGCGCAGCATCCCCTTCCAGGATCCTGCGCAGGTGCTGCCGCGCCTGTCCGGGCAGGTGCGTGGGCGCTGGCAGTTCGAATCGCTGAACTGGATTGCCGAGCTGTTCGTGCGCAAGCCGTGGTTCCAGCTCGAAGGCGGTGGCCTGGTCGAGGCCGATCTGCGCCTGGCGCAAGGCCGGCTCGCCAGCGGCAGCAGCCTGGAGATTCCGCGGGTGGAGGCAGTGGCGCAGGTGTTCGACACGCGGCTGGCCGGTGTCGCCAAGGCGCATGGACGCATCGACGATGCTGCCACGCCGCAGGCGCATCTGGACGTGAGCATCCCCATCTTCAAGGCCGCGCCGCGCGCTGCACCCAAACAGATCCTGCTGGACGGCCGCGATCTGCAGCTGGCCATGCATGGCGACGCCGAACTGGCGCGCCTGCGCGACACGCTCAAGGCGCAGCTGCGTTTCAGCGATGCACGCGTGCCCGATCTCACCGTTTACAACCGTTACCTGCCGGGCAACAACGTGCGCCTGCTCGGCGGCAGCGGCAGCCTGACCGGCGATGTGGCGCTCAATGCCGCCGGCGATGTGGGCAGCGGCCACGCCAACCTGCGCGGGCAGGGCGCGCATCTGGCACTGGCCGGCGTGCAGATGCGCGGCGATGCCGAATTGCAGGCGCAGCTGCAGCGTGCCGATTTCAAGAACAAGTTCTTCGACCTCAGCGGCACGCGCGTGCGCCTGCGCAATATGCGGGTGGGCGAGGACAGCGCCGATGCCAACTGGTGGGGGCAGATGCAGGTCGGTGCCGGCACCATCCAGGCCAGCGCACCGTTCCAGGTGGATGCCGACGCGGCGATCCGCATGCGCGATATCGCGCCGCTGCTGTCGGTGTTTGCGCAACGCGCCGACTACCCGCGTTGGGTATTGGGCTTGCTGGATTCGGGCGAACTCGACGCCACCGGCAGGGTGCGTTGGCGCAAGCAGCAACTGCTGATCGACGACCTGCATGCGGAGAATGCACGCCTGTCGCTGCGTGCGCGGCTGGCCTTGAACGACGAGCAGCGGCGCGGCGACCTGTATCTGCGCTGGGGCGTGCTGGGCGCCGGGATCGAACTCGATGGCAAGCAACGCCAATGGCACCTGGCCGGTGCACGCGAATGGTACGACGCGCAGCCGGGATTGCTGCCGGCGGTGTCGAAAGCGAAGTAAGCGGTTCCTTGTTTGAGGCTTGGGTAACGCGGCCAGATTTTTCGTCTTCGAAGAGGTAGTGCGCGCATTGCCGCGCGTGCAGGACATCGACTGCACACCGGGCAACCTGCCGGTGCCCAGCCGCACTCGCCGCTGCGCACCGCGCTCAAGGTTTCCTTGGCACACTGCGTCATGCCGCGTGCGCGGTCTTCAGGAGCCTGCCGTCATGACGATGCCTGTTCGCGCCCGCTGGCAAAGATTGCCCCGCCTGGTGCGTTGGCCGTTGCTGGCGTTACTGGTGGTGTACGCAAGCTATCTGCTGCTCGGCAACCTGTTGCTCAACACGCCACTCGGGCCGGCCGCGCTCAATCGCAAGCCGGACAGGTTCACCATGCACTGGGGCCCGGCAGTGACCTGGTGGCCAGGCCGGCTGACGCTGTGGAGGGTGGAGTTGCAAGGCCGCTCGGCACGCACCCGCTGGAACGTCAGCGCGCAGCGCATGAGCGGGCAGGTACAGCTGCTGCCGTTGCTGCACCGGCAGTTGCTGGTGCCGGAGGTGCATGCGCACGGGGTGCGTGGCGGCATGCAGGCGGCTGTGCCCACAGCCGGTACCGTGGCGATGCCAGCACCGGCGACAGCGCCGAATACGCCGGTGGTAGCCGCGCCGCTGGCTGACGCAGCCAGTACGACGACGCCAACGACTGCGCAGGACAAGCCACCCGCACGCACCCCAGACGTCGCGGCGAGCACGCAGCCGCCCGCACGCACGACCGGGGCATCCACCGGTGTGCCGCAATCCGCCGGGGGCGCCAAGACCGCTGGCGTACCCGCAGGTCCCGCATCGACCGCTCCGGCCTGGACCCTGCAATTCGACCGCATCGTCGCCGACCAGGTGCAGGCAGTGACGCTGCGGCAGCTGCAGATCGAAGGCGATGGTCAGTTGGAGCTGGGCCTGTTCAAGCAATTGCGCGGCGGGCCGATGGAACTGTTTCCCTCACGGGCGCGCTTCGACAATGCACGGATGCGTTGGGGTGGTAGCGAGGTGCTGCGCAACGGGCAGCTGCGCATCGACGCCAGCATCGCGCGTCATGCGCCGGAGCAGGCGCGCGGGCTGGCGATGCTGCAGCTTGCCGATGCGCAGCTGACCGTGCATGGCGACACCGCAGCACTGGATGTCACACGCAATGCGCAAGGACGCCATACGCTCGCCACACGTGCCGGCAAGGGGCGTGCGGATGGGCAGTTGCGCTGGACGCGGGGCAGCCTGCAGCCCGGCAGCCAGCTGCAATGGCGCGCACCGCTGCACGATGGCACGCGCACGCCGGCTGCCCTGCTGGGCGAGCTTGCAGCGCAACTGCAGGTGGATCAGGACATGCGTCTGCAAGTCAGCATGCCCGAGCCGGCCGATGCCGGGCTGACCCTGGATGCGGATCTGCGCGTGCAAGGCCGGCAACTGCCGTTGCAATCGATGCGCAGCCTGCTGCCGCGCACCTCCGGGCATGCGCGCCTGCATTGGCAACTGTCTTCGCTGAGCTGGATTCCGGCGCTGTTTCCCGATGTGGACTGGCTGACGCTGGAAGGCGAGGGCCTGGTGGATGCGGATCTGCGCATCGATCGCGGCCAGCTCGGCGCCGGCAGCCGCCTGCAGGTGCCGCACGTGCGTGCGCATGTCGGCGTGATGGGGCATGCGATCGATGGCCAGGCCAGTGCCGATCTGCGTGTGAGCGCCGATGCGCGCGGACAGCTGCTGCCGGCACTTGCCTTGCAGATGCAGCAGTTCTCGATTACGCACGACGAGGCGCCCACGCGTCCATTCGTGCAGGGCCGCGACCTGCATCTGGAGCTGCAGACGCGCGCCGACGCGCGCAACCTGGCCACGTTGCGCGACGCCACGCGCGCGCACCTGCGGTTCGCCAATGCGCGCGTGCCGGATCTGCGTGCCTACAACCGCTATCTGCCGCAGCAGCAGTTGCGCTTCGATGGCGGCAACGGTGTATTGAGCGGCGATCTGCAGATCGAACCCGGCGGCCGCATCGGCAAGGGCGGCCTGCGGATCGGCGCACGTGCGGCGCGGCTGCAGTTTGCCGGCCTGGCACTGCGTGGCGACGTGGATGCGGACCTGCGCCTGCAGCGCGGCGATCTGCGTGCAGAAAACTTCCGCCTCGATGCCAGCACCATCCAGCTGCGCAATGTCGGATTCACCGGGCCCGATGGCCGGCGCCGCGATGGCTGGTGGGCGCGCATCGTGCTGGAAGACACCCGCATGCAATGGCGCCAGCCGGTCGGTGTGGATGGACGCGTGCGCATCCAGGTGCGTGACCTGGCATTCCTGATGTCGCTATACGCGCGCGATCGTTCGATTCCGAACTGGATGCTGCGGCTGGTGGATGCAGGCCAGGCGCAGGTGACCGGGCGTGTGCATTGGCAGGGCGACACCGTCATCGTCGACCGGCTGCAGGCACGCAACGAACGCTTCCAGGTGGATGCACGCCTGCGCTTGCAGGGCAGCCAGCGCAGCGGCAGCCTGCTCGCGCGCTGGGGCATGTTGAGCGCAGCGGTGGGGCTGCGCGGCCAGACCCCGCAATGGCATCTGCTGCGTGCGCCGGAGTGGTATCAGGCCCAGCCCGATCTGCTGCGCTGAGGCTGCCGCGCGCCAACGCGACGTGAAGAAGAAAGCGCCAGTTCTGTACTGCCTGGTGTTGTTTTGCAGTGCAGCGTGCAAGTGGCGTTCGGGGCGCGCACTATGATCCTGCATCCCGACGTGGGGGAGGGAGCAAAGCCCGCTGGCAGTTCGCTGCAAGCGGGCTTTTTTATTGCCCGACGCCTGGCGAGTCAAGCCACCGCACCGCCGCTCGCCTTCCATGCGCCCAGCTGTCGAGGGTTGGCCAGGCCACTGCCGGCTCAGGCAGGGGCGCCAATTGCCCACACGTCGCTCAACCCGCGTGACGGATCGACCGGTGGCTGCGGCTGCAGGCTCGGCCGGCTTCCGCTAGAATGAGATCAATTCTCATTTGTCGCCGGGCGCCTTGCCGTCCGGACCAGCCGTTCAGGAGGTCATCGTGTCGGCCACGCAAGGCGCGCTTCATCAGCAGGTGGAGCGCCTGTACACCGACCACCACGGCTGGCTGCAGGGCTGGCTGCGGCGCAAGCTGGGCGATGCGTTCGTAGCTGCCGACCTGGCGCAAGACACCTTCATCAGCGTGATCAGCGCAGGGGCGGCCGACCAGATCCGCGAACCGCGCCCGTTCCTGGCCACCATCGCGCGCCGCTTGATGGCGCACCGGCAGCGGCGCAAGTTGCTGGAAACCAGTTACCTGGAACTGCTGGCTGCGCTGCCGGAAGAACTGGCGCCGTCGCCGGAGCTGCAATTGCTGGCGCTGGAAGCGGTGCAGCAGGTGGACCAGGCGCTGGATGGCCTGCCGCCCAAGGTGAAGGAAGCCTTTCTGCTGGCGCATCTGCAGGAGCTGAGCTACGCGCAGATCGCGCAGCGGCTGGGCGTGTCCAGCAGCTCGGTCAAGCAATATCTCACGCGTGCCAACCGGCATTGCCTGTTCGCCCTGTCGGCGTGAGCCGCACGGATGGCTGATGCCGCCTCACGCCGCGCGCGCGCCGCCGATGACCAGCGAGCACCGCTGGCCGGCGGGCAACCGATCCGTGCGCAGGTCGCCGATCAGGCTGCCGAGTGGCTGACGGTGCTGATGTCCGGCACCGCGAGCCAGGCGCAGCTGCAGCGCTGGCAACAATGGCGCGATGCGCATCCGGACCATGCGCGGGCGTGGGCGCATATCGAGGCGGTGACCGGGCGGCTGAAGACGCTGACCCCGCAGGCGGCCTATCGCAGCCTGTCGCCGTATGCCGGCAGCAATGGCCAGGCATCGCCGGGCAGGCGCAAGGCGCTGAATCTGCTGCTGTGGGGCGGGGTGGCCGGAGCCACCGGCGTGCTGGCCTCGCGCACCGAACGCTGGCAGCGCGCCACCGCCGATTACGCCACTGCGACGGGGCAGCGCCGCGAGGTGCAGTTGCAGGATGGCAGCCGTATCACCCTCAACACCCGGAGCGCCATCGATGTGCGGTTCGACGCGCAGCAACGGCTGCTGCAGTTGCTGGCCGGCGAGATCATGGTGACCACTGCGCAGGCGCTGGGCGCGGGCCACGATGCGCGGCCCTTGCTGGTGCGCACCGCGCAGGGCGATATCCGCGCATTGGGCACGCGCTTTTGCGTGCGCCAGAATGAACACGACACCCGGCTGAGCGTGCTGGAAAGCGCGGTGGAGGTGCGGCCACATGCGGCCGCGCAGGCCGTCGGGCGCGTGCAGGCGGGGGAACAGTGCCGTCTGCACGCCGACGCGCTCGGCGCCATCGCGCCGGTCGATGTACAGGCCGCGGCCTGGGTGCGCGGGCAGCTGATTGCCGACGAGTGGCGCCTGGATGCGTTTGTCGCCGAACTGGACCGTTATCGCTCCGGGCTGTTGCGCTGCGACCCGCAGGTGGGCGGCCTGCGCGTCTCCGGCGTGTTCCCGCTGGACGACACCGACCGCATCCTGGCGATGCTGCCCAGCGTGCTGCCGGTACGGGTGAGCCGGCGCAGCCGTTACTGGGTGACGGTAAAGGCAGCCGGGCAGGGCTGAGGCGCCGCCAGCCGGCACGTCGCCAAAAAAAGTGTGCACCCGGGCTGCCCGATCGCCGCCGTTGTGGCACCTCCCCAATGACGGTGTCAGTGCGACACCAAACCTTTGTGGGAACAGCATGTCGATCACTGCCCGCCGCCGCGGCCAACTTTCTTCTTCCTCGTCTCAGCGCAACGCCGTGGTGCAGGCCGTGCAGCGGCCGCTCGGCACGGCCGTGGCGCTTGCGCTCTGCAGCCTGGCTTTGTGTGCGGGCATGCCCGAGGCAATCGCCCAGACCGCGCCTGCCGCGCAGGATGCCCGCCAGGCGTATCGCATCCCCGCCGGCCCGTTGGCACCTGCACTGCGTGAACTGGCCGGTTCGGCCAACCTGTTGCTGAGCTTCACCGCCACGCAGACCGACGGCAAGACCACTGCCGGGCTGGAGGGCAGCTATACCGCACCGGCCGCCCTGGCTGCACTGCTGGCCGGCAGCGGCCTGCAGGCCGTGCCGTTGCAGACCGGCGGCTACGTGCTGCGCGCCGCGCCGCAGCCCAGCGCGACCAGGAGCGAGGTGGATGCGTGGCTGCTGCCCACCGTCAAGGTGACCGCGCAGGCCAACCGCAGTGCGGCCACCAGCGGCACCGGCAGCTATACCGCGCGGGCGGTCAGCATCGGCCGCGGCGAGCAGTCGCTCAAGGACATCCCGCAATCGATCAGCGTGGTCACCCGCCAGTTGATGGACGAGCAGAACATCACCTCGGTCTACGACGCGCTGGCCAGCACCACCGGCATCACCATCGTGCAGAGCCCGCAGGGCGGCAAGTACATCTATTCGCGTGGGTTCGACATCACCACGGTGCAGTACGACGGCGTGCCACTCAATCGCGGCATGTATGGCCGGGCGAGCAACTACAGCGCCAACATGGGCATCTACGATCGCGCCGAAGTGCTGCGCGGTGCGGCCGGCCTGCTGCAGGGCGCGGGCAACCCGGGCGGCGCGGTGAACCTGGTGCGCAAGCGCCCGCTGGACGTGCCGGGCGTGAGCGTGATGGTGCAGGGCGGCAGCTGGGATCGCTACGGCGCGCTGATCGATGCCAGCGCCAACCTGAGCGCCGATGGCGCCTTGCGCGCGCGCGGGGTGATCGATTACCAGGACCAGCGCTCATTCGTCGATGGGGTCACGCGCCGCACGCCTACCTATTACGGCACGCTCGACTACGCGTTTTCGCCGCAGACCCAGCTCAGCCTGGGCGTGAGCTACGAACAAGTGGAAGGCCGGCCGTTCTTCGGTGGTCTGCCCAGTTTCAGCGATGGCCGCGATACCGGCCTGCCGCGCCGGACCAATCTGGGTGCGGAATGGAACCGGCAGTCCTCGTCCAATTGCGGGCTGTACCTGGACCTGGACCATCACTTCACGGCCGATTGGGTGTTCAAGCTCAGTGCGGTGCAGGTGCGCGAGCTGCACAATCTGAAATACGCCAGCTCCAGCCGCGCGATCAATCCGGCCAACGGCACCGGCGCCTTGTTGGCGGCGCGCACCATTTCCGATGCGGATGCGTTCGGCTTCGACGCCAACGTGATCGGGCATTTCAATGCACTCGGGCGCAGGCATGAGGTGGTACTGGGCAGTAACTTTGCCGAGAACACGGTCGATACCGTTTACGGCAACAAGAACAACTTCCAGACCTTCAATGTGTTCGCTCTGCAGCGCAACGTGCGGGCGATCAGCGACGAAGAAATCTTCGCCAATGCGCGCGAGGCCCGGCATGGCACCTCGCGCGAATTCGGCATGTATGGCGCATTGCGCTGGCAGCTGACCGATCCGTTGAGGGCCATCGTCGGCACCCGCGTGAGCTGGCACGACACCCGCTGGAACACCACCACCACCGGGCTGTCGCCATCGCAATCGATCGAGCACACCCGCGAGACCGGGCAGGTCACGCCGTACGCCGGCCTGTTGTACGCCTTGAGCCCGACCTGGTCGGCCTATGCCAGTTACGCGGACATCTTCCAGCCGCAGAACGCGCAGACCGAAGCCGGCGAGATGCTCAAGCCGATGACCGGGGCCAACTACGAGCTGGGCCTCAAGGGCGAGTGGCTGGATGGGCGCATCAATAGCGCGTTTGCGCTGTTCCAGATCGAGCAGAAAAACCGCGCCCAGGCCGACCTGAGCACCAGCCCCACCTGCCGCAATAACGATTTCTGCTACATCGACAGCGGCAAGGTGCGCAGCCGTGGCTTCGATGCCGAAGTCAGCGGCGAGGTGCTGCGCGACTGGAACGTGTTCGCCGGCTACACCTTCAACCGCACCACCTACCTGCAGGATGTCAGCAGCCAGGGCCAGACCTTCAACAGCTACACGCCTAAGCACTTGTTGCGGGTATGGACCACGTACCGGCTGCCGGGCGTGCTGCAGGATGTCACCGTCGGCGGCGGTGTCAGCGCGCAGAGCGCGGCGTACCGGCAGATCGGCACTGCCACCGCGCCGATCCAGGGGCGCGCGGTCTGGAACGCATTGGCGCGGTATCAGTTCAACCGGCAGTGGTCGGTGGCGGTCAATCTCAACAACGTGTTCGACAAGCAGTACTACACCACCTTGTCGAGCTTCGTTAACGGGCGCTATTACGGCGAACCGCGCAATGTGATGGTGACCCTGCGCGGCGCGCTGTGATGCGTGCACGCGTGCTGCAGTGGTGCCTGGTGCGTGCCGGATGAAAGAAGGCTTTCGCCAAAGCATGGCCTGGCTGCACACCTGGTGCGGCCTGAGCTGCGGCTGGCTGCTGTGCGCGATCTTCCTGACCGGCACGCTCAGCGTGTTTCGCGATCCGATCACCAGCTGGATGCAGGCCACACCGGCCCTGCCGAGCGCGCACACGCACACGGTCCTGTCGGAAGACGCGCTGGTGCCGCGTGCACTGGCGCAACTGCGCCAGCTTGCGCCGCAGGCGCGCCTGTGGCGGATCAGCATGCCCACGCATCCGGGCGAGGCGCTCACGCTGTTCTGGCGGACACCGGAGGGCCAGGATCAGGCAGCGCTGGACCCCGGGAGCGGCGAGCTGCTGCCGTCTCCGTGGGGCCGGCAGACCGAAGGCGGCCGGCATTTCATGAGCTTCCACTACACCTTGCACGGCGGCATTCCCGGCTATTGGCTGGTGGGTTGGGTGTCCATGTGCGGGCTGATCGCGCTGGTGTCCGGGGTGATCGTGCACAAGCGGATCTTTCTGGATGTCTTCACCTTCCGCCCGGGCAAGGGCCAGCGCTCGTGGCTGGACGCGCACAACGCCACGGCGGTGCTGACGCTGCCGTTCCTGCTGATGATCGTCTACACCGGCCTGGCGTATTTCGCCACCAGCTACATGCCCGGGCCATTGCAGGCGCTGTATGGCAGCGACGAGGCCGCGTACACGCGGTATGCCGATGCGCTGACGCCGGCAGCGCCTGCGGCCGGCGCAGGTGAAATCGCGGCCAACAGCGTGCCCGCCTATCTGCCGGAACTGGTGCAGTGGGCAGCGGTGCGCAATGGTGCGCCTGCGCAGACGCTGGTGATCGAGCGGCCCGATCGCCCTGACAGCAGGCTGCGTGTGATCGCGCGCGTGGCCGATACCGGCCGTTCGCGGCGCCTGCTCAATCCTGCCAACAGCGTGGTGTTCGATGCGAACAGCGGCGTGGTGCTGGAGCAGCATGCGGATGCCGCACGGACGGACATGCACGCACAGGACGTGGAAGAGGCCGTCAAGACCTTGCACGTGGCCGGTTTCGGCGGCTGGACCAGCAAGTGGCTGTACTTCATCTGCGGCCTGGCCGGCACCTTGATGATGGCCACCGGCACGGTGCTGTTTTCGATCAAGCGGCGTCGGCGTAGCGAGCAGGAGTTCGGCGCGGCCACGGCCGGCATCTATCGGGTGGTGGAAGCGCTCAATGCCGCCGCGCTTGCAGGAACTGCGTTGGCCAGCATTGCGTATTTCTATGCCAACCGCCTGGTGCCGGCTGCGCAGGCCGCGCGCAGCCAGATCGAAATCCACGCATTCCTGTGGGTGTGGGCGGCCACGGTGCTGCATGCGCTGCTGCGCCGGCCCGCCCGTGCCTGGGTGGAACAATTGACGATGACCGCGTTGCTGTGCCTGGGCTTGCCGCTGCTCAATGCGGTCACCACCGGACAGCACCTGGGTGTGTATCTGGCTGCCGACGACCTGCAGCGCGCCGGGGTCGAGCTGGTCTCGCTCGCCTTCGGCGTTGCTTTCGCCTATGCGGCGTATCGGGTGCACCGCAGCGCCGTGCGACCGCTGCCGACACGCGCCAGGCGCGGCGCCGCTGCCGCGATGGATGTGTTGTGAAGCCTGCTTCGAGCACCGCGTCGGTGACGCGCTACCGCTGGTCGGTTGCCGGTCGCGTACTCGCTGCCAGCGCCGGCGGCTATGCGCTGACCTCCACCGGCTGCAGCGTGCTGGCGCAGCTGCTGTCGCGGTTTGCCGGCGTGTCGCCTGCGGTCTCGGTGCTGAGCACGACCTTGCTGAGTTTCGCCATCTACACGGTCGTCGTGCTGTGGATGTTTCGTGCGCGCAGTGCATTGCGCATGTGGGGCTGGCTGGGCGTGGGCATCGCCGTGCTGGGGGGCGTGAATTGGGCGCTGGGACATCCACCATGGATGGGCTGACGGCTGCGTTGCTGGGCACCGCGCTCTGCCATGCCGCAATGATGGCCCTGGCCGTGGCGATGCATCGCCATTACGAGCAGCTCACCAGTCGCCGCACTGCACCGGTCACACAGCGATGGTGGCTGCGTTCGATGGGTGTCTGTCTGTTGATCGCCGCACTGGCGCAGTGCGTGCTGGTCTGGGGCGGCACGGTGGGCACCTTATTGTGGCTGGGGTTTGTCAGCGTAGCCGCGCTGTGGGTGGCGCTGGGCCTGGCCTACGCGCCGCGCTGGAGTGCAGGGCTGGCAGTGCTGCTGGGCGGCGCGGCATGCGCAGTGATGGCTTGGCACGTGCTGTAGCTTGCTGTCGTTTGAAGACCACACACACCGACCATCCCGTCTGGTCCTTGCCCGCCCACCGTCGCGGGACCTTACGCGGCATGGATGCCGCGTAAGAGCCTACAGGGACGTACTTGCGGCGTGTCCTGCGATGGTGGGCGGGCAAGGGCCCTGCAGCCAAGTCGCACCTCAATTGCTCCGCAACTGAGCTATCCACACGCTGAGGCCCCTTCGGGGCACAACGCCTAAAAAAAGAGACGTCGAACAAGTCGCCAAGGAGCCCGCAACCAGTGAGGACATCACGCCCGCCGACATGGCCGCGTGTTGATAGGACTACACGCAGCGCGGTGGTAAACCCGGTAGTTGCATTGCTGACCCTCGACACCGCTGGATCAACCGTAGACACGTGCCGCCATCGCGCAGGGATGCCAGAATCGACGCATGTCGCCGCCTACCCCATCCATGTCTCCTGCGCTCACCGCCCTGATCGAGCGGGCCGTGGCGCGTGTTCGTCATGCCGTGCCGGCCGACCAGCCCTGGCCGGGCGATGACGTCGATCGGCAGCTCGCACAGGTTGCGCTCGCCAGCGAGTTCGCGCTCGATACCCTGGCGCGCCAGCCGGCGTTGCTGCAGCACCTGGCGCAGCCGGATCCACCGCCGTTGCCGCTGCCGGTGCTGGACCCCGCACAGCCCCAGGCCTGGCCAGCGCAGCTGCGGCGTTATCGCAGCGCCGAATCCACGCGCCTGGTCTGGCGCGATGTGCTCGGTCTCGATAGCGTCGACGCCACCCTGGCCGGTGCCACGCGCCTGGCCGAAACCTGCCTGCAATGTGGGCTGCAGGCTTTGGAGCAGCAATTCCGCGACCGCCACGGCCAGGTGATTGCCGAAGACGGCAGCGTGCAGCGGCTGGTGGTGTTCGGGCTGGGCAAGCTCGGTGGGGGCGAGCTGAATTTTTCCTCGGATGTGGATCTGGTCTATGCGTATCCGCAGGGTGGCCAATCCGATGGTGCCCGTCCGCTGGCGGCGGAGGAATATTTCGCACGCCTGGGCCAGCAGCTGGCCAAGCTGCTCGACGAAACCACCGCCGATGGATTCAGCCATCGTGTGGATCTGCGCCTGCGTCCGTTCGGTACGGCCGGGCGGGTGGCCTTGTCGTTCACCGGCATGGACCAGTACTTCCAGCGCGAAGGGCGCGACTGGGAGCGCTATGCCTGGCTCAAGGCGCGCGCGGTGGCCGGCGATATCGATGCCGGCGAAGCCTGGCTGGAGACGCTGCGCCCCTTCGTCTACCGGCGCTATCTGGACTTCACCGCGCTGGACGGCTTGCGCGAGATGAAGGCGGCGATCACTGCCGAAGTCGCCCGGCACGATCGTCTGGACGACATCAAGCGCGGGCCGGGCGGCATCCGCGAGATCGAGTTCCTGGCGCAATCGCTGCAGCTGATTCGCGGCGGACGCGAACCGAGCCTGCGCGAGCGTCGCCTGCTGCCGGCGTTGCAGGCGTTGGTGGACGCAGGGCAGATCGATGCGGACAACGGGCGCGCATTGACCGAGGCGTATCGCTTCCTGCGCCGGCTGGAGAATCGTCTGCAGATGTTGCGCGACGCACAGACGCATGCCTTGCCGCAGGCGCCGCTGGATCGCGAACGCATCGCGCTGGGCCTGGGCCATGCGGATTGGCCGGCCTTGTTGCAGGCACTCACGCCGCAGCGCGCGCGCGTTGCCGCCGAATTTGCCGAGCTGCTGGCACCACGTGTCCGCACCAGCGCGCCCGATGCGCTTGCCGATTACTGGCGCGCCTTGCCCGAAGGCGATGCCGCACCGTTGGCCGGCATCGGCTTGCACGACCCAGGCGGCGCGCATCAGGTGCTGGCCGATTTTGCGCAGTCCTCCGGCGTGCGTGCGCTCTCCGATACCGCAAGCGCGCGCCTGGACCGTGTCATGCCTGCGCTGCTGCATGCGGCCACCCGCGCCAGCCAACCCGATGCCGCCGTGCGCCGCATGCTCGGCCTGTTGCAATCCACCTTGCGCCGCACCAGCTACCTGGCCCTGCTGGACGAACAACCCAGCGCACTCGCACGCCTGGTCGATGTGCTCTCGCGCAGCGCCCTGCTGGCCGAACGCCTGGCTGCACACCCGCTGTTGCTGGACGAACTGCTCGACACCCGCATCAGCGGCCCGTTGCCCGACCGCGACGCATTGCAGGCTGCGTGCCTGGACACCTTGCAGATCGAGGACACCGAAGCGGCGCTGCGCGAACTCAACGAGCGCCGCCTCGCGTTGAGCTTCCGCATTGCACTGGCCACGCTCGATGGCCGCCAGCAGGCCGTGGACAGCACCCAGCAGCTGGCCTGGCTGGCCGAAGCAGTGGTGCAGACGGTGCTGCAGCTGGCGCGCCGCGAACTGATCGCCGCGCACGGGCAGGTGCCGGGCGGGGCGTTCGCCATCATCGGCTACGGCAGTCTGGGTGGCCTGGAGCTGGGCTTCGGCTCGGACCTGGATCTGGTGTTTCTCTACGACCACCCGCGGCAGGTGGAGGCTTCCGATGGCAAGCGACCGTTGGACGCCGGGCGCTGGTTTGCGCGGCTGGCGCAGAAGGTGATGACCTTGCTGGCTGCCGAAACCGGCGCCGGCCGTCTCTACGAGATCGACGTGCGGCTGCGCCCGGACGGCGGCAAGGGCGCACTGGTGTCATCGCTGGCCAGTTACCGCGACTACCAGCGCGAGCGCGCCTGGACCTGGGAACATCAGGCGCTGGTGCGCGCGCGTGCGGTGGCCGGCGATGCGGCGCTGTGCGAAGCGTTCACGCAGGTGCGTGGCGACACGCTGACACGCGTGCGCGACACCGCAGCGTTGCACGAGGACGTGCGCAAGATGCGCGCGCGCATGCGCAGCGAACTGGATCGCAGCGATGCGGGGCGACTGGATCTCAAGCAGGGCGCCGGCGGCCTGGTCGATCTGGAGTTCGTCCTGCAGGCCGGCGTGCTCGGCCAGGCCGCACACCATCCCGCGCTGCTGCTGGCCTGCGCCACGCCCGCCTTGATCGATGCGCTGGTGCAGGTGCAGTGGCTGCCGGCCGAGAGCGCAGCGGCGCTGCACCAGGCCCATGCCACGCTGGTGGAAGCGGGCCTGAGTTGCACGCTGGATCGCCGGCCGCGGCTGATCGCACCGACCCCAGCCATCCAGCAGGCACGGCACAGCATTTTCACCACCGCGCACGCGCAAGGACTGGCGTTTCCGGTCGGCAAGGATGTGGCAGCGCCATCGCCTTGATCGGCCGGTATCCGGGCGTTGCGTTGCTTGCGCTATGAGGCGAGTGCCATGCAGAGCGGGTTGGCAAAGTGCAGCTGCGTTGGAATCGCATCCATCCACCGCGTCTGTTGTTGGCCTGATCGCCCGTACGTAGGCGCTGCAGTCAGCCCTGCGGTCGCGGCGCACTGCGCCACAGCAGCGCGCGGAACGGGCCGAGCAGGAACACCCCCATGCCCAGCTTCACCGCCAGATCGCCGGCTGCCCAGCTGATCCATGGCAGGCCGACACCGGCAAAGGCGATGCTCCAGAAGATCGCCGTATCCAGCGTGGCACTGCAGGTGGTGGCCACGATCGGCGCGCGCCACCAATTGCCACTGCGCAGCCGGTCGAACACGCTGATATCCAGCAACTGCGCGGCGATGAAGGCGGTGCAGGAGGCCGCTGCGATGCGCGGGGTGGCCAGCCACAGCGACAACGCCACCGCGAGCGCAAAGCCGCACCACGCGACCTTGCGCGCCGCGCGTGGGCCGAAGCGGCGATTGATCAGGTTGCTCACCAGGAACGCCAGCGGATACGAGAACGCGCCCCAGGTCAGCCAGTCGTTGATCGGATATTGCACCAGGATGTTGGACAACAGCACCACCGCGCCCATGGTCAGGACCGCCCACGCCAATGCGCGCGCGGTGAGCGGGGTGAACGGCGTCGGCGAGCGGCTGGACATGACGGTGCGGCAGTGACAGGGCAACGCGGATTATCCGCGCGTTGGCGCATGCGGGCCAGTGTGCATCGGCCGTGCATGGCAAACACGGCGGCGTGCTGCCGGTTGAAACAGTGTCTTGGTCAGCGGATGGCGGCAAGCATGGTGGAATGACGCAGTGCGTATCGCTTGTGTTCGCGCGACCGCGATGCCTTATCGATCCAGCGTGCCGCCGCGCTGCTGTTTGAGCGCCAGCCGGCGTGCCATCAGTGCCAGCACGTACATGCCTCCTAAGACATCGCCAACCCGCATGTACACCGTTGCCACGGGCGGCGCGACCAGGAGCACGCGGGCAATTGCGTGCGTGCCAGGCATCGGTGCGCAAAGGCTCTGCAACTGCACGCGGCTGTGCGCGTCGGTGACGATCAACAAACCGTCGCGCAGGCAGTTCGGCAGACAGCGGAAGATGCCTCTGCGCGTACCGCACGCACCGCCGTGTCCGCAAACGGTGCGTCAGCAACGCCCCATCGTGACCTGGTGCGTCTGTCAGGAGCTTGCCGGCGTCACCAGGTCGTGCTGCTGTTTTGCGCGGCGGATTCTGCGGTCGGCACGAACGCCAGCGCCTGGCCTTGGGGCGACTGCACCGTCCAGCCGGCGCCGGCCGGGCTCGGCTGGAAGGTCACCGTCTCGCCAACACGAAAGCCCGCAGTCGGGTCGTCTTGGCGTGCCGGCCAGCGCAGCAAGGCGGTGTTGTCGGCGTTTGCCGGATCCTGCAACTGCACTTCGCAGCCGCCGTCGGTGGCTTTCTCGACCGACTTGACCCGCATCGGCGGCAACGGCCCTGCGGAGGCCTTGTGCGATGCGTCGCCGAGGGCTTCCGAACCTGCCACCGCACTGTGGCCCAGCGCCAACGACACGAAGTACGGCGCGGAGATCACCAGGATCGCCGACATCGCCGAGGCATCGCCGCGGGTGATCGTGGTCAAGCCTGCAGTGGCCGGCAGCGGCTGGCCGAACGCGATGGCGAGCAACAACCCGAGGCCGGCAGATCGAAGAGAGATGTTCATGGAGATACTCCGTGCGTGGCAACGCTGTGTGGAATGGAATCATCCTGCTGCAGCATCTGTTGCTGCTGCAGGAAATCGAACACCGACTCGACCGTGATCACCGAATAATTGCCGGAGATGCGCTCGCTGGCGGGATGGTCGGTCACAGCGGCGTTGGCGACGAAGAAACGGGCGCCGATGCGCTTGCTCAGGTCCAGGTGCAGGCGCGTAGGTTGGTAGCCATTGCGCTTGAGCCAGGCCTGTGCGCTGCGACGATCGCTCACCGGCGCAGCTGCCGTATCCGCTGCGCTGGTCGCCGCCAATGCCGCCGCCAGCACTTCGAGCACCCACTGGTTGGAGTTCTGGTAATCGGTGGAGAACGGGTAGGCGATCATGCTGTAGCGCGCCTCGTGCAGCGCATGTGCCAGCGTGGCCGGATCCTGCAGCAGCATGCGCAGTTGCTGTTGCAGCGCCGGTGCCGGCACGCCGACGCGCAGGTCGGCAGTGAGGGCAGTTTCGCCGATGAAGTTGCTCAGACCTTCGTGATACAGCGCCGAGGTGTCCGACTTGCAGTGATTGAGCAGGTGCTTGACCCGCCAGGTGCCGTCGTCCTCGCGCAGCGCGAAGGCCAGGTGGCTGTGTTTCAGCCCATAGCGGCTCAGATCCTGGCCGCCGCGTGCCAGCAGCACCACCTGCGCACCGTCCACTGCGTCCAGCGCCTGCTGGGTGGACCTGGCCATGTCGAACATCGCCGCCAGCGTGGCGGGTGTCGGATAGTGCGGCGTGCACACCGGCGCGGCAATGGCAGGCAGTGCGCAGGTCAGGGCGATGAGCAACGCCGTTGTTGCAGGCCAGCTGCGCCGTGTGTGTTCGCATTGCATGGGGATTGATCGTCCGTGTGGCTGCCCCGTGGCATCCACGGCGGCACCATCATACGTGCAGGCGCTCACGCACCAGTGCGGCAATGCGCTGGGTTTCGCGCAGTGGTCGCAGCTGCAACGGCGTTGCGAAGACATCCCGTGCATCGCCTAGACGGCCATGCGCCTGCAGTGCCCGCAGATACGTCGCCACCCGTCCTTGCGCCTGTTCGGCAAACGCCGCTACCACCGGTACCGGCGTGGCGCAGGCTTCGGAGAGCAGGTTGACCGAGTCGGCGCTGGCCACGATCGCATCGGCCCAGCCCAGCAGGCCGGCATACGGGTTCGGCCCATCGCGCTCGTCGCACCACAGCAGGCCTGGCAGGCCTGCACGCGCATTGCGCAGCGTCGCGATCGCCTCGGGCGGGGTGCGCCTGGAGGTGGTGACCAGCAGGCTGCCGCCGGCCGCAAGCACCTGCGCGCGGAGCTGCATGCACAGTGCCGCAAGCGCCTGGGTGGTCCAGGGCACCTGCGCGGTCGGGCCGCCGATCAACAGCGCCACGCGTGGGCCGGGCAGCGCGCCGAGCGGTGCGAAGGCGGCGCGCCCGGCGGCCAGCCAGGCATCGTCCACCGGGTTCAAGCTGCCGAGTAATGTGATCACGTTCGCGCCACGCAGCGCATCGTGCTCGGGCACGATCAGCAGATCCCAGTGGCGCGGGTTCAGCCGCGGGTCCAGAATCTGCACCGCCTGGCTGCCGCGCGCGCGCAGCAGCCGGGTGGCCAGGGCGGCCTGGCGCCCGCAGCCGATCGCCAGCGTCGGCGGCTGCTGCAATCGCCGCGCGAATTCCGCGCCAAAAGCGGCCTGCGCCCCCGGCAACAGGCGCGGTGCGGCCCAACGCCACGGCGCGCGGGCCTGCAGATGCAGTGCGGTGACCGGTGTGGAGTGCAGCGCCTGCGCCAAGGCCTCGGCCTGGCGGGCATTGCCGGCGCGGCCGTCGCTCACGGCCCAGGTCAGCGCCATCGTTTCAGATCCGACATAGATTTGTTTCAGATTGAGCGTGTGTTGCAGCAATCGCGCCACTCTACACTGCGGGTCTTCACGCTGGCGCCGGTGCTGCACCCTACTGTCGCCCATTCCCTTGCTTCCCGGAGTCTCCATGTCCGACTTGCTCGACGCTGCCGCGCTGGATCAGCTGTTTCGTACCGCCCGCACGCAAAACGCCTTTCTCGACAAGCCGGTGAGCGAAGCGCAGCTGCGCGAGCTCTACGATCTGCTGAAGTGGGGCCCGACCGCGGCCAACGGGTCGCCGGCGCGTTTCGTGTTCGTGACCACGCCCGAGGGCAAGCAGAAGCTCAAGCCGGCGCTGTCCGAGGCCAATGCCGCCAAGACGCTGGCCGCGCCGGTCACGGTGATCGTCGGCTCCGACGAGGAGTTCCACGAAAAGCTGCCGTACCTGTTCCCGCATGCCGACGCCAAGAGCTGGTTCGAAGGCTCGCGCGAGATGCGCGCAACCGGCGCGTTCCGTAACAGCTCGCTGCAGGGCGCCTACCTGATCCTGGCCGCACGTGCGCTGGGTCTGGATGCCGGCCCGATGTCCGGCTTCGACAATGACAAGGTGGATGCGGCGTTCTTTGCCGGCACGCCGATCAAGTCCAACTTCCTGGTCAATCTTGGCTACGGCGATCCGGCCGGGCTGTTCCCGCGGCTGCCGCGCCTGAGCTTCGACGAAGCCGCACGCATCGAATAACGGCGGTGAGACACCGGCTGCGCACACCGTCAGGCGGGCGCAGCCGGCGCGCCGCCAGGCGGGGAGCGACGTACACTCCGGCTTCGGAGCGCCCCCGCACCACCCGACGAGCGTGCGCCCTGTGCCATCGGCCCCAGGCGCATGTTTTCCGCTTTCCTGCAGTCCTCGTCCGTCTGCGTCCGTTCCATCCGCGTTGATCCAATGCGGTCCCTCATCCTCAAGGAGTTTCAATGAAGACCACCCACAAACTGCTGCTGCCGCTCGCCCTGACCCTGGCCATCGCCGCCTGCTCCAAGCCGGCCGACAACGCCGCCGCGCCTGCTGCCGAAACCCCGGCCGCCACCGCCCCGGCCGACGCCGCTGCAACGGCACCTGCCGCCGCCGAACCGGCCGCCTCGACCGCGCCGGCCGTGGAAGTGGCCTCGGGCACCTACACCCTGGACCCGAGCCACACCGACGTGCTGGCGCAGTGGAGCCACTTCGGCTTCTCCAACCCGACCGCCCACTTCGGCAATGTCGACGGCACCCTGGTGTACGACGCAGCCGACGTGACCAAGTCCACCGTGCAGGTCACCCTGCCGCTGTCGGGTCTGAACAGCTTCACCGCCAAGTTCGACGAGCACCTGAAGAGCGGTGACTTCTTCGACGCGGCCAAGTTCCCGACCGCCACCTTCAAGAGCACCAAGGTCGAAGCGGCCGGCCCCAACAAGCTGACCGTCACTGGCGATCTGACCATCAAGGATCAGACCAAGCCGGTCGTGCTGGACGTCACCCTCAACGGTGCCGGCGAGCACCCGATGAAGAAGGTGCCGGCGGCCGGTTTCGACGCCACCACCACCATCAAGCGCACCGACTTCGGCGTGGGCCAGTACGCCCCGAACGTCAGCGACGAAGTGAAGATCCGCATCACCACCGAAGCCCTGCAGGCCAAGGCCGGTGACGCTGCTGCTGCCAAGTAAGTCGCAGCGCAGTGGATGCATCGGTGCGAGCAATCGCACCGATGCGTGTAACGCAAAAGCCCGCCGATCGGCGGGCTTTTGCTTGGGCGCCTACCAGCTCTTCGTAGGAGCGGCCCAGGCCGCGAGGGCTCCACCCTCAGCCCCACCACAACGCATGAGCATCCGACCTTCGTAGGAGCGGCCCTGGCCGCGAGGGCTCTACCCTCAGCCCCACCACAACGCATGAGCATCCGACCGTTGTAGGAGCGGCCCTGGCCGCGAAGGCTCGACCCTCAGCCCGGCACCACGCGCGTGCCCACCCTCACTCCGCCGCCGGATTCGCCTTCCAGTAGCCCTTCGCGCGCACTGAATCCTTATCCACGCCCATGTGCTCTTCCAGAAACTTGCGCATCGCACGCGCGCGCATGGATTCGGTGCCGATCCAGTAGAACGTGTCGCCGTCATGCGGCTCGTAATCGCGCAGGCTGTCCTCCAGCAGGGTGCTGCTGGCGGCATCGAAACCGTTGCGTTCCAGCCAGTACACGTCCACCTCGGCGGCGCTGAGCAGCTCCTGGCGCTCGGCCGCATCGGCGATTTCGATAAAGACCTCTGCATGCATGTCGGCGGGCATGGCTTCCAGCCAGCGGCCGATTGCCGGCAAGGCGGTTTCATCGCCGATCAGCACGTAGTGGTCGTAGTCGTCGGCAACCAGGAACGAGCCGCGCGGGCCGCCGATCGTCAGCGTGTCGCCGGGCTGTGCCTGCGCCGCCCAGCTGGAGGCCACGCCGTCACCGTGCAGCACGAAGTCGATGCTCAACTCGCCACTCTGCGGATCGAAATAGCGCGGCGTGTAATCGCGGCCGGGCGAGGGCAGGGCGCCTTCGGCATAGCGTGGGCCGTCCGGTGTCATCGTCGGCAGCACGAAGGCGCCATCGGCATTGGGGAAGAACAGCTTGACGTGATCGTCCGGTGCCTCGCTCTGAAAGCCGGCAAGCTCGCTGCCGCCAAACACGATGCGGCGCATCTGCGGCGTCAGCGATTCGCAACGCACCACCTGCACGGAGCGCAGGCGCGGGTCGCGGCGGAGTTGGGTGTGGGTGTGGATGGCCATGTGGTGCGATTCCTGGAGGTGGCGCGCAGCTGCGCGGCGGGGAAGTGACTGCATACGGTGATGTGAAGATCTAGCCAGACAACTGGCGAAAAACAGCGGTTGTTGCTCAGCCTTCTCCCATCGGGAGGAGGTGCCCCGCAGGGGCGGATGCGGGTACGGCGAAGCCTCGTGCATCTGCCAACCAAGCGAGGTCGATGTCTTGCAGCGACACGCTGATCAAATCGCAGAACAGCGCAGGGACAGCAATTCATGCATGCCACGTACGCCGCGCAATGCAAACACATCGATGACGCGTCGCTGCCGCAAGGCGCAATCAAGCCGGCATCGGTTGGCTTCGGACCACAAAGATGAGCGCACTCAGCCGTCGTCGCGCTCCATGCCGTCAGCGGCGGCGTTGAGTAGCGCGGCAATGCGTGTGGTTTCTGCATCCGTCCATTGCCCATGCCGCGCAAACAGGCCGTGCTTGATGCGGTGAATGGCCTCGCGAATCGGCGCCGGGGTCTGTGCCTTGATCAGCTCGCGCGCGCGGCGGTGGGTGCGGGCCAATGCGGCATCGAGTGCATCGCGGTGCTGCGCCGCATACGTGCGACCGGAGGCGGTGACCTGGTAGCGCTTGCGGCCCTCGTCCAGCGCGGTCTGCACCCAGCCATCGGCTTCGAGCTGCGCCAGTGCCGGATAGATGGCGCCTGCGCTGGGCGTGTAGAGGCCTTTGAACAGTGCGGTGATCTGCCGCATCAATTCATAGCCATGACGCGGCTGTTGCTCGATCAGCGCCAGCAGCAGCAAGCGCAGGTCGCCATGTTCCAGCGGCCGCGCGCGCCCGGCGCCACCACGGCGCGTGGCACTGGGCGCCACGGATGGATCGAGCTCGCTCGGCAGGTCGTCGCGGTGGAAGCGCATCGTCATTCGATATATCGAAGCATGCTGAAAAGATATATCGAAGTATGGCGACCTGCAAGCACCGGCCTGTCGCCCGGCTGACCAACATGGCTACCCCTGAGGCTCATGCTGCAACGCGGCTAGACACAGCTGGTCTCCATAATTACGATGTAATTACTTCGACATTACGGGCTTGGCCCGGTGAGGCAGACGCATGAGTCGACAGTGGGACACCCAGGCCGAGAGCCGGCGCCAGCGCCTGCAGCGGGCCGCCGCGCTGGCGCCGCAGGGGCGCGTGGTGGCGGCCGACGACGTGGTGGCGCTGCTGGAGGCGGTGATCGAGCCGGGCGATCGCGTCTGCCTGGAAGGCAACAACCAGAAGCAGGCCGACTTCCTGGCGCGCTGCCTGACCGAGGTGGACCCGGCGCGCGTGCATGACCTGCACATGGTGCAATCGGTGTTGTCGCTGCCGGCGCATCTGGACGTGTTCGAGCGCGGCATCGCCAAGCGGCTGGATTTCTCGTTCTCCGGCCCGCAAGCCGCGCGCCTGGCCGGGCTGGTCGGCGAGGGCCGCATCGAGATCGGTGCCATCCACACCTACCTGGAATTGTTCGGCCGCTACTTCATCGACCTGACTCCGCGCATCGCGTTGGTCACGGCGCAGGCCGCCGACCGCCACGGCAATCTCTACACCGGCCCCAACACCGAAGACACCCCGGTGATCGTGGAGGCCACCGCGTTCAAGGGCGGCATCGTCATTGCGCAGGTCAACGAGATCGTCGATACCCTGCCGCGCGTGGACATCCCGGCCGACTGGGTGGACTTCGTTACCCAGGCGCCCAAGCCCAACTACATCGAACCGCTGTTCACCCGCGACCCGGCGCAGATCTCCGAGATCCAGGTGCTGATGGCGATGATGGCGATCAAGGGCATCTACGCCGAATACGGCGTGGACCGGCTCAACCACGGCATCGGTTTCGACACCGCCGCGATCGAATTGCTGCTGCCCACCTACGCCGAGTCGCTGGGGCTGAAGGGCAAGATCTGCCGGCACTGGGCGCTCAATCCGCATCCGGCGCTGATCCCGGCGATCGAATCGGGCTTCGTGCACTCGGTGCATTCGTTCGGTTCGGAACTGGGCATGGAGGCCTATATCGCCGCGCGCCCGGACATCTTCTTTACCGGTGCCGACGGCAGCATGCGCTCCAATCGGGCGTTGTCGCAGACCGCCGGCTTGTATGCCTGCGACATGTTCATCGGCTCCACCCTGCAGATCGATCTGCAGGGCAACAGCTCCACCGCCACGCGCGACCGCATCGCCGGTTTCGGCGGCGCGCCCAACATGGGTTCGGACGCGCGCGGGCGCCGGCACGCCAGCGACGCCTGGCTCAAGGCCGGGCGCGAGGCGGCGCGCCCCGGCGAGATGCCGCGCGGACGCAAGCTGGTGGTGCAGATGGTGGAAACCTTCCGCGAACACATGGCGCCGGCCTTCGTCGACAGACTCGATGCCTGGGAGCTGGCCGAGCGCGCCAACATGCCGCTGCCGCCGGTGATGATCTACGGCGACGACGTCAGCCACGTGCTGACCGAAGAAGGCATCGCCAATCTGTTGCTGTGCCGCAGCGCCGAAGAGCGCGAGCAGGCCATCCGTGGCGTGTCCGGTTACACCGCTGTCGGCCTGGGCCGCGACAAGCGCGCGGTGGAAAACCTGCGCGATCGCGGCGTCATCAAGCGGCCGGAAGACCTGGGCATCCGGCCACGCGATGCCACGCGCGACCTGCTCGCCGCGCGCACGGTCAAGGACCTGGTGCGCTGGTCCGGTGGGTTGTACGACCCGCCGAAACGTTTTCGCAACTGGTAGGGGCACAGCATGGAAACCCTGCGGTATCGCTTCGATGGTCAGCATGGCGCACGCGCCGGGCTGGACCATGCGCTGGTCGGCGTGGTCGCCTCCGGCAACCTGGAAGTGCTGGTCGAGCGCGTGCCGCTGGACGGCGCGATGGAGATCGAGATCCTCACCGCCGCACGCGGGTTCGGCACCATCTGGCAAGCGGTGCTGGACGATTTCGCCGCGCGCCATCCGCTGCGCGATGTGCGCATCAGCATCAACGATGTCGGCGCCACGCCAGCGGTGGTGAGCCTGCGCCTGGAGCAGGCGTTGGACGTCCTGCAGGGAGCCGCCGCATGAGCCACCCCTCTCACCCCGTAGGAGCGCACCCGGGCGCGACGGGCTTTCCTGGTAACGCCGCAGTCGCGCCCGGGTGCGTTCCTACGCGCGTCGTGGGGAGCACCACTGTCGATAGTGCCGACCGCAGCAATCCCGTAGGAGCGCACCAGGGCGCGACGGGCGTTCCCGGTAACGCTGCAGTCTCGCCCGGGTGCGCTCCTACGCATGTCGTTGGGAGATACGTATGAGCACCACCATTCCCATGGCCGAGCGCAGCTATTACGAGGCCGATGCGCGCGAGCGCATCGATGGCGTGCTGGATGCCGGCAGCTTCCGCGAATTCGTCGGTCCGCGCCGTCGTCTGATCAGCCCGCATCTGGCCCAGCTGGACACGCCCGGCGCCTTCGATGACGGCATCGTCGTCGGTGAAGGCACGCTGCGTGGGCGCAACGTGCTGATCGCCGCGCAGCAAGGCGCCTTCATGGGCGGCGGCGTCGGCGAGGTGCACGGTGCCAAGCTCACCGGCCTGCTCGAACGCGCCACCGCCACGCAGCCGGCGGCGGTGCTGTTGCTGCTCGACACCGGCGGCGTGCGCCTGCATGAAGCCAACGCCGGCCTGATCGCCATCTCCGAAATCATGCGCGCCACCTTGGACACGCGCGCCGCCGGCGTACCGGTGCTGGCCTTGATCGGCAGCGGCAACGGCGCCTTCGGCGGCATGGGCATCGTGGCGCGCTGCTGCAGCGCGGTGATCATGTCCGAAGAAGGCCGCCTGTCGCTGTCCGGCCCGGACGTGATCGAAACCGTGCGCGGTGTGGAGGAGTTCGACGCGCGCGATCGCGCCCTGGTGTGGCGCGTCACCGGCGGCAAGCACCGCTATCTGCTGGGCGAGGCGCAGACGCTGGTGGCCGACCGCATCGCCGCATTCGCCGAGGCCGCCGTGCAGGCGCTGGACACGCTGACCGAGCCGGAAGGCGATGCCGCACTGCAGGCATTGGAAGTGGCGCATCAACAGTTGTCCAAGCGCATTGACGCCTATGGCGATTGCCGCGATGGGCTGGAGATCTGGCAACGCCAGGGCATCGTCGATGCGCAGCGGCTGCCGTTGCTGGACACCGACGCCTTCCTTGCCGCCACCGCCGACCGGAGCACGCCATGGAATTGAGCCAACTGCTGGACCAGCTGTTTCCGCTCGGCCACGCCATCGCTTGCAACGACGATGTGCTCACCGGCAGCGCCACCACGGCCGCGGGCGCCGTCACCGTGATCGGCACCGCCAACAAGCTGGAAGTTGGCGTGGACCACGCGCTGGCATTGGCGGCGACCGTGCTGGCGAGCACGCGCGCGCATCCGCAGCAGCCGATCGTGATGCTGGCCGACACCGCCGGGCAACGGCTTGCACGCCGCGACGAACTGCTCGGCATCAACGGCTACTTCGCGCATCTGGCACGCACGCTGGATCTGGCGCGCAAGCGCGGCGCGCGGCTGGTCACACTGGTGTATGGCGAATCGGTCAGCGGCGGCTTCCTGTCGTTCGGCCTGATGGCCGACCATATCCACGCGTTGCCGGATGCGCAGATCCGGGTGATGGATCTGCGCGCGATGGCGCGCGTGACCAAGCAGAGCGTGGACACCTTGCAGGCGCTGAGCAAGAGCTCGCCGGTGTTCGCGCCCGGCGTGGAGAACTACGTGCGCATGGGCGCGGTTGAGTCGCTCTGGGATGGCGATCTGGCGCAGGCGCTGGGCGATGCCCTGGCCGCGCCCAGCGATGGCGATCAACGCCGGGCACTTGGCGCGCAGCGTGGCGGGCGCACCCTGGCGCGCGATGTCGCTGCGGCCGTGGCCGCGGGCGAGGGCTGAGCATGCCCGGCCGCCACGCACTGGTGTGGTTGCATCCCGGCGCGCGCTGGCAAGCGCTGACGCCGGGTGCGCAGCCACGGCTGCAGCAGTGGTTTGCTGCAGGTCTGCCGGCAGTGGTGGCGCGTGGCGATGGCAGCGAGGCACCCGGCAGCCTGCGGCTGGGCGTGCCCTTGCCGCCAGACGAAGGCAAGCAGCGCCTGGCACTGAGCGCCGGCCTGGACGAGGTCGCGCGCAGCACCGCGCCATTGGCGCTGGACGCGGTGATCGCAGCCGCACCCGCCGCAACGCAGCCTGCACTGCAGGCCTTGTTGATCGAGTGCAATGCCAACGCCTTGCAGCCGCGCGTCTTCGGCAGCTTCGCATGGCAGGCCCTGACCGGGCTTGCGTATGTGCACGCGCAATCGGATCTGGACCTGTTGTGGTCCATTGCCACACCCGAGCAGGCGCAGGCAGTGGTGACAGTGCTGCAGCGCTGGGAACAGCGCCACGGGCTGCGCGCAGACGGCGAACTGCTGCTGCTCGACGACACCGCGGTGAACTGGCGCGAATACGCCGGCAGCGCGCAACAGGTCTTGGTGAAGTCCCCCAACGGCTGCCGCTTGCTGCCGCGCAGCGCGCTGTTTCCGGTGTGGAGCGCGGCATGAGCACGCTGGTCGAACGCACTGCCGATGCCAGGCGTTCCGTGACGCCTTGCAACGCGGTGGAGCGGCAGCGGCCAGTGACAGGAGCCAAGGAAATGGGCATCGCACCATCCCTGGTTGATGCGGTCAGCCAATCGACGCGCCTGATTCGTGACGATCGCGAATCGACGCTCGCACCGACACCGGCAGCGGCGCACGATGTACCACTGCAGCCGCTACTGCGCCTTGCCCCCGCAGGTGCTGATTCGAACCGCGTGCATGCGCCATCGCGCACTGCATGCACGCATGGCGAGCTGCTAGACAGTGCAGCCCGACAACACGCATTGCATTCCCACGCCGGCACTGCCAGCGCACCCGCGCATCGGCTGGGGCGGCTGGCGGTCGCCGCCCTGCATGCAGAACTCGGCTGCGCGCCCAAGCCCGGCCTGGTCACGCCGTTCGACAGCGGCAGCCATGCCGATATGGACGCGTCGACATTCCTGCGCAGCCTGTTCGCCCTGCGCGGCTACTTCGTCGCGATTGCACAGGCCGGTATCGACAACGCGCCGTTCGAGCAATTGCGCCAGCTCGGCATCGCGGCCGAAGCGGCGATGCTGCGCAGCACCGGCGGCATCAATACCCACCGCGGTGCAATTTTCAGCCTGGGCCTGCTCACTGCGCAGGCGGCGCGCTTGCGTGCCGTGCATGGGCATGCCCCTACTGGCGAAGCAGTCTGCAGCGCGGTGCAGGTCTGGCGCGATGCATTGCGGGCCGCGCCGCTGGATCCACACAGCAATGGCCAGCGCGTGCGCGCGGCGTTCCGGATCAGTGGCGTGCGCGAACAGGCCGCAGCCGGGTATCCATTGCTGCGCGAGATCGCATTGCCGTCACTACGCAGTGCATTGCGCAGCGACGCCACGCGCGAGGCCGCACTGGCGCAGACCCTGATGCGCCTGATTGCCGAGGTCGACGATCTCAACCTGCTGCATCGCGGCGGGCAGGACGGGCTGGCTTACGCAAAGGCGCAGGCGCATGCGTTTCTGGCCGATGGCGGCATCGCGCACCCGCAGTGGCGCGCATGCCTGCACGCCATCGGCAGGCAATTTGTCGCGCGTCGCCTGAGCCCGGGCGGCAGCGCCGATCTGCTGGCCTGTGCCTGGTTCCTGCACTGTCAGGAGACGGCATGAGCCTGTGTCGAGCACTGGCAGCTGCCAAGGCGACGTCCACGCAGGCGTGTGGCGGCGCGGCCCTTCGCACTGTCTCAGTGAACGGCGTGCTTGTCCTGGTCATTGAACAAAATGCCCGCAGCGCGAATCAGGGCGACGCAAGCACAGCGCGCGCCGCTGCCTGCAAGCAGGCCACCGCATGAGCCTGGCCGTGCTCTGTCCCGGCCAGGGTGGGCAACACGCCGCGATGTTCGCGCGGGTTGCCGATGCGCCTGCCGCGGCCGAGGTAATCGCTGCCGCGAGCGAGCTGCTTGGCGCCTCGGCGCAAACGCTGGCCGCAGACAACTCCCGCTATACCAATGCCATCGCACAGCCGCTGGTCTGCGCCGGCACGCTGGCGCACTGGCAGGTGTTGCGTACGCAGCTGCCCACGCCGGTGTTGGTGCTGGGCTATAGCGTCGGCGAGCTGGCCGCGCATGCGGTTGCCGGCAGCATGGAGATCGCCACCTGCTTGCAGCTGGCTGCCACCCGCGCGCGCCTGATGGACGCGGCCAGCCCGCAACATGCCGGCTTGATGGCGGTACTCAGCCTGCCGCTGCGCACGCTGGAGGCGCTGTGCCGGACGCATGGCGCGGCCATCGCCATCGTCAATGGCGACGACCACGCCGTGCTCGGTGGCCCGCAGGCGGCGCTGCAGGCACTGGGCGATGCAGTGCAGGCGCAGGGCGCACGTGTCACGCCGTTGCCGGTGAGCGTGCCGGCGCATACGCCGTGGCTGCGTGCGGCTGCCGACGCCTTTGCCGTCGAATTGAACAACGCGGCCGTGCAGGCGCCCAGGCTGCGCGTGCTGGCCGGCATCGATGCGCGTGCCGTCACCACGCAGGCCCTGGTGGTGGACACGCTGGCCGCACAGATCGCGCAGACCGTGCGCTGGTCCGAGGTGCTGGTGCAGGCTGCCGAGCGCGGCGCGCGGGTGTTTCTCGAACTGGGGCCAGGCAGCGCACTGGCGCGCATGGCGCGCGAGCGCGTGCCGGGCTGCGAAGCGCGATCGGTCGACGAATTTCAGAGTACCCACGGGGTGGTCGAGTGGGTCAACGCCGCATGCGAGCGCGCGGCATGACGGTCGAGGTGGTGCACACGGCGTAACCCTTGGGTGGCGGGTGGCCATCCGTGCTGTACGCGTATCAGGTGTCTGGGAGGGCGCATGACCCCGCAAATTGCAACGATTCTTGGCTTGGTGATCATGTTCATCGTCGCCACCGCATTGCCCATCAACATGGGCGCGGTGGCCTTCGCGCTGGCCTTCATCATCGGCGGCGTGTGGGTGGGGCTGGACGGCAAGGAGGTGCTGGCCGGCTTTCCGGGCGACCTGTTCCTGACCCTGGTCGGCATCACCTATCTGTTCGCCATCGCGCAGAAGAACGGCACCATCGATCTGCTGGTGCACTGGGCGGTGCGCGCGGTGCGCGGGCGCATCGTCGCCATTCCCTGGGTGATGTTCGTCATCACCGGCCTGCTCACCGCCTTCGGTGCGCTCGGGCCGGCGGCGGTGGCCATCATCGGCCCGGTGGCGCTGCGCTTTGCCAAGCAGTACCGCATCAATCCCTTGATGATGGGCCTGCTGGTGATCCATGGCGCGCAGGGCGGCGGCTTTTCGCCGATCAGCGTGTATGGCGGCATCACCAACAAGGTGGTGGAAAAGGCTGGGCTGGACGTCACCGAGATGGCGGTGTTCCTCACCAGCCTGGGCTTCAACCTGATGATGGCGATCATCTGCTTCTGCGCCTTCGGCGGGCTCAAGCTGATGCGCCGGCAGGAGGTCTCGCTGGCCGATGCGCAGTATGTGGCGGTGGCCGACGACCAGGCCTCCAAGCGCCCGTTCGCGATCGAAGGGCATGGTTCGCTGGTGGCCGCCGGTGGCGGCACCCTGTCGACCAATCCGCTGGCGCTGGAGGCCGTCGCCATCACGCGCGATCGGGTGATCACGCTGGTCGGCCTGCTCGGCCTGGGCGTCGCCGCGCTGGTCTACAACCTCAACGTCGGCCTGGTCTCGATCACCGTGGCGGTGGCGCTGGCGTTGATCTCGCCCAGCGCGCAGAAGGGCGCGGTGGACGGCATCAGCTGGTCCACGGTGCTGTTGATCAGCGGCGTGGTCACCTACGTGGCAGTGCTTGAAAAGGCCGGCGCGGTGGACTACATCGGCACCGGCGTGTCGCATATCGGCATGCCGCTGCTGGGGGCGCTGCTGGTCTGCTATGTCGGCGGCATCGTCTCCGCATTCGCCTCGTCGGCGGCGGTGCTGGGCGCCACCATCCCGCTGGCGGTGCCGTTCCTGATGCAGGGCCAGCTCGGTGCGGCCGGGGTGATCTGCGCGCTGGCGGTGTCGTCCACCATCGTCGATGTCAGCCCGTTCTCCACCAATGGTGCGTTGGTGGTGGCTTCTGCCGCCAAGGAAGAACGCGACGCGCTGTTCCGCCGCTTCCTGGTCTACAGCGGGCTGGTGGTGTTGCTGGGGCCGCTGGTGGCCTGGCTGCTGTTCGTGGTGCCGGGCTGGCTGTGATCCGGCCCGCGTCCGGCAGGGCATTGGGGCGCCCCGGTAGAATGGGCGCCCCCACGCCAGCATCGACGACCCGCCTGCCATGACCCTCGCCCCTGATTCGCGCAACGCCAAGAAGCGCGTACCGCTGTACGAGGAAGTGGCCGAGCGCCTGCGCCAGAAGATCTACGACTACGCGCTGCCGCCGGGCGAATGGATCGACGAACCGGCGCTGGCCGAGGAACTCGGCATCAGCCGCACCCCGTTGCGCGAGAGCCTCAAGCTGCTCGCCGCCGAAGGCCTGGTGCAGCTGGACGCCGGCCGCGGCAGCCGGGTCACGCGGCTGACGCTGGAAGACCTCAATCAGTTGTTCCCGGTGATGGCGATGCTGGAAGGCCGCTGCGCCCACGATGCGGTCAAGCGCATCGACGCGGCCGGCGTGCAGCGCCTGGAAGAGCTGCACGCGGCAATGGAAGCTGCCGCCACCGCTGGCGACCTGGCCGAGTACTACCGCAACAATTACCTGATCCACGAAACCGTGCAGCAATACGCCGGCAACCCGTGGTTGATCCGCGTCACCCACGATCTGCACCGCATCCTCAAGATGCACCGCGGCCGGCAGCTGTTGACGCCCGGGCGCATGGCGCAGTCGCTGGCCGAGCACCGCGAGCTGATGGCATGCGTACGCCGCCGCGATGCCGAAGGTGCCGAGCGCACGATGCACGGGCATCTACTGAGCCAGGGGCAGGCCTTGGCGGCGTATGTGGCAGCAGGCGGCATGTTGAATGTGCCGGCGCCATTACCGCGCGTGGGCGGGGTCTAGACGTCGGCGCGTGGCTCCCGGCGACCATTCAGTGCACGCCATACGCTTCCCTTCTCCCTCCGGGAGAAGGTGCCCGAAGGGCGGATGAGGGCACGCGCGCGCGCAGCACCGGCAAGCTTCTCGCTCCAGCGAATCCCCAATCCCCAATCCCAGCCGAAAAAACGGCCTACTCCGCCAACCCGAGCAACGCGTCCACGCGTTCGATCAGCTGCGTCCCCGCCAATCCCGCAAATACCTCCGGATGCGCATAGCCCCAGGCCACCGCGGTAAACGGCAAGCCCACCGTCTGCGCCGCTTCCCAGTCAGCGACCTGGTCGCCCACGTACACCGCCTGCGCTGCGGTATGCCCGGTGGCGCGCAGCACGCGGCGCAAGGCGCGCTGTTTGCCCAGCAGATGCGCGCCACCGTCGATGACGGCGAATGTCGCGCTCAGCTCCTCGCCCAGGGCGCGTTGCACATTCTCCACCGAGTTGGACGACACCAACGCCAGGCAGGTGCCGCGCGCGTGCAGGGTCTGCAGCACCGCGGCAATGCCGTCGAACAAGGCCATCGGCGGGGCGGCACGCATCAGGCGGATGAAGTCGGCAGCCACCAGCGGGATGCGCCAGGTGCTCAGGCCCGATTGCTTGAGCAGCGCGCGGGTGCTCAGGCGGCGCGCGGCGTCCACTTCATGCGCCTGCGCGGCGCGGAAGCCGTGCCGCTCGGCCAGCACGCGCTGCGTGCTCAGAAAGAAACCGAACGAGTCGGCCAGGGTGCCGTCGAAATCGAAGATGATCAGCTTGGGCATTGCAACGCAGGGATCAGGGCGGCATAGCCTAACCATTGCCGTGCACATGCCGCACGCAGGCACACCCATATGTGTGCGCGCAGGCGAGGCGACACCGCAAGGCGATCGGCACACCCACTGCAATCATCGCCAGGTAGGCGCGCGTCCGATGCCGGGAATCGGCACGTACCACGCGTACACTTCTACCAGGTGCACGCGCATCCACCCCACGCCCGTTGACTACTCGTCGTCAGCGACCCTCACGCCTCGGCGAAATGCGGCACGATCGGCGTATCGCCTTGCGCATGCTGTTCGATGACCTTGCGCTGCATCGCCGCCAGGTAGGCATCCAGTTCTTCGGTGGAGGCGAACACATCGCTCAGCGGCACTGCCTTGACCATGTCGAAGACCTTGCGGATCTGCGGCTGCGGGTTGGTCACCAGCACCTTGCCCTGGCGCGTGGCCAGCGCCTTGCGCGCCTTGAAGATGCAGCGGATGCCGGCGCTGGAGATGTATTCCAGCGCGGTCAGGTCCAGCACCAGCGTGGTGATCAGCGTGCCCAGCAGCGGCGACAGCGCCGCGTCCAGGTCCTGGTAGGTGTGGGTGTCCAGGCGCCCGGTCAGGATGACGCGTTGACGGGTGTCCTGCGGCGGGTCGATCTGGATGGCGAGCGTGGTCATGACAGTGCCTCGGGGACAGGGGCGTACGGATGGAGCAGGGTGACGCGCACCACGTTGTATGCACCATCGCGGCGGTAGTCGATGTGATCGGCGAACTGATGCACCAGAAACAGCCCCAGCCCGCCGATCTCGCGATCGTCGAGCTCGGCAGTCAGGTCCGGTGTCGCTGCGGCGCTGGGGTCGAAGGCGCTGCCGGGGTCGTGCATCTCCAGCACCAGCGCCTGCGGGTCCAGCTGCAGTTGCAGGCGTAGCGGCTGTTCGGCGCACTGGCCGTGGGTGAGCGCATTGCAGCCGAGCTCTTCCACGATCAGCCGCACCTGGCCGATGCGCTCGGCATGCAGGCCTTCCAGCGTGAGCGAGTGTTCCAGCGCGTCGTTGGCGCCGGCCAGCTGGGCCAGCGAGGGCGCGATGGCCAGATCGAGCTTCATCGGGTCGTTGCCTTTCCGGGTGCGTCCCGGCCAGCGTCTGCGACCCGCCCAGCATGCTCCTGGCGCAGCCGGATCGCCAGCAGGGTGATGTCGTCGTACGGGTCGGCCTGGCCGGTGAAGTGGGCGATGTTGGCGATCACCGCCTTGCACTGCGCCGCCGCGCTGCGGCGTGGCCGCAGTGCGCCGAGCAGGCGCTCCAGCCCATAGCTGGCGCCACGCTCGTCCATCGCCTCGGTTACCCCGTCGGTGTATCCCAGCAGCGTCTGCCCGGCGCTCATGCGGCCCTGCAGCACCGGGTAGGCGACCTGCGGCTCGATCCCCAGCGGCGCGCCGGTCTCCAGCGGCAACGGCCGCGCGGTGCCGTCGATGTCGATCAGCACCGGCGGCTCGTGGCCGGCGCTGGCCAGCCAGTAGTCGCCGCTCACCACATTGATCACCCCGCACAGCACCGTGGCGAACATGCAGGTGTCGTTGTTGTCGGCCAGCCGCGTGGAGGCGGCGATCAGGATGCTGTCCGGGCGCGTATGCCGGCGCGCGGCGATTTCCAGCACGCTCACCGCGCGCGCCATGAACAGGGCCGCCGGCACGCCCTTGTCGGACACATCGCCCACCACAAACCACAGCAGCCCCGGCTCGGTCTCCACGAAGTGATAGAAGTCGCCACCCACCGCCTTGGCCGGCTCCAGCCAGGCGCAGGTTTCCAGGTGCGAATTGGCGCGGTCGAAGGTGCGCCCGGAGGGGAGCATCGCCTGCTGGATCTCGCGCGCGATCTGCAGTTCGCTGTGCATGCGCTCGCGCGCGGCGGTCATCTCGCCGATCTGCGCGATGTGGTCGCGGATCGCATCGCGCGCGCTGTCGAACGCACGCGCCATCACGCCCACCTCGTCGCGGCGTTCGATGTGCGGCAGCGGGTAGTCGAATTCGCCGCGGCGAAAGTGCTCGGCGGTGTCGGTCAGTTCCTCGATCGGCCGCGTCAGCTTGCGGGTGATCCGCCCCATCAGCCACCACCACACCACCGCGCCCAGCCCTGCCGCCAGCGCCACCCACGCGGCCAGCCAGTTCAGTCCCGCCAGCACATAGCCTTCCGAGGCAGACAGCACAAAGGTCCAGCCGCTGCGCCCCACCGCCGCGCTATGGGTCAGAAAGCGCTCGCCGTCGGGGGCAGTGTGCGCGAACGAGATCGGCTGGCCGGCCGCCACCGCGCGCTGCAGCGGCAGCAGGTCCGGCCGCGCATGCGCCACGTACCGCTCCAGCGTGTAGCGCAGGTTGAGCGCCGGGTCGGGGCTGAACACCAGCATGCCTTCGGGCGAGAGCAGCATCGGCTGGATGCTGATGTCGCGCGGCAACTGGTCGATGATCTCGCGCAGGTGCTGCAGCGGCAGGTCCACGCTGACCATGCCCACCGGAGCGGCATCCACCGCATCGCCCGGGCGGCGCAACGGCAGGTTGTAGCTGGTGTACAGCGCGCTGCCGCCATTGGGATTGAGATACGGCTCGGACCACCACGCACGCCCTTCGCGCTGGGTGCGCAGGTACCACGGCATCGCGCGGTAGTCGTAGCCCAGCTCCTGCACCGATTTTTCCAGTACGCGCGTGCCGTCGCGATGCACGTACCAGACAAACCCGGTGTCGCGGGCCTTTTGCGTACGCGGCTCGATGATCAAACGCGCCGCGCCGATATCCGGGTCGCCGCTGAGCGTGGCCAGCAGCAGGGCGCGCAGATTGAACGGCTGCAGCCCCACCGCACTGCTGCTGGCGGCAAGCGTGCGGCCGCTCACCTGCACCGAATCCAGCATCGCCGCCAGGCTGCGCGCGGTCTGCTCGGTCAGGCCATCCACCTCGGTGCGCGCCGCCTCCACCAGCTCGGCGCGCGCGCCCAGGTAGAATACCGTGCCCAGCACCGCCAGCAACACCACCAGCACTGCGGTGGCGGCCAGCAACACCCGCATGCGCAGGCTGTGCCGCCAGTGCACCCGCGGGGTGACGGCCACGCCGTCGGCTGGCGATGTGGGACCGGTGGCGATGACGCGCTTCCTGGCGGCGGATGGCCCCGATCATGGCAGTTTTCCGCCGCCCGGCAACTGGCTCACGGGGGCCTCATCCTCAGCTGCCGTAAATTGACCCCGGCGGGTCAGCGAACTAGATTGACCCCCCCTATCGCCATGGAGGCCGGCCTTGCGCCAGATTCTGACCCCGAGCCTGCTGGCCCTTTTGCTTACGGCCTGTAACGCCCCGGAGACCAGCATGACCCAGACCCAATCCCCCGCAACCGAGGCCGCCGCAGAAGCCGACGTGGAGGCGGGCGGTCGCGGCCTTGCCAAGTTGAATCCCAACCCGCGCAAGGCGTATGAGGTCACCGTCAAGATCGACAAAGCACCGGGAGCGTTCGGAGCTGTCAATGGGTATGCGCAATACGATGTTACTAACGACAGCGAGTGTGGGCGTATCCACCCTGAAACAGGTGTCGGTCGTCGCATTACCAGTAACGAATCATTCGCTTTGCAGAAAGTCTCCGAGCAGGAGTATCGCGGCACCATCTACCTTGATCTCATGCAAGACGAGGATTACTACGGCCGTGGCGTATGTCATTGGGAATTGACTGGCACTCGCGTGTCGTTGAAGGCGACTGGTGCAGCCGCAGAAACAGAGTTTCTGCCGTTCCTCGATTCCAAGGACGTAATCTCCGGAAAGCCGGCGACACTCTATTTTTGGAAGGGCGGATACCCGCGCGAAGACATCGAAAACTATGCCGACATGGGGTTGCCCAACGCAGCAGATTTTAAGCCGGAGCTGCGTGAGGAACTGTTTTCGGTCACCGTTGTCGCCAAGGAAGCACGGCCATGAAGCCGACATCCCAGCAATATGCGGTTTTGTCGAACGACGGGTACGTCGACCGCGAGGTGGGTGTACGGCGGCCGGGCGATCGCGAGCGGTTAGATGTTGGCGGCGCGGCGTATGAAGTTCTGGAGCATGTCAACAATCGCAGGACCGGTTATCAGGGGACCATTTATCAGCGCGTAGGTGGCGGAGACATCGTCGTTGCGCATCGGGGCACCGAAGAAATTTATCGTGATGCCGTGCAGGCCGACGGTTCGATGGTGTTCAATCGCGACAATCCGCAGGCTGCTGATGCAATCGCGCTGACCAAGCATGCCTTGGACTACGCGGACAAGCAGGAGCAACGCAGCGGGCACGCTCCTGAAGTCAGCGTCACCGGTCATTCGCTGGGCGGCGCGTTGGCTCAGGTAGCAGCCCACCACTTCGATCTCAAAGGCGAGACATTCAATTCATACGGGGCCGCCAGCCTTGCATATCGGATACCCGAGGGCGGAACCAACGTGGTAAATCACGTGATGGCCTCCGATCCGGTCAGTGCGGCATCGCCCCATTTCGGGCAGGTGCGTATTTACGCAAGGCCGCAAGAGATTGCCGCGTTGAGCGGGGCGGGTTATAGCAACAGTCAGGCCAATTTTTTGATTCCTGATTCGCCCGTTGCCGCGTCGGTCGCTTCGCTTGGTTACCATAAATTAGGCAATTTTCTCGGCGAGCACTCGCCCCTCAATGACCCGAATGCCCGCCAGCTTGCCGCGAAGAACGAGCGGCTGATCAACGAGTACCGGTCAGATCTGAACGAGATCCGCGCCGGCATCACCTTGTTGAGTCGTGGCCCGAAGGGCCTCGGCCAGGACGCCATCGACGCCATTCGCGGCCCGCTCGCTCCTGGCGAGCCTGCCAAGCGCGACGCGCGCGAGCATGGCAACGAGCACACTTCGCTGCGCATCGATCAGCCGGGGCATGTGGGCAATGGCTTGTTCCAGGACGCGCAGCGCGGCGTGCAGGCACAGGATGCGCGCGCAGGGCGCACACCCGACCAGCAGAGTGCCCAGTTGTCCGGCTCGCTCGCCTCGGAAATGCACGCCGCCGGCGGCCAGCGCATCGACGCGGTGATGATGAGCCCCGATGCCGCCCGCACCTTCGCCGTGCAGGGCCGCGTGGACGACCCCGCGCAGCTGCGGGTCAGCGTGGAGACCATGACCGCGATGAACACCCCGCTGGAACAGAGCAGCCAGCGTGTGGCCGACAACGCCGCACGTCAGTCGCTGGCGCTGGAGCAGCAGCAAACGCAGACCCAGCAACAACAGCAGGGCGCACGCGCGCTGGGCTGAGTGCGCTCATGCATGCACGGGCGCGGAGCGGCCGACAAAACTGCTGCGCAGCCGTCAGGTGGGCGCGGCTGCTCCTCGGAAACGGCGTGGACAACGCATGCATTGCGGTGCTGAGCGCGCCAGCCGCACCATCTGATGGCCGCTCGCTACGCGCTGGGAGTCGCGCTTGATGCGGTGACTGCGTCCGACTCGCAGGGCTGACGCGGCGACGCTTCGATCTGCCAACTGCCGCCATCGAATGGTGCACAGGAAAAACGCCGGCTTGTCCGGCGTTTTTCGTTTCGGTTGCTGCCGATCCACGGACGCGAGCTTGTCGAGCGCGCCGAGCGGGCAGGGCAGCTGTAAGGCGAGGCGGCCTTCACCCGTCGGGCTGCTGCTGTCGAGCTGGAATCGCAGCTTGCCGCGTAGCGCCGGGGTGATCGAGCCAGGGTGGTCGTTACAGAATCAGCTGTCAGCCACAGCCACAGCCACAGCCACAGCCACAGTCACAGCCACAGCCACAGTCACAGCCACAGTCACAGCCACAGTCACAGTCACAGTCACAGCCGCAGTCACAGTCACAGTCACAGTCACAGCCACAGCCACAGCCGCAGCCGCAGCCACAGCCACAGCCACAGCCACAGCCGCAGCCGCAGCCGCAGCGCGCGGTGAGTGGCGTGCGTACGGCGATGGTGTGCGCTTCCAGTAACGCGCCCCGGTGCCGGGAAGTCGGCAGCGCGTCATCGCGCCGCATCGCATCGAGCCCAGGTCTGCTTGTGCTGCCCTAACAGTCGACCACGCCTGTCACCTCAGCGACGGATCGCCAGTAAAGAGCCGCTGCGCACTACCGCGCCGGTTTTCTGTTGCACCTGCACAACAATGCGCTGGCGAAAAGATCGCCAGTTCGCTGGCGCAAGGCGTTTGCCGCCGCGAGATATGCCGCAACGGCGCAGCAGCTATAGCGAGCGCGACAGCATTGCGCTGCCGTGCTGGAATCGCCACCTTCTTGCAGCGTGCGTGGCATCGCGGCATTGCCCGCAGCACCGCACCACGCGCAGTGAGGTTCAGGGGGGAGGCAGGGCGCCATGTGGCGCGACATCCATCGATCAAGGGAGAGGGTTTCATGCACGTTTTTCGCAAGGGATACCACCGTTTGCTGCTGGTGCTGCTGCTGGGCGGTGTCAGCGCCGGCGCAGGCGCGCAGGGCATCGCCAAGGGCGCCGATGTCAGCTGGCTCAACCAGCAGGCTGCGGCCAACCCGCCGCAGGTGTTTCGCGATGCGGCCGGCAACACCACCGATTTCATCAAGCTGTTCAAGGACGTGGGCGGCAACGCCATCCGCCTGCGCGTGTGGGTCAACCCGTCCGGCGGCTGGAACGACGGCCGCGACACCCTGGACAAGGCCAAGCGCGCCGCCGCGCAGGGCATGCGCATCATGATCGACTTCCACTACAGCGACAGCTGGGCCGACCCCGGCAAGCAGACCAAGCCGGCTGCCTGGGCGGGCCACTCCGTCGCCCAGCTCAATACCGATGTCTACAGCCACACCCAGGGCATCCTCAAATACCTCAAGGACAACGGCATCACCGTCAGCTGGGTGCAGGTGGGCAACGAGATCAACAGCGGCATGCTGTGGAACGAGGGCAAGACGCCCAACTTCGCCACGCTGGGCCAGTTCATCAACAGTGGCTACAACGCCACCAAGGCGGTGTACCCCAATGCCAAGGTCATCGTGCACCTGGCCAACGGCTACGACAACGCCAACTTCCGCTGGTTCTTCGACAACCTGCGCTCGGCCGGCGGCAAGTGGGACGTCATCGGCATGTCGCATTACCCGCCGGTCGGCAGCTGGCAGGACTACAACACCCGCCTGGACACCAACATGCGCGACATGATCTCCCGCTACGGCAGCGACGTGATCGTGGCCGAGGTCGGCATGGACTGGCAGCAGGCCGCCACCACCCGCGCCATGCTCACCAACCTGCTCAGCCGCAGCAATGCCATCGGCTCGCGCGTGCTCGGCATCTTCTACTGGGAGCCCAACGCCTACCCCGGCTGGCAGGGCTACACCATGGGCGCGGTCAACAACAACGGCCAGCTGACCGAAGCCCTGCAGGCGTTCTGACCAACCCGTCCCCGTAGGAGCGCACCCGGGCGCGACGGGCATTACCGGGAATGCCCGTCGCGCCCAGGTGCGCTCCTACGGTTGGGCGTGCAGAAATGCCAACTGGCCGCGCAATGGCCACCTCGACGCTACCCGCCCGCCAGCGCCGATGGCCGGATGTTCTGCCAGAGACCGCCTGCCGCACCCCCAGAGCTCACCCCCTCGTAGGAGCTCACCCGGGCGCGACGGGCGTTACCGGGAAAGCCCGTCGCGCCCAGGTGCGCTCCTACGTTGGTCCGTTCCGCGCCGGGCCCGGCGGCCGCCACCCGCCGCCGGCCCTTATCCTTTGGTCGTACACCGGCAGCGCCCGCTGCGCCGGATCCTCGCCCCAGCCGGCATCGGTACCTCGCCCACGCACGACACCGTCCCATTCCATACGCCCCCGTAGCGAGGAATGGCAACAGGTGCGTGCGGTACACTTGGGGGTTCACGAATTCACGATGTCGACACACCCGCGGGGTGTGTCCCCCCGGGAGCGCTAATGAACTGGTTGAACGAAGTGCTGCACAACGATCCGAACCCGCTCGAGACGCAGGAGTGGCTCGAATCGATCAAGGCCGTCATCGACGTCGAAGGCCCGGAGCGCGCCCATCAGCTGCTGGAAGGCATGGTCGAACAGACCCGCCGCGCCGGCGCTTACCTGCCGTTCTCGCCCACCACCGAGTACGTCAACACCATCGCACCGGCCAACGAGGCCAAGAACCCCGGCGACTCCGCGCTGGAGTGGAAGATCCGCTCGATCATCCGCTGGAACGCCATGGCCACCGTCGTGCGGGCCAACCGCAAGCCGGGCGACCTGGGCGGCCACATCGCCTCGTTCGCCTCCAGCGCCACGCTGTACGACGTGGGCTTCAACCACTTCTGGCGCGCGCCCAGCGACCAGCACCCGGGCGATCTGCTGTTCATCCAGGGCCATAGCGCCCCGGGCGTCTACGCCCGCGCCTTCCTGGAAGGCCGCATCAGCGAAGCCCAGCTGGACAACTTCCGCATGGAAGTGGACGGCCAGGGCATCTCCTCCTACCCGCACCCGTGGCTGATGCCCGAGTTCTGGCAGACCCCTACCGTGTCGATGGGCCTGGGCCCGCTGGCCGCCATCTACCAGGCGCAGTTCATGCGCTACCTGGAAAACCGCGGCCTGATCGAGAAGTCCGACCGCAAGGTGTGGTGCTTCATCGGCGACGGCGAGTCTGATGAGCCAGAAACCCTCGGCGCCATCGCGCTGGCCGGCCGCGAAGGCCTGGACAACCTCATCTTCGTGGTCAACTGCAACCTGCAGCGCCTGGACGGCCCGGTGCGCGGCAACGGCAAGATCATCCAGGAACTGGAAGGCGTGTTCCGTGGCGGCGGCTGGAACGTCATCAAGCTGCTCTGGGGCGGCTACTGGGACGCGCTGCTGGCCAAGGACACCGACGGTGTGCTGCGCAAGCTGATGATGGAAACCGTCGACGGCGAATACCAGAACTGCAAGGCCTTCGGCGGCGCCTACACGCGCGCCAACTTCTTCGGCAAGTACCCGGAGACTGCGGCCATGGTCGCCGGCCTGTCCGACGACGACATCTGGCGCCTGAACCGTGGCGGCCACGACCCGCACAAGGTGTACGCCGCCTACCACCAGGCCGTGAACACCAAGGGCATGCCCACCGTGATCCTGGCCAAGACGGTCAAGGGCTATGGCATGGGCTCGGCCGGTGAGGCGCTCAACCCCACCCACCAGACCAAGAAGCTGGACGACGCGGCGGTCAAGCACTTCCGCGACCGCTTCAACATCCCGGTGACCGACGCCCAGCTGGAAGACGGCCAGGTGCCGTTCTACCACCCCGGCGAAGATTCCCCGGAAGTGCAGTACCTCAAGGAGCGCCGCAACGTGCTGGGCGGCTTCCTGCCGTCGCGCCGTCCCAAGGCCAGCAAGTCGTTCGTGGCGCCCACGCTCGACAAGTTCGAGCGCCTGCTCAAGGACAGCGGCGAGCGCAGCTATTCCACCACCATGTCCTTCGTGCAGAGCCTCAACATCGCCCTGCGCGACAAGGAACTGGGCCCGCGCATCGTGCCGATCGTGGCCGATGAGGCGCGCACCTTCGGTATGGAAGGCATGTTCCGCCAGATCGGCATCTATGCCCCGTTCGGCCAGAAGTACAAGCCGGTCGATGCCGACCAGCTGATGTACTACCGCGAAGACCAGACCGGCCAGGTGCTGCAGCAGGGCATCAGCGAGCCGGGCGCCATCGCCTCGTGGATGGCCGCCGGCACCAGCTACTCGGTGTCCGACGTGCCGATGCTGCCGTTCTACATCTACTACTCCATGTTCGGCTTCCAGCGCGTGGGCGACATCGCCTGGCAGGCAGCGGACATGCGCACGCGGGGCTTCCTGCTCGGTGGTACCGCCGGCCGCACCACGCTCAACGGCGAAGGCCTGCAGCACGAAGACGGCTTCAGCCAGGTCATTGCCGGCTCCATCCCGAACGTGCGTAGCTACGACCCGACCTTCGGCTTCGAAGTCACCGTCATCATGCAGCACGGCATGAAGGCGATGATGGAAGACCAGATCGACGAGTACTACTACATCACCCTGATGAACGAGAACTACGCCCACCCCGGCATGCCTGACGGCGCAGCCGAGGGCATCATCAAGGGCATGTACCTGCTCAAGGACGCCGGCAAGCCCAAGAAGGGCGAGCTGCGCGTGCAGCTGCTGGGCAGCGGCACCATCCTGCGCGAGGCCATTGCCGCGGCCGAGCTGCTGGACAAGGACTTCGGCGTCACCGCCGACATCTGGTCCTGCCCCAGCCTCAACGAAGTGCGCCGCGACGGCTATGCCGTGGAACGCTGGAACCGCCTGCACCCGGAGGCCGAACAGCGCAAGCCCTACGTCACCCAGCTGCTGGAAGGCCGCCAGGGCCCGGCCATCGCCGCAACCGACTACGTGCGCGCCTTCGCCGACCAGATACGCGCCTTCGTCCCGATGACCTACACCGTCCTCGGCACGGATGGGTTCGGTCGCTCGGATACGCGTGCCAACCTGCGCCGCTTCTTCGAGGTCGACCGCTATTACATCGCGCATGCGGCGATTGCCGCGCTGGCGAAGGATGGCAAGATGACCGGCAAGGATGTGGCCCGGGCGATCAAGCAGTACAAGATTGATCCGGAGAAGGCGAATCCTGTTGGGGTTTGATTCTGTATTTATGTTTGAAAAAAAAGCGGCCTCCGGGCCGCTTTTTTTTTCGCGTATGGGTATGATCGATAGACGCATCAATCTTAAGGAGCAGGCGAAATCCATGGAACTTAGCGAAAAAACTCTTCCTACAGCGATTGGAAAGCTCCTGGAGCTCAATAATTATTCTATCGAGTACAGCTTAAAAGTTGCTGGGGCCGAGATAGATATTGTGGCAGTGCCAAGAGGGCGGCCTTTTGATGTTCCCCTTTATATTGAGGCCACAATTCAATACGTCGATACTACAAAATATGGAAAAGATGCAACCAAATTTATTTTGGTAAAGCAGAAATTTCCGGGTGCGAGATGTATATCAATTAGCACTGCAGGGTTTACGCCAGATGTGAGAGAAAGGGCGCGGGAAGCTGGAATAGATGTATTCAGCTACTCTCAATTTTTCTCTAGTTTTGAGAGATTTGATCCGTACATAAAATTAGTTAAGGACAATCCAGTAGTAACCTCGCTCTTGGAAGCCTACGAGGAGCCATTTTTCAACGACGGAAGCGGGGAGGAGCTTGCCACCGAATGGTTGAAAAATTGGAAAAATAATGACACTAATTCACCTTGGTTGGTTGTTCTAGGGGAATATGGAACCGGTAAAACAGCTCTCACGCAAAAAATTCAGAGCGACTGGATTGACGCGTACAGAAATGACGCCAGCGAGCCAATTCCTCTCCGAATCGAGCTGCGAAATTTCTCTAGACAATTTGATGCAAGATCACTGATTCACCATTTTCTTGATACTAGTGGACTTGGTCATGTCCCTATTGATTTTATTTTTCATTTAATAAGAAATCGGCGTGTAATATTGGTGCTGGATGGTTACGATGAAATGGCTCAATTTTTAAATGCTAGGGAGCGAAGAACTTGTCTCGCCGCACTCGCGGATCTTGCATCTGAAGGAGCGAAGGGAATTTTGACGAGTCGACCTAATTATTTCACTGAGACGGAAGAGTTGCACGTATTCGAAGCTCTTTATGCTTCATTGGAACAGAATAAGTACAACTTAGGTCAGCTTGATAAAGTTTACATTGCAGGTGAACGGTCAATCGATCAGCTTCTTGAAAAATACGTGCTGAATAAAAAAGAGCGCTACCTTCGGGATCTTACGCAGGCCCAGGCTGAGGCGCTGATAAAACGAAAGCTTGTTGATGATGTTGCTGGGCAGGAAATAATAAGTTCTTTATTGGCGAAAATATTCAGAGAGGAATCAGACGGGAAGCGTCAGTCCCTTTCGGGTAAGCCAGTTATCGTTTCCTATTTGTTAGAGCTTGTAAATGAGCTTAGGGCGGACGGAGACGAGAAGCAAGCATCGAGCCTTGGTGAGTGGCAGATCTATAAGTTGATTATCGATCGTCTCATGATGCGCGATTTACAGCGCTCGCCAGCTATCGCGCCTAATGACCGAAGAGAGGCTTTGCAGCTACTTGCCCTCATTATGTCTGGAAAAGAAAAAGTAATTGCAACGGAGGATGAATTTAACGAAGTGATCTTTGATCAGTTTAAATCTTCCTTGCGGCGGGTTTCTGGTGAGGAGCGTCGTGCGAAGCAAGATGAGCTTTTCCAGGACCTCCGGAGCTCTTCAACGCTTACAAGAACTGAGGTAGGAGGTGGTAAGAGCGGTTGGATATTTTCACATAATTCGCTCCGTGAATATTTAGTTACCGAGCTGTGCGTAAGCACAATTATTAGGGAGGATCCGCTTGAAAACTATTTCCCCATAACAAAGCCAATGCAGTCGTTTGTTGGTTCGCTACCATCTGATGCCGCTACAGCATACTTAAATAGTTTAGGGGAGCAGTGGTCAAAAAAACGATTTGCCAACCTGGGCGCTTATTTGAGTTTAAGTTCAGATCTTATGGCTCGCCAAGAAGGCGGATTTTATAAAGCTTTGTCACGAGTCATCGGGAAAGGGGCCAACACTCTTGACTTCGAAGCTGTTCATGTGCAGGACTATGATCTTGCTGGATTCACGGACAGGAAGCGAATCGTAATAAAGGCGTCTAATTCAACGCTGGTTGAAGTATCTTTCAAGGGGCTTGACCTGAATGGCAGCGAATTTAGATCTTGTACATTAGATTCTGTAAGTCTTTCTGGCGCGGACCTTAAGAGGTCGGACTTTACTTCTTCTTGGTTGTTCGAATGTGACATGTCGGGTGCAGATGTGAATGGTGCAGATTTCCGTGGCTTGGAAAAGGATTCAAGCTTTATCGTAAAGTCGGGCGATGCGCTTGCGGTTTTGGTTGGAGATTCGGCGATCGGGTGGCTTCGATTTAATGGCGCTACTACGGACGATGTTGATTCCTTTTATGAGCTTCAGCATCACGAAAAATTCTCAATTGTTTATAAAATATGCGAAAATATTTCAGATCAAAAAAATAGTCAGTTGCGTGGCTTGACTCAACGTGGCGCTGCAAATATAGATCCGCCATTCGCTCGGGATTTTATAGGTAATTTAAGAAGTGCTGGGTTGATTGAGATTGTAAAAAATGAACTTGTTTCGACAACTAGTGAGGGACGAAAGCAGATAACTCGTATGATCGATCACAACGAAATGCCAGTTGTAATTGAGTCCTTCCTTCGAGCAAATCGCTGAATGGGTGAGTGGGAAAGAAAGGCAAAAGAGCAAAAGGGACGGAGGTAATTAAGCGAACCGGTCGTAAAGGCCCGCGCGGCGATGTCTGATAGCGGGCCTGTGTCGCTGCCGTCAGGCTCAGGTCTTCTAAGAGGCCCGGGTATGCCGCGTCAGCCGCGTCTGGAACTGCCCAGCGTTCCGATGGGAATAACGGTGGGAATAACGGGGTCGGAATAACGGGGTCAGGTTAACTTATCAGTCGGCGGTGTTCGGTTTGGGTGGCCGATGAGCGGGCCTGACGCCGGCAAAGCGGTGGGTCTTGGCTTCGACCATTGCGCGGAAGGCGTCGTGGCCCAGGGCTCGCTGCTGCTGTAGATGAAGACGAATGTTGGTAAGCAGTTCGTCGGAGAGGGTTTCATCGAGCAGAGCACGGTAGGCGTTGGATCGCTCGATCGGGTCGCTGCCAAGCGCAAGCCAACAGGGATGTGGTGTCAGTGCGGAGTGCTTGCGCTGGCCTAGGTTGGCTGGGCAGCTGGACCAACGATACGCTGCCGGGTTATCGGTCAGGCGAGCACGCACGGGATTGAGCTCAATGTAGCGATAGCAGCGAAGGACGTAGTCCGCACTGTCCACAAGACACGCTTTGTACCGCCCCTCCCAGAGCGTACCAGTGCGCCCGTAGCGGCCATTGAACAATGCGACGTAGTTTCGCCCAAGCCGCTGCATCAGTTGCCCGATCCGTCCCGCATCAGGTGGCGTGACTAACAAGTGCACATGGTTGTCCATCAATACGAAAGCATGCAGCTGACAGCCTGTGGCGTGCAGGACCTCATGCATCAGGTGCAGATAGCGCAATCGATCGCCATCATCCAGAAAGCAGGGCAACCGGTTGTTCCCGCGCTGCACGATGTGCTGCGGGATGCCGGGAAGGTCGATGCGTGGAAGTCTGGTCATGGCACAAGACTCGCAGCCAGGCGTTGGTGCTGATAGCGAGGAAACCTCTCGAGAGCTGACGACGTAGCCTGAAATTTGTGTAGGAAGTGAACCTGACCCCGTTAGCGGCATCGACCATCTCGCGGAAGGCGTGGCGGCCCAGGGCTCGCTGCTGCTGAGATAAAGACGGATGTTCAGTTCGTCAGACAGGATTTCATCGAGAAGGGCGCGGTAGGCGTTGGATAGCCAAACCGGGTCGCTTCAAGCGCAAGCCAACAGGGATGTCGCGTCAGTGTTGAATGCCCTTGTTGCCTAGATTGACTGCGCATCTTGACGGGCCATACGCTAAAGGATCATCTGTTGCGTGAGCGTGTATTATAGTGAGTTATATAAGAGCGGTAGCAACGAAGTCCATAGTCAGTGTTTGCAAAGGACTGATTTATAGTGCCTCTCCTGCACTGTGCCGAATAAGGCCTTGATGAAAATTCAATGCCACCAAGCAATTGTATAAAAACCGTCACATAAGTCTCTCGAAATTTTAAAATTTCTACTAGTTTACCCCCCCCCTGTAGGTGCTTGACTGATTTATTTGAAAACAACGTCATTCTATCAAGTTGCTTATTGAGCGTGATCAAGAATATCTTTCGCAGAAACAAGGACATAACCCGGCTTCGCTCGAAGCGCGTGATTGTGCTTCTCTTCATTCGAGTGTACCAAGCCAAGAGTGCCCAGTAATCCACCAAGCGCAGAGACGGGGCCATCGGCAAGAAGGCAGGCCGCACTCACTGCGAGGCCCAGAATTCCTGCAGAGTTTCGCCTAAGTGAGGGTGATCGCCTAGTTGCAGCGCTCAGCTCTGATCGAACTTCTGCGGCTTGCTCGCGTAGCTCCGCAACAATCTCTCTCCACCGATTGTCTGATCCTGGCAAATCATCTATGCCAGATAGACGACGTGCCATGAATTCACGCAGCTGCGGCAGAGCAACGCCTGCAGCATCGCGTAGCGATAACGTTTGCTCAATTGTAAGACTAGCAATCCACGGGAGTTCAGCGGTTCTGTTGGCCGTGAAGGCCATTAGCTCTGGCGACGTGAAGTGTACCCCGTCTGCGGATAGTAGAGCTGATATCCCGGTTGGAGAGTTTGAAAATACGCTACCTGAGGTCCATGCAGCGGCGCGCGCATCCCAAATGGTCGATCTGACCGCGTCATATACAAATGTCGATCGAAGATCCTCATCAGTCATTGTGCGGGTAGATTCACCCGAAAAATGTATGAAAAGAGCTGGTTCATATAGTGCGGTCAGATCAATGTGGCCCCCATCTTCATCGCGTTCAACCATCATCAGGTGACCAACCCTCGCGATCGCCTCATTGGTAAGATGTAACACTCTCTTGTCAAATTCATTCATGCAGGGAGCGCAAACTGACATGAAAGGGGACGTAAAGCAAAAAATTCCTGCTTCTATTAGTGGCTGCAAACGCTTCAGTACAGCGATATCAGCCGCAAGTCTGTAAAGCTCGGCATTGGTTGGGCGCGATCTGAGTTCTAGTATGCGTTCGTAGAAGAAGTCATGAGCAGTGACCCTATCAGACATCAACGCTACTGTTCGAGCAATCTGATCCGCATATCGAATCCGGCATTGCAATGCTTGACAAGCTCCTGTCGTGCCGAACAGATCGAGCCCTCCGCTCAGCACCGCCCTGAACTCCGGAGTGCTGCTGTCCATTCGCGGAAGAGGTTGCATAGAACCGAACTTCGTCTGATTTTTTAGGTCGCTAAGCATTGATTTTAGCTTTCTAAAAACCAAACGGGGATCCGAAAAATCGAAATTTTCGTTTAACAGCAGTGCTATATGTGCTGGCAGACCAGGCCTTGGATCAATCACGCGTAGCACCTGTAGTCAGTTTCCGATACCCGAAGTCTAAGACATTTCGTCGTTCCCTTGGAGCAACGGGTTCAGGTTCACATATCAATCGAGAGTGCTAAGTTTGAAGGCAACAGGGGACGGAGTTAATTAAGCAAACCGGTCGTACAGGCCTGCGCGGCGATGCCTGATAGCGGGGCTGTGTCGCTGCCGTCAGGCTGAGGTCTTCCTCTTGAGCCGGAGGCCGGCCATGCCGCGTCAGTCGCGTCTGGAACTACCCGGCGTTCCGATGCATGTCGTCCAGAGAGGCGTGAATCGGTGCGCGATCTTCTTGGACGATGAGGATCGGCATCACTATTGCCTGCTGTTACGCATGGCCCGCGAGCGCTTTGCTGTGCGGTGCATGCGCTTGTGTTGATGGACAACGAAACCTCAGGGTCAGGTTAACTTATCATTCGGCGGTGTTCGGTTTGCGTGGCCGATGAGCAGGCCTGACGCCTGCAAAGCGGTGGGTCTTGGCTTCGACCATTGCGCGGAAGGCGTCGTGGCCCAGAGCTCGCTGCTGCTGTAAACGAAGGCGGATGCTGGTGAGCAGTTCGTCGGACGGGGCTTCATCGAGCAGGGCGCGGTAGGCGTTGGATCGCTCGATCGGGTCGCTGCCAAGCGCAAGCCAACAGGGATGTGGCGCCAGTGCCGAGAGTCCGCGTTGCCCCAGATTGGCTGGCCAGCTGGACCAGCGATACGCCGTCGGGTCGTCGTTCAGGCGAGTACCCACCGCTTGAGTTCAATGTAGCAATAGCAGCTAAGGACGTAGCGAGCACTATTCACAAGGTAGGCTTTGTAGTGCCCTTCCCATAGCGTGCCGGTGCGCCCGTGGCAGCCATTGAATAGCTCCAATTAATTGACTTCTTGATTGCTGAATATAAGTCTCAAATATTCATATACGAATAGAGTTAATGTGCTCGAAATGATAAAAGGATATCTAGTAAAAAATTACCTTCTTTTGTTAGGTGCAGTGCTTGCGTCTGGCTGTGCATCAGCAGATTACAAGCCAAGTACGCCCGTTAGTCGTGTGCGGAATACTTCGTTATGTGCGGCATATGGACTGAGGGTGCCTGATGGAGATAAGATCCGAGCGGAACTCTCCTCGAGAAATGCCATTAACGCAGAGGAGTGGGTACACATCGAGCGACGAGAGATAACGGTTGGGATGCGGGAGTGTGCCGTACAAGCGATAGTTTCGGTTGCTGGTGCTGCCAAATATGTCTCCCATAAGATTGCGGGGAAGTTGGTGTCTAGGGACGTTTACTACCGATGCAACGACGTTGGTTCATCTCAGTGTCCGTTATTGAAGATTAGCTATGACAAGGAAGGGGTCGTAACTAGTGTTGGTTCGGCGCCTGACGTGCCTTAGTTGATTAAGAGGCTCCATTGCGGAGAGGCTGGGCCGACCATGGAGAGTGCCTTGGTCTGGTTCGAAGTAACGGGTCATGCCGCTCACCAATTGACGACGCTCGGCTTGCGCAGCTAGTGGAGAGCCTAGTGCCCGAAACGCGGCAGGCCTTGGCTTCGACCATCACGCGGAAGGCATAGTGGCCCATGTCGCCATGCTGCTGTAGATGAAGGCGGATGCTGGCGAGCACTTCGTCGGACAGGGCTTCATCGAGCAGGGCGCGGTAAGTGTTGGACCGCCCTTTCGGGTCGTTACCAAGCGCAAGCCAACAGGGATATGGCGTCAGTGCGGATTGCCAGCGCTGGCCAAGATTGGCTGGACAACCGGACTAGCGATACGTCGCCGGGGCGTCGGGCGGGTGAGTAGGCATTGGGCTGCTCCAAGAAGTTGGCTAAACCATTCGGGGACTAACAGCTTGAGCATCGGGTTCCATCGAAGGCTGCGCAGCAGCATGTTGGGCCAGTGCTGTACTGGAATTTTCGATAGTGGGAGGTTGCTCACTCGCAAGTACCGATGCGCGGAATCCAGGAGTCGTTCCTGCGACGAACACGTCGCCGTCGCGTTCAATGACGCGGCTCACTTTTGACATGTCGGTGATTCCAGCCTCGTGTGCACGCTGAGCAGCGAAGGCGACCCGTTCATCGGAGATGTGCTCAGGCAGCCCTTCCCGTAGTCCAGCGAAAAGACGATTTCCAGCATGCCCTGGATCAGTCATTGCCTTGGTCGGAGGGTTGCTATGTTCTTGCGATGAGTCATTCTGCCCAAGTGAGCTACTTGATCGTCCTTCGCGCGCAGGTGCGTTTACCTCAGGCGTGGACGGGGACGTCGGATGTCGAGACTCCAGCTCGCGAATGGTGTCGATCAACGCGTTGGGCGTTTCCACAGTGGGTAACCACGTTCCTGCGTCAATATGCTTCCCGGTGACGCGAGAAACCGTTTCGCTAGCCCATGAGGAGCAGTTGTTATTCAGTTCCCACGTGACGTTCTCGCGAAGTGCTTGGTCGAGGACTTTGGTTTGAGTTGGTGACAGGTCGTAGTATCGGTCTGCGTCAGAACGCTGTCGTTCTTCCTCTCCGGAACGGATATCGGTGCCATCCCCGTTATCCTTCACCATCGGATGATTGTCGGGCCACAATCCATAATATTCCGTGGGCGAGTTGCCTCGCTTGACCGTAATCCACGCATGGCCATCGGTCAGGCCGCCCTGTCCACCCCTGCTATGTATTCCAAGCAGAACGCGCTCACTAGCCGGTTCGGTGCCCATTGCATCGCTCCTTGACTGAAATTATGGAGTCAACGTTTCTTCAGTGTCTGCGTAGACCAGTACGACCTTTTCGCCCCCGTACGGTACGGTGACCTTCGGTGTCCAAGGCTCAGCTGGTGGCATGGCAGCCTTCGCCATGGCATCACACTTCTCATTGATGCCACATCTGCGGATGGCGATACGCAGTACGCCGCCCTCATTTACGAAATCAATGCCGGGAGAATAAAAAAGGCTTTCTGCAGGCATGTGATAGGTGATTTGGAGTGAGTCGCCCACTTTTTCGATCTTGACCGGCTGAACATCATTCTTCTTGTAATCAGAGCGCATGTTTCCTCCTGCACAAGCAGTCAAGGTTGATAGTGCGAGTAATCCCGTAGCAAACATCAGTCTACTTTTCATATCCATGTTCATGCCCAGCATGGGATCTGACGAGGTACGTTAGCACCTGCTACCTCGGCAAGCTAGAAGTCAGGCTATCGAAACTCGCTCGCAGCCACGCTTGGGTGTTAACAGCAAACCAATAAATAGCCGATGTCTTCTTGCGGTGAGTTCATTACTACGCCAAGGCTCGAACCGCAGCGCTTGACGGTAACCCACTTGTTAGGCGGTGCTGTCTTGACGATTTGCCTCAGCCAATAATTGCTCGTACGACTGCACGCGTATACGTAAGCGTACAAGATGCCAGGACATCGCAAAGGCAAACAACAGTATGAAAGCCAGCACGCCCTGCGTCAGGGTGATCTTGCTCAACACCGTCCAGTCTCCCATGCGCCAATCTTTCAGCTGAAGATACAGGGCAAGTAGGACAGGCATGAAGCCAAGCTTCTCCATTCCGCCGGTAAACAGCCCCAGACGGTCATGCATGTTGGTGCGACGGTCACGCATGAATGCCTCGCGCCGGCGGCGTTGTTCCAGCGGAAATTTGCGAAGCGACGCAACGATCGATTGATACTGGTGGAACTCCCGCTCCATCAGCTCTGCGTGATCCGCGTATGGGCGGCGGAAGCTCGGCCACTCGCGTTTGAACGAGAGCACGCCGTAGACCAGAAAACCTGCCAACTCAACCGCCAGGCCTGTGGCGGCTAAGTACACACCTACCTTGCCGCTCAGCAATGTGCCGGCCAAGATCCCAACGCCCGCACCGATCAAGCCGATCGCCAAGCTCCAGCGTTCGACCGGACCGGCGCGACCCTGCTCGGTCACATGGGTGTAGTGAGCAATTGCTGCAGAGAGCGAGGGAAAGCTAGGGTCTGTGAGCGTGATTGCCTCTCCATCAACGGCGGAGCTGCGTTCCGTTGCTACTTCATCCATTGAACTCATCTAGCTTCCCTCGGCGATTACGCGTCGAACCAATGTCTTTGACGATCAGTATTCCTCAGCCGTAGGTGGCGCGCCAGCAGGCTACTAAAACGCCTCAAGCATCCGCGTCAGTGGCTATTGACACACGCACGCTGCGCTCGCAATCTAAGCCCAAGGAGCGTCGAAACTCCTCTAAGAGCGGTACCCACCTCCGTCAAACCGGTGGGTTTTTTGTGCCTGCATCCTGCAGGTACAAGCCGACGCAATGCCTGCGTCGGGAGGGCGGCTAATACAACACCCGCAAGGGAAATACGCCCGCCGGCTCTTAGCGGTTTCGAACCTCCCGACATCCCGTCGCCGTTGGCGGCGGTTCTTGGGTTGTTCCAGGAGGGCGTTGCCATGTCTACCGCACCATCCATGCCGGCCTCTGTGTCGGTTGATCTATTGCCAGCCTCCGCTCACCGCCTGCATTGGTATGTGCGTGAGGTGCTACGCCAGCTCGCCGCACGCGCAGCTGTTGAGCAGGCGAGCGACTATATGGCGTATCCGCTAAGTCGCCAGCTCGCTGTGTTGCCGCACAACTCGCGCGGCCGGTTCGCACGCAGTGCCGTAGCGCTGCAGCAGCGCGTCGCCGCATCCACCAACCACCACCCGGAGGCGCCATGACACGCCGCCGTCCACCCACGGCATCTGCCAGCGCACGGCCCACCCGCACGCGTACGCGCCCCGCGCCGCCCAAGCGGGTGCAGTGGGTTGTTGTGGAACCCGACCGCACCAAGCTGCCACCGATGCTGCCACCCGACCCGGACGCCTCACCGCAAGGCCCCGGCACGCTGCGCGCACCCCGCCGCGCCCGGCGCCCGCGTCAATGCACCGTCAGCTACACCCATTACCCCGGTGCCCACGACCACGCCGGCGACCAGCACGTGCCCCACGTCCGCCTCAGCGGCTTGTGGCTGGAACAACTGGGCTTTGCCATCGGCACCAAGCTACGCATCACCGCCAGCGCGGGGCAGTTGTTGATGGAGGTATTGCCGCCGTTGGAGGTGCCGGCCGCATTACATAGGGGGAGGCGGTGAGGATACGAGCCTTTCGCCCGTCAGATTGACCCAGTGCGGCGGGCCCGTTGCGGTGTCACCACGCAAGCGGACGGGAACGTGCTGCGGGTGCCTGATCTAACGTCATTAGCGTGTTAGATTTCAGAGACAGTCCTAGCACAGGATAGAAGAAATGACCCTTCGCATTTGGGGATCGCATGCTTGGCAACTTTGTCAAAGACGTACTGCTTTCCCTAAGACAACGTTGTTGCCGTTCGGGCTGCTGGCGCTATGTACCCTTCATTCTGGGTGTGCCGCCAGCACTCTACACGATCAGTCAGCCGCACCGGCTACCAAGCCCCCCGTTGAAACCAGGAGCAAAGACGTGACGGAACGCCTCAAGCAAGATGTGGATCGTTTGATCGCAACTGACTTCCAGGATAGTGCCGCCATCAGTACGCAGCTTCAAACTCAATTCGGACCGCGTCAGGTAGACGGGGAAAGAGAGCTGCGCGTCAGCGAGGGCGGCATACTGGCTGGTGAAAGGTTGCAGCGTGTTGAGTTCAGCAATGCAGTAGATGATCCATCGCGCGGGAAGTTGGTGATAGATTTCTCGCCCCCTGGTCCAGCCTTCGTGAATGCTCCCTGGGAGGATGCTATTCCTTATCCACCTCGGCCCGATGCACCTGGTTCGAGAGCCTATTGGGTGATGACGCTTGATGGCGCAAAAGTCACTTTTGGCCTGACGGAGGATCAGTCGCACCTGAGCTATATTTCTATTAATAAGCTGTGAGCTCAAGGCTTAGTTTCTCAAGCAAGGGAAATGCATAATTGAAAGTAATGAAGAATAAAAATTTCCACAACCGCATCAGGGTGGCGCAGCATCTACTAATGTACGCCCGACTTCACCGCTGACAGATCCTGCACTTGCGCCGTTTGTCGATCAGTCGCCTACACTCCAAGCAGGTTTGTCTCAGCTCAAGCGTGAAGAGATAGGTGTCGTTTGGGGGCGCGCGGGCGAGGGAACTTACATCGTTCCCGACAGACGAATCGTGATTGATCAGAACGCGATGGGGAAGGGAGAGCGGCTTGTCAGATCACTCTCACATGAAATTGGGCACCATCGTTTCGCCGAGGAACCCGATTATTCGTCCAAGCAAGCTTATGTAACTAACATGCTCCGTGGCGAAGCCGCAGCAACGCTCAGCAACGCATTGGTTCGACGTGAGATTATGAATCATCAGGGGCCGGATATCGGTATCGCCGGAAGCGGAACCAGGCCACAGCAGTACGAGAAAATTGCCGATCAACAAATGGCAGGTCGCATTACGCGCGATGCTGCGTTGAATCAGATTGCCCAGGTATTCAAGACAGAGCAACCTTCCGTTGGGCCAAGTAAGACATACGAGCAATATTACGGCGATTACTACGATAAACACATTGCGCCGTTGCAACGCAAGCAGGGTCGGCCGGAACCCGGAACCGTTAGTGACATCACTTCTTCCGATGTGAAGCAAAGCGCGTTGGGCCCTGACTCACCCTCTGCATCACAGAAGGCGCCACTATCACCCTCGCAGCCAGGCCACGCGGACTACCCGCTGTATCAACAGATCAAAGGCGGTGTGATGCAGCTCGATGCCCAGCATGGCAGGGAGTGGGATGCATCAAGCCAGCGCATGACCGCCAGCTTGCTGGCGCTGGCAAAAGAGGAAGGACTGTCGCGGGTGGACCATGTCGTGCTCAACAACCCAACGGCTCAGCTGGCCGGGGGCGAGAAGGTCTTCGTCGTCCAGGGCGCCCTCAATGACCCGGCACACCAGCGTGCGCACATGCCGACGGTGGACGCCGTGCAGGCGCCAGAGACCCAATCGTTCGATCGCTTGCAGGCAATCAACCAGACTCAGGCCCAGGCGCGCGAGCAGCAGCAGGCGCTGGAGCAATCGCAGCAAGCCGTTACCCAGGCTGGCCCGTCAATGACGCGCTGAGATGTTCTATATCGCTGGTACGCTCGCACTCAGTGCGACGAAGGCCGGGGTATGCATGTGAGCGTAAGGTTACTTAACTGCGTACTGGTTTTGCTCCTGGCTACAACAAGTTGCACCTTGATATTTGCCGGGACTAGTGCTCATGAGCTGCAAGATCTCTCACTTTGTGCAGAGTCCCGGAACTGGGCGAGCGCAGGTGTAAACCGGGCATTGAAAATCACACCGCAGATCATCGAAGATGAAAACGGGCGCTCATATCACTTTGATCTTGGTGGGAGAGACGGGTTGCGCTACCTGGATGCCAGTTGTGGATTCGGTGCCTATGCTGAGTGCAACTTTGAGGTTGCATCTGCGAATGGCAGAGGTTTTGGATTTTCCGAAGTTTCGACATTCAGTCTTTGGGAGCGTGACCGAGAGTTTTATCTCGTCTACCGTGTCGTTGCCCCAAAGGGGGAGTCTGAAAGAGGCCTGCGAAGAGTCGTCAAGGTGGATGACCCACCTGTGGAGATATGCAATCAGATCGGCGACTACTCAAATTTGATGTAAACGGCCGTCGCAACGTCAATGGTCTTCTCAGTAGCTTGGGACTTGGACATTTGGCAAAGAAGGAATCGCCACTTTTACAAAGATGCGTACACTGCGCCCTCCTGGTAGAAACACTCCTCTACCGCAGGAAGGAGCCGCGTCATATGCCATTCGCTATCTTCCGCCCCCACGTTTCGGCAGTGGCCACAGTGGTCGTTGCCGCCTTTGCAGGATGCGCCATGACCGAGCCGCCGATTTCAAAGAAACAGTTCTCCGAGCATGTTGTGACGCTGTTGGCCGGCAAGGACTCGGCTGTGGTTGAGGCCGGGACGTTGACTGATTTCGCCTGGAAGACGTTGTGCTTCGAGCGCGACGACAGTTTGTTGCTCAAGTTCGATCAGGGCGGGGAGACATCCGTGCTGCCGCTGCCTTATGAAGAGTTCTTCGTGGATGAGGCACATGTGGCCAATTCCCTCGAGGATAGCTGTGTGACGCCATCCGATCGCATCCTGATCAAGAAGAAGTATCCGGGCTATCAAGGGCCTATCGAGTTTCAGAAGGCAGCGCAGGGATCCTGAGCCATGGTCGATATCACCGATCCGAAGGGCGCCAAGCGTGAGATCGAGCAGGAAGCGTATCGGCACTACGAACAGTTGAGCGGCATCACCTTGGCAAAGCGTCCCGATGGCACGTTCCAGTCGCAGGGGCACAATGATCAGCTCGATGCCTTCCGGCATGCGTATACCAGCGGCCGTGTCACCCAGCTCACGTTAGGGCAGCAGTGGATTGCACGTAAGTTCGGGGATGAGGCCGAGATTGGGCCGGCCCATCCAAATGATCCTTACGAACACCGGATGGACTTGTGGAACAACGAAGCCGGCCGCCGGCTCGGCGATCAGACCTCCGGGCAGGATGCGCTTGCGCGTCAGGCATACGACGCGCTGCGTCACGGTGATCTGGCGACCGGTTTGAACGATCCACGCCTCAGGCAGTTGTTTCCTGACGATCCACGACTGGCGCGCCCCCAGGGAGATCCAGAACGGGACCTTGTGACCGGGAGCGATGTTGATCGGATCAACAAGGATGTGTCGCGCCTGCAGGACCAGGCGCATGACAGGTTCCCAGACTCGCATCCGGATCGTGCGTATTTCAATACGCTGCGTGGGCAACTGCCGGCATCAGTTTCCGATACCAAAGTCGCCGAGGTGATGATTGCCGCAAAGCTGGCCGGTGTGGAACGGGTTGACCAGCTCGCCGGTGCCGTCCTGCGTGATGACCACATCTTTGTGGCTGGGAAGACGCCAGGATTTCGTGTGCAGGTGGACGCAACGACGCCGGCGCCCGATGTGCGCCAGAGCCTCTACATGGCCGACCAGCACAATGCTGTCCACGCCTACGACCAAGCGCAGTCGCAGGCCGTACAACAGGCGCCTGCGCCTGGACGTTAACCGCCCACGGGAGCCTAGTTGGGCGGCTGGAGATTGTCGCGTGCTACCCGATGTCTTTCGTGTTTGAGCCTGTCGGTCACGACTAGTCCTTCTTTTGCCTGGCAAGCCCTTTTTTGCACAACCCAAAGTTGGTTCTAGCTGCGCGGACGATTGCCAGATAGCGATCGGCAAGGACCGGCGGCCAGTTGTCCGTTACCGCATCGTCTGGTGACGCTGCATCGTCAGCGTAGTCGTGCAGCGTTTCCAGGCATTGCGTGTACTGGGAAGTCTTGTATTGGGTGATTGCCAGGTCGTTGCGCATATCTCCCTTCTCGTCCCATTCCAGTGTCTGCCCGCACTGCGTCAGGATGGGAGACAGTGTAGAGAGCGCTGCTTGATAGTCCTTGCGATCGTAGTGCTGCTGAAACACCGCGCGCGTGCGGGCAATGGCGTTGCGGTCGCAGCCTGTCGTGGCACGAAGGTAACGCGCCTCAAAACCGCCGTTATAGCCGCACAAGGTTTTGCATTCCATCGGGGTGGGCGATGTGACGTCGATGCCTTCGGCGACTGGTGAGAACTGAACCTTGCAGCCTGTAGCGCCAGCTTCATCCTCTGCGCTGCCTTGCATGCCGCGGACGGTGCCCTGCAGTGAACACATCGATTGGCCGGTGGTGCTTTCCACGGAGAATCGGAGCGCGCCATTGTCTTTGGTCAGCAGCAACCGGCCCCACCCCGCGTCTGTAATGTATTCACCTGGCTCAAGCGGCCTGGCTTCCACATGCTGCGCAACGGCAGATGTATGGGGAGCTGCCTTCAATGCGGTTGGCCCAGGCTTGCTGATGGTTGACTGTGCAGCAACTGGCGCGATGAAGAGGGTGCCGGCCAGCCCTGCGATCATCCAGGTGGCACGCATGAGGTAGTCCATTGCGTTGGGTTTCCTTTGCTTTTATGCGTGTGGCGTAAGTTGGTTCCATCGGTCTATGCGGTGTCTGAATCCGGATAGCAGCGTGCCCTGATTCCGTCATCAGCACTGCGGACGATAGTCTGCCCGTTTCGCTTTGCATCTGCCGTATGTATGTGCGTACTGACGGCAATGTACGGGCTCATTTTCCCTCGGCCACATGCAGTGGCCTAGTGCCCGCTTCGTAGCAAGCGGCGTATCCATTGTTCGCGACTGCTGCAGTATTCCGCCTTACTGTTTGCGTGGGGTGTTTGAGGAAAACGTGGCAACCGTGCGATGCCGCAGGCAGGACTGCGCTTGCAGCGACCGGGTGTGGAATGTGGTGATCTCGACGGAGGCTGACTAACGCGCAAAACGTAGGGGGTTAGCATCGCTTGCCGTCATAGAGGAAGAGGTGGGGCTGCGGTTCGGGGTGCGGTGCCCACCACCCACTCTCCACCTTTTGGCTGCACTGCTCATGTTCAGATCCACTTGCACGGCCCTTGCGCGCGCATGGCGCTGGTGTGTTGTGTCGCAAGATGCGTGGGGGCGTTGGTGGGCAGCGGCACTCGGCCGTAGGCGCGGCGATCACGATGAGCTCGCGTGACGGGCCGCCTGCGGCGCGCGGCCAGATGTCGCTTGGGGAAAGGGAGCGCCTGCGTGCCGAGTTCGACCAGGCGCTGGCCGCACTGCATCCTGAGCTGTTGGCGTACCTGCGCCGCCGTACGCGTGATGCCGAAACGGCTGCAGACCTGGCGCAGGAGACCTTCTCGCGGATGATGGTGTACCGCGATGCGCCCAACATCGGCGACCGCCGGCTGCTGATGTATCGCATCGCGCACAATATGGTGATCGAGCTGCGGCGCTCACGGCAGCGGCGGCTGGCGGCGCAGCATGTATCGCTGGATCAGGTGGCGCCGATCAGGGCAGACGAGGCCGGCGTGGACGAGATTGCCGAGGCGCGCCAGACGCTCGATGTGCTGCTCAAGCGCACCTTGCTCGAGCTGCCGCCAAAGTGCCGGCTTGCGTTCAAGCTGAGTCGGTTCGACGGGCTCACCTATCCGCAGATCGCCGCGAAGATGGGCATCTCCATCAAGATGGTGGAGAAGCACATCAGCCGTGCGCTGCTGGCGTGTCGTGCGGCCGTGGGGGAGTTGCCGCAGTAACCGGCCTGCAAGGCCGCTGGCTGGCGCCGCCGGAAGTTGCTGGTAGCATCGTGCGCGAGGGCGCAGGGAGACCGCCCGCCGGGAGTCACCAGCCATGCGTGCAGAGTCCGAGCGTATCCACACGCAGGCGGCCGCCTATCTCGTGCGACACGGGCGCGAGAACGCGGCCGAGCGCGCCGCACGTGAGGCATGGCTGGCTGCCGACCCGCGCCACCATGCGGCCTACCAGCAGTTGCTCGAGGTGGACGCACACGCGGCGGCGCTGCTGGATGATCCCGAGTTGCAGGCCGTCACTGCACGCGACCTGGAGCTGCTGTCCCGGCCCTCTGGCCGGCGTCGTCGCTGGCCCTGGCTGGTACTGACAGCGATGCTGATTGCCGCGATCGGCTATGCGGTGCATCACCTGCTGAGGCAGTAGCGCGCATTTGGCACTCGACACTCGGTACTCAGCACACAGCACAAAGCACAAAGCACAAAGCACAAAGCACAAAGCACTCTGCACTGCGAGTTGCATAGACCGTTGAATGTGCGCTCTGCTGCAGCGCTGCCTGCATCTTGCACACGGTGTTGGTAGGGCATTGCGCTTGCGCAGCATCACTTGTTGTCGGGGGACGCAATGGCGATGGTGCCGCGCCCAGGACGCGAAGGATGCACATGCACGTACGACGGGCAGTAACGGGGAGCGGTGTCGGTTTTGATCATGCACGCAGCAGGCTGGTAGTGGCGGTGATGGCGCTGCTGTCGCTGCACGAGCTTGGGGCGCAGCAACACGCTTCCGCGCAACGCGTGCAGGTACCTGCGGTGGAAGCCGACACGCAGCGCGTTGATGCGCCTGCCAACGTCGCCGTTGCAAGGCGTGCACTGGCGGGGGCGATGCGGGCATAGCGCGTCGAACGCGCAGCAGGTGGTGGGGGAGGGCAATAGCGCACACAGCGATTGACGTGTCGGGACCCGGATGGGTGCCGGGGCACTTTGCGTGCGCGACGATTGCTCGTAAGAAAAACAGTTAGAGATTCTGATCACTGTTCGCCGCGTTGCGGTGACCGTGTTTCAGCAGTCAGGTGCAGGACCGATCTTGCTCAGCTGGCGATGTGCTCCGGGCCGACCGGAGTGCGCCGTCGGCGGGCCAACCCAGGCAAGCCAAAGGACGCAGCATGAAGACACGTACGTTACGCGACGCCATTTCCATCGCCCTGTTCGCCATGGCGAGCGGGGCGGCAGGTGCGGTGGGGGCACAGGCGGCGACGGCGGAGGTGGCGACGGAAGCTCAGGCAGCGGCGCAGAAAACGCCGGCAGCCGTGGCAACGAACCCAGGCGAGCCGGCCAGGCCCGGCTCGCCGGAGCCTGCGATTGCGGCGGCACCGCCGGCGCAAACCGCCGCGACCGAGTTGGAGTCCATCGAGGTCACCGGCACGCGCATCAAGGGCGGTGCGGTGCCGTCGCCGGTGATTTCGATCAGCGCGGCGCGGATCCAGGAAGAGGATTTCAGCGATCTGGGCGAGGTGATCCGCAGCGTGCCGCAGAACTTCTCCGGTGGGCAGAACCCCGGCGTGCTGAGCGGCAATCTGGCCGGGGCCGGCAGTGCGAACCAGAACATGACCGGTGGCGCGAGCCTCAACCTGCGCGGCCTGGGCGCCGATGCCACGCTCACCCTGCTCAATGGGCGCCGGCTTGCCTATGGCGGATTCACCCAGGCGGTGGACCTCAGCGCGATCCCGGTGGAGGCAGTGGAGCGGCTGGAGATCGTGGCCGACGGTGCGTCGGCAATCTATGGGTCGGACGCGGTGGGTGGCGTGGGCAACGTGATCCTCAAGCGCGACTACGACGGCGTGAACGTCGGTACGCGCTTCGGCCGGGCGACGCAGGGTGGTCTCACTTCGCGGCAATACAGCGTCACGGCCGGCACCACCTGGCGCAGCGGTGGCGTGATCGCAACCTACCAGGACGTCTCGGCAGACCCGATCTACAGCCGTCAGCGCAGTTACACCACACAGCTGGTGGACCCGTCCACGCTGTATCCGGGCAGCGACCTACGCAGCGGGCTGCTGAGTGCCTACCAGGCGCTGGGCGACAACGCCGAGCTGCGCCTGGATGCGTTACGCACTGAACGCGACCAGCTGCACTTTTATGCTGTCAGTGGCCGCAACAGCCGGGTCACGCCGACCACCACCAGCCTGCTGCTGTCGCCGAGCCTTGCGGTGTGGTTGCCCAACGACTGGACGCTGACATTGGGCGCCACCGACGGCAACAGCAAGCACGATCAATACCGCCAGGAAACGGCGCTGGCCAGCGGTGCGGTGAGCGTGACCGACCTGTGCTACTGCAACGACAGCCGCAGCTACGAGCTGGGTGCCGAGGGGCCGCTGTTCGCATTGCCGGCAGGCGATGCGCGCCTTGCCGCAGGGGTGGGGTATCGCAGCAACACGTTCCGCAACGTCAACCACGTCAATGGCGTGGAGACGATCGACGGCAGCGAAAGCGCGCGCTTTGCCTATGCGGAGGTGAGCCTGCCAGTGGCGGACCCGGCGCAGGGCGTGCCCGGTGTGCAGCGACTGACGCTGACCGCGGCGGTGCGCGGGGAGGACTACAGCAGCTTTGGCGGGGTGACAACGCCCAAGTTCGGTGTGCTGTATGCGCCTGGCAGCGACGTGACGCTCAAGGCATCGTGGGGCAAGTCGTTCAAGGCGCCGACGCTGTTCGAGCGCAACTACGCGCAGGAGGCGTGGCTGTTCCAGCCGGGTGCGTTCGGCGGGGTGGGCTTTCCCGCCGGGACGACGGTGCTGGTGGCCGATGGCGGCAACCAGGATCTGCAGCCGGAGCGCGCCATCACCCGCTCGGTCTCGCTGGCCTGGCACCCCGAGGCGCTGGATGGCCTGGAAGCGGAGCTGACCTGGTTCGGGGTGGACCACAGCAACCGCGTGCTGCAGCCGATCGCCAATGCCAGCCAGGCCTTGCGCAATCCGATCTACGCGCCCTTCGTGGACCGCGCGCCGACGCCGCAGGCGCAGGCCGATGTGATTGCGCTCGCCAGCCGGTTCTCCAACTTTGCCGGCGTCGCCTACGACCCGAGCCGGGTGGCGGCAATCATCTACACGCAATACGCCAACGTGGCGCAGCAGGATATCGAGGGGCTGGACCTGAGCGGTAGCTACCAGGTGGCGTTGGCGCGCGGCACGCTGACCTTGCGCGGGGCGGCGAGCTGGCTGGACAGCACGCAGCAGACGTTGCCCACGCAACCGGCGTTCGATCTGTCCGGCACGCTGTTCAACCCACCCAGGCTGAGCAGCCGCGTGGGCGCGGTATGGAAGCAGGGCGGGCTCACTGCCTCGCTGTTCGGCAACTACCGCGGCGGGGTGCGCAACCGCGCCGATGGAGTGGAGTCGGCATCGTTCACCACATTCGACATGGCGTTGCGCTACGCCACCGGCGCACGCCGCGATGCATGGGCGGGGCTGGAGTTCGGGGTATCGGTGGACAACGCCTTCGATCGCGATCCGCCGTTGTACCGGGTGACCTCGCCGCTGTACGTGGCCCCGTACGACTCCACCAACTATTCGGCGATCGGCCGCTTCGTGAGCGTGTCGGTGTCCAAGCGCTGGTGATGCGTCGGCTGCCTGCTGCAGCCGAGGTACAGGCATGGCTCTTGAGTGTTGCTGAGAGGAGTGTGTGCGTGAGGAATCAAGAAACCTGGCGCCTGCTGCTTGCAGGCGTGCTGATGACGGCAGGTGCGTGCGTGTGCCACGCGCAAGCGGTGTCGCCCCAGCGCTTGCTGGAGGTGGTGGATATCGGTAGCCCCACGCTGTCGCCGGACGGCCGCAGTGTGGCCTTTCGCACCGAGCAGGCAGCGGTGCAGCGCAATACCTATGACAGCGTCTGGTATGTGCAGGGCCTGCAGGATGCCGCGCCCAGACGAATTGCCGATGGCGGCGTGCCGTTGCGCGATTCGGCTGGCGGGTCCTTGCCTGCAAAGGTGCTGTGGTCGCCGGATGGCCGTTGGCTGTACTACCGCGCGTTGATCGATGGCGTCATCGCGGTCTGGCGGGCGGCGGCGGACGGTTCCGGGGCGGAGCCGGTGACGCACGATGCGGCGGATGTGCAGGAGTTCGCGCTGGCTGCGGACGGGCGCATTCTGCGTTACCGCATCGGTGCGACGCGCGCGCAGGTGCTGTCGGCAGAGCAGGACGAGTATGCGCAGGGCATCCGGATCGACGAGACGGTGCCGCTCGGGCAGGGCCTGTTCCGTTCGGGCAATGTCGACGGGCGCCTGGCCACGCAGCGCTTTGGCTCGGTGTGGTTCGATCGTACCGGGCTGTCGGCCGGGGTGCCGGCGCGGTGGATGGCACTGGACCTGGTGACTGGGGCCACACAGGTGCTCGCCGATGCGCAGCGACCTGACGCAGAGCCCGACGTCAGCGCGCTGCGCGGCCTGGTCGGCGATGTGTGGAAATCTGCGCGCGCGCCACAAGGCGGTGCGGTAGCGGCGTTGTCGCGCGTGGGTGACGGCAGTGGGCAGCTGTCCCGGCCGGACGTGGCGCTGTCAGTATTGCCCGGTGCACATGCGCGCAAGGTCGTGCGCTGTATGGCAGCGGCCTGCGTGGGAAAGGCAATCACTGCAGTGCAGTGGCGCCCGGGCAGTGCGGAGGTGTTGTTCACCATCACCGATCCTGCCTTGGGGCTTGCGCAATCCATCCACCGCTGGGACCCGGCCAGCGGCCAGGTGCAGCTGGTGGTACAGGGCGGCGGGTTGATCAATGGCGGGCGCGATCCATCGGCACACTGTGGGGCATCGGCCACGGCACTGGTCTGCGTGACGGCCGATGCCGACCGTCCGCCACGTCTGGAACGCATCGCGCTGGACGGCGGCACGCGCGGCGTCCTGTTCGACCCCAATGCGGCGTTGGCGGTGGACATGGCAAACGCGACGCCCGCGCGCCTGTTGCAGTGGACCGATACCCGCGGGCGGCACTACAGCGGCCAGTTCTTCGCGGCACACGGTACCGGCGCGGACAAGCTGCCATTGTTCGTCACCTACTACAGCTGCCCGGGCTTCGTGCGCGGTGGCGTGGGCGATGAGTGGCCGCTGGCCGCGTTGGCGCAGGTTGGCATCGCAGCGCTGTGCATCAATCAATTGCCCGGCTACACCATGGATGCGGTGCAACGGCACGGCGAAGGACTGGCGGCGGTGGAAAGCGCGGTGGCCTTGCTGTCGTCGCAGGCCGGCATCGATCGCACGCGGGTGGGCATGGGCGGGCTGAGCTTCGGCGGTGCGGTGACCCTGTGGACGGCGACCGAGTCGAACCTGCTGGCCGCCGCTTCCGTGGCCAACCCGGTGGTGTCGCCGTCGTACTACCTGTTCGGCAGCATGAAGGGCGAACCCTTCCTCAAGGGGCTGCGCGAGATGTGGGGCCTGGGTGCACCGGAGCAGACGCCCGAGCGGTGGAAGGCACTGTCGCCGGCGTTCAAGCTGGAGCGGATTCGCGCGCCCATCCTGTTCCAGCATTCCGAGCAGGAGTATCTGTACGCGCTGGATTACCTGATTCCATTGCTGCGTACGCAACGCGCCGAGTTGTACGTGTTTGCGAACGAGCCGCACCAGAAGTTCCAGCCGCAGCACAAGTTGGCCGTGTATGCGCGCAACGTCGATTGGTTCCGCTTCTGGTTGCAGGACTACCAGGACCCTGCGCCGGAAAAGGCCGCGCAGTATGTGCGCTGGCGTGCAATCAAGGCGGCACTGCCGGCGCGTGGGGACTAGCGTGTGTGGCGCAGCTGACGCGTGGCACGTTGGCATGCGGGCGCCACGCACCTACACAGTGCAGGCAACCTCAGCGCTGATGACGGACCCAGTTCTCGACCGCACACAGGTCAAAGATGCGCATGACGCTGTGGTCGCCGTCGGCCACTGTGTGGTCGAAATGGTGGCGCAGGGCATCGGCGTCCAGCAGCCCCTGGCCTGCAAGCCGACCCTGCAGCAGATAATCGCGGATCTGCTGCCTGCCCCGACGATAGACCGCGCCGGAGTAGTTCATGAAGGTGCCTTTGCTGCGGCGATGCAGAATCTGCGCAGGCAGCACATCCGCAAACGCATCGCGTGCGACGGCGCGATTGCGGCCGCCAGCGATCCACATCCAGCTCGGCACTGTCAGGCAGGCTTCCACCACCGGTTGCGACAGCAGCGGCATGCGCAGGTGCCACGACGCACTGCGCGCCAGTCCATCGCGGAACACCTGGGTGCCGGCCAGATCAAAGATACGTTCGCGGTCGCCGGGCAGGCTGTCGGCTGGGGCATCGAACCAGGGATGCGATTGCAATGGAACCGCAGCCTGCGTGCCTGGCAGGAACGATCGCTCCGGCGTGCGCGGCGGTCCGGCCTTGGCGCGGAGTTTTCTGATCGTCAGCCTGCCTGCTTTCCAGAGCGTGCACTGGTGCAGCTCGGCGAGCGCATGGACTGCGCTGACGCCGGCGCGCAGGCCGCCTGCACGGAAGGCATCTGCGGCGGGCGCGGCGGTTCTGGTGTTGCAGAACACGGTGTCGCCACCGCCGCCGGAAAAGAAACTGGTGATGGCCAGCTGCGTGCCGATCGCTTCTTTCAGTGCATTGGAGGCATGCTGCAGAAACCAGGTGCTGGGCGCGACCGCATGTGCCGGCGGTGCGAAATCGACCGGTGCAGCGTCGAGTCCCAGGGTGCGCACGATCAGTTCGGTGCCCAACAGATCGCTCATCTGCCGGGCATAGTGCCGCTCGTCGGCGCCAGGCACCGGCGTGACCAGATTGCAGCAGACCACGCGCGCGGTGGTGTCTTTCAGGCATGCGGCGAGGATGGAAGAGTCCAGGCCGCCAGAGAGTTCCAGCAGCACGGACGCATCGGTCTGCGCCCAACAGGTGACGCTGGAGGCCACCGCCTGACGCAGCTGTGCCTGTGCGTCGAGTGGGTCGTGCCGGCGCCGAGAGGCTGCGACGAAATCCCACGGGTTCCAGACGTGTTCGACACTGCTGCGGTCGGGCTGCAGACACAGCTGGCTGCCCGGCAGCAATTCGCGTACGCCGACAAGCCCGGTGCGCTCGGTCTTGAGGTGCGGGTAGTGCAGATGATGGGCGACGGAGTCCCAGTCGATCTCACGCGTGTACACACCCGCATGCGTGGCGATCGAGATGTCTGAAGTGATAAAGCCATGCTGTAGCGCGTAAACGCATGCCACGCCGCCGGAAGGCTCGCGCATGACGGTGATGGCGCTCGGGTCCGCGTGCGGTGCATGCAACAGCAGGTACTCGCCCCAGTGCGCATCGATCAGGTGCCGCGTCCGCTGCGCTGCGGACAACGCATGCAGCGATGCGCCGTCCAGCAAGGGGGCGTTGTCGCGCTGCGAAAAGACATGGCCGATCAGTGCGCCACCACCAGGCAGGTCGAGCACGGGCGTGTCGTCTGATGCATACAGGTCGATATGCCCAGCGCGTTGCCGTAGCTGTAACCCGATCTGTCGCAACGACGCATCGACACCGGCGCGGTCGCCATCGCGGTGTGCCTGCGCATGGTTGAACAAGGCGATGTAGCGGTACATCACACCACCCGGATGGGGGTATGCGCGTGGACGTTGCCGACCGTGTCGTTCAAGACCAGATCGCCTGTCTGGACCCAGCAATGGGCCGAAAACGGATCGAGTGCGACGCCGAAGACAACCTGGGCGTCGAGCTGGCGCCGACGCAGGAATCTTGCCAGTGCGACTGAATCGAGCAGGCAGCGCATCTCGACCGGCACCCACACGCGTGCGCGCCGGAAGACGGATGCCACATCGGTGAGCCGTTGCTCGAGTTCGGCGAGCGGGCGTTGCTGCATCTCCCGACCCTTTGCTGCAGCGGAGAGGCTGCCAAGGACCTTGCCAAGTGGGTTGCGCTTCAATGCCAGGCGTGTGGACAGCACAAGTGCCAGTACCTCGAGTTTTTCAAGCAGCTGTGGTCGTCGCGCCGGCACGGGCATTTCCATCGCGCTACGCGCAACAGGTATGACGGAAGGCTGCGGGCCTACGGTCGCTTGCGACCGTTCCACCAGCAGTCCCCGTTCGACAAGGTCATTGATCTTCAGGTCCGACACCGGGTCTTGCGCCAGGTAGGTGAGCAGGGAGTGCTCCAGTGCCTCGGGCAGGCGGAAGTAGCGGTCGTTACCGACATCCAGGAACACCAGGCGCTCGCCAATGCGGCAGAACGCTAGGTCGTCGCGCAATGTGTAGCGTTGCATGGCGCTGTCCTTGAGAGAGAGAAGGGGCGCACCGTTGCAGTGCGCCCCGTGGCCTGGGAAGTTGTTCATCGGCATGTGCGGCCGAGTGGCGACTGCCGCGCGTTGGCAGCGCCTAGTCCTGGCTGATGCCCAGCGTGGTGATGCCACCCATTTCTTCGCCTGCCAATGGCCCGCCCTGTGTGTCCAGGCTTGCGATGCCAAGCACGATGAGATCCTGGCCAGACGTCGTGATGTGCGCGTCGTTGTTGCTGGTATCCATGGTCTCTACTCCTGGTGGGAGGGGCGTGCGCTCAGGCACGCCTCGGGTTCACTCTTCGGAAATGCCCGGCACATTGAAGCCGCCGATTTCTTCGCCGGCGAGCGGGCCGCCCTTGGTGTCGGTGCTGGCAACGCCAAGCACCGTGATCTCGCTGGATGCATCGCTGTGGGTGATGTCATTGATGTTCATCGCTGTCTCCTGGTTGTGCCATGGGGATCCATGACACAGACACGTTAGGAAACGGGCGTATTGATTTTCAAATGATTAAGTCGTAACACCGTCATAATTAAATGCACTGTGTGACCGCCATCGAAGATGACCGTGCAACCTTGGCCGGTGGCGTCGCATCGCGCCATTCATTCCATATCAGGCGCACGCTGCCGGCGGTGCGCGAGCACAGAATGTGGATCTTGCGAGGCGTAGCGCTGGCGACAGTCAGTGCCGCGCTGTCAAACCTGACGGTTGCGCTCACGCATGACCGCCACGATGCGCGACACGGCCTGGATGCGACGCGCATGGTAGGCATGCAGCGCAGCACTCAGCGCCGCAGGGTCACGCTGCACTGGCTGCAGCGTGGCCGCGCTGTCAAACCTGACGGCTGCGCTCATGCATGACCGCCACGATGCGCGGCACGGCCTGGATGCGGCGTACGTGATAGGCATGCAACGCTGTTTGCAGCGCGGCAAGGTCGCGCTGCTGCCAGTGCAGCGTGAGCTCTGCCAGTTCTTCATCAAGCCCGTCGAGCAGGCCGTGTTTGGCACGTCGCACCGGGGCCAACCTGTCATTGGTCTGCCTGACTGCGTGGTGCAGCGACCAGTGTGCGGTGGCACGGGCGATGGCATCGAAGAGCTTCCAGGTCTGCTTGACCACGTCTGTCGCTGCACTGGTGGATTCCGGCTCGCCAGGGGCATGCGGCACCAATGCAACGCCGATATCGCAGGCCATCCGCAACAGGCGCTCCATCCAGTCGTACAGGTCCCGCAACGCGACCTCGGTGAGCAGCGGCACCTGAAAGCCATAGCGTGCGTGATCGATGAGCAGGCCTTCGCCGACCAGGCGATACAGCGCAAAGCGAACTGGCGTGGAGCTGATCTTCAACTCGGTGGCCAGCTTTGCCGGGTTGATGCGCTGACCGGGCGGATACCGGCCGGATTGCAGTGCGCGCCTGACCTGCGCATAGGCAACTGCACGTTTGGAGTGGATTTCACTCATGACGAACTCCTTGTCTGACCGCGACGCCTCCCCTGGCTGGATCGTACATGCAATGGCTGCGGCAGGAGTTGCCGCAGTAGTCCTTTTGGTCCCGGGCTTGTCACATCGTGCTGCGTACGAGTCAGGCTGCAAGCCAATACGCTGCCCCGACAGTAAGAGTTTTTATAACGCCCAAACTGAGGCCAATAGAAAGCGGGCCGCCTGGTTTGCCAGGGCGGCCCTCGTTTGAACATTATCTGTTCCTGCTGTCGCGTGGCACGACCGGCGTGCCAAACGCCGTGGCTTGCTTAGCGAAACGACTCACGCAGCCGCTTGCCCGCATACTCCTGCGCAGCCTTTGCCTTGGCAACGACTGCCGCACACCCGAAGAACTCGTGCGTCACGCCGGTGTAGACCTCACGCTCGACCGGTACATTGGCCTCCTTGAGGGCGTCTTCCAGCTTGGCGCCGTCGCTGCGCAGCGGGTCTATGGTGGCGTTGATGATCGTCACCGGTGCCAGGCCGCGCAGGTTGGCGTTGACCAAGTCCAGGCGCGTATCTGCCTTGTCCGCGTCGCTACGGATCAGGTGCCCCACGAACCACTCGATCATGGCCTTGTTCAAGGGCTTGGCGATGGCGTTTTCGATGTAGGACTCGGTGTGCAGGCTGCCGGTCTGCCCGACCGGGTAGACCGCCAGAATATGCGTCGGTGCCGGCAGCCCCTTGTCACGTGCGGCTACCGCCGTGGCGATGGCCAGGTTGCCGCCGGCGCTTTCGCCTGCAAGGGCAACGTGCTGCGGATTGCCGCCGATGCTAGCCGCGTTTGCCAGCACCCATTCGTAGGCGGCGAGTGCGTCGTCCCAGGCAGCGGGGAACTTGTGTTCGGGCGCCTGGCGATAGTCGACCGAGACCACGATGGCGCCGGTTTCCTTGGCCAGCCCGCGCGCGCCACCGTCATAGACCTCGGCATTGGCGATCACCCAGCCACCACCGTGGAAATAGACGATGACCGGCAGTGCGGTGCCCCCCTGTGGGGTGTAGACGAAGGCCGGGAGATTGCCGGCAGGCGTTTCCAGGGTGTGGGAGGTGCGCTTGACGCCGGGTACCAGCACCTCGGGGTCGGCGGTCTTGCCCTGGTCCTGCAGCAACTTCTTGACCGCATCGGCGATGGTTGGCTGCTGCCGGGCTTCGGCCGGCGTGAGCTTTTCGATGGCCTTGGGTTCGAGCGCATCGTGGGCCTGGGCCAGGTCGTGCATGTCGTCGTCGGCACGGATGGCGCCGATGACGTTGGAAAGGGTGTCGATGATCGGGTTGGGCTTGCCGTGCTCTGTCATGTGTGCGTCTCGGTTGGTTGACCCTGACGCTAGCGGTGGCACAGTCAATGGGGTGCAAAGGGAGCTCGGCCGTTATGCACATGGCCGCAACATCTGTGGCGGACGCCGCTTGCAATCGCTGTTGCATGATCGCAGCGGCGCGCGCTTCGTGCCGCTGGCGGCATCACGCGAAGCCCCGGCTGCAGGCAGCGCTCACCAATCGGTGGGCGCATAGTCCTTGAGGAACTGCCCCCACACATGCTCGCCGGTGTTGGCGCCGTGGATGATCGGGTCGACGATGCGGGCGGCGCCGTCGACGATGTCCAGCGGCGGGTGAAAGCGTTCCTGCTGGACCTTGAGCGCGGCGATGTCGGCCGGATCCTCGTCGGTGACCCAGCCGGTATCGACGCTGTTCATGTGGATGCCGTCGTTCTGGTAATCGGCCGCCGAGGTGCGCGTCATCATGTTCAACGCGGCCTTGGCCATGTTGGTATGCGGATGCCGGGTGGTCTTGAAGTTGCGGTAGAACTGCCCTTCCATCGCCGAGACGTTGACGATGTGCTTGTCGCGCTCGGGCGTGCGCAGCATCAGCGGCTTCAGCCGCGCATTGATGATGAAGGGCGCGATGGCGTTGACCAGCTGGGTCTCCAGCAGCTCCACCGAGGGCACTTCGTCCATCAGCAGGCGCCAGGAGTTGCGCCCGCGCAGGTCCACCTGCTGCAGGTCCTGGTCCAGCCGTCCTTCCGGGAACAGGTGCTGCTGGCCAACCAGTTCGTCGTCCAGCAACGCCACCTGCGACAGCTCGGCGGCGCGGGTGAGGCCGTCGGCGCCGTCCAGGCCGCGGCCATGCACCGCCGGCAGCGCCATCGCCGAGGCATCGCGCAGTGGTTCAGGCGTGCGCAGGCCTTCGTAATGGCCGACCAGGTTGCGCACGGTGTCCGGCAACTCATGCAGCGCGGCGGTTTCGCCGGCCATCATGTGCGCGTAGAACTGCGGCGGGCGGCGCACGGTCTGGCAGGCATTGTTGATGATGAAGTCCAGCCTGTCGCGGGTGGCCAGCAGCTGGCTGCAGAACGCTTCCACGCTGGGGGTGTGGCGCAGATCCAGGCCGAACACCTGCAGGCGATGGCCCCACTCGTTGAAGTCCGGCTCCTGCGCATAGCGGGCGGCCGAATCGCGCGGGAAACGCGTGGTCACGATCAGTTCCGCACCGGCGCGCAGCAGTTTCAGGCCGGCCTGATATCCGATCTTGACCCGGCCGCCGGTCAGCAGCGCCACGCGTCCGCGCAGGTCGGCGGTTTCGGTGCGCTTGAAGTAGTTCAGCTCGGCGCAGGCCGGGCACATCTGGTCGTAGAAGTGATGCAGCTGGGTGAACTTCTGCTTGCACACGTAGCAGTGGCGCAACTCCGGCGAATGCGTGGGCTCCGGTGCGGCAGTGGCGTTTTCGCCGTTGTGCGCATCGTGCAGGCCGGCGGCATGCGGCGGGAAGAAGTTCGGCGTGCTGAACACCGGTTTGCGCCGCAGTGCGCGGATGCCGCGCTGCTCCAGCAGCGCCTCGGCCTTGCGCACCTTCTCCTGGTGCCGCTCGCGCTCGCGCTGCTTGAGCAGCTGCCGCCGCGCCTTGGGCTCGGGGTGATAGACCCTGGCCACCACCTGGTGCAGGCGCACGCGGTCGGCCTCGGGCAGGGTGTCGAGCACGCTGCGGTCGGCCTCGATGGCCTCCAGCAGGTCCAGCGCCGCGCGCAGGCGGTCGGTCAGGGGCAGGTCGTCGGCGGGCGGGAGTGGGGCGTTGGTGTTCAAGATGGATCCGGGAGTGAGCGGCAGCAAGCCGTGACGAGTGCGGCGGGCAGCCGACAGGAGAGCGCAATGGACGGTGAGCCTTTGTACAGCGGACGAGGACGGCACGCCGCTGGCCGGTGGTGCGGCCGTCCGCTATTTTCGCCGATTGTGATGGGTTGGCGCCAATGGAGAGGGGCGGAGGGGAGGGCGGCCAAGGGACGTTTTGATCGGGACTTGGGTGCGCTGTCGTGTCGCAGCTGGATCGGCCGCTCGCGGCAGGTGGCGAGGGAACCGTCGCAGTCATGGCAGGCAGTTGGCGTTCTGCCAGTGGTTGAAGCCTCGAGCGAGGGCGGCCCCGGTGCCAATGCGCGGGAGTTTAGGTAACCTTCGCAACACACCGGAACGGCAGTGACGCCCGACCGCTCAAGGGGGAAATCGATGAAGACGTTCGTGCTGGCCGCTGCGCTGGCCAGCTTGCTCTGTGCCTGTACCGTTGTCTCGCCCGATCCGGGCCAGAAGGCCGTGTTGGTGGATAAACCGATGTTCTTCGGCAAGGGTGGCGTTCGCCTGGACGATGTGCGTGAGCCAGGTCGGACGTATGCGTGGTTGACCACGTCGGTCACCTATGTGGATGTGACGCCACAGACGGTGCAGGTGGCTTTTGACGATTTCTCGTCCAGCGACAATATCCTGTTGGACTTCTCCACCCAGATTCAATATCGCATCACCGCGCCGGCGTTGTTGTTGTCCAGGTTCGGGCAGGGTTGGTTCAAGAACAATGTCGCCAGCCAATATGCGTCCATCGTGCGCGACCAGGTCAAGCGCTACGACATGACCAGGATGATGAGCGATCCCGATACCGCCAGACAGATCGACGATTCGGTGACCCAGAACGTGCGTGCGCTGGTCAAGGAGCAGCAGCTGCCGATCGAGATCCAGAACATCACCTTGGGCCGCGCACGTCCCAACCCGGATGTCCTGCAGCAGATGAACCTGACCGCTGCACAGCAGCAGCGGGTCAAGACGCTGGTCGAGGCCACCACGGCCGAGCGGCAGCGCGAACAGGAGCAGGTGGCCAAGGCCGATGCCGACAATGCGTACCGCAATCGCATGGGTCTGACGCCCGAGCAGTACCTGGCCAGCCAGATCGCCGAGCTCAACGCCGATGCCTGCAAGAAGGCGCAGGCCTGCTATATGGTGCCTTCCGGCACGTCGGTGATTGCCAGATAGCGCGCGTTGCCGGCCGCATGCGGTGCAGGGGCCGCGATTGCCTTGCAGTCGTTAATCTCCGGTCTTGCAGCGCAGATGGCTGGTCGCGGTTGCTCATGCCAGCAGGCCCACTCACGCACTCTCCAAATCGGCTGGGCTAGGGTTGCGGCCTACTGGTGTAGCGGGAGAACGCGGCATGGGCCTGTTGGTCGACGGCAAGTGGCAGGACAGTTGGTACGACACCGACAAGAGCGGCGGGCGTTTCGAGCGCTCGCAATCGCAGTTCCGCAACTGGGTGACGCGCGATGGCAGCCCTGGTCCGCACGGGGAGGGTGGCTTTCAGGCTGCTCCCGGCCGCTATCACCTGTACGTCTCGCTGGCCTGCCCGTGGGCGCATCGCACGCTGATCTTCCGGCGCCTGAAAGGGCTGGAGTCGCTGATCGACGTATCGGTCGTGAACTGGTTGATGCGCGACCAGGGCTGGACGTTCGATCCTGGTCCGGGCGTTATCGCCGATCCGGTTCACCATGCCAAGCGATTGTATGAGGTGTATCTCAACGCCGATCCGCACTACTCCGGGCGCGTGACCGTGCCGGTGTTGTGGGACCGCGAGCGCAACACGGTGGTGAGCAACGAATCGGCCGACATCATCCGCATGTTCAACAGCGCCTTCGATGCCGTTGGTGCGGCCGACGGTGACTTTTATCCGGCCCCGTTGCGCGAGCAGATCGATGCGCTCAATACGCGTATCTACGACACCGTCAACAACGGCGTCTACAAGGCGGGCTTCGCCACCACGCAGGCCGCCTACGAAGAAGCCGTGGTGCCGCTCTTCGAGACACTGGACTGGCTGGAGGCGCGCCTGGGCGAGCACCGCTATCTGTGCGGCGAGGTGCTCACCGAGGCGGATTGGCGGCTGTTTACGACGCTGGTGCGGTTCGATGCAGTGTATGTGGGGCACTTCAAGTGCAACCTGCGACGGATTGCCGACTATCCCCACTTGTCCGGATTCCTGCGCGAGCTCTACCAGATGCCAGGTATTGCAGACACGGTGAATTTCCAGCACATCAAAGGCCATTACTACCAGAGTCACGGCACCATCAATCCCACCGGCATCGTGCCGCTGGGGCCGGTGCTGGATCTGCAGGCGCCGCATGGGCGTGGCGGCTGATGCAACCGGCGGCTGCACGGCGCAGCGCTCGGGCGCACTGCCGCATGGCGTGCACTAAGCTGTGCGCCTTGGTGACCAACAGGAGCGGTCAGTGCTGAATCATGTGATGGTGGGATCGAACGATATTGCACGATCCAGGCAGTTCTACGACGCCGTGCTCGGCGGGGTCTTCGGCGCTCCCGCGCCGCTGGTCAACACTGCCGGCTCCGGCCATGTGCGCCTGTTCTATCGCCATGCCGGCAGCACCTTCGCCGTCAGCGAGCCGATCAACGATGCACCGGCGACCAGCGGCAACGGCGCCACCGTCGGTTTCACCTGCAGTTCGCCAGAGCAGGTGCAGGCCTTCCACGACGCGGCCGTGGCTGCAGGCGGGGTGTCCATCGAGAATCCGCCGGGCGAGCGTGAGAGCCGCATGGGAGCGGTCTGGCTGGCCTATGTGCGCGACCCGGATGGCAACAAGCTCTGCGCGATCTATCGACCTGACTAAACCGCGATGCCGCACTGCTGCGACATAACGCAGCGCGCCCCGCACCCGTGTTGTTGCTACGCCACGGCGACGGTCGAGTGGCGGTCGCCGCGGCGCGGCACGCGGCTGCGTCAGGTGATGGATCCGGCCACCGGATTGTCGCGCTAGTGCTTTGCCGCGTCGCGCATGATCAGCGTCGCAGCGCCCACCGTGATCGCGTCCTCGACCACACCGGTGCTGGTCTGGCCATAGCGTTCGATCGCGCGCATGCGCACGTTGAAGGTAAGGTAGGCGGCCGCCACTGCGGTGGTCGCGCCCAGCACGGCAGCCACGCCGCGCTGATGGCGCGGTGCCAGCGCGGTGCCGACGATGATGCCGGTGGCGATGCGGGCAATCATGCCGGGCAACACGATGCGGTCGGGAGCGGTTTTCATCTTGTCGCCGGCCAGCTCACCACCGGCCAGCGCCAGCATGCCGGCCGATGCGAGGGGATTGGCGAGCAGTGCCGGCGCGCCGTTGTCGGCGGGGAGCTTGCCGGTGCGCGCAGCGTTGGCCACTGCGGCCAGCGGGGTCATCGAGCGCATGCCGGCGACGGCGCTCATCAGGAGGGAGTGGATCAAAGCCATGTGCACCTCTGCAGGAGCATGCTGCCAGGCGCCAATGTGGAGCCGGCAGGCATGCGTCGGGTTGTCGATGCCCAGAGCCTAGGAGGCCGGATGTCTGCGCGATGGCAAGGCGGTGCCCGTGCGATGTGCCTGCCTGGCGGGAGGGCGGTGTTGACTGACGCGTGGGTGAAGGTGCAGGTCGATCCATGCCGGGGTAGTGGTGCGGGCGTGCGGCAGCAGCCGGCAAGGCCATGCCCGTGTCGCCGCGCTGCCTGGCCATGCGGGCGCGGCAGCGCGTTGCCATCGCCAGGACCGGTCAGGGCTGCTTTGCAAAGCTGCCCGCGCGCCACGCCAGCCACAATACCGACAGACCCACCGCCAGGCAGATGAGCACGCCGGGCAGCGAGGCTTCCGGGCCGAAGGCCCCGCCGGTGAGCCATTGCGGAAATCCGGGCGTTGCCGTGCTGCGGGCAATGGCCGGGCCCATGTCGGTCCCGGAGACCGCCGCACCGAACAGATAGCCCTGAGTGAAGTTCCAGGCGATATGCACGCCGATCGACATCCAGATGCGGCCGGTCAAGGCATAGAACGCGCCCAGCAGGATGCCTGCTTCCAGTGCAATGCAAATCGCCGCAAACGCCGTTGCATGCGGGTTGGCGATATGGCCGAAACCGAACAGCGCGGCAGAGGCGATAAACGCCACCCACGGGCCGAACGCGCGCCATACCAGGCGCAGAAAGATGGCGCGGAACAACAGCTCTTCGATCACCCCGGCCTGCAAGGCCTTGCGCACCGCCGTCCAGGCCGGCGCCGGGCCAAGCGCCTGGATGTCGTACAGCCCGAACAGCGCCATGATGCCCATGACCGCGGCGAACATGGCCGCGCCGATCAACAGTCCAATGCTCAGCTGCGGCAACATCGGGCGTAGTGCGAGCTCGCTGGCGCGCCGTCCTTCGGCCAGGCGCACCGCCACCACGTAGACCGCCAAGCCCACCGCGATACCGACCAGGCTGGCAATCAGTTGCAGCGGCCCGGAGTCCTTGGGCAGCAGGCTGCCGACGGCCCTGCCGGCCATGGGCGCCAGCGTGGCGACCGCCACCAGCAGCAGGACTGCCCAGCCGATCGCCCGCAGCCAGCGTAGGCGGCCGGGCTGCAGGAAGCTGCGCTCGCCCAGCGCAATGCGGTGGGACGCGTGGCCGTGCGTGGTCAGTGCGCTATTGGAAACCGCCGGCGTTGGTGCGTGCATGGGTTGGGGGCCTGTGGGTGGTTGCTAGCGGGTGGTTGAACGGGACGAGGCGTCTGCCACGACTGCGATACGGCTGGCGAATGAGCGCTGTTGCACTGCCGGGTCGATCAGCGCGTGTCGCCCGGTGAGGAGCTGCTGCGCAACAAGGACTTGAGCCCGTGCGTGATGCCGCGCGGTGCGACGCTCAAGTGGTCTTCGTCATCGAGAACCTCCAGCGCGAGATGCAACGATGGATAGTGTCGCGCGCGCAGCGCCTGCGCCATCTTCTGTGCGTCGATGACCATGTCGTAATTCTGGTGGTGGCGCACCTGCTCGTATTCGCCGACGTACATGTACACCTGCGCCGGCAGGTCGGTATGCGACGCGGCAAAGCTGTTTTCCTGCGCCACCATCGCGTGCTCGCCATACCAGTACGAGGGGCTGCCCAGGATGTAGCCGGCGAACATCTCCGGTGTGCTCAACAGGATCTGCGTGCCCAGCAGGCCGCCGTACGAGTGCCCCAGATACAGGCGCCGCTGTTCGTCGGTCCGGTAGCGGTTGGCGACGAACGGCAGCACGCGATCGCGCAGGTAGCGGATGTAGTCGGCGCTCTTGCCGTGGGTGGCAACCGGCGCTGCGGTCGGGCCATCTTCCGGGGTGGGCGTGTAATCGCGTCTGCGGCTCGGCATGGGCTCGTCGCCGACTGCGTAGGACAGCCCGACCAGAATGAAATCGGAGATGGCTGGCCCTTCGCCGTTCAAGCGCCGCGCGATCTGCTTGACCAGCGGGAACGCATAGTCGCCATCGGTGGCATACAACACCGGGTAACGACGCTGCGGATTGTCCGCATAGCCGCGTGGCAGCGCGACGAAGACCTGGTAGGTGCGGCCTGTCGCCGGATCGGGCACGTCCCAGACCTGCGTATCGGCCAGTTCATACGGTTGCCCACCGCCACGCTGGCTAGCAGGCGCGTGAGCGGGCGTATCCGCTGTGGCTGCTGGTGTCGCTTTGGCAATGGGTGTGGGTGCTGGCGGTGGTGCCTTGCCGCAGCCAGTCAGTAGCAACACTGCCAATCCAGCCCATAACAGCTTGTTCAATACAGCCTCCTGCATGTGGTGAAGCGTGGTGCCGTTGCAGCGGTGCAGACGAGAGCTGGCTGTCGATACGTGGCGGACCGCGCGTGCCGGTTCTGTCGCCTTGGGTGCGTACCGACATCGACGATGCCAGCAATGCCGGAAGACGCGACTGGCATGGCAACGTATAACACGGGCCGCTGCCAGGTTCTCGATGCTCGAAGAACCCAAGCGCCCGCGGAATCATCGAGAACCCGGGAGCACCCGTGCTCAGTGCAGACGACCAACCACGCGCAATGCCGCCGACTTGGCCATATCGTTCGGATTGGTGCCGGGCAGGCCCTGCGGCACGGCCATGCCCTTGCTGCGATAGAAGTCGGTCCAGTACGGCGACACCTGACCGGTCTGCGGGTTCCTGAAGTTCATCGGTTGCAGCGCAAACACCTGATGGGCGCGGAAGGCGCGCTCGATGAAGTCCGAGCAGTAATAACTGTTGTCGTCCTGCACGTAGGTCTGGTTGTAAGGCTTGCCGAGCATGCGCCGTGCCTGCGCGATGGCGCCGGGGATCGCGCTGCGCTGTTCTTCCGTCAGCCGGTACACATGGATCTGCCGGTGCCTGGTATTGGCGTCTTCGACGAATGCCTGCAGGGGCTGCTGCCGCGAGCCTTGTTCGTCTGCATGCAGCAGCACCTGTTCCGTGCCGTCATGGGCGAGCAGCGCCACGTGATCGAAGCTGGGTGCGTCCTGTTTGGCGGTGGCATCGTCGATGGCGCCACTCAGGCCGGTGCGGGCGGCGGTGACGAACAACAGGTCGCCGTCCTGGAGCTGGACTGCGATGGACGTTGCGGGCAGCAGTGCCAGTGCGAGCACGGCGAGCAGGAGGACGATGCGCATGGGAGGCCGGCAGGTGATGCAAAGGGCGACCATTATCGCCAGGAACGACGGCGGGCGGCTGGTGCGCGATGCGCTCTGTAGAATGCGGTGGCCAGCGGGCGTCGCCGCCGCCATCGCGTCGCGGCAACCCCTGTCCGTCTGGAGTGTTGCATGCGTGCTTCTTCTGCGTTGTCGCCGATCGGCCGGCTGTTTGCCGCCGCCGCCTTTTTCGAAGGGCTGACCTGGGCCGGGCTGTTGGTCGGCATGTTGCTCAAGTACGGCACCCACACCACCGAGCTGGTGGTGTGGGTATTCGGGCGCCTGCATGGCGCGGCCTTCCTGTTCTATGTGGCGGTCAGCGTGCTCGCCGCGTTGCGGCTGCGCTGGCCGTGGTGGGCGTGGGCGCTGAGCCTGCTGGCCGCGTTGCCGCCGCTGGTGACGGTGCCGCTGGAGATGTGGTTCCGGCGCATCGGCTTGCTGGGTATGCGCACGCGGGGCGGTGTCTGAGCACACCAGGGCAGGCCAGGCATTGCCAGGCGGCCGTGCGCGGTACGCGGCATCTCGCTGTGAACGCATCCAACGTCACGCCAGAGGATGGACGCCGCCAACCGCCTTTGCCACCATAGGTGGACCAAGGAAGAGGCGGAGTGTCGCAATGCATTACTGGATGAGGAAGGCGACTGCCGCACTGGCGGTGGCGATGGCAATCACCGGATCGGTTTGCGCGCAGACGCCGCCGCAACCGGTGGATCTGACGCCCTATCTCAAAAGCGACCAGTTCGAGCGGATCAAGATCTCGCCGACGGGCGACTATTTCGCGCTCACCATGCCGCTGGAAGATCGCACCGTGCTGGGCATCGTGCGGCGCCAGGACAAGGTGGCCACCGCGAAAGTCACCGGTGGCGCCAACAGCGTGGTGGACGATTTCTGGTGGGCCAGCGACGACCGCATCGTGGTGTCGATGGCGCAGCGGCTGGGCTCGCGCGACGAGCCGATGGCGATCGGGCAACTGCATGCCATCGACGCCGATGGCAAGAATGGCCGTCTGTTGGCCAGCCCCTATGGCACCAATCCGGAGATCAACGGCGTGCAGTTGAAGATGGACCTGGAGCCTGGCACGTTCATGCTCGATACCTTGCCCGGTGATCCGCGCAACATCCTGGTGTCCACGATCCCGTTCGTCGGCGACCCGAGCATCCGCATCGACAAGCTGGATATCCTGACCGGCCGGCGCAGTACCGTGGCGACATCGCCGGTGCGTCGTGCGAACTTCGTGACCGACCAGCAGGGGCGCATCCGCTTTGCCAACGGCGCCGATGTGACCAACGTCAGCAAGCTGTATTACCGCGACGACGATGCTGCGCCGTGGCGGTTGGTCAACGATGCCGCCAGCAGCGGGCATCGTGAGTTTCCGCTCGGCTTTGCGGCCGATGGCAGCCAGGCCTACCTGCAAGTGGAGCAGGCAACCGGCACCGATGTGCTGGTGGGATGGGACCCGGCCAGCGGAAAGTCCACGCCGTTGTTGCACGACGACACCGTCGACCCCTACCGGATCCTGCGCGACCTGGATGGCACCACGCCGATCGGTGCGTCCTACATGAGCGACCGGGTGCGCAACCGCTTCTTCGACGAGAAGTCGCCGACGGCAAGGCTCTACCGCAGCCTGGAAAAAGCCTTCGACGGCAATGCGGTCTACATCACCTCGGCCACCCGCGACCGTCGCCTGGTGCTGGTGTATGTGTGGAGCGATCGCAACAACGGCGATTATTATTTGTTCGACACGGTCAGCAAGAAGGCCGACCGGGTGTTCAGCCGCCGCGAGTGGTTTCCGCCCGATGGCGTGCCGGCGAGCAGGCAGGTGAGCTTCAAGGCGCGCGATGGCCTGGAGTTGCACGGCTATCTGACCCAGCCGCTGCACGCCGAGGCAGGCAAGCCGCTGCCGTTGATCGTGATGCCGCATGGTGGCCCGTTCGGGATCTTCGACAAATGGGAGTTCGACGACGACACCCAGCTGCTGGCCGCAGCCGGTTACGCGGTGCTGCGCGTCAATTACCGCGGCTCGGCCAATTACGGGCGTGCCTTCACCCAGGCCGGTGCCAGGGAGTGGGGTGGGCGCATGCAGGACGATCTCACCGATGCCACCCGCTGGGCTATCGCGCAGGGAGTGGCCGATGCCTCGCGCATCTGTCTCTACGGTGCCAGCTACGGTGGTTACGCTGCGCTGATGGGGGTTGCCAAGGAGCCGGCGGTGTACCGCTGCGCCGCTGGCTATGTTGGCGTCTACGATCTGGACATGATGGCCCGCGACACCGCGCGCTCCGCGCGTTGGGCAAAGAACTGGACCGGCGACTGGCTGGGTGCACGTGACACCCTGGCTACGCGCTCGCCGGTGGTGCTGGCCAAGCAGATCAAGGTGCCGGTGTTTCTGGCGGCCGGCGGCAAGGACGAGCGCGCGCCGATCGAGCATACCAAGGCCATGGAACGCGCGTTGAAGGGTGCGGGGGTGCCGGTGGAGTCGCTGTACTTCCCCAACGAGGGCCACGGCTTCTACACCGAGGCGCACCGACGCGAGTACTACACGCGCTTGCTGGCGTTCTTGGGCAAGCAGCTGGGTGGTGGGACCGCGAAGTAACGGGGTGGCGTTCCACCAGGTGTTGCCTGATGGGGCGCGTGATCTCGCGTGCCGGTGGTGGTGCATGCGGTTTGATGTGGCAGCTGTACCGTGTGCGCCTGCATTCCTTTGCGGTGCTGTGTTGCGGCGTTTGCGTGTGCGGGTAGGGCGTCGCGGCCGGGTCCGCTCCTACGGTTCCTGGGGGGCATGGTGTCGCGCCCAGGGCCGATGCTGCACGACGGCGCAGGCTGGCTGCGGCGCCGCTTTCTCTGCACTCCCGGTTCAACTGCGCGATAGCGCGGCACCGTCGATGGCCGACGATGCCGCTTCCAGCGTCGCCTACTTCTCCGGCATCGGCTTCATCTGATACTGCGCCGGCGGGGTGGCGCCGAGCAGGTGCTGCACGAAGTAGTCCCAGCGGCGGCGGGCGACGTAGGGGGTGAGCTCGCCGTAGCCGTGTTTGGCGTTGGGCAGCATCAGCATGTCGAAGTCCTTGTTGGCCTTGATCAGCGCATCGGCGACCAGCAACGTCAGGTACGGCGGCACGTTGTCGTCCAGCGTGCCGTGCACCAGCATCAGCTTGCCCTTGAGCTTGCTGGCGCGGGTGGCGTTGGCCTGGTCATCGTAGTTGGAGGTGCCGTCCTTGTTGACGATGTGCTCGCCGTGATACTTCTCGGCCCAGTCGTCCTCGTAGCCACGGTTGTCGTGGTTGCCGCTTTCCGACCACGCCACCTTGAACAGCTCCGGGTAGCGCAGCATCGCGGCGGTGGACGCATTGCCGCCACCCGAATGCCCCCAGATGCCGACGCGGCTGGTATCGAACCACCGGTAGCGCTGGCCGAGTTCCTTCACCGCGGCCACCTGGTCGGGCAGGGTGTTGTCGCCCATGTTGGCGTACCAGGTGTCGTGGAAGGTCTTGGAGCGCCACGGCGTGCCCATGCCATCGATGGCGATCACGATGAAGCCCAGTTCGGCCAGCGACTGGTTGTCGCCATGGCCGGCCAGGAAGCTGCGGCCGCGCACCGAGCCGGTCTGCGGGCCGGGGTAGACGTAGTCGATCACCGGGTACTTGCGCGCGGGATCGAAATTCGTCGGCTTGAACATCAGGCCATACAGCGTGGTCTTGCCATCGCGCGCCTTGACCGTGATCGGCTCCGGCGGCACCCAGCCGGCGGCCTTCAGGCGGCTGATGTCGGCGGTGGCGATGGTGCCGAGCGTGCGCCCGTCGGTTGCATCGCGCAGCACGCTTACCGGCGGCGTGACCGAGGTGGAATAGGTGTCGACGAAGCGCTTGCCATCGGGCGACAGCGCGATGCTGTGGTCGGCGACCTCGGGCGTGAGCAGCACCGGCTCGCCGCCGTCCAGGCTCACCTTCCACAGCTGCTGGTAATACGGGTCCACGCCCGGCGTGCGGCCTACGCCGACAAACCATGCAGTGCGCGTCACCGGGTCCACGCGCAGCAGTTCGGTGACGTTGCCTTCGCCGCTGGTGATCGCGCGCTTGGGTTTGCCGGTGGCCAGGTCGTAGAGATACAGCTGGCCCCAGTCGCTGCGCTCGGAGAACCACACCACCTCGTTGCTGCCGGGCAGGTAGGCCCAGTTGGCGGCGACCTGGCCGCTTTCGTAATAGGTCTTGGCGGTTTCGTCGAAGGCGGTGCGCACGGCGCCGGTGCCGGCATCGGCGATGCGCAGCCACACTTGCTTGTGGAAGCGCGAGGTCGAGGCGAATGCCAGGGTCTTGCTGTCCGGCGCCCACTTCACGTCGTCCCACAGGCCCGGCGAGCAGCTCACGTCGTCGCACAGCGTGGAGCGGTGCTGGTCGGCGGGCATCTTCAGCCGCACCACGCTGGCACTGGGCACGTCGATGATCACGCGCTCGATCGTGGTCACGTCCTTGTCGCCGGCCAGCGGGTACTTCCACGACTGCAGTTCCGGATGCCCAAGCTTGGTGCTGACCAGGTACATGTCGCCGGTCTTGCGCTGGTCCTGCTGGAAGGTGGCGATCTTGCGCGAGTCCGGCGACCACGCCACGATGGCGTTGTCGCTGTGCTGCCAGCCGGCGTTGTCGGTGGCGTAGCCGAAGTTTTCCACGCCATCGCGGGTGAGCTGGGTTTCCTGGCCGCTGGCCAGATCACGCACCCACAGGTTCCAGTTGCGGATGAACGCTTCGCTGCGCTTGTCCGGCGACAGCACGCCCGGTTCGGGCTTGTCCTTTGCATACAGCTTGCTGCAGCGCGCACGGGCGTCGCAGACCACCGCGGTGTCGCGCACGTTGAGGCGGTAGCGGCCATCGGCGCCAAGGCTGACCTTGGGCGCCAGGGTGGCGGCCTTGAGCGGCTTGTCGCCGGTCTTGAGCAGGGTGTTGAGCGCGGTGGCCAGCGCCGCGGGCTTGAACAGCGGCGCGGTCTTGCCGGTGGCGGTGTCCAGCTGCAGCAGGCGGTCGCCCTTGGCATCGTGGTCGACGTAGACCACATGGGTGGCATCCAGCCAGGTCACGCGCGTGGCCGCATGGTCGACCAGGGGCTGCGCGGCGTAGTAGATCAGGCGCTCGGCACGGGCGTAGTCGGCCTCGGTCACGCCCGGTGCCTGCGCGCTGGCCACCGCGGGCAGCAGGGCGGTCATCAGGGCAGCGAGCAGGTGGCGCAACGGCAACGGTGTGGGCATGTGGACCTCATCAAAAGGGTGCGCGCCGACAACGGCGGTGCAACCTCGCATGCTACGTGTGCGGGCAGGCCATGCGACCCTGCCAAACGTCGTGCCTTGCCGTGGAACGAAGATGCCAGGCGTGGCGCCCCAGGTGCCGCTCGCCCTGCGGCACCGGCGACTACTTGCCCATACACCGCTTCCAGCGCGCGTTGACCCGCTGCGCGAACCAGGCGGTGGTGAGGGTGCGGGTGATCTTGGGGCTGTCCAGGGTGATGCCGGGCAGTACCGCACGTGGCAGCGGTTTGCCGGCGCTGCGCTCGGCCAGCGCGAACACCTGGCGATACAGCTCGGTGTCCTGGAAATCGATGGAGTTGCCGGCCTCCAGGGCACGGCGGAGCTGACGGTCACTCATCGCCAGCTGGCTGCCCAGGGCGCGTGCGGCGCGTTCGGTGGCGCCGGGCGCATCCAGGCTGGCGCCGGGCGTCAGCAGGTCGCCGTCCAGGGTCAATGCGATCCCGCTGGCCTTGCTCAGCGCTGCCTGGAACGCGGCATTGCGGCTGGCGTACCAGCCGGCGTTGAAGTCGGCAAAGCGGTACAGCAGCGCGTCGTAACTGGCCGGGTAGCCGAGCAGGTGCCGGGTGCCGAACCACAGCCCGCCGCGACGGCTGAAGACCTCGTGGCGGATCGAGTCGCCAGGCGGATACGGATAGCGCTCGGCGTGCTGCTCGGCAAACGCGATGCTGACCTGCATCGGCCCGGCGGTATGCACCGGATTGAGCCCATCGAACAGGCGCGCGCCCAGCGGCACGCTGCCGGTGAAGTCTTCGAAGATGCGGCTCAGCTCCTGTTCGGTGCGCGCGCTGGCAATGCGCGTGGCATAGCTGCGGCCATCGGGCGAGGCGATGCGCAAGGCGGCATCGACCATGAAGCCGGGGATGTGATGCGCGCCGGCACGGCGGTCGATCTCCGCGCGCGAAATCCTGCCGAGATTGGGCACGACCGGGTTGGCCTGGTAGGTCGACTCCTGCTCGGTCACCGCCAGCACCGCGCAGATGTCCTCGGCGCTGGTGTCCGGCCCCTGCGAGGACAGCGCCACGTACACATCGTCGGCCCAGCCGGCGCGATCGGTCAGCGTGGTCGGCAGGCGCCGGGCGATGTCGGCCTTGACCGCGTCCGGCGAGCGCTGTGGCGCGCGCGGCGCCTGGGTGGCGCAGGCCGACAGCAAGGCGACGGCAAGCAGCGTGAGCAGGCGGGGCAGGCGGGATGTCACGGCGTCTCCAGGATCGGTGGGGGCGGTGCGGCAGTTTACGTGGCTGTCGCCGGGCCGCATCCGGCGAGTGCAGCAGGGCGGCTGCGGCCAGCCTGCCGGGTCGCAGGCGTTTCGCAACGCGCCCGGCCGCCGGTCGCCACCGGCACGAGCTGCAGGCCGATTCAAGCCCGCAGCCCGCAGGCCGCTAACGATCCTGGCGCAATGCGTGGCGATCACATGACCTGCCGCGCTCGCCAGTCATCATGACCGTGTGTTTGCATCGCGGCGTCAGGCAGACGCCGACGTCGCTCCGATTCCACCGCCAGCCAGCCAGCCACGGGAGAGCTTCAGTGCTGCAGCAACCAGCAAACCCGATACGGGGCGGGCGGCATGTCCCGTCCACGGCAGCCATGCGGTGTGGCTTGTCGTCGCCGTGAGGGCCCGATGAGCGGCGCGACGCCGCGCTGGCGGCGCATGGTCGTTGCGATGGCCGCGATGCTGTGCAGTGCGACGCTGTGGGCGCAGCCGCAGCCATGGAAGCGCATCGAAACCGCCACGATCGACGACCCCAGGGCCGCCCTGCAGGTCGCCCAGGCCGCGTTGCAGCGTGCCCGCAGCGATGGCGATGCCGACGCGCAGTTCTGGGCCTTGCTGGCGCAGGCGCGCGTGCTGATTTCCCTGGAAGAGAGCGAGCGCCGTCAGGCGGCCCTGGCCCAGGCGCGTGCGATGTTGACGAACGTGCGTGGCAACACGGCGCAGGCGCAGCTGTGGCTGGCGATCGTGCAGGCGCTCAGCGATGTGCGCGAGAGTCCCAACCGCGGCATGCTGGCGCGGCTGGAAGCGCTGCGTCAGCAGGCGCGTGCGCTGGGGCGCAACGATCTGCTGTGCGAGGTCGAGGCGGTCGACATGTGGAGCATGCTCGCCTCCGGCAGCAGCGACGAGGCCTGGAACGCCGCACAGGCCAGCTACCAGTGCGCAGTGCGCGAACACAGCCTGGGCCTGGAGCTGGATGCCTTGACCCAGCTCGGCTCGCTGGCCAGCCGCGTGGGTGGCCGCTCGACCGAGGACAACGACGCCGAAGACTACCTGCAGCGCGCCCTGGAGCGCCTGCGCGGCCAGCCGGCACGCTTTCAGCGCAGCCTGATCGAATACGAGTACGGCACGTCGCTGGCAGCGCAGCAGCCGGACGCGGCGTTGCTGCATTTCAAGCGCGCGCTGGCGCTCAGTCGCGAGCTGGGCGATCAGGCCGGTGTGGCCGCGGCATTGACCAGCGGCAGCGAGGTCCTGATCGAAGCCGGCGATGCCACCGCGGCATTGGCAATGGCGCGCGAGGCACTGCCGTTGATGCAACGCCAGGGCAATGTCGGCCGGGTGGCCGCCTGCCATGCGGTGTTGCTGCAGGCATTGACCGCGCTCAAGTCCGGCAGCCTCGGCGTGGAGATCGTCGCGGCCAAGGCGGCGGACGACCCCCACCTGTCGCTGGGGCGGCGCGCGAAGCTGCTCGATGCCATTGCCCAGGCACTGGCAGCGGAGGGGCGTCATGCCGAGGCATACCAGGAACTGCAACGCGCCAACACGCTGCGCGCGCAAAGCCTGGATCGCCAGCGCGACACCGTGATGCTGCGCCTGCAGGCGCGTTACGAAGACGCGCGCCGTGGCGCCGAAACCGCCGAGCTGCGCCGGCGCAGCGAGACCGCGCAACTGGCCTTGCAGGCCCGCGAAGCCGGTCAACGCGCCTTGTGGATCGCCCTGTGTGCGGCCTGCCTGTTGTTGCTGGGTGCGTTGGTGGTGCTGGCCTTCGGTGCGTGCCATCGGCGGCAACTCTCGCGGCTGGCGATGCGCGACGAACTCACCGGCCTGCCCAACCGCCGCGCCATTCGCGCCGAGGCGCAGCAGCAGGTCGAGCAATCGGTGCGCTCGCAGGTGCCGTGCATGCTGGCATTGATCGACCTGGACCACTTCAAGCTGATCAACGACGTGCACGGGCACGCTGCCGGCGATGCCGTGCTCAAGGCGCTTGCCTGCGCCTCCAGGCTGGCGCTGCGGACGCAGGATCGCCTGGGACGGCTGGGCGGGGAGGAATTCCTGCTGGTGCTGCCGGGCTGCAGCGCAGAAGAGATTCCTGCCGTGTTTACGCGGCTGCGTAATGCAGTGGCCGCGATCGAGATCGCCGGCCTGCCCACCGACCAGCCGGTGCGCTTCTGCATGGGCGCGGTGAGCGTGACTGCAGGAATCGGCCTGGATGTGCTGCTGGGGCAGGCCGATCTTGCCCTGTACGCCGCCAAGACCGCCGGGCGCGATCAGTGGGCGGTATGTTGACGCGTGGATGAGGGCGCCTGCGGCCTGGCTGCCGCAGCGCTCGCTGATGCACCGAGTGCAGTGCGCGCGGTGGTGCGTGGCAGCGGTCACCAGTGCTCTGCCCGCGACCGCCCGACACCCACGGGCGTACACTGCGCCGCCTCCAGCGAACCGATGCCTGCGTGAAAAAAAAGCGGCCCAAATCACCGCCACCTGCGCCAGCTCCCGCAGCATCCCGGATCCATGAATGGATCATCGGCGGGGGGGCCGTTGTCGTGGCGATCGCCTGCTGCATGCGGCTGTGGCTGTTGCTGGAGGCGATCGTCACGGGGCGCTATATCAGCGTCATCCGCGGCCGGCCGACCAGGATCTTCCATGCGGATGCAGACCCGCAGCGGTTCTGGATCGCCATCGGCTGGGATGCGTTACTGACCAGTGTGCCGTTGGCGGTCATCGCCTGGTTCGCCTACGTCGCCTGGACGGCGCACAGACGCGGCCGGCGATGACCTGCGCGGTGCTCCACGGCATGCGCAACTGCGGTGCCACACTGTCGACGACGACGCGGCTGCGCCCGCGTGCGGCGAGCCGCTGGTCAGTACACGGTGTTGATCAGCAAACGGGCCGCAAGGCGGTGGCACCGCCTGCGCCGATCGACACCTGCGCGTCATGCGGCAATCAGGGCTGCGTTTGCTTTTGCTTGCGCGATGGCGCCTGCGTCTCGCGCTTGGGCCAGGTGTCGTAGCTGTAGACGAACTGCTTCTGATCGGCGCCCACGGTGGGGTCGCAGGGCCAGGAGTTGGCGACGCTGCCGGGTTCCAGCACGCCATCCACCTCGCGCACGGCCTGCGCTTCGAACGCGCAGATCGGCCCGTACAGCTTGATGTCCCAGTCCGGCTCCGCGCGGGGGTGGGCGTGTTGCACGAGCACGATATCGCTGCCGTTGAAGTGATGCACCTGGGCGCCATGCTCGCGATTGATGCTGAAGTAGCACGGCGCGCCGATGTCCAGCGGGAGCACTTCATCATCGCGCAGCAGCGCGCACTTGCCGGCGTGTTCGCCCAGGCGAATCGTGCGCCCGGCCAGGATGGCGGTGGTGACCGGATGGCGGGCGGTGACGTCGGACATGGACTGCGACGGTGACGGTGTTTGCGGCGCGGTCTGCGCGTGTGCCGGCGCGCCGGTCATCACCACCAGCGCGGTCAACAACCAGGTCGTAAGGTGGATGCGCATGCAACGTCCTTGTCGTGGGCAGTGCAGTATCGCAGATCCGTTTGCAGGCCTGATGCGGGTGGCAGACGCGATGCGCCTCACGCGTACGGGTAGCCGATACTCGGTGTGGCGTCTGTCTGCTGTACCGCGGTTTCGCCCGCAGCATCGACACACGGCTGGCCGCTCCAGACTGCGCGCTTCGGTCACCTCAGAAAAATCGTGCAGTCAGCGCCGCGCCGGCAGCGTCGCCAGCACGCCATCCAGCGCCAGCTGCGTGCTGAAACCGGCCTTGCTCAAGCGTTTGCTTACCTCGTTGGGCACATCGCGCCCGCTGGTGAGCCGGTTGGGCGCGCCGGTGTAATGGAACAGGCGCCCGCCACGCCGCAACACCCGCGCCAGCTGGTCGTAGAACAGCTGCGAGTACAGCTCGCCGGCGATGCCGAAACGCGGCGGGTCATGCAGGATGGCGTCGAACGCACCGTCAGCCAGCGTGGCGATGTGCTGCGAGATATCCGCCTGGGTCAGCTGCAGACGCCCGCCGTGGGCGGCATCGTCCGGATCCGGCGACCACGGATTGAGCGTGCGCAGCCACAGCACGTCGGCATTCTTCTCGAACGACTGCAGCTGCGCCACCCCGGCCTCCAGGCAGCAGGCGGCGAAGTAGCCCAGCCCGCCACAGGTATCCAGCACGACCTTGCCGCGCGGATCGACCAGCGCCACCTTGCGGCGCGCATCCTCGAACGGCGACAGCTGCGCCGAAGGCAGCATCTTGATGCCATCGATCTCGAAGGTCGGCGCGCCCCATTCGGTGGGAACCAGCTTGATCAACGCGCCGCCGAAGCGCGAGATCGGGGCGAAGTCGTCACCGTCCCAGAAGTACAGCGTGCGCTCCTTGAGCTTGCCCGGATACGGGTAACCCCGGCCACGCCACTGCCAGGTCTGCGCGTCCAGCTGGGCGATGCCGGTACTGCGGCCCAGGTCCAGCGAGCCGGTCCATTGGGTCAGGCCACTGCCGCGCGCGGCAAGCAGTGCCTGGGCATCGGAGCAGGTGAGGAGTGGGCCGGAGTAGTGGGGCACGGGTCGCTGGTCTGGGGTCGGCGCGCGTGACGCGCGTCGCCATTACAAGGGATGGACCGGCATCGTAACCGACCCACCGCGCATGGGCATCCAATGCATGACCCGCACGCCGGCGGTGCGGCGCAGCGGCCGTTCTGCAACGCGGTGGCCAGCCCGGCCGTGTGCGGCGGTGCCGGTGGCAGTGCATGAGCGCCTGTGCCCGGAGACCTGCGCCGATTCCTCTGGCGCACGCCGCACCGCATACTGCGCACTGCCCCGTCGACATGGTGTCCGATTGGCGCCAACCGTGGAGGATCGGCAATGGAGGATCGGCAATGCTGAAGGGTGTGTTGTTGGGGTTTGCCTGCTATGCGGCCTATTCGATCAGCGATGCGTTCGTGAAGCTGCTGGAAGGCACGCTGCCGGTCTACGAAGTGCTGTTTCTCGGCGCCTTGCTGATGCTGGTGGCCGTGCCATTCCTGAAGAAGCCGGACGACCGGTTGCGCGAACTGGTGATGGCCAAGCAGCCCAGCCTGTGGTTGTTGCGTGCGCTTACCGGCGCCATCGGCAATCTGACCTCGGTGATTGCGTTCACCACCTTGCCGATGGCCGAGGCATTCGCGCTGATCTTCCTGATGCCGATCTTCGTCACCGTGCTGTCGGTGGTGTTTCTCAAGGAAGAGGTGCACTGGCGGCGCTGGTCGGCGGTGATCGTGGGTTTCATCGGCGTGTTGATCGTGCTGCGCCCGGGCTTTCGCCATCTCACCCATGGGCATGTGGCCGCGATCGTGTGCGGCCTGGTCGGCGCCATCTCGGTCATCACCCTGCGCATGGCCGGCCACAGCGAAAAACGCCTGACCTTGTACGGCGCCGGGGTGATCGGCCCGTTGGTGATGGGCGGGATCATGATGTTGCCGACCTTTGTCTGGCCCACGCTGTCGCAGTGGGGCCTGTTGGCCGGCTATGGCCTGCTTGCCGGCCTGGCGGCGATCTGCCTGATGTATGCCACGCGCATGGCACCGGTGAGTGTGGTTGCGCCAACGCAATACAGCCAGATGCTGTGGGCGATCGCCTTCGGCTACCTGCTGTTTCACGACCACCTGGACTGGCCGATGGCGGTCGGTATCGCGCTGATTCTGGGCGCCGGGCTGTTTACGCTGATCCGCGAAGAGCAGGTCTCGCGGTGGTGGCGGCGGACCAAGATTGTCTGAGGGCGGCGCTGTGCGCCGCGGGAATCGGGAATGGGGAATGGGGAATCGGAGGGGCGCTATATCGAAATGTCGCGATGCGCTTGATGCTGTTGCGATTCCCGATTCCCGATTCCCGATTCCCGATTCCCGATTCCCGATTCCCGATTCCCGTCACGGCGCCGTCGTGGATTCCTTGCGCGGTGCACGCCAGGTTTCGACGATGCGCGCGTACTCGCCGCTGGCCTTGCTCAGGTGCAGCCACTGATCGACATAGGCTTTCCAGGCGTGGTCGTTGCGCGGTAGCAGGAAGGCCTTTTCGCCGTATTGCAGTGGCTGCTCCGGTGCGACCGCGCACAGGCCGGGCAGGCGTGCCTGCTGGTGGAGCGCTTCGGAGGCGTCGGTGATCATCACGTCCGCGCGCTGCGCCAGCAGCTCCTGGAAGATGGTGGTGTTGTCGGCGAACAGGCGCAGGCTTGCGCGCGGCAATTGGTGGCGTGCGAAGGCCTCGTTGGTGCCGCCGGGCGGTTCGATCACGCGCACCTCGGGTCGATTGAGTTGCGCGATGCTGCGGTAGCGCGCCTGGTCGGCGCAGCGCACCAGCGGAATCTTGCCGTCCACGTCCAGCATCGTGCTGAAACCGGCCTGGCGCTGCCGTTGCAAGGTGACCGAAATGCCGCCGACGGCGATGTCGCAGCGATTGGCGAGCAGGTCGGGCATCAGTTGCGGCCAGCTGGTGCGGACGAACTCCACGCGCGCGTCCAGGCTGCCGGCCAGCGATTGCGCCAGAGCGATATCGCTGCCTTCGAACTGCCCGTCGGCGCGCACCAGCGAGTAAGGACGATAGTCGCCGGTGGTGCAGACCCGCAGCACACCCGACTGCAGCACCGCATCCAGGCGCGAGGCAGGCTCGGGCTCGGCCGCGTGCGCGATGCCGCAGCTCAGCAGCACTACAAGGCAGATGCGATGGCGCATGGCGTGGCCTCGAAGGAGTGCGGCCATGATAGCCGCGGTCGGCACGGCGTGGTCGAGTACGGCTCCAGCGGACAAGTCGATCTCAGGCGAACGCGCCAACGCTTGCGCTCCAGGCCGGCCAGGCCGCAGCGGCGTCTGCACGCAGACTGCCTTGGCGATAGACATGGCCCTTTGTCTTTTGGTCGCAAAGTGCCAGGTGCAAGTGCAAGTGCAAGTGCCAGGGACAGGCGCCAAGTGCCAAGTGGGCGAGCCATGTCGACGCGCGTCAGCCTGCCGGCGTCAACGGTATGTCAGTACGATTCCGCCCGGGATCACGGTGCGGTAGCGCTGCGATGCGCACTGTCGGGGCTCCATTCGAACCCACCGGAGCCACTCCATGCAGCTCAATCCACGCACTGCGCGCCCGATGACCATCGCCAATGCCGGTCTATCGGTGCACGGCACGCCCGATCCGGATACCAATGAAGACGAGATCCCGCTGGAAGAGCAGACGCCGCAGCAAGGCGGTTTGCGCGAGGAGGTGGGCGACCTGGAAGAAGATGACGACCAGGCCTTGCCAGGCCGAGTTGGCGGTGGGCTTGCGGGTGGGTAATACGGGTGGGTAATCGCGGCTAAGCTCGATCAGTCACCTGGTAAGCGCGGCCGGTACCGGGATTCTCTCAGCGTCGGTCGTTGCAATACGCACGTGCCAGGCAGATGGCGATGACGCTCGGGGCGGTGGGGTGCGCGCATCGACGGGGCTGCGATTCTTCGATGAGAGCAGTGCCGGACGTACGGATATCTGGCGCACCAGGGTGGGGCAAGCCGGCCACCTGCGCCGGCGCGCGCTGTGGCCTACCCGGCACGGCGACGCAAACCGCTGGTGTGCGCTGCCGCGATCTCGTATTTTTGACGGCTTGTTCACTTGCCGGTGCCGTGCCCCATGTCTGATTCGTCCGCGCCCGATCATCTGCAACGTAGTCTCTCCAATCGCCACCTGCAGCTGATCGCCATCGGTGGCGCGATCGGCACAGGGCTGTTCATGGGCTCGGGCAAGACGATCAGCCTGGCCGGCCCGTCGATCCTGTTCGTGTATCTGATCATCGGCGCGATGCTGTTCTTCGTGATGCGCGCGATGGGCGAATTGCTGCTGTCCAACCTGGAGTACAAGTCGTTCATCGACTTCTCCACCGACCTGCTCGGGCCGTGGGCCGGGTTCTTCTGCGGGTGGACGTACTGGTTCTGCTGGATCATCACCGCCATCGCCGATGTCATTGCGATCGCCGCCTATGCGCAGTTCTGGTTTCCGGGGCTGGCGCCGTGGATCCCCGCCATTCTCTGCGTGCTGTTGCTGCTGAGCCTGAACCTGGTGACGGTCAGGTTGTTCGGCGAGATGGAGTTCTGGTTCGCGCTGATCAAGATCATCGCTATCTGCGCGCTGATCATCACCGGCGCCGGGCTGGTGGCCTGGGGCTTCCGTTCGCCGTCGGGCAACGTGGCCTCGCTGTCGAACCTGTGGAACGACGGCGGCATGTTCCCGATGGGCATTGGCGGGTTCTTTGCCGGGTTCCAGATCGCGGTGTTCGCCTTCGTCGGCATCGAGCTGGTCGGCACCACTGCTGCGGAAACCGCAGACCCGCGCCGCAACCTGCCCAAGGCGATCAACTCGATCCCGGTGCGCATTTTGATTTTCTACGTGCTGGCGCTGATCGCGATCATGGCGGTGACGCCGTGGCGGCAGGTGGTGGCCGACAAGAGCCCGTTCGTGGAGCTGTTCGTGCTGGCTGGGGTGCCGGCGGCCGCGAGCCTGATCAACTTCGTGGTGCTGACCTCGGCCACCTCCTCGGCCAACAGCGGCATCTTCTCCACCAGCCGCATGCTCTACGGCCTGGCCGAGGAGCAGCACGCGCCCAAGGGCTTTGCCAAGCTCTCGCGTGCGGCGGTGCCGGCACGTGGCCTGCTGTTCTCCTGCCTGTGCCTGTTGCTGGGTGCGATGCTGGTGTATCTGATCCCCAACCTGGTCACCGCGTTCACGCTGGTCACCACCTTGTCGGCGGTGCTCTTCATGTTCGTGTGGTCGTTGATCCTGTGCGCCTACATCGCATACCGGCGCAAGCGGCCCGAGCAGCACGCGGCCTCGGCGTTCAAGATGCCCGGTGGCGTGGTGATGTGCTACGTGTGCCTGGCGTTCTTCGCCTTCGTCATCGTGCTGCTGACCTTGCAGGCCGATACGCGCCAGGCGCTGCTGGCCAGCCCGGTGTGGTTCCTGATCCTGGCGATCGGCTATGCGGTGAAGCGGCAGCAGGCGCGCAGCGGCTGAGCGCACGCACGGCCGATACATCCACCGAAGACATCCTCAAGGCCCTGCATTGCGGGGCCTTGGCGTGTGTGGCTGCACGGCGCCGAGATAAAGGCCACTGGCAGCTAAGCGCGTTGTGCGCGTGACGTTGACGCGGATCGGATGGAACGGGATGCTCGCCGCCATCCATCGCCACGGCCCACCGCATGATCACCACGCACCCGATCGCCACAACGCAGCACACACAAGGGTGCTGGGTCGACCTGTGCCAGGCCAGCGCGCAGGAACTGGCGCAGGCCGCAGACACGGTGGGGTTTGCGCTGCCGGATCGCGCAGCCATCGGCGAGATCGAATTCTCCAGCCGGGTGCGGCGCCAGGGCGAGGTGCTGTTTCTCAACGTGCCGCGCTTTCAGGACGACGATGGCCCGACCGCGCCGCTGGGCTTTGCGCTGTCGCCCACCATGCTGGTGACCCTGCGCGAGCAGCACATGGGTTCGCTGGATGCAGTGGCGGCGCAGCTGCAACATGACCCCTGCCATAGCGCCGACGATCTGCTGCTGCGCATCTTCGACCAGCTGGTGGGGCGGCTGGCAGACCGGCTGGAATCGCTGGAAGCCGAGGTCACCGACACCACCCGCCAGGTGTTCGACAACCCGCACAAGACCAAGGACCTGGAGCGCATGCTGCATCAGGTCGGTGGCATGGGGCGGCGTCTGGGCGGCCTGCACAATGCCGGGCAGGGACTGCTGCGCCTAGTCACCTATCTGGACGGCACTGTGCCGGACTGGTTCGGCGCCGATGCGGCCAAGCGCATCGGCTTGCTGCACAAGGACCTGACCACCCTGAGCGAGTTCCAGCAGCACATGGACGACCGCATCGAGTTCCTGCTCGACAGCGTGCTGGGCATGATCAACATGGACCAGAACAACGTGATGAAGGTGATGGCGGTGGCGTCGGTGGTCGGCATTCCGCCAACGGTGCTGGTCGGCATCTGGGGCATGAACTTCGCCTACATGCCCGAGCTCAAATGGCACGATGCCTACTACTGGGCGCTGGGCGTGATCGTGCTGAGCATGTTGGTTCCGCTGGCGTGGTTTCGCAAACGTGGCTGGGTGTAACGCATCAGGGCCATAAGCCCGTAGGAGCGCACCCGGGCGCGACATAGCGTTACCGGTAAGTCCCTCGCGCCCGGGTGCGCTCCTACGACGTGCCGCCAGCGCATCATCTGGTGCGCACGACTCGCGACCACGCACTGCCGAGCCAGTGCAATTCGGTAGCTGCGCAGCGCGCGCCAAACTACCGGAAGCCCGTAGGAGCGCACCCGGGCGCGACATGGCGTTACCGGTAAGTCCCTCGCGCCCGGGTGCGCTCCTACGACGTGCCGCCAACGCATCATCTGGTGCGCACGACTCGCGACCACGCACTGCCAAGCCAATGCGGCTTCGGTAGTTGTGGATCGCGCGGCAAAATGCACGAAACCCGTAGGAGCGCACCCGGGCGCGACGTGGCGTTACCGGTCAGTCCCTCGCGCCCAGGTGCGCTCCTACAGGGGGCTGGGGTGCGCAGCTGTCACTGCGCACCGTGTCGTGACTGGAAAACTGCCTAGCTGCGTAGCGTGCGACCAGGCGATGCGCCTTGCTGATTGCTACGGGGCGGGCTGGATCAGCCCTTGGCCTGGAAGCTGGCCTCTTCGTACGGCTGCACCACCACCCAGCCTTCGCCGGCAAAGCGCATCTGCAGGCTCTCGCCCGAGCCGCGGCCGAACAGCGTGCCGATCGACACGTCGGTCACCAGCTCCGGGCTCAGCGTGCCCGACCAGGCCACGGTGGCATTGGGGTCGGTGAACACCGGGCCGCTGGCGGCGGTGACCGGCAGGGTCAGCGGCTCGTAGTGCGAAGTGATCGCCACGATGCCGTGGCCGCTCAGGCGCACGTTGAACAGGCCGCCGGACAGCATGCCGGCCACCTTGCGCATCATCGTGATCTTGTGTTCGACACCGGATTCGAAGGCCAGCACGTCGTTGCCGTTGACGAAGATCGCCTCGCCATTCAAGCGCAGCAAGGTCACCAGCTTGCCGAGGTCGGCCAGATACACCCGGCCCTGGCCTTCGGCCTTCATCAGCTGCATGCCTTCGCCGCTGACGGCCTTCTTCAGCAGGTTGCCCAGGCCCTGTTCCAGCAGTCCCTCGCGGGTGAACTTGACGTTGCCGGTGCGCGCGACCATGGCGCCGGCCTTGGACCACACCATGCCGTTGAGGCGCACTTCCAGCAGGTGCGGGTTTTCCAGTTCGAACGGATCGGGGCTGACGTCCTTTTCCTTGGAATGGGCGAGAAATTCGTTGAGCGTGCGTACGGCCATGGGTCCATCCCGATGCGTGAAAGAGTGCGCATGATACGCGGCAGGCTGGTGCGTCAGCAGCACGTGCAAGCGCTCTTGGGCAGTGGGTGCCGGCGTTACGGCAGTGGCGCAGTGCGTCTCGTGCTTCACGCACCACTGCCACCAGTCGCTGCAACCGGCGAGAAGCGCTTAAAGTGCGAGTCCTCCGACACCCGCGACCGGCATGACAAAACGACACGCGCTATGGATCTGCACAGTTCTTCTGGCAGGCGCGGCGGCGTCGCTGGCGAGCTGGTGGTCTGCGCCGGCACCCGATGCGCTGCCGCAAGCTCAAGGTCCCACGGCGACGCAACTGGGCTGGAAGGCGCAGTTGCAGTGGGTTGCCGGCAGCGGTGTGCGTGGCGCAGTGGATGGCCGTGCTGCCGATGCACGGTTTGCCGATCCCTACGGACTGGCGATCGGTCCGCACGGCGCGCTGTACATCGCCGATGGCGGCGACAACAACCGCATTCGCAGGCTGCTCGACAACGGCAGCGTGCAGACTGTGGCCGGTGGGCAGGAAGGATTCGGCGATGGCGTTGACGCGGCGGCGGAATTCAATACGCCGTCGGGTATCGCCTTCGATACGGCCGGCAATCTCTACATCGCCGACACCGGCAACCATGCGATCCGCAAACGCACGCCACAAGGCGTGGTGACCACGCTGGCCGGCGATGGCAGTGCCGGTTTTCGCGACGGTGCCGCTGCGCAGGCACGCTTCAATGGCCCGATCGGCGTGGCGGTGGACACGCAAGGGCGCGTGTATGTTGCCGATACCTACAACGATCGCATCCGCGTGATCGCGCCAGATGGGCAGGTAAGCACCCTGGCCGGCGGCGCCTTGCCGGGCATGGCCGATGGTGTTGGCGATCAGGCGCGCTTCGATACGCCGACCGACCTCAAGGTAGATGCGCATGGTGTGGTGTGGGTGGCCGACATGCGTAACGACGCGATTCGCCGTATTGCACCGGATGGCAGCGTCAGCACCTTGATCGGTGGCGATCCTGCCGACCTCAGCCCGCTGTTGCATCGCCCGATGACTATTGCGCTCACCCACGACGGCGTGCTGTACGTGGGCGATGCAAGCGGGCGCGTGCTGCAGGTGACGCGTGCCGGGCATGTGGTGACAATGAGCGGCGAGGACGTGATGCAACGCATGTCGCGCCCGGCCGGGATCGCGGTGGATGCGCAAGGTGCGGTGTATGTCAGCGATGCTGGCGGCGCACGCGTGCATCGGCTGGTGCCGGCCACTGCGGCGAACTCGAACGCCGCGCCCGTAGTCGGGCCGGCTGCCACGCAGCCGTTGCCCGTCACCCAGGGCCGCTGGCCGTTGCAGCCGCAGGTCGGGTGGCATGAGGTGGTCGGCACGCTTGGCGAGGTGCGTGGCAACTACCAGGGTCTCAGCCGCGATCATCTGCATGCGGGCCTGGATATCCGTGGCGATGTCGGCCAAACCGTGTACGCCATTGCCGATGCCAAAGTTTCCAGCCCGTACCCGACCTGGGGGTTGGGGCAATTGGGCGAGTGGTTGGCACTGGACACGATCGGCTACACCCATATGCGCGTGGGCCGCACCGCACAAGGGACGCCGCTGGATCCGCAGCGCTTCCATTTGGTGACGGATGTGGATGGCAAGCCCGATCGCATGCGTGTGCTGCGCGGCACGCGTTTCCGTGCCGGAGATGCACTGGGTACGCTCAACGGCATGGCGCATGTGCATCTGACCGCAGGTGCCAACGGCTTCGAACGCAATGCGGTGCAACTGGGCTTTGTAGGTTATGCCGACCATGTGGCGCCGCATATCGACCGGGTGAGTCTGCTCGACTCAGCTGGTCAAGCCCTGCCGATGACCAGCGGCAGGGTGCACGTACCGCTCGGGACTGCGGTGCAGATCGTGGTGGAGGCCTGGGACCAGGTGGATCGCAATCTGCCGCGTCGTCGCCTGGGGCTGTATGCGCTGGGTTATCAGGTGCTGGATGCGCAAGGCGTACCGCTGGCCGGCGAAGCGGAGCCGCACATGACGATCGTTTTTGATCGCATGCCGGCCGATCCGGCTGCGGTGCTTACCGCCTACGCGCCCGACAGCGGCATCACCGTGCATGGCAGCGCGGTGACGCGCTTCCGCTATCTGGTCACCAACATGGTGCGCGATGGTCGCATCGGCAATGGGCAGTGGCAGGCGGGCGCGCTGCCGCCGGGCGACTACGTACTCCGCATAACCGCGCGTGATTACAGCGGCAATGAGGCGAATGCCAATCGCGATCTACACGTGCGGGTGGAATGACGCGTGCAGCGTTGCGTTGATGATGACATAGCGTATCGGTGACGCATGCGGGGTGCAGGCACCTGTGCATTACCTCGCTGCGATCGAGATTCGATCCACAGACTCACGCCCGGCACTAGGCTGCATCGCACGCTCCGTTACGAAGGCATGTCGCAAAACGCAGTGCCAACTCGCCTGCGCCGTGCTTCTGGGATCGGCGTCGGATTCGCGGCAGCGCTGCCGGGCTAGATTGCTCCTGCAGAAAACGTCGTTACGTTGTTCAAGGAGTGGGGCGATGCGCGTTGTTGGTGGTAGTCGAGTGGAAGGGGGCTGGTCTGGAATGTCGCTGCGTGGTGGCGCGATCGCGTCGTTGTTGGCCCTGGTCGCTGCTGCCACTGGCTTGCACAGCGCACCCGCGCACGCGGCCGTGGGGCCGGGTGTGGTGAGCGGCGACACCATCGTGCACGATCCGTCGATGCTCAAGCTGAGCGACGGGCGGTACTACATCTATGCCACCACCGGCGTGGTCACCAGTACCGACCGGACCAAGTTCAGCAATGCGGGTGCGATCTTCAGCAGCATGCCGAGCTGGGTACGCAGCTACAACCCGGACAACCAGCTGTGGGCGCCGGATGTGTCCTTCCATGGCGGGAAGTATCTGATGTACTACACCGCCTCCAGATTCGCCACCAATACCTCGGCGATTGCGCTTGCCAGCAGCAGCACCGGCAAGCCTGGCTCGTGGAAGGATCAAGGCATCGTCTATACGTCCAAGAGCAGCGACGACTACAACGCCATCGACGGCAATCTGGTGGTGGATGGCAATGGCAAGTGGTGGCTGGCGTTTGGCTCGTTCTGGTCGGGCATCAAGCTGATCCAGCTCGATCCCGGCACCGGCAAGCAGCTGTCCGGCAACACGACGCGCTACAGCCTGGCAAGCCGGCCGTCCCCGGGCGCGGTGGAGGCGCCTTTCATCCAGCAGGCCAATGGCTGGTACTACCTGTTCGTGTCGTTCGATGCGTGCTGCAAGGGCGCCAGCAGCACCTACAAGATTGCGGTGGGGCGTGCGCGTTCGGTGACCGGGCCGTATCTGGATCGCGCCGGGGTGGACATGCGCAACGGCGGCGGCACGGTGATCCAGTCCGGGTTGGGCAGCATGCATGGGCCGGGCGGGCAATCGGTGTTTCGCGATGGCGACGGCGACATCCTGGTCTACCACTACTACGACGACCGCGGCGATGCGCGCCTGGGTATCAACCGGCTGGGGTACGACAGCAGTGCATGGCCGGTGGTGCAGTAGCAGCAGTCAATGGAGCACGCTGCGGCGCCTTGCAATGACGCAACGATCCGGCGATGCGTGTCCGAGTGATCGGCCGGCGGCTGCCGACTGATCGACATGCGATGCCGCCAGCGGCTGCCGGGCAGTGCCCGGCAGCCGCTGGCGCACACTCAGCGCGTGGCCGCTTCGGGCTTGCGCACGCGTTTGACAGGCGCCGGCTTGGTCGCGGTGTCCGGATACAGGTTCAACAGCATCAAGGTGACGCCGTTGGTCCAGCCGAAGCCGTCCTGCAGCGCGTATTCGCCACCGCCGCCGCCGGCCGCATCGGCTTCCAGCCCGTATTTTTCGACCAGCTTGTGCTCGCGCGCGAACAGCGCCTGCACCTGGGTGAGGAAGCGCTCGCCGATGGTGCGCGCCAGTGCGTCTTCGCCATAACGGCGCAGGCCGTCCACCGCCACCCATTGCAGCGGCGCCCAGCCATTGGGCTCGTCCCATTGCTGGCCGGTCTTCACTGCGGTGGTGGCCAGGCCACCGGGGCGCAGCAGGCGCGCACGCACGGTGCTGGCCGTGCGTTTGGCATGCGCGTCGGTCGCCAGGCCGGTGAATAGCGGATACAGCGCCGCAGCGGTGACCTGGTCGCTGAGCTTGCGCGCCTGCCAGTCGTAGTCGGCGTAGTAGCCGGCCGCGTTCCACAGATGCGCATCGATGGCCTGCTTGCGTTGCAGTGCCAGCGCCGCGTAGTCCTGCGTGCATTCGGCGCCGGGCTGCGCGCAGGCCTGGGCCAGCGTGCGCTCCAGGTGGTACAGCAGGCTGTTCAGATCGATCGGCACGATCGCGGTGGTGCGGATGGTGCGCAGGTTCTGCCCATCGGCCAGCCAGCGGCTGGTGTAGTCCCAGCCGCTCTCGGCACCGGCGCGCAGGTCGCGGTAGACCTCGGCGGCCGGGCGGTCGCCGGCCTCGGCGGCGGTGCGGGTGTCGTGCAGCCAGGCTTCCGGGCGTGGGGTGTCGCGCTCGTCCCAGTAGCGGTTGAGCAGGCTGCCGTCGGCCAGGCGCACCACATGGCGCGCGGCCTGGCCAGGCTGCAGGCCGTCGCTGCCCTGCATCCAGTAGGCGTATTCCTTCTGCAGCTGCGGCAGGTAGCGCTGGTAGACCGCTTCGCCTTCCACGCCGGCCTGCAGTTCCACCATGTAGGAGAAGAACGGCGGCTGCGAACGGCTCAGGTAGTAGCTGCGGTTGCCGTTGGGGATATGCCCGTAGGTGTCGATCAGGTAGGCGAAGTTGTCCAGCATCTGGCGGCTGAGCGTGGTCTGCCCGCTCTTCACCAGGCCGAGCATGGTGAAGTAGGAATCCCAGTAGTACACCTCGCGGAAACGCCCGCCCGGCACCACGTACGGATATGGCAGCGCCAGCAGGCTGCTGTACGGCGGCACGTGGGTCTGGCTGCGCACCAGCTTGGGCCACAGTTCGTGGATGTGTTCGCGCAGCGCGGTGTCCTGGCGGATCGCGTCGGTCTGCACCGGCGGCGACTCTTCGAAATTGGCATCCACGAACTTGCGCAGGTCAAAGCCGGGGTGGTCGTGCTGCGCCAGATAGTCGGCGTTGATCAGCGCCGGGTCGCGCAGCGGCAGAAAGTCGACGAAGTGCTTCTGGTCGTCGAACAGCTCGCCGCGCTGCACCGCCTGGAACAGTTCCGGGTAGGCCAGGTCGGGCGTGGGCGGGGTGGCCGCCGGGGCGTTGACGGCCGGAGTGTCCATCGGCGCGGCGGTCAGCGTGCAGGGCGCCACGAACATGCTCAGCGACAGGCCAAGCAGCGACGTGCAGCACGGGGGCGCGGCAGAACTCATGGCATCTCCAGAACGGGCAGTGACGTGCGGCATGGTAAACGACCGAAGTGGCGGGCGGGGCCGGACGAGGGGGTCGGCAGGCCGACAGACTTCGCACGGAGACGACAGGATTCAGCAAGGCGATCGGGCGCGGGACTGCAGGTGGTTGCGCCGGTTGACTTGCCGATTCAGGCCTATCGGCCCGGATCGAGGCAGCTTGAGCCGCATCCAGGCCGCGTCGGATTGCCGACATTGCTGCAAGATGCGCGCCACAGCGTGCGGCGGGTGCGCAGCGGAGTGAGCAACGGGCGGCGCTGCCCGTGCACGGCAGCCGGTGCAGGTGGGCAATGGCGGGCGTCAGGCGGCCTGGCGCACCCGGCGAATGGCGGCGGCGTGGACGCACGGGGCTGCACCGGCGGCAGGCCGGGCCACACCAGGCGGCCTGCCGTCTTCGTGTGGTCCAGGCGCACCTTAGTGTCCTTGCGTCAGCGTGGGTGCCGGCGATCGGTCTGCAGCAAACGTTGCAGGTGCAGCGCGTTGGGCACCGCCAGCCCGGCGGCAGTGTTGTCGAAGATCACCCAGCGTTCTGCCTGTGGATGCGCCGCATCGTGCGCCGGGTTGCGCACCGCGTCGGCCAATGCCTGCAGCGCACTGTCGTCGTAGCTGCTGTAGTAAATGCGTGGTGCGCCATGCCAGCGCCAGTACTGCGGGCCGGCTGTCGTCCCCGGTGTGGCGGCGTCCGGCACCGGTGCCGGGTCGGCGGCGCAGCGTGCGATGCGGTGGCGCGCCAGCAGCGCCTGTGCCTGCGGCAGGAACCAGCTGGCATGGCGCGGTTCGCAGACCACGCCGCCGTCCCAGCGCCGCCGCAGCATTGCGAAAAACCTGGCCGCCACTGCCGCATCGAAGACGGCGCTGGGTGGCAGTTGCAGCAGCAGGCAGCCCAGTCGCGTGCCCAGCGCGCCGGCCTGGGCGAGGAATGCATCCAGCAATGGGCCGGTACCCTGCAGGCGGGCATCGTGGCTGATGCTGCGCGGCAGCTTGACCGAAAAGCGGAAATCCTTCGGCACGCTGTCGGCCCAGCGTGCATAGGTCCCGGCACGGTGCGGGCGATGGAACGAGGAGTTGATTTCCACCGCATCAAAACGTGTGGCATAGCGCTGCAAGACGCTGGTGCCATCGCCGAATGCGGCGCGGTCGGCGGCCGGAATCGACCAGCCCGCGCAGCCACAGCGCACGCGCGGCAGGGCGACGGATGAACGAGCTTGCATAGGGTGTGCGCAAGTCCAGTGGGCAGCACTCTATGCATGCGCGCGCGTCAGCGCCGCGTGTGCACCGCGCTCACGGGCGGCTCACCGACGACTTCGATACTGGGTACATGCCAGAAGGCCCCTCCCTTGTCATCCTGCGCGAACAGACCGAGGCGTTTGTCGGTCGCAAGATCCTGCGCGTGTCCGGCAACAGCAAGCAGGACATCGCGCGGCTGGGGCAGCAGAAGGTGTTGGCGTTACGCAGCTGGGGCAAGCACTTCCTGATCGAGTGCGCGCAGTTCAGCGTGCGCATCCACTTCCTGTTGTTCGGCAGTTATCGCATCGACGAAGACAAGCCGAATGCGGTGCCGCGCCTGTGTCTGGAATTTTCCAAGGGCCAGCGCCTGAATTTCTACGCCTGCTCGGTGCAGTTCATCGAGCGCCCGCTGGATGAGGTCTACGACTGGACGGCCGATGTCATGAACCCGCACTGGGATGGCGCGCAGGCACGGCGCAAGTTGCGCGCCGCACCGGGCATGCTCGCCGCCGATGCATTGCTGGACCAGGACATCTTTGCCGGCGTCGGCAACATCATCAAGAACGAAGTGTTGCATCGCATCCGTGTGCACCCGGAAAGCCCGGTGGGCGCGTTGCCGGCGCGCAAGCTTGGCGAGCTGGTCACCCAGGCGCGCGCGTACAGTTTCGATTTCTACACCTGGAAAAAAGCCTTCGTGTTGAAGAAGCATTACCAGGTGCATACCAAAACCAGCTGCCCGCGCGATGGCGCGCCGTTGCAGTATCGCAAGCACCTGGGCAAGGCCGGGCGGCGGGCATTCTTCTGCGAGGTCTGCCAGCGGCTGTACCGCTCGGAGGACGGCTGAGGCGGGTCCGTTCCGCACCAGCGAGCGTGGTCGGTCGCGATGGGCGTGCGCCCGGTGCACGGCAGGAAGGATGCATGCCGTTGGGGCAGTGGCTGAGGCCGTTGGCAGGCGCCGCAACGACCCGCCATGCTTGCCAATGTGAATGGCGGCTGGCGTTTGCCGCCCAAACAACGAATTTCAAACGCGCGCTGGCGCCGCGCCCGCTAGATTTGCGCATCCTGCACCGGGTTCACGGTGCGCGCACGCATCTCCCATCTCATCGGTCTCCCGCATTGTGATTACCCGCAGGAAGGAAACGCTTGTCCCGCATGTCGCTGCTGTCGCATGCACGGGCGCCATCCTGTTCTTTCTTGCCTGTCTGTTGCTGTACATGCCGCCGCCGCGCGACCCGGTGCGACGCGACGACAGTTTGCAGGTGTATTTCGTGCCGCGTCCGCAATTGACGCTGCCGGCGCCGGCGACGCCGCCGCCGCAACGCCAACCCACACCACGCGCTGCGCCGGCCGCGGCCTCATCCGCGCGCAGTGCGCCACCACCGACACGCACCCCGCCGCCGCAGCGGCAGGTGGCGGCCGCCAATGCGCCGGCTGGCGAGTCGATGGCGGCCCAGCTCTACACCGGGCAAGGCCGCTTGCGCATGCCGCGTGACGCGCAGGTCGACCCGATGGCGCAGCCCGGTGCAGCGCCGCCGGGCATGACCGACGAACGCGCGCAGGCCAAGGCGCGCAACGTGATGGAACGGGTCAATCCGGTGCAGTACCAGGACACGCGCTTTGCCAAGGACTGGAAGAGCGACGGCACGCTGGGCGATGTGGCGATGCAGGAAATGAATCGCGGCATGAAGAAGTTCAACGACATGCTCAACGGGCCGCAGACGCAGGTGGCCAAGGCGCGGCCACCGCCGGATGTGCGCTTCAACCCCGCGTTGGCCGGCAACCAGGCCGAGATGGGCAGCGAAGCGACCGGTGACGCCTACAAGGCCGCGCCAATCGCGCACGAGACGCCGCCCGACTTCAAGGGCGAAGCCAGCCGCCGTATCCGCGAGGCGCTGGCAGCGCTGGAACAACGCAGCGCGCGTTGCGATGCGTCCAAGCGCAAATCCCTGTTGTCGCCGGTGCGTACGCATCTGGGCGACCTGGAACGCGCCGAACACGCCTTGAACAACGGCGCCGACCCGGTGATGGCCGCGCAGATGCTGCCGCGCCAGGCCGATAGCGCCTACGACCTGGCCCGCCGCGCGCTGTGGTATGCGGACCGCCAGTTGAAGCAGTGCGCGATCGGGTGAGTGGTTCGGTGAGCGCGTTTGCCTGCGCTGCGCTGTAGGTGGCTGACAGCACCTTTAGAACGCTGCTGACAAGACGGCTGAATGTCAGGGCCTCGCGGTATCTGGGTGTAGTCAACCGCTCGGTGAGTCGCGTGCGCGGCGCCCTTACCGTCTGCGGGACACGCCGTGAACCCGTCCCTGGGGGCTCGGTGGCGTCATCCATGCCGCCACACGGTCCCGCAACCGGCGAGGGCACCGCACCAGACAGTTGGTCGGCGCTCATCTGAAAAGCTGTCTGTCGTGCGGTGTGCATCAGACCTGGAGCCGATGCTTCGATGATCGAACAAAACGTATCCGGCACCGCTCTTACCATGCACACCGACCATCCCGACTGGTCCTTGCCCGCCTACCGTCGCGGGACCTTACGCGGCATGGATGCCGCGTAAAAGCCTACAAGGATGTACTTGCGGCGTGTCCTGCGATGGTGGGCGGGCAAGGACTCTGCAGCCAAACCGCAGCTCCGCGGCTCTGCAACCGACTCACCCACACCGCTCAATCACCTGGTCGCCGCGCGAAGTGGAAGTGGACGAGTGAGGAAGGTGGTGTGGTCGGAGACAGCCAGGAGCTATGAAAGCTTGCATGCCAAGCGCGCCGCACGAGCGCGTAGCAACCGCACCCTCATCCGGCGCTGCGCGCCACCTTCTCCCGGTGGGAGAAGGGAAGCGTCCCGACAGGAATTGAAGCAGTAAGGCAGTAATTGAAGAAGTAGGCAGTCTTCGTCAGATATCGCAAATAGACCCCCTCCCGCCGGGGCGAGAAGGCACGGCTTTCGCAGCGAGGGCGCGTGTGCCTTGGAGCGCCCGCGCCGCAAGCGCGGTTGGAGGCGCGCAGCGGAAGGTGTGAGGGCACGTCTATGAAACGGCGGATCAGCCGGCAGCCGGACTGTCGCCCGCGCTACATCAGGCGCTGAGTCCGTCCTGCGCCAGACTCTGGCGGTAACGGTCCTTCTCCGCACTCAGCGCGACTTCGGCACGTAGGAACACTTGCCCGATCGGCTCGTCGCCGCGGGTTGCCTGCGCCTGGCCGATCAGCACCGTCAGGCCGTGGGCATGCTGTTGGTGGGCGATATCGCGCAGGCGCTGCAGCTTTTGTTCGGCATCTGCGCCGCGCAGCACGGCGATGAATTCTGCACTGTCGGTCACCCGGTCCACGCTGTCGCCGTCGGCTTGTGCCTGCGCTGCCAAGGCCTGGTCGAGCTGTTGCAAGGCGCGACCCAGCAGCCGCTCGCTTTGTTTTTCGGCCAGCGCGGCCAGTTCCTGCACTTCCAGGATCACCAGGTAATAGCCTGTGTCGGCGGCCGCCGGGGCGGCAACCGGTGCCACCGGCTGCAGGATCGCTTCGCGCTCGAGTTGCAACTCGCGCTTGCGCTCGTCCAGCAGGCGCATGGTGACGCGTGCCAATGCCTGCAGCCCGGTGCGTTGCATGTCGGTGAGCGTGCGGGGTTCGGTGTCGAGCACGCAGACCGTGCCCAGGGCCACGCCGTCGGAGGTGACCAGCGGCATGCCGGCATAGAAGCGCGCACCGGTCTCGCCGGTGACGACCGAGACGTCCGCAAAGCGGCTGTCCTGGGTGAGGTCGGGCACTTCCATCAGTTGCTCTGGGCTGCGGATGGCGTGATCGCACACCGCCTGGCTGCGGTCGGTCTGCTGCATGCCCAGGCCGAGCTGGGCCTTGAACCATTGGCGGTCACGGTCGACCAGCGACATCAGGGCGATCGGTGTGTCGCATAGCGAGGCCGCCACCTGCACGATGTCTTGGTAGGTGTCCTCGGGCAGGCTGTCGACGATGCGATAGCCGTCCAGGACCTGTTGGCGAGAGGCTTCGTCAGCCGGGGGCATGTGCTTCATCGAATAAGCCGGGCAAGCGCGAACGAGAAAGATGCCACGATACCGGCGCTGCCGATAACGCGGCGTGGATATCGGCCACGCGCCCTGGCGTGACCTCACGGGCGGATCCGGATCCGCATCCCTGTCGCACTGCGCAGGCGAGGAAGCAGGAACCGGCGGGCTGAAGCGCCGGGGGCCAGCTTGCCAGCCCGCGTGGGCCGCCTGCGTCTTGCGCGCAGGAGCCGGGTACTGAGACGCACACACGCCATTGCGTACCGCGCACCTGGCGACGGCGCGGCTTGCAGGCCGCGCCGTCGGTGTGCGACTGACCAGCCTCAGCGCTTGACCGGCTTGCCGTCCACGTCCAGCACCTGCACCTCACCCAGCTTGAGCGCCCGCACCGGGGCCTCGATCTTCTTCAGGTCGCCCACGATCACCCAGGTCATCGCATTGGGGGCGATGATTTCCTTGATGGCGGCCTGCGCGGCCGGCTGGTCGATCGCTTCCAGGCGCGGCTTGAGCGTCTGCACGTAATCGTCGGGGCGGTCGAACTGCACGATGCCCTCGATCGCACCCAGCACCGCGCCGGTGGTTTCGAAGCTGCCGGGCAGCGCGCGGATGCGCTGGTTCTTGATCTTCTCGATCTCGTCGGAGGTCAGCGGCTTGTCGCCGATGACCGCGGTGGCTTCCTTGAGGATCTCGTTGGCCGACTCGGCGGTCTTGTCGGTCTGCACCGGCGCGGAGAACATGTACGGCCGCTGGCCCTGCGCATCCAGCATGCGGGTGCCGGCGCCGTAGGCCCAGCGCTTGTTCTCGCGCAGGTTCATGTTCAGGCGCGAGGTGAAGGTGCCGCCGAAGGCACCGTTGGCCACGCCGATCGCCAGGTTGTCCGGCGCCTTGGTGGACGGTGCGAGCAGGCCGGCCAGGATCACCGACTGCGGCGCATCCGGCCGGTTGATCAGGTAGACGCGCGGCTTGGGCTGCGCAGCGACGTTGACCAGGTTCTTCTTCGGCAGGGGCGTTGCCGGCGCCTTCCAGTCGCCGAAGGCGGCATCGAGCTGCGGGATGATCTGCGCCAGCGTGGTGTCGCCGGCCACCAGGATGCGCAGGTTGTCCGGACGCAGCCACTGGCGGTGGAAGGCCTGCAGGTCCTGGGCATTGAGGCTCTTGATCGCCGCCTCGGTGCCGCTGCCGGTGAGCGGGATGCCGTAGGGGTGGTTCTGGCCGAACAGCAACGGCGGCAGCGCACGCAACGCCAGGCTGTTGGGCTGGGTCTTTTCCTGCGCAATGCCGGCCAGCCATTGGCCGCGGATGCGCTCGATGTCGGCAGCCTTGAAGGCCGGGTTGCGCACGATGTCGGCGAACAATTGCAGCGACGGCTGCAGCTGGTCGTTGAGCGCATCCAGCGAGGCGCTGCAGCTGTCCAGGTCGCAGCCGACCGCGGTGATCGCGCCCAGGCGCTGGCGACGCTGCGCCACTTCCACCGAATCCAGCGCCGCGGTGCTCTCGTTCATCAGCGCGGCGCTGAAGCTGGCGGTACCGAGCTTGTTGCCCTGGTCGGCCGCATAACCGGCATCGAACAGCAGCTCCACCTGGGTGACCGGAATGGTGTGGCGCTCGGCCAGGATCACCTCGATGCCGTTCTTCAACTTGCCGCGCTGCAATTGCGGGAAGCTCAGGTCGGGGAACTGGCTGGTCTGCGGCACGCCCTTGCCGCGGTCCAGTGTGGAGGCGGTGACGTTGTACTTGCCGGCGGCCGGCAGCTTGGGCGCCGGCTTGCCGGGTTCGGCGCCACGGGCGACCACCGCCTTGTCTTCGGCGGCGGGGTCGAAGCCCTTGCCGGCCGGCAGCACGGTGAGCAGGTAGTCGCCCTTGCCGAACCAGGTGGCGGCGGTCTGCTTGACGCTGTCCACGGTGGCGGCCTGGCCGCGCTGCAGATCCTGCTTGTAGGCGCCCGGGTCGCCGCGATAGACCTGGCCCTCGGCCAGGATCACCGCCTTGCCACCGAAGCCGCCGACCTTTTCCAGCCCGCGCACGAAGCCGGCGCGGTAGGCCACCTGCGCGCGCTGCAGTTCGTCGGCGGTCGGGCCCTGGGCGATGAACTTCCTGAGTTCCTCGTCGATGATCGCCTCCACCTTGGCCGGGTCCACGCCGTCCTTCACGTCGGCCTGGATCTGCACCTGGCTGGACAGCGCGAACGGCTGGATCGCCGCCGACACGTCATCGACCAGATTGTCCTGGTAGACCAGGCGCTGATACAGCCGCGAGGTCTTGCCGCCGCCGAGCACGGTGGTGGCCAGATCCAGCTGGATCGCCGCATCGCTGCCCAGTTGCGGCGCCACCCAGGTGCGGTAGATGCGCGGCTGCGAGACGTGGTCGTGCTGCACGCCACGCTTCTGCGCGGCCAGCGGGGTCACCCAGGGCTGCTGGCGCGCCACCGGCTTGCCGGACGGGATGTCGCCGAAGTACTGCAGCGCCTTGGCGCGTGCCTGCGCCACGGTGATGTCGCCGGCCAGCACCAGGGTGGTGTTGGCGGCGCCATAGTTGTCGTTGAACCACTGTTTGACGTCGGCCAGCGAGGCCGCGTCCAGGTCTTCCATCGAGCCGATGGTGTCGTGCTGGTACGGATGGTTGGCCGGGAACAGGTTGGACAGGATGTTCTGGTCCACGCGGCCGTAGGGGCGGTTCTCGCCCTGGCGCTTCTCGTTCTGCACCACGCCGCGCTGGGTGTCGAGTTCTTCCTGGCCGATCGCGCCAAGCAGGTGGCCCATGCGGTCCGATTCAAGCCACAGCGCGGTGTCCAGCGCAGTGGTCGGCACGGTCTCGAAGTAGTTGGTGCGGTCGAACCAGGTGGTGCCGTTCATGTCGGTGGTGCCGACCTTTTCCAGCGGCGCAAAGAAGCTGCCCTTGTTGTTTTCCGAGCCGGAGAACATCAGGTGCTCGAACAGGTGCGCAAAGCCGGTCTTGCCGGCCGGCTCGTCACCGGAACCGATGTGGTACCAGATGCTCACCGCCACCACCGGCGCCTTGTGGTCTTCGTGCACCACCACGGTCAGGCCGTTGGGCAGGGTGAAGCGGGTGTAGCCGATCTCGGGGATGGCACTGCTGGCCGCAGGCTTGGACAGGCTGGCCGGGGCGGCCGCGACGGCGGGGGCAACGGGACCGGCAGCGGCGCCGAGCACACCGGCGATCAACAGGGACAGCGGACGCAGCATGTGACACTCCAGGGGCAAGACAATCGGCCGAGGGTAGTGGCTGGCTGGCGGCGTCGCAAATGCTGTCCGGCAGGGGGGGCATGTGCGGGTGCCGGCAGGGCGGCAGGTGAGCGAGGCCGGCTCGGGCGTCGGCCAGGGCACGGCGGTCGGACCGGGCACCTTCGGGCGTGCCGGAGCGGCCCCCGATCCCACACCGGGCCTGGCGGCAAGGCGGGTGCAGGCGGCCTGGGTCATTCGCTCCCCCGCCGGGCGCGGTCGATTGCGCAGGCACGGCAAGTGCACCGGGCCGAGCAGCGAAGCCTTGCGACATTCAGATGCCAGCGGATCGGCCGGCGGGCACGGCGACCGCGCGCTGACCAGCCATCAAGCAGGCCCGGCCGCACATGCTCAAGTTGCCCGTCGCTTCGCCGTTACCTGGGGCGACCTACCTTGCCCAGACCTGACCTGCCGACCACGCCATGACCGTCCTGTTGCCGCCCGTGCCCGTTCCCGCCGCCGACGCCTTGCGCGTGGAGGCGGTACGTCGGTTGGGGGTGCTGGACACCGAGCCGGAGGCCGAGTTCGACGATATCGCCTGGCTGGCTGCACACATCACCGGCGCCCCGATGGCGCTGGTGTCGCTGCTGGACGCCGACCGCCAGTGGTTCAAGGCACGTTGCGGCACCGATCTGGAAGGCACCCCGCGCGCCATGTCGTTCTGTTCCTATACGGTGATGGGGACCGAGCTGCTGGAAGTGCCCGATGCCGTGGCCGATGCGCGTTTTGCGCGCAACCCGCTGGTCACCGCCGCGCCAGGGGTACGCTCGTATGTGGGCGTTCCGCTGATCGGCCGCGAAGGCTATGCCTACGGCACCCTGTGTACGCTCAGCACCCAGTCGCGCCTGCTCGACGAGAGCCAGAAGCAAGGCCTGATCCGTCTGGCGCGCCAGGCGGTCAGCCAACTGGAGGCGCGCCGCGACCGGCTGGCCGCGCAAGCGCAGCGGCAGACCCTGAGCCGCCTGCTGGAAGCCATGCCCGATGGCGTGGTGTCCTGCGACAGCGACGGGCTGCTGCATGAGTTCAACCACGCCGCGCGGCAATGGCACGGCACCGATCCGCGCCTGTTGCCGCCATCGCAATGGGCACAGCACTTCGACCTCTACACTGCCGACGGCAGTGCGCTGCTGCCCACCGAGGCCATTCCGCTGGTACGCGCCTGGGCCGGCGAGCACGTGCGCAATGCCGAGATGGTGATCCGCTCCACCGGCCAGCCGGCACGCAGCGTGCTGTGCAATGCCGATCCGGTGGTCAGCGACCAGGGCGTTGCCCTGGGTGCCGTGTGCGTGATGCATGACATCACCCAACTGCGCGATGCCTCGGCTGCGTTGGCGGGCGAGCGCGCACGCCTGCAGTCGCTGGTGGACGCTTCGCAGGATGTGGCGATCATCGCGTTCGACCCGAACGGGCGCATCGAATTGTTCAATCCCGGTGCCGAACGCCTGCTGGGCTACGCGGCGGACGAGGTGGTGGGCAGCTGCCCGGCGCATTTCCATCTGCCGGCCGAGCTGGAGCGGCACATGGCCACGCTGGCGTTGTCGCCGCCGTCCTACCTCAAGCTGGCCGCCGCCGCCGCCGGCGATCAGCTGGAAGAAGAAATCTGGACCCTGGTGCGAAAAGACGGCGGACTGCGGCGCGTGCGGCTGTGCTTCAACATCATCCACGACGCGCAGCAGGGGGTGTCCGGCTACCTGGCCATGGCCATCGACGTCACCGCCGAGCTGCAGGCGCAGGCCGCCGCGCAGCTGGCGGCGGAACACTTCAGGGGGGCGTTCGAAACCGCCCCGCAGGGCATGGCGATCGTCTCGCTGGACGGCGCCTGGCGCGACGTCAACCCGTCACTGTGCAGCATCCTGGGATATCCGCGCGAGCAGTTGTTGCGCACCACCTTCCAGACCATCACGCATCCGGACGACCTGGATGTGGACCTGCGCCTGGTGGAAGAGCTGATCAACGGCAAACGCGACAACTACAGCCTGGCCAAGCGCTACATCAGCCAGCAGGGCGCGCTGATCTGGGCGCAGTTGTCGGTGTCGCTGGTGCGCGACAGCAGCGGCGCGCCGGTGCATTTCGTCTCGCAGATCCAGGACGTCACCGAACGCCATGTCGCCGCCGAACGCCTGGCCGAAAGCGAAGCGCGGCTGCGTGCGATCAGCGATGCCACGCCCACCCTGGTGGGGCACTACGATGCCGCCCAGCGCTGCTTGTTCGCCAACCAGGCGCATCGCGACTGGCTCGGCGTGGAGCCGGCCAGCCTGGTCGGCTGCACGATCACCCAGGTGCTGGGCGAGGACCTCGGTGCGGACGCGCGCGCTGCGCTGGCGCAGGTGAGCACCGGGCAACGGGCCAGCTTCGAACACGTCCTGCGTGGCGGCGCGACACCGCGCGATGTGGAAATCACCCTGGTGCCGGAAATGCAGGGCACGGCGACGCAGGCACAGGGATTCTTCCTGATGGCGCACGATGTCACTGCGCACAAGTCCCTGCACCGGCTGATGCACGAACGCGCCACCCGCGATGCCTTGACCGGCTTGCCGAATCGCCACGCCTGGTCCGAGGCGCTGCAGGTCGCGATGACCCAGGCGCAACAGCAGCAGTGCGCGGTCGCGGTGATGTTCCTGGACCTGGACGGCTTCAAACGCATCAACGACGTCCATGGCCACCGTGCCGGCGACGCGGTGCTGGTCGCCTTCGGCCGCTGCCTGCAGCAAGCCGCAGGCAGCCGCTATCTGGTGGCACGCCTGGCCGGCGACGAGTTCGTGGTGTTGCTGGACGACCTGCAGGATCCGCAGACCGAATGCGCCGCAATGGCAGAACGGATTCGCACCGCGGCCGCAGCAGGCGCCGTGTTCGGGGAGCAGCATCTGCCGATCCACCCAAGCATCGGCGTCGCCTGGCAACGCGGCCAACACGCCGACGCTGCCAGCCTGATGCATGCGGCAGACGAAGCGATGTATGCCGCCAAACGGGCCCGCTGCGGCAACGCCACCGCCCCCACCGGACGCGACGCCTCGCGCTGACGCAACGCATCCAGCACCACTCCCTTCTCCCTCCGGGAGAAGGTGCCCGAAGGGCGGATGAGGGCACGGTCGACCCGCAAAGCTGCATCAACCAGGAACACACCCTTCTCCCTCCGGGAGACAGTGCCCGAAGGGCGGATGAGGACACGGCCGACCCGCAAAGCTGCGTCAACCAGGAACACTTCCTTCTCCCTCCGGGAGAAGGTGCCCGAAGGGCGGATGAGGGCACGGCCGACTCGCAAAGCTGCATCAACCACGAACACTCCCTTCTCCCTCTGGGAGAAGGTGCCCGCAGGGCGGATGAGGGCATGCCCGGTCCATAAAGTCGCGTCAGTCAGAAGTGCGCGTTGCACGGATCGATGTGGCGCTGGCAATGCAATCGCATCGATCGATGGTCACTGTCCGCGGCGTTGGAGCTCTAGATCCCTGTCGTGTTTAGAGGCGATAACCGTGTGGATGCGTCGAGTGCAGAGCGGCTGATCTGCGGCTTGGCTGCACGGCCCTTGCCCGCCCACCCTCGCGGGACACGCTGCAAGTACGTCCCTGTCAGCCTAAGCGGCATCCATGCCGCGTAAGGTCCCGCGACGGCGGGCAGGCAAGAACCCGTCAGGAGGGGCGGTGCGCATGGTTACGAGCAGGGCAGGGCCTGCGTTGTCCGGATCACCGCGCCCCCGATCCGCTGTTCCCAGGCAGGCGCACCAGTGGCGTGCCTGCCGTCTCTTCCCGCCGCGCAGGGACGGCGGCGATCACCCCATCGATCAAGCCGCCTGCACGACCGAGCGTCGTTGCGGCAGCGCAGCCTGCTGCGGCACCAGGCGGAACACTGCCACGGCGCGCGTCAGATCCGCCGCCTGATCTTCCATGCTGCGTGCCGCGGCGGTGGCTTCTTCCACCAGCGCCGCGTTCTGCTGGGTCATTTCATCCAGCTGCATCACCGTGGTGCTGACCTGCTCGATGCCGGCGCTTTGCTCGGTGCTGGCGGCGGTGATCTCGGCCATGATGTCGGTCACCCGCTTCACCGAGCTGACCACCTCGGTCATCGTGCTGCCGGCCTGCTGCACCAGGTCCGAGCCCTGCGCCACTTTTTCCACCGAATCGGAGATCAGCTGCTTTATCTCCTTGGCGGCGCCGGCCGAACGCTGCGCCAGCGCGCGCACTTCGGTGGCCACCACCGCAAATCCGCGGCCCTGCTCACCGGCGCGTGCGGCTTCCACCGCCGCGTTCAGGGCCAGGATATTGGTCTGGAACGCGATGCCGTCGATCACCCCGATGATGTCGGAGATGCGCGCCGACGATTGCGTGATCGCCTGCATGGTGGTGACCACTTCCTGCACCACGCGCCCACCGCTCTCGGCCACCTCGCCGGTGCCCTTGACCAGCTGATTGGCCTGGCGCGCGTTGTCGGCGTTCTGGCGCACGGTGGAGGTGAGTTCTTCCATCGACGCGGCGGTTTCTTCCAGGTTCGCGGCCTGATGCTCGGTACGCGTGGACAGGTCGGCATTGCCGCTGGCGATCTCGCCGGCTGCGGTGTTGATCATCTCGGCCGAGTGCTGGATGCCCTGCACGATGGTGGTCAGCTGGATCGCGGTGCGGTTGGCCGCATTGGCCAGGCGGCCGAATGCGCCCTCGTAATGCGATTCCACCCGCTGCGACAGGTCGCCATCGGCAATCGCGGCCATGATGCGGCCGACATCATCCAGGCCTGCATCGGCCTGCTGCATCAGCCGGTTCAAGGCCTGCACCATCTCGGCGAACGCGAACTGGTAGCGCGCCTGTTCGCCGCGTGCGGAGAAGTCGCCGCGCGCGGCCGCATCGGCCAGGCGTGCGATGTCGCTGTTGATCGCCGACAGATTGCCCTTCACCGTATCCAGCGCCTCATGCAGCGCCGCGCGCTGGCCGGGCAGGCGGCGCATGTCGCGGCGCAGATCGCCACGGCCATACTCGCCCATCAGGTCCATCGCCTCGTTGATGGCATCCAGATGCTCGAATACCACCGTGTTCACGCCGTGCGCCAGGGTGCCGTAATCGCCGGGGAAATCCTCCGGAATGCGGTGCGCGATGTTCTCGCCCTGCTGCAGCCGGATCATGGTCTGCATCTCGCCGTTGAAGCGCTGCAATTGGGTCTGCATCTGCTGCATGCTGTGCATCAGCTGGCCGGTTTCGTCGCGCGACTCGACCCGGATATCGTTATCGAAGTGGCCCGAGGCAATCGCCTCGGCGGTGCGCGATGCTGCGCGCAGCGGTGCCGCCATCGCCGAGGCGATCAACCAGCACAGGCCGATCACCATGGCCACCAGGGCGCCGCCGATCAAGGTCAGGGTGCGGGTGAAACCCCAGGCCTGCACCTGGATGTCCTCGGCGTACACGCCCATCACCAGCACCCAGTTCCAGGCCGGAAAGGTCTTGGCATAGCTGATCTTGGGCAGCTGTTCCTGCTTGCCCGGCTTGGGCGCATCGTAGTAACTGAAGCCGTCGCCGCGCTCGATCGCGGTCTTGATGTCACGATAGACGTACTGCCCGGCATCGCTCTTGTAGTCGCTCATGTCGGTGCCGACGGCGCGCTTGGGATGCATCAGGATGCGCATCTGCGGGTCGACGATGAAGAAGTAGTCCACGCCGTCGTTGGTGCGCATGTCGGCCAGCGTGGTGCGCGCAGCTTCCTTGGCCTGTTCGACCGTCAGTTCGCCGGCCTTGGCCTTGTCGGCATAGTGCTGCATCACGGTCAGGCCCATCTCCACCTCGGTCTTGACGCTGAGCTTGCGCGCCTCGATCAGGTCCAGATACTGCAGGCGTGCCGCGGCCACTGCCAGCAGGATCACGCCCACCGTCAACAAGCTGCACAGCAGGACGAACTTGCGGGTGAGCGGGAGATTGGCAACGTGACGACGCAACAGGGACACGACAGGCATGGCAACGAGATCCAGAACGCGCGCAAGGCGCTATGTCTTGGATAGCGGCTGATTCACATGCGGATTGAATGCTAATTGCGGCAGCGTTCGCTTGCGACATCTGCAATGTAGGAGCGCCCCCGGGCGCGATGGGGCGTTATCGATAACGCCCCATCGCGCCCGGGGGCGCTCCTACAAGGTCATGGGCATCGATCCAGCGATCGATGGGTGACGCGACATTGGTGACTTGCAGACTGTCGGCAGCGTGCAAGCAGCGGCGGACACGCGCTGCGTGCCCGCCTTATTGCATCAGCCGGCCGCGCAGAAGCCGAACTCGGCCGTCGCACCGGCCGCCAGGGTGCGGTTGAAGTCCACGCCGCTGGCCTTGAGCGTGTTGCCGCTCTGCGACCAGGTGACGTTCCAGGCATTGTTGACGGTGCCGGTGACCGGCAGCGAGATCGCCCAGGTGCCGCTGGCGGTGCCGGTATTGGTGACCTGCACGCGATTGCAGTAGCCGCCGTTCCACTGGCTGTCCACGCTCACCTTGGTGCTGAAGCTGCCGCTGGGTGTCGGCGTCGGCGTCGGCGTGGGAGTCGGAGTCGGAGTCGGAGTCGGAGTCGGAGTCGGAGTCGGAGTAGGTGCGGGCGTCGGCGTGGTGCTGCTCAGCGTGCCCCACAGCGTCCGCAGCAGCGCCATCTTGTCTTCGCGCACGCTGGTCCAGTCGTCGCGCAGGATGCCGCCGGTGTCGCCGCTGTTGGGATTCCACGACCAGTAGAAGCCTTCGTTGATGCCCTTGCTGCGCAGGTACTGCACCAGCGCGTCCTGCCAGACCTTGTCGCGTGCATCGCCTTCGCCGTACTTGCCGCCGAATTCGCCCAGCAGCAGCGCATACGTGCCGGCGAACTGGCCGAAGTGACGGTCCCAGATCGCAGGCATGTTGTTGGGGAACGTGCTGTCGTTGAAGTACGCCTGCGCGTACACGTCCGGCCCGTACACATGCGGTGCCAGCAGCAGCCGGTTGGCCGGAATGTTCAACGGGGTGCAGGCCAGCGGCTGCAGATTGCCGCCCCAGAAGATGCCGCCATTGGTCGAGCAGACCGGATTGTCGGTGATGCCTTCCACCGCGATGATCCATTTGGGCGCAACCGCCAGTACCGCGGCCGAACCGCGCTCGGCGGCCTTGTTCCAGTCGGTGGCCGCGTTGCCGGTGCCCCAGGTCGCGGCACCGTGCGGCTCGTTCTTCAGGTCCAGGCCGATCACGCTGGGCACGTTCTTGTAGCGGTTGGCGACAAAGCGCAGATCGTCCAGCCACTGCGCTTCGGAATACGAGCCGGTGTACCAGAGCTCGGAGATGGCAGCGCAGTCGGGGGTGTGGTGATCCAGCAGCACGTACATGCCGCGTGCGTTGAATTCGTTGATCACCTTGTCCAGGATCTGCAGCGAGCTCAGGCCCTGCAGATCGGCATTGAGGCTGTAGTCGATGCTGGTCGGCATCGTGCTGCTGCGCAGGGTGGCCGGGCAGAACGGCAGACGCACGGCGTTGAAGCCCAGGCCCTGCATCTGGTTGATCATGTCCTTCCAGTTGCGTGCCCACAGGCCATGCATGACATGGTTGCCGGTCTCGAAGCCGAATACGTTGACGCCCTTGAGCTGGACCACCTTGCCGCTGTCGTCGACGATCTTGTTGTTGCTGATGGAGTAGCTGAAGGCCGGTGCGGCGGCGAGCGCCAGCGCCGTGGCCAGTGCGAGCGTACGTGCAGTCCTGAAGATGGACATGGTGGTCTCCCTAGCGAACCCGGCTCGACACCCGAACCCGGTGAGGGGGGCATCTTGGTCCGCGGCTGCGCCGTTTGGCGTGATCCGGCCCACAGAAAGGCGCATTGCCGCACCGATCACACGCCGGCTGCGGGCCGGTTCGCTTTCGCGCACACTATCGCCGTTGTGGCCTGTCCGCAGGCTGTCCTTTCTGTCCCCGGAGTGTCTTCCAATGTCTTTCCTGCGTGCCGAACTGGCGCAATGGCGCGCCTCGCCTGCGCGCGAACTGATGGCCGGTGCGGTCGCCACCTTTGCGCTGATTCCCGAAGTGATCGCCTTTGCGTTCGTGGCCGGTGTCGACCCGCAGGTGGGGCTGTTCGCGTCGTTCGTGATCGGGATCGTCATCGCGTTCTTCGGCGGGCGCCCGGCGATGATTTCCGCCGCGGCCGGGTCGGTGGCCCTGGTGGCCGCACCGCTGGTGGCCGCACACGGCTTGCCCTATCTGCTGGCGGCCGGGCTGCTGGCCGGTGCGGTGCAGATCCTGTTCGGCCTGTTGCGGCTGGGCGTGCTGATGCGCTTTGTCAGCAGCTCGGTGCGCACCGGCTTCGTCAATGCGTTGGCGGTGCTGATCTTTGCCGCGCAGCTGCCGCATCTGCAGCACGCCAACCTGGCCACCTGGGGCATGTTGGCGTTGGGCCTGCTCATCATCTACGGCCTGCCACGGCTGCCGCTGCCGGGCGTGTCGGCGATTCCGTCGCCGTTGCTGTGCATCCTGGTGCTGACGCTGCTGGGCTCGGCCCTGCATCTGCCGCTGGAGACGGTGGCCGACCTGGGCAAGCTGCCCGACGCGCTGCCATTCCTGCAATGGCCGGCGGTGCCGCTGACGCTGGAGACCTTGCGCATCATCGCCTTGCCGGCGCTGGCCATCGCGATGGTGGGGCTGCTCGAATCGCTGATGACCGCACGCGTGGTCGACGAACTCACCGACACCCCGAGCAACAAGAACCGCGAGTGCACCGGGCTGGGCCTGGCCAACACCGCTGCCAGTCTGTTCGGCGGCATCGCCGGCTGCGGCATGATCGGGCAGACCGTGGGCAACGTGAAGTACGGCGGGCGCGGCCGTCTTTCGACCCTGTTCGCCGGCGTGTTCCTGCTGATCCTGATGGTGCTGCTCAAGCCATGGGTCTCGCAGGTACCGGTGATCGCCTTGGTGGCGATCATGGTGATGGTCTCGGCCGAGACCTTCGACTGGCGTTCGCTGCGCACCGTGGTCACCCATCCGCGCACCTCCAGTGTGGTGATGCTGGCCACCGTGGCGGTGACCCTGGCCACCCGCAACCTGGCCGCCGGCGTAGCGGTGGGCGTGGTGCTGAGCGGTGTGTTCTTCACCTTCAAGGTGGCCGGGCTGCTGCAGATCACGCACAGCGACGGCGACGATGGCGTGCGCACCTACCACGTGCGCGGGCAGGTGTTCTTCGCCTCGGCCGACGTGTTCATCGACGCCTTCGACGCGCGCCAGGTGCCCGGCCGTGCGGTGGTGATCGATGTCAGCCGCGCGCATTTCTGGGACATCACCGCGGTGGCGGCGCTGGACAAGGTGGTGCAGCGGCTGCGCCACCATGGGCTGGAGGTCCAGGTCAAAGGCCTGAATGCCGGCAGCCGGCGGCTGATGCAGGCGCACGCGCTGGGCGACGATGCGCTGGAGTCCGCATTGCCCTAAGCGGCGCAGGGATGCAGGCCTGTCGCGCGCCTGCACATCCGTGTACGCCGGCTGGCCGTGCGCGGCGGCGGCCGGCGGGCAGACTCAAGTTCGCGCGCTCAGCGCCGATGAACCGGCATCGAGATTGCCGGTAACCCGCCGTGATGCCAGTGCGTTCCAGCCCGAGAGGTGTGCCCGCGTGCCGTGACCGGCGCTGCGGGCCTGCGTCCGCCCGCGGGATGGTGCGGCAATGACCACGGCACCGTTGCTGGAACGCATGGTGGACCTGACCGCCATCCGCGACGCCGATCTGCTCGATCTGAGCCTGTTGCGCACCATGCGCGAGGTCTGCGCGTCCGAGGAGCTGTCGTTGCTGCGCATCGCCCCGGATGGCCGCACCATGGCCGAGACGCGGCTGCGCGAGGATGGCCGGCTGTCGCTGACGGTGGCCGACATCCACGACGCGCACCTGCGCACGCAGCTGGCCGACCTGCACGGGCCGGGCGATGTGGTGCAGTTGCAGCAGGACGGCCGCGCGTTGCTGGTGTATCCGATGATGGAAGCACGCGGGATCCGCACCTGCCTGCGCGTGGGCGGCACGCGCGCACCCGGCGCCGCCGAGCAGGTGATGCTGCAGGGTTTTGCACGTTTCTTCCAGAATTACCGCAGCCTGCTCGACGATGCCCAGCGCGATGCGTTGACCGGCCTGCGCAATCGCAAGACCTTCGACGATGTGATCCTGCGCCTGTTCTCCGGTGGCGCGGATGCAGCGGCCAGCGAAGGCGTGTGGCTGGGGATCGTGGACATCGACCACTTCAAGCGCGTCAACGACGGCTTCGGCCATCTGTACGGCGACGAGGTGCTGCTGCTGGTGGCCCAGTTGATGCAGCGCTGCTTCCGTCAGGACGACCTGCTGTTCCGCTTCGGTGGCGAAGAGTTTGTGATCGTATTGCGCGGAGTGGATCGCGACACGGCGGTGGCGTTGTTCGAGCGCTTCCGTGTGGCGGTGGCCGAGCATGTATTTCCGCAGGTCGGCAAGGTCACGCTCAGCGCCGGCATCGTCGAGCTGACCGACGGCCGGCTGATCAGCCAGTTGCTCGACGAGGCCGACAAGGCGCTGTACTGGGCAAAGCAGCATGGCCGCAACCGCGCCGAGGTCTACGCCGAACTGGTGGCCAGCGGGCAGATGCGGCAGGTTGCCCAGCAGGTCGGCAGCGTCGACCTGTTCTGAGACGCACCGGCGTTCGCCGGCGGCAGCGCTGCAGTGTCGGCCGCCGCGGCATGCGGCGGCTGGACGCCACCCGGCGCCATGACGCGCCCGCACAGCGCAGGCCGCGCGTCGGTGGCAGCATCGTCGCATGGCATCGCCACCTGGCCTTGTCGATCAGTGCTGCGTCGCTGCCACTGCACGTCGCCGCGCATCGGTGTCCGCCGTGCACACCCGATCGAACGCCGCAGTGGCTACACTCCAGGGCTGTTCGGACACTACCTGGGTGCTGCAGTGAAGCGAGTTGTTACCAAACGCGTTGCGATGGGAATGTTGGCGATGGCGGTCTCGACCGCACTGATGGCGGCCACGCCGACCTTCGATGGCGCGCGCATCTCGCGCGACGTCAAGGAGCTGGCCTCCGATGCCTACGAAGGCCGCGGCCCGGCCACTGCCGGCGAAGAAAAGACCATCGCCTACCTGAGCAAGCAGTTCGCCGCTGCCGGCCTGCAGCCGGGCGGCGATCTGCGCGACGGCAAGCGCGCCTGGACCCAGGCGGTGCCGCTGCGCCGCGCCGATATCGTCGGTACGCCGACCATCGCCCTGCAGCATGCCGGCAAGCCGCAGGCGCTGACCCAGGGCAAGCAGATCGCCATCCGCGCCGCGCTGGACGGCTCGTCCAAGGTCGATATCGCCAACGCACCGCTGGTGTTCGTCGGCTACGGCGTCAAGGCGCCGGAGCGCGACTGGGACGACTTCAAGGGCGTGGACCTGAAAGGCAAGATCGCGGTGGTGCTGATCAACGACCCGGACTTCGAAACCGGCAAGGGCGCCTTCGACGGCGCCGGCATGACCTACTACGGCCGCTGGACCTACAAGTACGAAGAAGGCGCACGCCAGGGCGCGCTCGGCGTGCTGGTGGTGCACGAAACCGCACCGGCCTCCTATGGCTGGGACACGGTGGCCAGCTCCAACACCAACACCATGTTCGATGTGGTGCGCGACAACCCGCGCGCCGCGCATCCCACCCTGGAAGGCTGGATCCAGCGCGACCTGGCCGCCGACCTGTTCAAGCAGGCCGGGCTGGATTTCGACACCTTGAAGAAGCAGGCGCAGACGCGCGGCTTCAAGCCGGTGGAACTCAAGGGCCAGGGGTTGAGCGCCAGCTACCAGGTCAAATCCGATGTGATCACCTCGCACAACGTGGTGGCGCGGCTGGATGGCAGCACGCATCCGGATGAAACGCTGATCTACAGCGCGCATTGGGACCACATCGGCGTGGGCAAGCCGGACGCACGCGGCGACACCATCTTCAACGGCGCGCTGGACAACGCCAGCGGCACGGCCGCACTGCTGGAACTGGCGCGCGGCTTTGCCGCCGGCCCCAAGCCGCAGCGCTCGGTGGTGTTCCTGGCCGTCACCGCCGAAGAAAAGGGCCTGCTGGGCTCGGAGTTCTACGCCTCCAAGCCGCTGTATCCGCTGGACACCACGGTGGCGGTGATCAACATGGACGGTATGAGCCCGTTCGTGCCGTCGCGCGATTTCAGCATCTACGGCACCGCAAAACTCCAGTTGCTCGATCAGCTCAAGACCGTCGCCGGCCAGTGGAAGCTGCGCTACACGCCCGATCCCAAGCCGCAGGCGGGGTACTTCTTCCGTTCGGATCATTTCTCCTTCGCCAAGCGTGGCGTGCCGGCGCTGTCGTATGCGGCCGGGCAGGATTGGGAAGTGGGCGGCGTGGCCGCAGGCAAGGCCGCCTCCGACGACTACACCGCCAAGCGCTATCACCAGCAGGGCGATGAGTGGAAGCCGGACTGGACCTTCGCCGGTGCCGCGCGTGACCTGGGCGTGCTGTACGCGCTGGGCCAGCAGCTGGCCGATTCGCGCCAGTGGCCGAACTGGAGCAACGATTCGGAGTTCCGCGCCACCCGCGATGCCAGCGAGGCGGCGCGCAAGTAGGACGGCTGACGCGGCGACTGCGCTTCCATCAGCGGCGTCGCTGTTGCCCGATGCGGCATGTGCCCCGTGTGCATGCCGCCATCCGGCTCAAGCCACGTGCCCGGTGCTCGGGGGTCTTGTCAGTTGCTCCAAGGCGGTGAGCCTGCGGTTGTCCAGGCAGCCCTGGGTGTCATGCATGCGTCGTTTTGCAAAGCGGCTGACAAGTGGCCTGGTTCTCAGGCCAATGCCAGCGCATCGGCGTGCGGTGAGGGCGCCAGAGCGGCGGAGCCGCGGGTTGGCTGCAGGGCCCTTGCCCGCCCACCATCGCAGGACACGCCGCAAGTACGTCCGTGTAGGCTCTGGCGCGGCATCCATGCCGCTCAAGGTCCCGCGACGGTGGGCGGGCAAGGACCGGTCGAGATGGCGGTGTGCGTGGTGCAAGCAGGGCATGGCGTGCGTTGTTCGAATCACGTTGCGTCCGATCAGTTCCTCGCGCAAGCCGAGCGGCAGACAGGCCTCCAACACGCGACCTGCAAATGTCTCGTCTGCTCACCGCAAGCCGGGCAACACGCTTTCAAGAAAACAGCCGACCAACTCTCTGGTGCGGTGCCCTTGCCGTTCGCGGGACCGTGTGGCGGCATGGAGGCCGCCACCGAGCCCCCAGGGACGGGTTCACGGCGTGTCCCGCGAGCGATGAGGGCGCCGCGCCCTCGACCCGCCAGGCGTTTGACCTGGCCTTCTGACTGCATCTAGACGCGGCACCGACGCGAGAATCCCGGTTGTCTTGAAGCGGTTACAGAGTGCGGAACGCACCGTCCGTGGCTAGAACCAAGGTCGGCGCGGGCCTACAGCGCTGATTTCGAGACGCCCTGACGCGCGCCTGCCGTCGCAATCCGGTCAGCGTCATCGCCGCGAGCGCCAGCGCCGGCAGGCTGTCGCTACAACCGATTGCGCCTCCTGGCACATCTATTGCATTTGTCTGACACGACAGCGTGGTTTGACGCCCGTGACGGCACGCGTGCCAGACTGCAATCTGTTGGGGTAGCGTTCGGTCGCTGCGGCGTAGTCTGCCGCGCGGTCCTCGTCAGGTGGGGCGAAGACTGCAGCGCGGCCTTCGTTTCCTTTAACGGTCGATTCTTTAAGATGAGCCGCGGCGTCATCGTCGCAGCCAGGAGAGCTTGTGCATCGGAGTGGTCTTAGAGCTGCTAATTCTGCGACGTGGTCGCGCACCGCCGGGCTTGCCCGGACCAGGGTGCATGCGATGGCGGCGCCACGCGTAGCGGGTAGGGATCTTCCGCTTCAGCCCACACTGCCGCGATCGTGCGGCGGGCAGCCTTGATGGACGGCACAGTGACTCTTTCCCCCGCACCAACCGATCTTCCCCCCGTTTCCGCCCTCGACGCCGGTCAGCCCACGCTGCCACCGGAAGCGCCGCTGGCCATGCCCGAGCAATCCCTGCGCGAAGGTCGCCTGCAGGTGCCGCATCAGCGCACCGCGCCAGTCGGCATCGGCCTGCGGCGTTTCTATCTGATTGGCGGCACCGTCGCCACCACTGCGGTGGCGGTCTGGGTGATGCTGAGCGTGCTGTGGCCCGATGGCCTGAGCGTGCTGGAAGGCTGCCTGCTCGGCCTGTTCGTGCTGCTGTTTGCCTGGATCGCGATGTCCTTCGCCAGCGCGGTGGCCGGCTTCGTCACCGTGGTGGCGCGCGCCGGACGCAAGCTCGGCATCGACCCGGACGCTCCGCTGCCGACCCTGCACACGCGCACCGCGTTGCTGATGCCGACCTATAACGAGGACCCGCGCCGGCTGCTCGCCGGCCTGCAGGCGATCTACGAATCGGTGGCCGAGACCGGCCAGCTGGAGCATTTCGACTTCTTCGTGCTCAGCGACACCACCCGCGAACACATCGGCGCTGCCGAGGAACTGGTCTACAACGAGCTGTGCGATCGCGTCGGCGGACACGGGCGCATCTTCTACCGTCGCCGCGCCGACAATGCCGCGCGCAAGGCCGGCAATGTCGCCGACTGGGTGCGCCGTTTCGGCGGCAACTACCCGCAGATGCTGATCCTGGACGCCGACAGCGTGATGACCGGCGACACCATCGTGCGGCTGGTCGCCGGCATGGAAAACAATCCGGACGTGGGCCTGATCCAGACCCTGCCGGCGGTGGTCAACGGGCAGACCCTGTTCGCCCGCATGCAGCAGTTCGGTGGGCGCGTGTACGGGCCGATCATCGCCTTCGGCGTGGCCTGGTGGCACGGTGCCGAGAGCAATTACTGGGGCCACAACGCCATCATCCGCACCCAGGCCTTTGCCGACCACGCAGGCCTGCCGTCGCTGCGCGGGCGCAAGCCGTTCGGCGGCCATGTGCTCAGCCACGATTTCGTCGAAGCGGCGCTGATGCGGCGCGGCGGCTGGGCCATGCACATGGTGCCCTACCTGCAGGGCAGCTACGAAGAAGGCCCGCCCACGCTGACCGACCTGTTGATCCGCGACCGCCGCTGGTGCCAGGGCAACCTGCAGCATGCCAAGGTGGTCGGCGCCAAGGGCCTGCACTGGGTCAGCCGCATGCACATGCTGATCGGCATCGGGCATTACTTCACCGCGCCGATGTGGGGCCTGCTGATGCTGATCGGCATCGGCATTCCGCTGGCCGGTGGCGGCATCGACCTGGCCGGCGACCTGCCGTTCTCGCCTGCCCGCTACTGGCATGGCAGCAGCCAGGGCAATGCGATCTGGATCTTTGTCTGCACCATGTTCGTGCTGCTGGCGCCCAAGTTGCTCGGCTACATCGCATTGCTGCTCAACCCGCGCGAGCTGCGTGCCTGCGGCGGCGCGATCCGCGCGCTGCTGAGCATCCTGCTGGAAACCGTGCTGGCGGCCCTGATGGCGCCGGTGGTGATGTACCTGCAGTCGCGCGGCGTGTTCGAAGTGCTGGCCGGCAAGGATTCGGGGTGGGATGCGCAGGTGCGCGACGACGGCAAGCTGTCGTGGCCGGCGCTGTTGCGCAGCTACGGCGGGCTGACCGTGTTCGGCCTGTTCATGGGGGCGGTAGCCTATACCGTGTCGCCGTCGCTGGCGGCCTGGATGGCGCCGGTGATCGTGGGCATGGCGGTGTCGATCCCGGTGGTGGCGTTGACCTCGTTGCGTCGCACCGGCCTGGGCCTGCGCCGCGCCGGCATCTTCTGCATTCCCGAAGAGCTCGATCCGCCCAAGGTGCTGGTGCGAGCGGCCGAGCTGCGCCGCGCCGCCGCGCTGGAGCCGTCGCTGATCTGAGCGCCTGCCAGGCGCATGGCGGTATGGCCATGCGCAGCGTGAGCTACCCGCCTGTCCTGCCAGGCAGGCCGCGACAGTGGCGACCCGGGCCACGCGCATGTCGCTTGGCCGCTCCGTGAGCAGCCCGGCCGATGGCGCAAGGCATAATGCCCAGCCCGCAAGCGGAGCTGGATGATGCTGGAAGTGATCGAACGCGAGACCGGACCGAACCCGCAATGGACCGTGCTGTGGCTGCACGGCCTGGGCGCCGATGGCAGTGACTTCGCCCCGATGGTCCCGGAGCTGGTGCGCCCGCAGTGGCCGGCGCTGCGCTTCGTGTTTCCGCATGCGCCGGTCCGCCCGATCACCATCAACAACGGCGTGCGCATGCGCGGCTGGTACGACATCGTCGGCATGGATTTCGCCACGCGCGCCGACAAGGCCGGCATCGCCGAATCGGTGGCCCAGGTCGAGGCGTTGATCGCCCATGAGCAATCCCGCAGCATCGCTCCCGAGCGCATGCTGCTGGCCGGGTTCTCGCAAGGCGGCGCGGTGACCCTGGCGGTCGGGCTGCAGCGCCGCGTGCCGCTGGCCGGGTTGATCGCCCTGTCCACCTACCTGCCAGACCCGGCGGCGGCCGCCAGCCAGCTGCAGCCGGCTGCCTCCCGCCAACCGGTGTTCATGGCCCACGGCACGGCCGATCCGGTGGTGCCGTTCGGCGCCGGCCAGGCCAGCATGCAGACCCTGCGCACGCTCGGGTTCGAACTGGACTGGCACACCTACCCGATGGGCCACCAGGTCTGCCTGGAAGAGATCGAGGCCTTGCGCAACTGGATGCAGGCGCGCTTCACCGCCGCCTGAGGCCATGGCCCAGCACGCGCCCCAGATCGCCTGGATGCCGGACCTGTGCCGGCTGCCACGGTTGGGCGCCATGCTGGGCCTGGCCGAACTGGTGGTGCTGGTGGTGACCCTGGTGCCCGACGCCGGTGCGGCGCGCACTATCACCGTGTCGCGCTTTGTCTCGGCCAGCGGCCTGGCGCTGTGGCTGGCGCTGGCGGTCAGCGTGCTGCTGTGCGTGCTGCGGCCTTCATTGTCGCGGCTGCCGCCACGCGTGGGCGCGCTGGCCGCGCTGTCGATCGCTGCGGTGGTGGCCATGCTCGGTGCCGGCATCGTGCATGCCCTGTATGCGGCGCTCGACCAGGCCCCGCTTGGCCCCCTGGTCGGCTTCTGGCGTTTCACCCTGGGCAGCGCGGCGACCGTGGTGCTGATCACCGCGCTGGCGCTGCGCTACTTCTACGTCAGCGACCGTTGGGAAGCACAGGTGCAGGCCAATGCGCGTGCCCAGGCCGACGCCTTGCAGGCGCGCATCCGCCCGCATTTCCTGTTCAACAGCATGAATCTCATCGCCAGCCTGTTGCGCCGCGACCCGGTGGTGGCCGAGCAGGCGGTGCTGGATCTGTCGGACCTGTTCCGTGCCGCGCTCGGTGCCGGCGAAGGCGTGTCCAGCTTGCGCGCCGAATGCGAACTGGCCGAGCGCTATCTGGCGATCGAATCACTGCGCCTGGGCGAGCGCCTGCAGGTGCGCTGGCACCGGCAGGAGCCGTTGCCATGGGAGCTGCCGATGCCGCGCCTGGTGCTGCAGCCGCTGGTGGAGAACGCCGTGCTGCATGGCGTTTCGCGCATGCCCGAGGGCGGCACGCTGTACCTGTCGCTGCGCCAGCGCGACAACCAGTTGCAGATCCGTATCGTCAATCCCGCCCCGCAGCCGGGCACCCAGTTGCCGCTGGTGGCCGGTGCCGGCCACGCCCAGGCCAGCATCTCGCACCGGCTGGCATTCCAGTTCGGTGCCGGGGCACGGATGGCGGCCAGCTGGGCCGAGGGCTACTATGCGTGTGAGATCACATTGCCGCTGCCGTGACGGGGGAGTCGCTGCAGCGAAGGGGGATGTCCATGACGGCCACGCAAGTGCGGGTGCTGATCGCCGATGACGAGCCACTGGCGCGCGAGCGCCTGCGCATGCTGCTGGGTGAACATCCGCACGTCGAGGTGATCGGCGAGGCCGAAAACGGCCAACAGGTGCTCCAGCAGTGCCACCACCTGCATCCGGATCTGGTGCTGCTGGACATCGCCATGCCCGGCGTCGACGGCCTGGAAACCGCGCGCCTGCTGCGCCAGAACCAGCCGCAGCCGGCGGTGGTGTTCTGCACCGCCTACGACCAGCATGCGCTGTCGGCCTTCGATGCCGCCGCGCTGGATTACCTGATGAAACCGGTGCGCCCCGAACGCCTGGCCGCCGCGCTGGAAAAGGTGGCCACCTTTCTGGCCGGGCGTGCGCCCAGCGCCGCGCCGCCGCCGCGCACACACCTGTGCGCACGCTTGCGCGGCAGCCTGCGGCTGATCGCCATCGGCGATATCCGCTACCTGCAGGCCGAGGAAAAATACGTCATCGTCCACCACAGCCGTGGCGAGGACCTGATCGAAGAGTCGCTCAAATCGCTGGAAGACGAGTTTGCCGATCGCCTGGTACGCATCCACCGCAACTGCCTGGTCGCGCGCGACGAACTGGTGGAGCTGCGCCGCAGCGGCGATGGCCAGGTGCATGCGGTGCTGCGCAACGTGCCGCACCCCCTGGAAGTGAGCCGCCGCTGCGTGGCCAGCCTGCGCGAGCAGTTGCGCTAGCGCGCGGCATGCCGGGTGTGGCCGGGTCATTGGCCGTGGGCGGCACGGTGCTGCGGGCGCCGGCGTGCGGCCCAGGTAGGAGTTCCGCGCCCGGTCCGTGATAATGGGCCGATGACCACGCTCCGCATCGCTACCCGTAAGAGCCCGCTCGCCCTTTGGCAGAGCGAACACGTCGCCACCGCGCTGCGCCAGCACCACCCGGGGCTGGAGGTCGCGCTGGTGCCGATGAGCACCCGTGGCGATGAAGTGCTGGACCGCTCGCTGGCCGCGATCGGCGGCAAGGGCCTGTTCCTGAAGGAGCTGGAGCTGGCGATGTTGCGCGGCGAGGCCGATTGCGCGGTGCATTCGCTCAAGGACGTGCCGATGGAGCTGGACCCGCCCTTCGTGCTGCCGGCGATCATGGAGCGCGGCGATGCGGCCGATGCGCTGGTGTCCAACCTCTACGCCAGCTTGCAGGCGCTGCCGCTGGGCGCGCGCGTGGGTACGTCCTCCCTGCGGCGTCAGGCGCAGCTGCGCGCCGCGCGCCCGGATCTGGAATTGATCGACCTGCGTGGCAACGTCAACACCCGCCTGGCCAAGCTCGACAACGGCGGTTACGACGCCATCGTGCTGGCCTGCGCCGGCCTGCAGCGGCTGGGCCTGGATGCACGCATCACCGCGCGCCTGGACGTCCCCGACTGGTTGCCGGCGCCGGCCCAGGGCGCGGTGGCGGTGGAATGCCGTGGTGACGATGCGCGCATCCACGGCCTGCTGGCGGTGCTGGATGCCGGCCGCACGCGCGCCTGCGTGGAAGCGGAGCGGGCAATGAATCGCGCGCTGCACGGCAGCTGCCACGTACCGGTGGCGGCGTTCGCGCGTTGGGAGGGGCAGGGCCTGTTCCTGCAGGGCATGGTCGGCAGCGCCAGCGACGGACGCCTGATCCACGCCGAGGCGCACGGCAGCGCCGACGACACCGAGGCACTGGGCCGCCTGGTCGCGCAAGGCCTGTTCGACAAGGGCGCCGCGCAGCTGCTGGCGGAGCTGTAAACACGCCGCCGCGCCACCTGTAACGCAACCGGCATCGATGCGGCGGCAGGTGCAAGTCCAGCCCTCGCCGCCAAGCAGGCAGTACCGCCTCACGCAACGCCCGCTCTCGTAGGAGCGGCCCCGGCCGCGAGAGGCTCTACCGGGGAAGCCCTTCGCGGCCAGGTCCGCTCCTACAGGGCGCGGTTGCGGATTCGAACGTGGGACCGACCGACCGCCGCGTCGCGGCCTGTCCGCCAAAGGCACCGCTCTTCGTAGGAGCGGCCCCGGCCGCGAGAGGCTTTACCGGGAAAGCCCTTCGCGGCCAGGTCCGCTCCTACAGGGCGCGGCTGCGTATTCGAATGTGGGACCGATCGACCGCCGCGTCGCGGCCTGTCCGCCAAAGGCACTGCTCTTCGTAGGAGCGGCTCTTCGTAGGAGCGGCCCCGGCCGCGAGAGGCTTTATCGGTGAAGCCCTTCGCGGCCAGGTCCGCTCCTACGGGGCGTGGTTGCTTATTTGAACGTGTAGACCAGGTTCACCGTGGTCAGCGTGTCGGTCTTCTTGTCGCCGTCGCTGACCTCGCTGTTGTGGCGCATCTGCCAGGCGGCCTTGAGCGCGAAGTGCGAGTTCATGCTGACCTGCACGCCGAAATCGTTCTGCGCGTAGGTGTTGTATTCGCCCGATTCCACCAGCAGCGTGTTGATCAGGTCGGTGTTGTCGGTGACGGTGTACTTGAGGTCGAACAGCCCGCGCCCGATCAGGCCGGTCTCGTTGCGGTCTTCGTCGCTGTTGTGCGCGCGCCGGATACCCGGGCCGATCTGCGCATCCAGATAGAAACGTTCGGCATCGATCAGGCGCGTGCCGTAACCGATACCGAAGGTGGCCAGGCGGTCGTAGGTGGCAAAGTCGTCGTGTTCGTAGCGGCCGGTGGCGGTGAGCTGGCGGTGTTCGCCCAGCTGCAGCGCGCTGCCGGCGCTGCCGGTGTAACGCTCGGCCGTGGTCTGGCGTTCGCGCGAGGTGCTGCCGTCGTCGTTGGTATTGGTGTACTCGGAGCTGGAGCGCAGTGCGGTGGCATCCAGGCTGTGGATCCAGTCGCCGTCGGTGTAGCGCAAGCGGACCCGGCCGTTGAGGCTGTCGGTGGTGCTGTTGCCATGGGCGGCGGCGTAGCCGAGCTCGCCACTGCTCCCGCTCCACGGCGACGGCATTACGGCGGCAGCGGGGTCCGCCGGTGCCGGTGCGACTGCCTGGGCCCAGACGGTGGGCGTGATCAACAACAGGGGCAGCAGGGCAGACAACGGGGCACGGCGGGACATGGGCGGCTCGCTTTGGAGGTCAGGGGCGAAGAAGGGTGGAAGCGATTTCATGATAACGGACTGAGCGGCTGCGTCATGAGCGAGTGAACGCTACGCTTCAGAAGAGGTTGGGGCGCCGGCTCCGGAACGGCAGCGACTGGCCCGGTTGCGCACCACGCAGGTAGCAGATCCGGCCCGCGCGCAGCACAGGCGAACGCGCCGGCCACGGGGGCACCGCCGCGGCGGCGTCGATGCGGGCATGATTGCCGGTAGACAGCGACGCTCACCCCGCCACGCAAAGACTCGGACATAATCGACGCATGGACCGCTACGAACGCATCAATTCCCTGCATCGCTTGCTCAAGTCGGCACGCTACCCGGTCACGGTGGCGCGGCTGCAGGATGAGCTGAGCTGTTCCCGCGCAACCGTGTACCGCGATCTGGCATTCCTGCGCGATGCGCTGATGGCGCCGGTGGAAGGCGACGGCGAATCGGGGTTCCGCTATCTCTCTGGCGAAAGCGATCGCTTCGAGCTGCCTGGCCTGTGGCTGAGTTCGGAGGAGCTGCACGCGCTGCTGGCATCCCAGCAATTGCTGGCGCGCACCGGCGGCGGGGTGTTGTCCTCGATGCTGGCGCCGCTGCAGCAACGCATCGAAGGGCTGCTGGCCGCCCAGGCCGGTGTGTCGCAGTGGCCGGTTGACCGGGTGCGGGTGATTCCGCACCGCGGCCGCAAGCTGGACGAGGCCAGCTTCCGCACCGTCGCCTCGGGTGTACTGGAGCGCAAGCAGCTGAGCTTCGATTACCGCGCCCGTTCCACCGACGAATCGACCAAGCGCACCGTGTCTCCGCAGCGCATCACCCACTACCGCGACAACTGGTACCTGGACGCCTGGGACCACGGCCGCGATGGCGTGCGCAGCTTTGCGGTGGACCGCATCAATCACGCGCGGCTGCTCGAGAGCGTGCCGCGCGATGTGCCCGATAGTGAGCTGGACGAGCAGCTGGCGGCCAGCTACGGCATCTTTTCCGGCGCGCCCAAGGGCTGGGCCACCATCGTGTTCAGTGCCAAGGCCGCGCGCTGGGTTGCCGACGAGCATTGGCACTCCAAGCAGCAGGGCCGCTTTCTGGCCGATGGCCGTTATGAGCTCAAGGTGCCCTACAGCAACTCGCGCGAGCTGCTGATGGACGTGCTGCATTACGGCTCGGATGCGGAGATCGTCGAGCCGGTCTCGCTGCGCGAGCAGGCCAAGGCGCTGCTATCGCTGGCATTGAGCAACTACGACTGAGCGTGCGTCAGCGCTTGCTTGGCACTTCAAAACCCAGGCGGTCCACCTGCTCGCGCAACTGCGGCACGCGCTTGAGCTTGTCGGTGTAGATGGAATAGTCGTCGCGCATCTTGTCGACCAGCTTGCGGTACTGGTCGCGGCTCATGTCCGGCTTGCGCGCGAAGATCCAGGCCAGGTCGCGGCCGGGATAGGAGATCAGCATCCATGAGCCGTCCGGTGCGATTTCCAGGATGCGCTGCTTGGCCGGAATGACCTTGTAGAACCACACCCGCCAATCGCGGTTGCCGCTCTCGGCGTCCACCGAGGCGCGCGCGTTGACCTCTTTTTCCGGCTCGCCGAAGCCCTCGCGGTACAGATAGCGCACCGCCACCTTGCCGTCTTCGACCAGGGTGTACTCGTCGCGGCTGGTGACGTGGCCACGCTCCACCGGGTTGGGCATACGCGCAATCACGTACCAGGTGCCCATGATCTTGGACAGATCGACTGCCGGCTCGCTGGCAGGCGTGTCCTTGGCGGATGCCACGGGCAGGCCGAGGACGAACAGAAAAGCGAGGGCGATCGTAACGGTCAGGCGCATCGCAACATCACAAAGGGGCAGTTGGAGCAGCACACTACCGCATGCAGGGGGCAAGTTCGCGTCAACGGTCGGGTCTGGCGCACGCGGCTGCATCAGACGCGGCATCCGGGGGCCTGGGTCTGGGTGCGGAAGAGCGCGCCGTCGGTGCCAGGCGGTGCTGGTCGCGTCGCCGGGAGCGCTGCTGCTGCCGTACCTGAGCGTCTTGGTGCCGGAGCTTTCGCTGGTTTCGCGGCCAGGTCGCAGCCGGTGAGATGGGCGCAGGCAATCCTGCCGGCCTGTTCCGATCCTTCCTGCCACGGAGTGCCGCCATGTCGATTCGTCCTTCCCGTCGTTCCGAACGTCCCGACCCGCGCGTGCTGCGCCCGGTCCGGCAGATCGCCCTGGCCGGCCTGGCCCTGGTGCTGGTATGGCCGGCCGCGCGCGGCCACAGCGAATGGATCGGCTGGCTGCCGCTGTGGCTGGTCGGCATGCCGATGCTGGCCTGGTGGAGCCTGCACCGGTTCGCGCTGCCGACCCTGGCGCGGCCCGGTGCGCGACGCGGCGCGCCACGTCGGCGCGGGCCGCAGGCGCAACGCCGACGCAGCACGTCGCGTGCGGCGACACAGGTGCGCGCGGCCTGACCTTCGGCAGGGTCGGGCGGGCGGAGGGCTATGCTACGTTCCCGGCGTTCGTTCTCCCGGAAACATTCATGTCCAAACTCGCCTCGATCTGCCTGGTTGCCGGTCTGATCACCGCTGGCGCCGTCTCTGCAGAGGAAACCGCCGTGTCCAACGATCCCTACGCCTGGCTGGAAGAAGTCTCCGGTGCCAAGTCGCTGGACTGGGTCAAGGCCCAGAACGCCAAGACCGAGGCGCGCCTGGCCGCCACGCCGGCCTTCAAGCAGATGGAAACCAGCATCCGCGAGGTGCTGGATTCGGATGCCAAGATCCCGGGCGTGCAGAAGATCGGCGAGTACTACTACAACTTCTGGAAGGACAAGCAGCACGAGCGCGGCCTATGGCGGCGCACCACGCTGGACGAATACCGCAAGCCGGCGCCCAAGTGGGAAACGGTGCTGGACCTGGATGCGCTCAACAAGGCCGAAGGCGAGAACTGGGTCTGGCACGGCGCCGACTGCCTGCGCCCGGACTACCAGCGCTGCCTGATCGCGCTGTCGCGCGGCGGCGCCGATGCCGATGTCACCCGCGAGTTCGACCTGGCCGGCAAGCAGTGGGTCAAGGACGGCTTCTTCCGTCCCGAATCCAAGGGCGGGCTGGGCTGGATCGACCAGGACACCGTCTACGTGTTCACCGATTTCGGTGCCGGCAGCATGACCAGCTCCGGCTATCCACGCATCGCCAAGCAATGGAAGCGCGGCACCCCGCTCAGCGCCGCCACGGTGGTGTACGAGGGCAAGCCCACCGACATGTACATCGCCGCGATGCATGACGACACGCCCGGATTCGAGCGTGATTTCGTCAGCCGCACGCTGGCCTTCTACAACGAGGAGCTGTACCTCAAGGGTGCCGACGGCAAGCTGGTCAAGGTGGACGCACCCAACTCGGCCAGCAAGTCGGTCAAGCGGCAATGGCTGACCCTGGAGCTGCGCGACCCGTGGACCGTGGGCGGCAAGACCTACAAGGCCGGCTCGTTGCTGGCGACGCGGTTTGACGACTTCATGGCCGGCAAGCGCAGCTTCGATGTGCTGTTCGAGCCCACCGACAGCACGTCGCTGGCTGGCACGGCGTGGACGAAGTCGCACCTGGTATTGAACGTGCTGGAAGACGTCAAGAACCGCCTGAGCGTGATCACGCCCACGCAGGATGGCTGGAAGAAGAGCGCCTTCGTCGGTGCGCCGGCATTCGGTACCGTCGATGTCGGCGCGGTGGACAGCGACGACAGCGACGCGCTGTGGTTGACCGTCACCGACTACCTGACCCCGACCACCTTGTCGTGGGTGGAGGTGGGCAGCGCGCCGCAGCCGCTCAAGTCCATGCCGGCGTTCTTCGATGCCGGCAAGGACAGCATCGAGCAGCACTTCGCCACCAGCAAGGACGGCACCCGCGTGCCGTATTTCCTGGTACGGCCCAAGACGTTGACGCTCGATGGCAGCGCGCCGACCCTGCTGTACGGCTACGGCGGTTTCGAGATTTCGATGACGCCGAATTACTCCGGCGGACTGGGCCGCGCCTGGCTGGAAAAGGGCGGCGTCTACGTGGTGGCCAACATCCGCGGCGGTGGCGAATACGGTCCGCGCTGGCACCAGGCCGCGCTCAAGCAGAACCGCCACAAGGCCTATGAAGACATGGCCGCGGTGGCAAAAGATCTGGTCACGCGCAAGATCACCTCCACCAGGCACCTGGGCGTGCAGGGCGGCAGCAATGGCGGCCTGATGACCGGCAACATGCTGACCCAGTATCCGGAGCTGTTCGGCGCGGTGGTGGTGCAGGTGCCGCTGCTGGACATGAAGCGCTACAGCCATCTGCTGGCCGGTGCCTCGTGGATGGCCGAATACGGCAACCCGGACACCGACGACTGGAAATTCATCCAGACCTTCTCGCCGTATCACCTGTTCGATCCGAAGAAGACCTATCCGCCGGTGATCTTCCTCACCTCCACCCGCGACGACCGCGTGCATCCGGGCCACGCGCGCAAGATGGCCGCCAAGATGATCGAGGCGGGCAAGGACGTGACCTACTACGAAAACATCGAAGGCGGCCACGGCGGCGCGGCCAACAACGCGCAGGCAGCGCACATGGCGGCGCTGGCCTACAGCTTCCTGTGGGAGCGACTGGCCGATTGATCAGGCGTTGATCGAACGCAGTCGGTAACGCGATCGCGTTGCTCATGCGGTGCCTTGAAGAAGCCCTGGGCCAAGTGGCCAGGGCTTTTTTTCCTTCTCCGCCGGGAGAAGGTGCCCGAAGGGCGGATGAGGGTACGTGCGCACGCAACCGGCGACGCCGGGACGGGGCGCACGTACTGCCAGGCGCGGCTGCGGGCTGGCCTCGCTTCAGCGCGAGGCCAGCCCGCAAACAGCAGTGCAAAAACAGCGGCCAGCAGCAGTCATGGCTGTTTCCATCGGCGCAGTGAACCTGCGGCTAGGGCCAGGCGCTACCCGGAGAGAGGAGCCGTGCGCGCTGCCGGCCGTCTGATCAAAGGCCTTGCAACCCACGCGCAATCCGCGCCACCGCCTGCTCCAGCCGCGGCAGGCTTTGGGTATAGGCGATGCGCACGTGCTGGTTGGCGCGGTGGACGCCGAAGTCGATGCCGGGGGTGAAGGCGACATGCTCGGTTTCCAGGAAATGCGCGCAGAAGGCCTGGGCATCGTCCGAAAATGCGCTGATGTCGGCGTAGAGGTAGAACGCGCCCTGCGGTTCGACGGCGATGTCGAAGCCGAGCTGGCGTAGCGCTGGCAGCAGATAGTCGCGGCGTTGCCGGAACTCGGCGCGGCGGGCTTCGAAGATGGCGATGCTCTCGGGCGTGAAGCAGGCAAGCGCGGCGTGCTGGGCGATGGTGGAGGCGCTGATGTAGAGGTTCTGCGCGAGTTTTTCCAGCTCGGGCACCGCCGCCGGAGGGGCGATCAACCAGCCCAGGCGCCAGCCGGTCATGCCGAAGTACTTGGAGAAACTGTTCAGCACGAAGGCGCTGTCGTCCACTTCCAGCACGCTGTGCGCGTCCATGCCATAGGTCAGGCCGTGGTAGATCTCGTCCACCACCAGATGCCCGCCGCGTGCATGCAGCGCCTGCGACAGGCCGGCCAGTTGCGCGCGCGACAGCACGCTGCCGGTGGGGTTTGCGGGCGAGGCGACCAGTGCGCCGACGCTGCCGGCGTTCCAGCAGGCCTCGACCAGGCCAGGCGTCAGTTGGTAATCGGTGTCTGCGCCGACCGGCACCAATTGCGCGGCGCCTTCGACCAGGCGCAGGAAGTGCCGGTTGCACGGATAGCCGGGGTCGGCGAGCAGCCAGTGTTTGTCCGGGTCGACCAGCAGGCTGCTGGCCAGCAGCAATGCACCGGAGCCGCCCGGCGTGACCAGGATCCGTTCCGGGTCGAGATCGCAGCCATAACGCTGCGCATAGAAGCCGGCGATGGCGGCACGCAGCGCGGGCAGGCCACGTGCAGCGGTGTAGCGGGTGTGTCCCGCCGCCAGTGCGGCCTGTCCGGCCGCGACGATCGGTGCAGCGGTGGTGAAATCCGGCTCGCCGATCTCCAGGTGGATCACATCGTGGCCGGCCTGTTCCAGCGCATTGGCGCGCGCCAGCAGCGCCATCACATGAAACGGGGCGATGTCCTGGCTGCGGCGGCTGTAACTGGAGAAGTGCGGAGGCGTGGTATCCATCGCCATGATGGTAGACCAGCGGCGGCACGGGATTTGTTACTGCGCGGCAAAGCGCGCTACCAGCCCCCCTGGCACATGACGCTGCGCGCCGGTCTCTTCTACACTCGGGCGCTGGGATGGCATTGCGTTCATCCAACGGACCCCAATCTGATGAAGCCTGTCCTCTCTTTTCTGATCGCCAGCCTGATGACCACATCTGTTCCTTCCGCTTTCGCAGCTCTGCCATCGCCGCCGGACGTGGCCAAGCGTCCGCATGTGGTCAAGGCCCCGTTCGGTGCCACCCGTGATGACGACTATTACTGGTTGCGCGACGACAAGCGTGAGGACAAGGCGATGCTGGCCTATCTCAATGCCGAGAACGCCTACACCGACACGGTGATGGCGCCGCTCAAGCCGCTGGAAGACACGCTGTACACCGAGATCGTCGGGCGCATCAAGCAGGACGACGCCAGCGTGCCGTATCGCGAGCGTGGCTACTGGTATTACACACGCTTCGAGGCCGGCAAGGACTACCCGATCCAGGCGCGCCGCAAGGGCAGCATGGAGGCGCCGGAACAGATCCTGCTCGACGTCAACCAGATGGCGCAGGGCAAGGGGTACTTCAGCGTCGGCGATGCGGAGGTCAGCCAGGACAATCGCATCCTGGCCTGGGCCGACGATGCGGTGGGCCGCCGCCAGTACACGATCCGCTTCAAGAACCTGGACACCGGCGAGATCTATCCGGACACGGTGGAAGGCGTGTCGCCCAACGTGGTCTGGGCCGACGACAACAAGACCCTGTTCTATGTCGAAAACGATCCGGAAACGCTGCTCACCGTGCGCGTGAAAAAACACGTGCTGGGCACGCCCGCCAAGGACGACGTGCTGGTCTACGAGGAGAAGGACGACAGCTTCTACATGGGCATCGGCCGTACCCGCGACGACAAGTACATCACCATCGGCGTGGAAAGCACGGTGTCGTCGGAGACACGTTACGCGCCGGCCGACAATCCGGAGCGGTTCACGCTGCTGGCCAAGCGCCAGCGCGATGTCGAATATCACCCCGAGCATTTCGACGGCCGCTGGGTGATCCGCACCAATGCCGATGGTGCCAAGAATTTCAAGCTGGTGACCGCACCTACCGACGCGACCACGCGCAAGCAGTGGACCGACTGGGTGGCGCACGATGACAAGGTCTACATCGAGAATTTCGAGCTGTTCGATGGTTTCACCGCGGTCGAGGAGCGCTCCGGCGGCCTGGAACGCGTGCGCCTGCTCAAGCGCGACGGCAGCCAGGAGTACGTCAAGGCCGATGAGCCTGCGTATTCGATGGGCCTGGCGATCAATTCCGAGCCGGACACCGCATGGTTGCGTTACAGCTACACCTCACTGACCACGCCGGCCACGACGTACGAACTCAATACGCAGACCGGCGAGCGCAAGTTGCTCAAGCAGCAGCCGGTGATCGGTTACGACGCCGGCAAGTACGTCACCGAGCGCGTCTGGGTGACCGCGCGCGACGGCGTCAAGGTGCCGGTGTCGCTGGTGTACAAGCAGGGCTTCAAGAAGGACGGCAGTGCCGCGTTGTTCCAGTACGCCTACGGCAGCTACGGCATGTCGATGGACCCGGCATTCAATCTGCCGGCGATCAGCCTGCTGGACCGTGGCGTGGTGTATGCCATCGCGCACATCCGCGGCGGCCAGGAAATGGGCCGCCAGTGGTACGACGACGGCAAGCTGCTGCACAAGAAGAACACCTTCACCGACTTCATCGACGTCACCCGTGGCCTGGTGGCACAGGGCTACGCCGCCAAGGATCGCGTCGCCGCCTCCGGCGGCAGCGCCGGTGGGTTGCTGATGGGCGCGGTGGCCAACATGGCCCCGCAGGACTACCGCGTGATGGTTGCGCAGGTACCGTTCGTCGACGTGGTCACCACCATGCTCGATGCCAGCATCCCGCTGACCACCAACGAATACGACGAGTGGGGCAACCCGGAAAAGAAGGCCTATTACGACTACATGCTGTCCTACTCCCCGTACGACAACGTGACCAAGCAGGCCTATCCGGCCCTGTTCGTCGGCACCGGCCTGTGGGATTCGCAGGTGCAGTACTGGGAGCCCGCCAAGTGGGTGGCCAAGCTGCGCGACGACAACACCGGCACCCAGCCGATCGTCTTTCGCACCAACATGGAAGCGGGCCATGGCGGCAAGTCCGGCCGTTTCCGCCGCTACCGCGAACTCGCCGAGTCGTATGCGTTTGTGCTGGAGCAGCTCGGGGTCAGGTAGCTGAGGGGCGGGGATCGGGGAGTCGGGATTGGGGATTGAGGATTGGTAAGAGCAGGTGGCTGGGTCCAACGCCGACGCCAGGCCACCTCAACGCCGGCTGGCCGTATCATTTACCCATGACGCGACCGACTCGATTCCGCTGGGCCTGGTGGTTGCTGGCCTACGCCAGCCTGGCGACCGGCATCGTCGGTATCTTCGTGCCCGGCCTGCCGACGACCGTGTTCATCCTGATTTCCGCCTGGGCCGCCTCGCACGGCTCCGAGCGCCTGCACACCTGGCTGCTCTCGCACCCGCGCTTCGGCCCGGCGATCATCGAGTGGCAGACCTATCGGGCGGTCAGTCGCAAGGCCAAGTGGCTGGCCACGCTCACCATGAGCGTGTGCGCCGCCATCATGCTGTGGTGCGTGCCGGTGTTCTGGGTCAAGTGCGTGTCGATCGGCAGCATGGCGGTGGTGGCGATCTGGTTGTGGCTGCGCCCCGAGCCGCCACCGCGCACGATCTCCGCGCCGCGCTGAGCACACGTCAGTCAGGGTGTTCTGGCTATACTTCGACGCATGAGCCTTCTGTCCCGACCATCCGTTCGCCTCGCACTGGTTGGTGCGACCTTTGTCCTGCTTGCCGCCTGCGGCAACAAGGGCCCGCTGGTGATGCCGCAGAAGCCGGTGCCGGTGGAAGCCCAGCCCGTGCCGCAGCCGCCGGACGCGCCGCAACCACTGGACGAGTCGAACCCGGCACCTGCGCCGGTGAACACCGATCCGCAGCCCGCGCCCACCACCGACCAGCCCGCTAGCAGCGGCAATGAGCGCTGACGGTCGCAGCGGGCGCCTGCGTTTCACCAAGATGCATGGCGCCGGCAACGATTTCGTGGTGCTGGACCTGCGCGACGGCACGCCGCCGCCGGATGCCGCGCTGGCTGCACATCTGGCCGACCGCCATTTCGGCGTGGGCTGCGACCAGATCCTGACCATCGAGCCTCCGCGCAGCAGCGAGGCGGTGGCCGCTTACGGCATCTGGAATTCCGACGGCACGGCCGCGCGCCAATGCGGCAACGGCGCGCGCTGTGTGGCGGCCTGGCTGGTGCGCGACGGCACTGCGCAGGGCGATGATTTCGTCATCGATAGCCCGTTCACCTCCCACCGCGTGCAACGTCTGGACGCAGGCACCTACGCGGTGGCGATGGGCGTGCCGCAATTCGAGCCCACACAGATCCCGCTGGCTGGCTTTGCGCGCGCGCGCGAGGAGTACGCGCTGCCGGTGCATGGCGAAACCGTGCGCTTTGGCGCGGTGTCGATGGGCAATCCGCATGCGGTACTGGAAGTGGGGCGGGTGGATGCGGCGCCAGTGGAGCGCGTCGGCGCCTCGCTGCAGCAGAACGCCGCGTTCCCCGATTCGGTCAATGTCGGCTTCGTGCAGGTTGTCGACCCCACGCACGTGCGCCTGCGCGTGTTCGAGCGCGGTGTCGGCGAAACCCTGGCCTGCGGCAGCGGCGCATGCGCGGCGGCGGTGGTGCTGATGCAGCGTGGCCGTGTCGAGCGCGACGTGCAGGTGTCCTTGCCCGGTGGCGAACTGCGCATCCGTTGGGACGGCGATCAGCAGCAGGTGGTGATGTCCGGTCCGGCCGTGTTCGTCTTCGATGGAGAGTGGAACTGATGAGCGAGAACACGGACAAATTCGGCGCGCACGACGTGGCAACCTGGTTGCGGCGCCATCCGACCTTCCTCAAGCAGTTCCCGGACCTGGCGGTGAGCCTGCTGGTGCCGCGCGACGACGGCCCGACCGCGTTGCTGGCCACCTACCAGCTGGAAGTGCTGCGCGACAAGAATCGCGAGCTGTCGCGGCGCCTGCACGAGCTTGGCCACAATGCGCAGGACAACGAGCGCCTGGCCGTGCGCACGCATCAACTGACCCTGGCACTGATGCGCCAGATCAGCGCGGCCGACACGCTCAAGGCGATGGCCGCCTCGCTGGCGGAGGATTTCAACGGCGAACTGGTACGGCTGGTGTTGCTCAAGCCGGTTGCCGGCCTGGAGGCCGACTGGCTGCAGGTCATTGCCGCCGATGATGCGCGGCTTGCCCCGTTCCGCGATTGCCTGGGCGACGGCGAGCCGATCTGCGGCCGCCTGCAGACGGAAAAACATGCGCTGCTGTATGCCGGCCAGGCCGCCGACGTGCAATCCACCGCGCTGCTGCCGTTGCCCGGCATCGGCTTGATTGCGGTCGGTAGCAGCGACGCCAACCGCTTCTATCCCGGCATGGGCACCTTGTTCCTGCGCATGATGGGCGAGTCCTTGAGCGTGGCCTTGCAGCGCTTCGATACATGATGCGTGGCGCGGGCTGCGCCGATGCGTGCCGCCTGCGCCAGATGGCCGCGCCGATGACGTGGCAACGAGGAGTCTGAGGTGGCGTCGGTCGACGATTTCCTGGCGTATCTGCAGGTCGAGCGGCAGGTGTCTGCGCATACGCTGGATGCCTACCGGCGCGATCTCGCCGCGTTGGTGGGGTGGGCCGGCGAACAGGCTATCGGCGATGTTGCGCAGCTGGAGAGCGCGCAGTTGCGGCAATTCGTCGCGGCCGAGCACCGGCGCGGGTTGTCGCCCAAGAGCCTGCAGCGTCGCCTGTCGGCATGCCGCAGTTACTACGCCTGGTTGCTCAGGCATGGCCGCATTGCCGCCAGTCCTGCCGCGGCGCTGCGTGCGCCCAAGGCGCCACGCAAGTTGCCGCAGGTGCTGGATGCCGACGAGGCGGTGCGTCTGGTCGAGGTGCCGACCGATGCGCCGCTGGGCCTGCGCGATCGCGCCTTGCTGGAGCTGTTCTATTCGTCCGGGCTGCGCCTGAGCGAGCTTTGCGCGCTGCGCTGGCGTGATCTGGATCTGGACAGCGGGTTGGTGATGGTGCTCGGCAAGGGCGGCAAGCAGCGCCTGGTGCCGGTAGGCTCGCATGCGATCGGCGCCTTGCGCCAATGGCTGCGCGACAGCGGCGGGCGTGCCGACACGCATGTGTTCCCCGGCCGCGCCGGCGGAGCCATTTCGCAACGCGCAGTGCAGATCCGCATCAAGCAACTGGCGGTACGCCAGGGCATGTTCAAGGACGTGCATCCGCATATGCTGCGGCACAGTTTTGCCAGCCACATCCTCGAATCCTCCGGCGACCTGCGTGGCGTGCAGGAGTTGCTTGGGCATTCGGATATCGCCACCACCCAGATCTACACGCATCTGGATTTCCAGCATCTGGCCAAGGTCTACGACGCCGCGCATCCGCGGGCAAAGCGCAAGAAAGCCGCCGAGTAGGCGGGATGCAGCGCCTGACGTTGCGATGCCTGGTGCGCAGCGCAAGGATCTGCCGATTGCGTGATGGACAGCCAAACGCAGTTGATGCACGTCGCCGGCCGACCACCGCAGCTATCGCCTCTCCGCCGGTGCGAGAGGGGCTTGACCGCACTCAGGTGCTGCCATGTCCGAAGGCGGCGAGCAGGGCCGGCACGCGTGCGTCACGCTGCGCTTCCGCCTCTGGAAGATCGTCATGACCTCGTTTCGTTTGACCGGGCTCGATCCGGCCCTGTTCGCCCATCTGCACGGACTCGATGACGTTGCGTTGACCCGCCACCACGCAATACGTGTGATCGCCGATGCCGGTCACGGATTTCCGTGTCGTGTCAGCCTGCAGGATGCACGCGCAGGTGAGCAGTTGCTGCTGCTGCCATATCTGCATCAGGCAGCCGACTCGCCCTACCGCGCGAGCGGGCCGATCTTTGTGCGTGCCGCAGCGGTGCCTGCACGGCTGGAGCCCGGTGCGGTGCCGGCTGCGATCCAATCGCGGCTGATCTCGCTGCGCGCCTACGATCATCGCCATCATCTGGTGAACGCCGAGGTGTGTGCAGGCGACCACGTCGCAGCGTGGTTGCACGCGTGCCTGGACGATACGCAGATCGCCTACGTGCACCTGCATCACGCCCGTCAGGGCTGCTACGCGTGCCGCGCCGATCGCGTTGCGGGGACTGAGCGTGATTGAAATCCTCGCCCAGCACCCAGGCGTGTGGCGAGGGTAGGCACGGGCGATGGATCGGCCGATGGCAGGCCGGATGTCGTGTAGACCGCGGCCCATTCGCCCGAAGCAGGCCTGCGGGCGTTGAGGCGCCGAAGGTGCCGGGAGCAGTCCAGGGCGGACGCTGTCGCGCGCGTAGGGCGCACTCACCCCCGCCTCGATGCGACGCCTGGTCGCAGCGCGCTTGAACCCGGCAGGGGCGTCCCCACCTCATGGGAAACCCCCGGAGGACCCATGGATCCCAGCCAGAATCCCAACATCGTTCACGCCACCACCATCATCTCGGTTCGGCGTGGCGGCCATGTCGCCGTCGCCGGCGATGGCCAGGTCACCCTCGGCCACACCGTCATGAAGGGCAATGCGCGCAAGGTGCGCCGGCTCGGCCGCGAGGGGCAGGTGCTGGCCGGTTTTGCCGGTGCCGCCGCCGATGCGTTCACCCTGTTCGAGCTGTTCGAAGCCAAGCTCGACAAGCATGGACAACTGACCCGCGCCGCTGTGGAGCTGGCCAAGGACTGGCGCACCGAGCGCCGCCTGGGCAAGCTCGAGGCGCTGCTTGCGGTCGCCGATAAAGAAACCTCGTTGATCATCAGCGGTACCGGCGATGTGATCGAACCGGAAGACGGCATCATCGCCATCGGTTCGGGTGGCTCGTACGCCTTGTCGGCCGCTCGCGCGCTGCTGGCGCACACCGAGCTCGATGCCAAGACCATCGCCACCGAAGCGATCAATATCGCCGGCGATATCTGTATCTATACCAATCGCAATGTGGTGGTCGAGGAGCTGTGAATCGGGAGTGGGGAATCGGGAATCGCAATAGCGGTTTCGGTTCCACCCCGACGACAGAGGCTCTTGATTTCGCGCTTGCGATTCCCCTTTCCCCATTCTCGATTCCCCAATGCCAAATCCCGATAGCTCAACCATGACTCCGCGCGAAATCGTGCAGGAGCTCGACCGTCATATCGTCGGCCAGCACGATGCCAAGCGTGCGGTTGCCATCGCGCTGCGTAATCGCTGGCGCCGCATGCAGCTGCCCGAAGAGCTGCGCAACGAGGTGATGCCCAAGAACATCCTGATGATCGGTCCGACCGGCGTCGGCAAGACCGAGATCGCACGCCGCCTGGCCACGTTGGCCAATGCGCCGTTCGTCAAGGTCGAAGCCACGCGCTTTACCGAAGTCGGTTATGTCGGCAAGGATGTGGAGCAGATCATCCGCGATCTGGCCGATACCTCGGTCAAGCTGTATCGCGAACAGGCCAAGGTGCGCGTGCGCAACCAGGCCGAAGAGCGCGCCGAAGATCGCATCCTGGACGCGCTGCTGCCGCGCCGTGCGGCCGGGATCGGCTTCGATCCGGAAGCGGCACGCAACGAGCCCTCCTCGCAGGACAACGACACCCGCATCAAGTTCCGCCGCATGCTGCGCAGTGGCGAACTGGACGAGCGCGAGATCGAGCTGGAAGTGGCGGTCAATGCCAGCATGGACATCATGACCCCGCCGGGCATGGAAGAAATGGGCCAGCAGTTGCGGCAGATGTTTTCCAACCTGGGCAGCGGCAAGTCGCAAAAGCGCAAGCTCACCATCAAGGCCGCGCGTCCGCTGCTGATCGAAGAAGAAGCCGGCAAGCTGGTCAACGAAGACGATGTGCGCACGGCGGCGATCGAGGCCTGCGAGCAGCACGGCATCGTGTTCATCGACGAGATCGACAAGGTGGCCAAGCGCGGCGAAGCCGGCTCCAATGGCGGCGATGTCAGCCGCGAAGGCGTGCAGCGCGATCTGCTGCCGCTGGTGGAAGGCTCCAATGTGTCGACCAAGTACGGCACGGTCAAGACCGACCATATCCTGTTCATCGCCTCCGGTGCATTCCACCTGGCCAAGCCCAGCGATCTGATTCCCGAATTGCAGGGCCGTTTTCCGATCCGCGTGGAATTGACCGCGCTGACCAAGGCCGATTTCGTGCGCATCCTCACCGAACCCAAGGCGGCGTTGATCAAGCAGTACGAGGCCTTGCTGCAGACCGAGGGCGTGCGCCTGACCTTCGGTACCGATGCGGTGGAGCGCCTGGCCGAGATTGCCGCACAGGTCAACGAGCGGCAGGAAAACATCGGCGCGCGCCGCCTGCACACGGTGCTGGAGCGTCTGCTCGATGTGCTGAGCTACGAGGCACCGGACCGTGACGGGCAGAGCGTCACCGTCGATGCGGCCTATGTCGATGCGCAGCTCGGCGAGCTGGTGCAGGATCCGGACCTGAGCCGCTACATCCTCTGATCGCAGCGCACCCGCGCGCAGATGCGCAATGCAATGCGCGTATGGCGTCTGCCGTGAAATGCAGCGCAAGCGCGGCAGAAACGCATCACGGGACGATGCAAGCTGGCAGATGCAGTCAAAAGCCGAGTCGGTGGAGGGCGCGATGCCCTCACCGCTTGCGGGACACGCCGTGAATCCATCCGTGGAGGCTCGGTGGCGGCATCCATGCCGCCACACGGTCCCGCAACCGGCGAGGGCACCGCACCAGACAATTGGTCGGCGCTCATCTAAAAAGCTGTCTGTCGTGTGGTGTGCATCAGACCTGTAGCCGATGCTTCAATGATCGAACAAGGCGCATCCAGCACTGCTCTTGCCATGCACACCGACCATCTCGACTGGCCCTTGCCCGCTCACCGTCGCGGGACCCTGAGCGGCATGGATGCCGCGCCGGAGCCTACAAGGACGTACTTGCGGCGTGTCCTGCGATGGTGGGCGGGCAAGGGCCCTGCAGCACACTCGCAGCGCCGAGCGCGCGGCGCCCTCACCGCTTGCGGGACACGCCGTGAATCCATCCGTGGAGGCTCGGTGGCGGCATCCATGCCGCCACACGGTCCCGCAACCGGCGAGGACACCGCACCAGACAATTGGTCGGCGCTCATCTAAAAAAGCTGTCTGTCGTGTGGTGTGCATCAGACCTGTAGCCGATGCTTCAATGATCGAACAAGGTGCATCCAGCACCGCTCTACCATGCACACCGACCAACTCGATAGGTCCTGCACGCCCATCGTCGCGTAAGGGCCTACAAGGACGTACTTGCGGCGTGTCCCGCGATGGTGGGCGGGCAAGGGCCCTGCAGCCAGGTTGCAGATCACTCCCTGCAACGAAGGCGCAGATCATCGGCTCTGCAATTGGCCCTCACCTTGGCAGCCACCTGCACTGCACAGCCAATCTAAATCCGGCGAACCGCTCAGTCCTCGCCGATATCCTCGTTCCATACGTCCGGGTTGGCGGCGATATAGCCGCCCAGCAGGTCGATGCATTCCTGGCTCTGCAGGTCGATGACAGTGACGCCATGCTCGCGCAGCCAGGACACGCCGCCCTGGAAGGTGACCGACTCGCCGACCACCACGGTGCCGATATTGAACTGGCGCACCAGTCCGCTGCAGTACCAGCACGGCGCCAGCGTGGTGACCATGATGGTGTCCTTGTAGCGGCGCTGACGGCCGGCCTTGCGGAAGGCATCGGTTTCGCCATGCACGGAGGGATCGTTTTCCTGCACGCGGCGGTTGTGACCACAACCGAGCAGGCGCCCGTCGTTGTGATACAGCGCCGCGCCGATCGGGATGCCGCCTTCGGCCAGGCCCTGGCGGGCTTCGGCAATGGCGGTGTCGAGCAGGGCGCGGTAGTCGGGGGTGGTGATCATGCAGGCTCCTGGGTGGCGGCGTCGGCGCGACGCAGCATGTCGATGTGGGGAATGCCGTCTTCCAGATAGGGGGCGGACGAGGGCGTGAAACCATGTGCGGCGTAAAACGCCTGCAGGTGCGCTTGCGCGCCGAGTTGCACGGCGCTGGCAGGCCAGTGTTGCTGCACCACGCGCAAGCCTTCGCGGAGCAGTGCATGGGCAAAGCCGTGCCCACGCTGCGCGGCGGCGATCACTACCCGGCCGATGCTCGGCTCGAGATAGCTCACGCCGGGCGGCAAGACGCGCAGATAGGCAGCCAATGCATCATCATCGGTGCTGCCGAGCAGATGCAGCACACCCGGCAGGCTGTCGTTGCCATCCAGCTCCGGATACGCGCATTGCTGCTCCACCACGAACACGTCCGAGCGCAGCCGCAGCAGCGCGTACAGCTGCGTGGTGCTCAGTTGGTCGAAGCGCAGGCACTGCCAGTGCAGCGAGGGTGGGGGCAGGGACGACATCAGCGCATGATAGCGGCTGTGTCGCCTCAGTCGACCGCGCTGCCGGTATCGATCGCCACCACCACCGACATGCCCGGGCGCAGCCGCGGTGCCAGCGGCTGGTCGGGATCGACGCTGATGCGCAGCGGAATGCGCTGGGCGATCTTGACGAAGTTGCCGGTGGCATTGTCGGCCGGCAGTACGCTGAATTCCGAGCCGGCGGCCGGGGAGATGTCCTGCACGCGCCCGTGCAGGCGCGCATTGTCCAGCGCATCCACGGTGAAGCTGGCGCGCTGCCCGATGCGGATCTTCGCCATCTGGGTTTCCTTGAAGTTGGCCACGATCCACAGCGTGTCCGGCACCAGCGCCATCAGCTGCGTGCCATTGGTGACGTAGGCGCCCTGGCGCACGCCGAGCTGGCCGAGCTGGCCATCGCGCGGGGCAAGGATGCGGGTGTTGTCCAGATTGATCTGCGCCAGTTGCACGGCCGCCTGCGCGTTGGCCACTGCCGCTTCCAGCGCGGCGCGATTGACGGTGACGCTGCGTGCGTTTTCTTCGGCGGCCTGCACTGCGGCACGTGCCTGTGCCACGCCGGCATCGGCCTGCGCCCGTGCGGCGAAGGCGGTGTCGCGGTCCTGTTCGGAGACCAGTTTCTGGTCGGCCAGCTGCTGCGCCCGCGCATAGGCCGAACGGGTGCGGTCGCGCTGGGCCTGATTGCTGCTCAGTGCGGCGCGTTGTTCGGCGATGGTGGCAGCGGCGCTATGCCGCTGCTGGTCCCAGTTGGACAGGTTGGCCTGCGCGGTCTGCAGTTGCGCCCTGGCCTGCTCGAGCTGCTGGGCGTAGATGCGGTCGTCGATTCTGGCCAGCAACTGGCCGTGTTTGACGTGGGCGAAGTCCTGCACCGGCACCTCGGTGACGTAGCCGCTGACTTGCGGTGCGATCACCGTGATCTGGCCATGCACCATCGCATTCTCGGTGCGCTCGACGGCGCTGACGAAGGGCGGCAAGCGCCATGCATACAGCACCAGTGCGACGCCGAGCAGGGCCAGCCCGCCAAAGCCGATCACGCCACCGATGCGACGACGTCTGCGACGTTGCCGATCGGCAGCAGAGGTTGAATCTGCAGGTGTATTCATGGGCGTGGACTGGAAGCAGGAGAAGGGGGCGAAGCGGGTGGGCGCAGATAACGCCGCCACACCAGCACGGACAGGATCCACAGCCCGGTGGCGATGGCGATGCAGCCGATCAACAGGAACACGTCGTTATAGGCGAGCACGTTGGCCTCGCGCGTGGCCACGCTGCCCAGGGCGCGGACGCCCTGGGCCTGGCGCAGGGCCGGGTCGCCGATGCTGCGGCCGTACAGGGTGGCATAGGCCTGCACGCGTGCGGCCACTTGCGGGTCGGTCAAGGTCAGATGCTCGACCAGCTGGCTGGAATGGTATTTCTCGCGCACCACCTGCACGGTGCCGAGCAGTGCGCTGCCGAGCAGGCCGCCCATGTTCTGCGCCATGCCGAACAGCACGATGAAGCTGATCAGATTGGCCGGCTGGGCAATGACCCGGCCCAGCCCGGCCACCATCGCCGGGCCGATGAAGAAGGTGCTGCCAAAGGCGAGCAGGAACTGGCTGAGGTACATCTGCTCCGGGCGGGTGAGGCTGGTGGCATGGGCATCCATGAAGCAGCCGATGCAGATCGCCGCCACCGCGATGATCAGGTGCTCGGCCACGCGCGCCGGGTTGATCAGCCACGCGCTGGCGGCCACGCCAACCACCGCGCCCAGCAGCATCAGCACGAACAGGGTCTGCAACTGCGTGTTGGCCAGCCCCAGGGTCTGGAAGAAGCCGATCGCGCCGGTGCTCTGCTCGGACAGCACCAGCCGGATCAGCAGGATCGCCAGGCCCAGCCGCAGCATGTCGCCGCTGGCCAGCCAGCGCGTGTTGATCATCGGGTTGCGGCGGTTGTGCTCGATCCACGCCGCCGTGCACAGCAGCACGATGGAGGCCGCCAGCACCACGCCCAGCCACGGCGTGCTGGTCCACCACAGCAGCCGCCCCAGCGACAGCACCGCCGCCAGGCCGGCCGCACCGGCCGCGAACAGGCTGAAGGTGAGGAAATCCAGCGGCTCGAACACGCGATAGCGATCGCTCGGCGGCAGCTTGAGCGCCAGCACGCAGGCCAGCGCAAACACCGCCAGGCCAAGTTCGAACAGGTACAGGCCCTGCCACTGTGCAAATTCCAGCAGATCGGTGGAGAACACCCGCGCCAATGGCAGCGCCAGCTGGGTCACCCCCAGCCCGGTCACCACGGCCTTGAGCCGGTACCGGGCCGGAAACGCCTGGATCACGTAATACAGCCCCAGCGAACTGAGCGCCGCGCCCACCAGTCCGTGCGCGGCACGCACGGTGATCGCCGAGCTCAGGCTGTGCACGAACAGGTGCGCGAAGGCGATGGCCGCATACAGCGCCAGGAAGATCTCGGTGAAGCGCCGCAGCCCGAACTGCTGGCGGAACTTCACCAGCAACAGGTTGGCCGACATGTTGGTCATCACGTAGGCGGCCGGCAGCCAGGCCATTTCGGTGGCGTAGGCGCCCAGCGTGCCCTGCAGATAGGTCAGGTTGGCGGTGACCAGCGCATTGCTCAGCCCGCCGGTCAGCGCCACCACCACGCCCACCAGCCCGTACTGGATGCGGCGCCGGGTGGAATGCAGGGGCGTGGATGCCGACCCGGGCAGGGTGGGCTTCTCGTGGGGCTGCCAGTCGCGCTGGACGTACTTGTCGTGCACGCAGGGCTCGCAGGGCCGGTCGCAGGGGAGACAGCGATTGTGGTCCGGTTGCGGTCATGGCGGCGTCAGCAGTGCGATAATCCGCCCATGAGCGAATCCCCCTATACCTCCGGTACCACCCATTTCGGCTTCCGCGATGTCGCTGCCAAGGACAAGCAGAAGCTGGTCGGCGAAGTGTTCACCTCGGTCGCGCGCAATTACGACCTGATGAACGATCTGATGAGTCTGGGCGTGCACCGCGCATGGAAACGCTACTTCGTGGCGACCGCGCAGGTGAAGCCGGGCGACCGTGTGCTGGATCTGGCCGGCGGCACCGGTGACATCGCCGTGCTGCTCAAGGAGCGCGTCGGCAACGAAGGCGCGGTGGTGCTGGGCGACATCAACGCCGGCATGCTGTCGGTGGGCCGCGACCGGCTGACCAACCGCGGCCTGGTGGCCGGCTTCGACTACGTGCAATGCAATGCCGAGGCGCTGCCGTTCCCGGATCAGAGCTTCGATCTGGTGACCATCTCCTTCGGCCTGCGCAACGTCACCGACAAGGACGCCGCGCTGCGCGAGATGTACCGCGTGTTGAAGGTGGGCGGGCAGGCGCGCGTGCTGGAATTTTCCGAAGTCACCGCCGACTGGTTCAAGCCGATCTACGATTTCCACTCGTTCAAGATCCTGCCCAGGCTGGGCCAGCTGTTCGCACGCGATGCCGACAGCTACCAGTACCTGGCCGAGAGCATCCGCAAGCACCCGCCGCAGGAATCGCTCAAGGGCATGATGGGCGAGGCCGGGTTCGCGCGTTGCCACTACAAGAATCTGACCGGCGGCATCGTGGCGATCCATTCCGGCTACAAGATCTGAACCGGATCCGACGCAGCGTGATCTGAGTGTCCGGTCCGGCGCGCAGCATGCGCCGGACACCGCACGCCGGGCACCGCACGGGCAGGCCATGCTCGTGTTCGCTTGCCGCACGATTGCAGTCTGCGCGTGTGCGTTTGCCGACAAACTTTTGAGACTCCCGTCGCGTCGGCTCCACCAACGGTCGGCGACACTAGGCGCTCTTTTGCCGGAGACGTGGATGCGCTTGTACGCAGGGTTGTCGCGCGTGTTTCCCCGCTCCTTCAGTGCCAAGCTGCTGGCGGTGACCTTTGTCGGCATCCACCTGCCGCTGCTGTTGTTGATCGCCTGGCTGGCCGCGCAGAGCGAGTTGAGCGGGCGCCCGCTGTGGTCGGTGGTGATCGTGGCGCTGCTGGCCACGCTGGCAGGCACCGCGGCCACCTTGTCGGCGCTGTATCGCCTGCTCGCACCGCTGCGCATCGCCGCCGACGCCCTGGATGCGTATTACGCCGACCAACGTCTGCCCAGCCTGCCCGAACATGGCGACGACGAGCTGGGGCGGTTGCTGCGCGGAATCAATCGCAGCCTGCGCGGCATCGACGCCGGCATGCGCGATTTGAAGAAGCATGCCTTGTTCGACCCGCTGACCGAGGCCTTGAACCGGCGCGGCTGCGAGCAGGCGATGCGCGATTCGGTCACCGCCGCACAGCGCGAAGGCTGGCCGTTCGTGTTGTTCGTGCTGGACATGGACAACCTCAAGCCGATCAACGACCGCTTCGGCCACCTGGCCGGCGATCGCGTGCTGGTAAGGCTGGTGGAGTCGGCCTACGGCTGGCTGGGCGCGCAGGACTGGATCGGGCGCTGGGGCGGCGATGAATTCCTGATCGGTGTGCATGCCAGCGAGGACGACGCCACGCTCAAGCTCAATCAATGGCTGTCGATGCTCGAACGCGAGGATGCCGACGAGGCGCCGCTGCATGTGAGCGCCGGTAGCGCGGTGTGCGAGCGGGGCCTGGATGCCACTGAGCTGTATCGCCGCGCCGATGCGGCGATGTATCGCGCCAAGTTTTCCGGCGGCCGGCGTCTGGTACGCGACGGGCATGACAGCCCGCGCAGCCATCCGGTGGTCTAGGCGCGATCCGGAGATCACCTGGCGGGCGGGCCGCAGGCTGCTGCGCGGCTGCGCACCGGCGGCATGCATCACGCTACCGCTGCGGCGGGCGCAGACGGTTCGCGCCGGCCCAGGCAGCGACATGGGCGTGGTCCTTTGCCGCCGCAGCTTGACCGGCCGCCAGGTGCTCGCCTGGCGCCACACGGGCAGGCAAAGGCCCGTGGCGTTAAAATGCCCAATTCCCTCGCTGCGGTGCCGTCGATGCGCTTCCCGTTCCTGTCGCTGTCCCTGGCCGTGTCCATCGCGCTGGCCGGCTGTTCCAATGAGTCCACGCCGCCGGCCGCCAGCACCGCCGCGCCGGCCACCACTGCCAAGGCCCCCGTGAAAGCAGACGCCCGCAACCACGATGAGAGCTCCTACGCCCAGCCGCAGCTGGTGGTCATCAAGGATCTGGCGCTGGACCTGAAGCTGGACTTCGACAGCAAGCAGATCGGCGGCACGGCCACCTATACGCTGCAGTGGAAGGACAAGGCCGCCAAGCAACTGGTGCTGGACACGCGCGAGCTGAGCATCGCGCAGGTGCAGGCCGACGACGGCAAGGGCGGCCTGGCACCGCTGCAGTTCGCGCTGGCGCCGGCCGACAAGACCTTCGGCAGCAAGCTCACCATCGAAGCGCCGACTCAGCCGGCCAAGGTCGTGATCACCTATCACACCGCACCGACCGCCTCCGGCCTGCAGTGGCTGGAGCCGTCGATGACCGAAGGCAAGCAGCTGCCCTTCATGTTCAGCCAGTCGCAGGCGATCCACGCACGCAGCTGGGTGCCGTTGCAGGACACCCCGAGCGTGCGCTTCACCTACAGCGCGCATGTGACCTCGCGCCCGGATGTGATGGTGCTGATGAGCGCCGACAACGACCCCAAGGCCGCGCGCGACGGCGATTACAGCTTCAAGATGCCCGAGCCGATTCCGTCCTATCTGCTGGCGATCGCCGCCGGCGATGTGGTGTTCAAGCCGATTTCCGCACGCTCGGGCGTGTGGGCCGAGCCGGCCATGGCCGACAAGGCCGCCAAGGAATTCGAAGACACCGAAAAGATGATCGGCGCCGCCGAAAAGCTCTATGGCCCGTATCGCTGGGGCCGTTACGACATGCTGGTGCTGCCGCCGTCGTTCCCGTTCGGCGGCATGGAGAATCCGCGCCTGACCTTCGCCACGCCCACGGTGATCGTCGGCGACAAGTCGCTGGTCTCGCTGGTGGCGCACGAACTGGCGCATAGCTGGTCGGGCAACCTGGTGACCAATGCTAGCTGGAAGGACATCTGGCTCAACGAAGGCTTCACCACCTACGTGCAGGCGCGCATCACCGAGGCGCTGTATGGCGCCGAGATGGCCGAGATGGAGCGCGAGATCGACCAGGGCGATCTGCTGGCCGAAGTGAAGGACATGGCGCCGGCCGACCAGGCGCTGGCATTGCCGCCGCTGGCCGAGCGCGACCCCGACGAGGCCCTGAGCCAGGTGGCCTACGTCAAGGGTGCGTGGTTCCTGCAGTTCCTGGAGCAGCGCTTCGGGCGCGCGGTGTTCGACCCGTTCCTGCGCGGCTGGTTCGACGATCATGCGTTCCAGAGCGCCACCACCGACCAGTTCGTCGATTACCTCAACAAGAACCTGCTGGACAAGCATCCCAACACGGTCAGCGCGGCCGAAGTGGATGCGTGGCTGAAGCAGCCGGGCATCCCGGCCTTCGCCACCAAGGCGCGCTCGCGCAGCTTCTCGATCGTGGACACCGCGCGCATTGCCTGGAGTGGCAGCGGCACGCTGCCGAGCAAGCAGGTCACCGGCGAATGGGGCACGCAGGAGTGGGTGCACTTCCTCAGCGGCATGGGCGCCACGCTCAAGCCCGAGCAGCTCAAGCAGCTGGATGATGCCTACCACTTCACCGGCACACCGAACGGCGAGATTGCCATGCGCTGGTACCCGCTGGCGATCCGCAGCGGCTACACCGATGCGCGCCCCGCCGCCGGTGAGTTCATCGAACGCGTCGGCCGCCGCAAGCTGGTGCTGCCGATCTACACAGAACTGCTGAAGACCCCGGACGGCATCGCCTTTGCCGAACAGGCCTTCGAAAAGGCCAAGCCCGGCTACCACCCGATCACCACCGCGTCGGTGGCCGAGATGATCGCCAAGGCCAAGGCGGCACCGCCGGCGCAGCCGCAGCCGTAATGGCAGCGGAGGGCGTTGCAGACGCCCTCCGTCGCTTCCATCGCCAAATCGCCTGCAACCACCGCCGTAGGAGCGCACCCGGGCGCGACAGGGCTTTCCCGGTGAAACCCGATCGCGCCCAGGTGCGCTCCTACGATGCAGGGTGGCTGATCGCGGGTGGTGCGGCAGGCCGGTATCGTTGCCGCTGCCGTCCATGCCTTCCGGAACCGACGGTGCAGTCGCGCCGTGGTGCATGCCCGCCCGCCGCTTCCATCGCCGCATCGTGCCTGCAATCACCGCCGTAGGAGCGCACCCGGGCGCGACAGGGCTTTCCCGGTGAAACCCGATCGCGCCCAGGTGCGCTCCTACGATGCGGCGTGGCTGATCGCGGGTGGTGCGGCAGGCCGGTATCGTTGCCGCTGCCGTCCATGCCTTCCGGAACCGACGGTGCAGTCGCGCCGTGGTGCATGCCCGCCCGCCGCTTCCATCGCCGCATCGTGCCTGCAATCACCGCCGTAGGAGCGCACCCGGGCGCGACGGGGCTTTCCCGGTGAAACCCCGTCGCGCCCGGGTGCGCTCCTACGCTTTGCGGCGGATCGCGGGGCATGCGGGCAGGCTGGTATCGTTGCCGCTGCTTTTCATGCATTCCGGAGTCGACGATGAAGTATCTGCTGATTGCGGCCTTGTGCGTCGCTGCAGTGAGTGGCTGTACTGATCGCGAGGCGCAACGCCAGGCGCAGGAAACCGCGCAGGCGCAAGCCAAGGAACACGATGCCGACGCACTCGCCAAGCAATACGACGAGGCAGTGAAGGCCGAAAACTGGGACATGGCACGTGCGCATGGCGCGGCACTGCTGGAAGGCTACGCCGGCACGGCGGCGGCCACACGCATCGAGCCCGGTTATGCCGACATCAAGGCCAAGGGCGAACAGGCGCGCGAACTGCGCCGCATGCAGGCGTTGTGGCAGTACTCGCAAGTGCCGGCCAAGGGCGGCACGCAGCGCTCGGCGATGATCGATGCCAAGAGCCGCGTGGATGTCGACGGCAGCGGCCCCAAGCCGGTGAGCCTGGTGTTTCGTGATCACCCGCAGTGGAAGCGCCACAGCTATCTCGTGCTCAAGGCCGGCGACTTCAACTGCTATCGCGGCTGCAAGGTGCAGGTCTCGGCCGATGGTGGCGCACCACGCGCGATGGCCGCGCACCGACCCGATACCGACGAAGCGATCGCGATGTTCATCGACGACGACAAGGCGCTGTGGCAGCTGGTGCGCAACGCCAAGCGCATCAGCATCGCGTTCCCGGTGAAGGCCGGCGGCACCCGCACGGCAGAGTTCGACGTGGGCGGCCTTGAGACCACCCAGATGCCGGGCTGGAAGTAGGCACGACCGCCGGCTGCCTGGCACCAGGCGCGCGCTCGGCGCACGGCATCGGCATGCACTGCTGGTCCATTGGGGTGAATGCGCCAGGTGTGGGTTCACCTGACGACGGCTTGCGGTATCGCGTCAACCATCTCTCGAGTGTTTGCACGTATGGACGGTAGGACCATCCCACAAATAACGCCCGCACTCTCCACCTACCGCCACTGGGTGTTCGACATGGACGGCACGCTGACCGAAGCCGTGCATGATTTCGCGTTGATCCGGCGTACGTTGGAGATCCCGCCCGAGGCGGACATCCTGCATCACCTGGCAGCGCTGCCGGCCGAGCAGGCCGCAGCCAAGCATGCGTGGTTGCTCGCGCACGAGCGCGAACTCGCGCAGGCCGCACAGCCGGCACCCGGTGCAGTGGCATTGGTGCGCGCGTTGCAGGCCGCCGGCTGCCGGCTGGGCATGCTGACCCGCAACGCGCGCGCGTTGGCGCAGGTGACGTTGCAGGCGATCGGCCTGCACGATGCGTTCGCCTGGGACGACATCGTCGGCCGCGATGAAGCCGCTCCCAAACCCGCGCCCGACGGCCTGCAGTACTTTGCACGACGCTGGTCGGTGGAAGGCGCGGCCCTGGTCATGGTCGGCGACCACCACAACGACCTGGCCTGCGGTCGTGCAGCCGGTGCCCGCACCGTGCTGGTCAACACGCCCGGCGATCCGTGGCCGGGTCTTGCCGACTGGCGATTGCAGGATTGCACGCAGTTGCTGGCGCAGTGGAACCGCTAGCGTGAGGGTTGGCGAGTAGGCCAGGCGCGCGGAAGGATGGATCGCGACGTGTGACTGGCCGCGTGTCGCTGGAGGTTGCTTGCGATCAGGACATCGTCATCGCATTGGAAGTGACATGCGCTAGAACGGGCGTGGACGCCGCTGAACCTTGCAATGCGTCATCAGCAAGCCAGACAGCACACGGCTGTCTGCGCCGTACCCTCATCCGCCCTTCGGGCACCTTCTCCCGATGGGAGAAGGGAAACGCGGCAGCACCCCGTTCGACGACGTAGCTGGCCTTCGGTGAGGTGAGGTGTTGCCTTGCGCGAGCCACAGCAAGCTATGTCGCCTCAAGCCTGCAAGGTGCGCAGCACTGGCCGACAGGCAATTCCACACCCGCTGCACCATCCATGTCACAGCACGACCGGCGCAAACTGTGCCAGAACCGTGACAGTGCGCCTGGCGCAAGCCACTGCCATCACTGCAGATGCCTGCTGCTACGACATGGTGCGTCGCACCAGTACGCTGGCATGGCGTTTGCTCGTTCTCTCTCGACGTTTCCGACGTCCGCGACGCAACTGGCGGGTGCAACGCCGGCGCCGCGGGATGTTTCAACCGACTGGTTGTTCAATCGAGAGGGGTAGACGCACATGCACCAATCTTCCTGCCGCAGCCTGCGCAGCAGTGTGCTGCTCATGCTTGCGCTGAGCGCTGCGCTGGCCGGCTGTAAAAAAGAGGCCGCCAACGAGACCGCTGCGCCGGCGCCGGCCGCTGCACCCGCCGCTGCGCCGCCGGCCGCCGCCGTGGTCGATACCGATGGCGAATTCACCACCAATGCCAGCAATCCGGACAACTGGGGCGGCATCGGGCGCGACTTCGCGCTCACCCGGCACAGCCCGCTGGCCGAGATCAATCGCGACAACGTCAAGAACCTGAAGATGTCGTGGGAAATGAAGACCGATGCCACGCGCGGCCACGAAGGCCAGCCGCTGGTGATCGGCAGCATCATGTACATGGTCAGCGCGTATCCGAACAACGTGTTCGCCATCGACCTGGCGGCGCAGGACGACGGCGGCAAGGTGCTGTGGAAATACACCCCGCAGCAGGACGAGCGCTCGGTGGCGGTGGCGTGCTGCGATACGGTCAACCGCGGCGCCTCGTATGCCGATGGCAAGCTGGTGTTCGGCAGCCTGAGCGGTGATGTGATCGCACTCGATGCCAAGACCGGCAAGGAAGTGTGGAAGCAGAAACTCGCGCACCCGGACAAGGGCGAGACCATCACCATGGCGCCGATCATCGCCGACGGCAAGGTGGTGGCCGGCATCAGCGGCAACGAGTTCGGCGTGCTCGGGCGCGTGGCCGCCTACAACCTGGCCGATGGCAAGCAGGCCTGGTCCTGCGATGCGGCCGGCACCGACAAGGCAATCTGCCTGGGTGCGGATTTCAACAAGGCCAATCCGCAGCACGGGCAGCTCGGCGATCTGGGCGTCAAGACCTTTCCCAACGACGAATGGAAGCGTGGTGGCGGTGCGGCCTGGGGCTGGTACAGCTACGACCCGAAATTGAAGCTGCTGTATTACGGCACCGGCAATCCCGGCCTGTGGAGCCCGTCGTATCGCTGCGGCAAGACCTCGCAGGAGGAATGCAACAACGGCGAGCATGACAACAAGTGGTCGATGACGCTGTTCGCGCGCAAGATCGATACCGGCGAAGCGGTGTGGGGTTATCAAAAGACCCCGTTCGACCAGTGGGATTATGACGGCATCAACGAGCCGATCCTGGTGGACCTGACCATCGACGGCAAGCAGGTGCCCTCGGTGGTGCAGTTCGATCGCAACGGCTTTGCCTACGTGCTCGATCGTCGCGACGGCACCTTGCTGCGCGCGCACAAGTTCGTGCCGGCCAACTGGGCCGAACGCATCGACATGAAGACCGGCCGCCCGGTCAAGGTGGCCGCGCATTCGCCGCTGGAACGCGGCAGGAAAGTGCAGGCCTTCCCCTCGGCCATGGGCGGCAAGGACCAGCAGCCGTGCTCGGTGGATCCGGCCAACTCCGCAGTGTTCTTCTGCGGCACCAACAACTGGCACATGGAGCTGGAACCGCAGGAGCGCGGCAACACCATGATGGGCCTGCCCTACGTGTTCGCCAACGTGATGATGAAGCCCAACGAGCCCGGTGCGCTGGGCATCGTCAAGGCCTTCGATGTGGTGGAAGGCAAATCCAAGTGGGAGATCAAGGAGAAGTTCCCGGTGTGGAGCGGCACCCTGGTCACCGACGGCGGACTGGTGTTCTACGGCACGCTGGACGGCTGGTTCCGTGCGGTGGACAAAGACACCGGCAAGAAGCTGTGGGAGATGAAGCTGCCCTCGGGCATCATCGGCAACCCGATCGCCTACAAGGCCAACGGGCACCAGTACGTGGCGGTGTTCTCCGGCATCGGTGGCTGGATCGGCCTGCCGGTGGCCGCAGGTCTGGATCCGTCCGATCCGTATGGCGCGCTGGGGGCTGCGGGGCTGGCGTTCGGCGCCGGCTTCGACAAGATCCCGCTCGGCGGCATGGTGCACAGCTTCCGTATCGATGGTGCGGGCAAGACCGTGACCGCCGGTACCACCGCCACCGCAGCGGCAGGCGGCGGCGCGGCCAACGCCGTCGCGAAGACCGCACGATGAGATCCACGCAAGGCGTTGCAGGCGCGCACCGGCAGTTCGCTGCCGGTGCGCGTGGCATGCCCCGGCATCTGCACAAGATGCTGGTGGTTTGCAGCCTCGGACTCGTCGCCGCAGGCTGCACACGCGAGCCGTCCTCACCGACGGCTCGCGCTTCTGATTCCGCAGCGGCGCCCACAGCGGCGGCTGCCTCCAGTGCACTGCCGGCTTCGGCGCAATCGACGGCAAGCACGCCACTGCCTGCGCCCGATCCCGCGGTGCTGCGCGTGTGTGCCGACCCGGGCAACATGCCGTTGTCCAACAAGGCCGGCGAAGGCTTTCAAAACAAGATTGCGCAGGTGGTGGCCGAGGCCATGGGCCGTCGCCTGGAATACGAGTGGCGCACCTACTACCAGCGCGGGCTGGCGCGCAGCACCATCACTGCCGGCCGCTGCGACGTGCTGATGGACCTCAACAGCGACTTCGAGCAGGGCCTGACCACGCGCCCGCTGTATCGCTCGGCGTATGTGCTGGTGACGCGCAAGGGCCTGGATCTGGTGCCGGCCTCGCTGGACGACCCGGCGCTGAAGAAGCTGCGGCTGGGCGTGTTCCAGAGTTCGCCCGCACGCCAGGCCCTGTACGAACACGGCATCAGCGGCGAGGTGCAGTACTTGTTCTACGACTCGGCCACCGCGCCGGAAGAACATCCCGGCAAGCTGGTCGAACGCGTCGCCGCCAATGAACTGGATGCGGCCGAATCCTGGGGCCCGGTGGCCGGCTACTACGCCCGGCGCAACGGCCTGGGCGTGGTGCCGCTCAATACCATCGACGATGCGGTGCTGGAGTATTCGATGGCATGGGCGGTGTCGCGCAAGAATGCGCAGCTGCGCGATGCCCTGAACACGGCGATGCAGCAGAGCGCGGCAAACATCGCGCAGATCCTGCGCAGCTATCACGTGCCGCTGGTGCGCTGCAGCGAGTGCGTGGTGAGCGGCGATCTGGCCGCGCATGGGCCGTATGCGACGCCGACGCCAGTGTCCAAGGTGCCAAGCCCGGCCGCATCCTCGCAGCAACTGGCGCAGCTGCAACTGCGCATCGCCGACGGTGCCGACCCGAACCAGGAGCTGGCGCATGCGCTGGATGCCGGCGATGGCGTGCGGGCGGCGTGGCTGTTGCGGCATGGCGCTGATGTCAATCGGCCCAACCTGCTTGGCGAGCCGCCGTTGCACCAGGCCATCCGCAATCAGGAACCGGAGCTGGTCGGTCTGTTGCTCGATGCCGGTGCAGCCCTGGATGCACGCGATGCCAGTGGCTGGACCGCGTTGATGAAAGCCGCATGGGCCAACGATGCCGACAGTGTGGCCAGGTTGCTCGGCAAGCGTGCGTCGGTGGACACCGTCTCCGGCGACGGCTGGAGCGCGCTGGAGCTGGCGGTGGCCTACGCCGATGTCGGCGTGGTGCAGGCATTGCTGAAGGCAGGGGCGGACGTGCGGCGTTCCAATCCCGCCGGCTTCACCCCGGTGATGTTTGCGGTGGCGCGCGAGGACCCGGCGATTCTCGATGCGGTGCTGGCCGGCGGCGCCGAGGTCGGCCACGCGAATCAGGCTGGCGTCACTGCATTGATGCTGGCCGCTGCGGCCGGGCGCGAGGCGGTGGCCAGGCGCTTGCTGGCGGCCGGCGCAGACCCGTCCGCACGCAATCGCGACGGCAAGACCGCCGCCGCATTGGCGCAGGCACGCGGCGATGGCGCGCTGGCCGCGCTGCTCACCCAGGCCAGGCACCCATCCCGGCAATGACTGTGTCACCCGCCGCGCGCACGGGGTGCGTGGTGTTCCCTCCGACCAGAAAGGTTCGTTCATGCGCAAGTCCACCGTGGGTTGTTCCGATCATTCCGTCCGCGCGCCGTTGTGCGCGGTGATGCTCAGCATGCTGCTGGCCGCCTGCGGCAAGGACGCACCGCCGCCAGCGCCCGCGTCCGAGGCCGCCGCTCCGCCGGCTGCCAGCACGCCTGCGCCGGCCACCGGCGCCGCCGCGCCGGTGCCCGCAGCGGCGCCCGCCGGGATGCCCAACCCGGCCGCCGGGCCTGCACCGGATCCGGCCACCCCGCCCGCAGCGCCGGCCACCGTCGTGGCGATCCCGAAGGGGCCGGAGGTCAAGGTCACTCCCGAACTGATCGCCGAAGGCAAGAAGATCTATTTCTCGGCCGGCTGCAATGCCTGCCATGGCGGCACCGGTGGCGGCGGCATGTGCCCGCCGTTGACCAACGACATCTGGGTGTATGGCAGCGACGACGACACCTTGCGTACGCTGATCAGCGAGGGCACCGCCGCGATGATCACCCACGGCAAGACCCGCATCGGGCATGAGAAGGTGGTCGGGCAGATGCCGCCGTTCGCGCCGGTGCTCAAGCCGGGCGACACCGAGAAACTGCTCGCCTTCATCCATTCGATCAACAAGACCGCGGGCAAGGCGCAATGAGGCCAGCGCCCATCGGGTGGCAGCGCGTCCTGGCGACCACCGCGCTGGGCGTGCTGCTGGGCCTGGCCGGTTGCCGGCGCGATGCGCAGCCGCCCGCGGCCATGGCCACGCCGGCGACAACGACGAGTGCGTCTCCTGCAGCAACACCGGCGCCATCGACACCGCCGGTGTTTGCGTATGTGCCCAATCAACGCAGCGGTACGGTATCGGTGATCGATACGCACAGCGATACGGTGGTGCGCACGCTCAGCGCGCAGGGGCAACTGGGCAAGCGCTTGCAGCAGGTGTTGCCGGGCCCGCACGGGCATCTGTACCTGATCGATGCCGAGCATCATCGCCTGATCGAACTGGATACCGAAAAGGACGCGGTGCTGCGCAGCGTGCAGATCGGCGAGAACGCCGAGGGCATCGCGCTGTCGCCGGACGGCAGGCAGTTCGCGGTGTGCGTGGAAGGGCAGAACCAGGTGATGCTGATCGATGCGGCGCAGTTCCGCGTGCAACAGGTGATCGCCACGCGCGGGCAGGCGCCGGAGCATTGCGCCTACACGCCGGACGGGCGGTGGTTGCTCACCAGCAACGAAGGTTCCAACGACATGGACATGATCGAGCTGGCCACCCATCGATCGCGCGGTGTGGTCGCCACCAGCGGCCATCCGCGCGGCATGGCATTCGCGCCGGACGGGCACAGCGTCTACATCGCGCAGGAGACCGCCAACGTGGTGGACGTGATCGACCTGCAGACGCGCCGACGCCGCGCCAGCCTGCCGGCCGGCGTGCGCACGGCGGGCGTGGCGTTGTCGGCCGATGGCACGCGGCTGTATGCGTCCAACGGCGGTGCTGGCACGGTCAGCGTGATCGATACCCAAAGCGCGCGCAGGCTTGCCGAGATCACGGTGGGGCTGCGGCCGTGGAATCCGGCGCTGACCCCGGCCGGCGACAAGCTGTATGTCGCCAACGGGCGCTCGAACACCGTGAGCGTGATCGACACCGTCGCGTTGCGCGAGATCAAACAGATCCCCGTCGGCGACCTGCCGTGGGGCGTGGTCATCGCGCGCTGAGCGGCGGCCATGCCGACGCGCGCCAGGGGGGGCGGATGAAGACACGCGCTGCGGTGGCATGGGGTCCGCACCAGCCGCTGACCATCGAAGAGGTGGACCTGCAGCCGCCGCGGCCCGGCGAGGTGCTGGTGCGCCTGGTCGCCACCGGTATCTGCCACGGCGATGCGCATGCGTTGGCGCACGGGCAGGCGAGCAGCTTTCCGGCGATCCTGGGGCAGGAGGGCGCGGGCATCGTCGAGGCAATCGGCATCGGCGTCACCAGCGTGCAGCCCGGCGATCACGTCATCCCGCTGTACATGCCCGAGTGCGGCGTGTGCAAGTTCTGCCGCTCCGGTCGCACCAACCTGTGCCAGGCGATCCGCAGCAGCCAGGAGCGCGGCCTGATGCCCGACGGCAGCAGCCGGTTCTCGTTGCACGGCCGGCCGATCCTGCACCACATGGGCACCAGCACGTTTTCCGAATACACCGTGGTGCCGGAGATCGCGGTCGCGCGGATCCCGCCGGATGCACCGCTGGATCAGGTCTGCCTGCTTGGCTGCACGGTCACCACCGGCGTCGGTGCGGTGCTCAACAGCACGCATGTGCGGCCCGGCGACTGCGTGGCAGTGTTCGGCCTGGGCGGCATCGGCCTGTCGGTGGTGCAGGGCGCGGTGCTGGCGCAGGCCGGGCGCATCATCGCGGTGGATATCGACCCGGCCAAGTTCGCGCTGGCGCGTGCCCTGGGCGCCACCGATTGCCTGGACCCGCGCGACTACGGCGCGCCGATCCAGCAGGTGATCGTGGACCTCACCGACGGCGGCGCCGACCACAGCTTCGAATGCGTGGGCGATGTCGGCGCGATGCGCGCGGCGCTGGAGTGCTGCCACAAGGGCTGGGGCGAGAGCGTCATCCTCGGCGTGGCCGACGACGCGCAGGAAATCAGCACGCGCCCGTTTCAGCTGGTGACCGGGCGGGTGTGGCGCGGCAGCGCGTTCGGTGGGGTGAAAGGGCGTAGCGAGTTGCCCGGCTATGTCGCGCGCTATCTGCATGGCGATCTGCAGCTGGCACCGTTGATCACCCGCATCCTGGCGCTGGACGACATCAATCAGGCGCTGGCGGATCTACGCGCGGCGCGTGGCATCAAATCGATCGTGCTTTATTGAGGGAGACGACATGAGGTCGACGCATCACTTACCGTGGGATCGCAGCACACCGCCGCTTCGCGTCGCACACCATGGCCGCGATGCATTGCAACGACATCGGCTTGCCTGCGCCTGCGCAGCGCTGCTGTGCGCTGGTACGATCGGCACTGCGATGGCCGAAGACGCGCCGCAGGTGACCTGGCTGGACCGCATCGAGGTCACCGCCACACCGATTCCCGGCACCACCATCGACGCGGCGCAACTGCCTTACATGGTGCAGTCGGCCACCGACAGCGCGTTGTCGCGCGGGCGCAGCAACAACCTTGGCGACCTGCTGCAGCGGCGCTTCGTCGGCGTGGATGGCAACGACGTGCAGGGCAGCGCGTTCCAGAACGATCTCACCTTCCACGGGTTTCGCGCTTCCGCCTTGCCGGGCGCCTCGCAGGGCGTGTCGGTGTATCTGGATGGGGTGCGTTTCAACGAACCGTTCGCCGACATCGTCAGCTGGGACATGCTGCCCGAGTCGGCCATCAATGCGGTGACGCTGATGCCCGGCTCCAATCCCTTGTTCGGGCCGAACACGCTCGGTGGCGCGGTGGTGCTGTCCACTGCATCGGGCCTCACCGCGCCGGGATTGCAGGGCGAAGCGAGCATCGGCAGCGGTGCGCGCAAGCGCCTGGATGCCAGTTATGGTCTCGCCAGCCAGGACGGCTGGCATGGGCTTGTCGCGGTCACCGGCTTCGACGAGAACGGCTGGCGCGATGCCTCCGAGGGTCGCCTGGGAACGGTGTTCGGCAAGCTCGGCAAGCAAGGCGAGCAAACCGACTGGAGCCTGTCGGTGCTGCACGGGCGCAGCCGCCTGATCGGCAATGGCCTGCTGCCGGATACGCGTTATACCGACGATGGCCCCGAGCCCGGCCTGTATCGCGCCGACCGCCGCGCGGTGTACACCTCGCCCGATCTCACCCGCAATCGCACTACGCTGTTCACCGCGCAACTGGACCATCGTTTCGATACGGACACCGCATTGCATGCATTGGCTTATTCGCGGGTGGGCCGCCGCGACACCGTCAATGGCGATATCGGCGAGGACTACGAGGAATTCGTCGAGGAATGCGCCTCCGGCTACGCTGCCGACGGCAGTGCGCTGGATGCCGAGTGCGATGTCGCGCGCGCCGATGCCGACGCCCTGCCTACCGGCGCGCTCAACACCACCCAGATGCGCCAGGAGGCGCAGGGGCTTGCGCTCAACCTGAGCAGGCAATGGGGCGCGCATGCGCTCAGCACCGGCGTGACCTTCGATCGTGGTCATGTGCGCTATCGGCAATTCGCGCGCGATGGCTGGGTGCAGCCGGACCGCTCGGTCGCTGCCGATCCGGATGCCGGGCGTGCGTTCTTTTCCGGCGTGCGCGGCAGCACCAAGACGCTGGGCGTGTTCGTCGCCGACACCTGGGCACTGGACGCGGCCACCCATCTCAGCGCCGCAGTGCGCTGGAACCATGTGGTGGTGGACAACATTCTCTCCACTGCCGACGACGGCGACCGCCCACGCGAGCGCTTTGTCTACGCCAAGGCCAACCCGTCGTTGGGGCTGACCCATCGGCTCGCTTCGGGGCTGACGCTGTACGGCTCGGTCGCACAGAACAGCCGTGCGCCTACCGCGATCGAGCTGGGCTGCGCCGATCCCACCCAGCCGTGCCGATTGCCGACCGGCCTGCAGGCCGACCCGCGCCTGGAGCAGATCGTTTCGCGCACCTACGAACTGGGTGCGCGCTGGACACCGTCGACCGACAGCAGCGCGAGCGTGTCGGTGTACCGCGCCGACAATCGCGACGATATTTTGTTCCTGCGCGCGCCGGACACGCAGCTGGGTTACTTCGACAATGTCGGCCGCACCCGCTACCAGGGTGCGGACCTGGCGCTGCGCCTGCACAGCGGCAACTGGTACTGGTCGGCCGGCTACAGCTTTCTGGATGCGACCTACCGCAGCGATGGCGAGCTGCTGTCCGGCGAGCGCGTGATCGCCTTGCGGCCAGGCCTGCGCATCGCCGCGTTGCCGCGTCACAACCTCAAGCTCGGCGTGGAATGGCAGCGCGATGCGCTGACGCTGGGCGTCGGGGTGCGGGCGGTGTCCGGGCGCGTGGCCAGCGGCAACGAGGATGGCCAGGTCGACAACGCCGAAGACGGCGAGCCCGCACCCGCGCGCATCGACATCGGCACCGCCGGCTATGCGCTGGTGGATCTGCAGGCGCGTTGGCAAGTCAGTGCGCGGCTGTCGCTGTTCGCCCGCGTCGACAACGTCTTCAACCGCCGCTATGCAACCTACGCGGCAGTGGCCGAAGACGTGTTCCCCGAAGGCGAACTGGCGCGCCCGCAGGATGCGCCGGCGGAAGCCGGCCCGGCGCGGTTTCTCGCACCGGGCGTACCGCGGCAGTATCTGATCGGGGTGCGTTGGGCGCTCTGAAGCCGAGATTGGGGAGTAGGCATTGGGGATTGGCAACATCCAATGCCAGCACAGCCGCTGCGGTGGCGTTTACGAATCCCCAATGCCCACTCCCCAATCCCACCGCCACATTCAACCGGTATCCAGGCCGTGCTTGCGCAGCTTGCGATACAGCGTATTACGGCTGATACCCAAGGCATCGGCGGTGCGGCTGACGTTCCAACGGTGGCGTTCGAGTTGTTGCTGCAGCACCAGGCGTTCGGCCTGGTCGAGTGCGACGCGGCCGGGCATGTCGTCGGCGGCCACCGCGCGGCCATCGACCAGGCACGGTGCGCTGCCGGCATCGACGATTTCCTGCGGCAGGTTGGGCAGGCGGATCACCCCGTCGCTGCACAATACCGCCGCCGTGCGCAGCACATTGCGCAACTGGCGCAGGTTGCCCGGCCATGCGTAGCTCAGCAGTTTGTGCATCGCTTCTTCGCTGATGCGCACGCTGTGCTCGCTGTTCTCCTCGCGCAGCAGGGTGCGGATCAGCTCGGCCTTGTCGCTGCGTTCGCGTAGCGGCGGCAGATGCAGCACCACGCCATTGAGGCGGTAATACAGATCCTCGCGAAACTCGCCGGCCGCCACCCGCTGCGCCAGATCGCGGTGGCTGGCACTGATCACGTGCAGCTCCAGCGGCACCGCGCGTTCGCTGCCCAGCGGGGTGACGCATTGTTCTTCCAGGACACGCAGCAGGCGGCTCTGCAACGGCAGCGGCATGTCGCCGATTTCGTCCAGGAACAGCGTGCCGCCGCTGGCCTGCAGCAACTTGCCGTGGCGGCCCTCGCGCGCGGCATCGGTGAACGCGCCGCGCGCATACCCGAACAATTCGCTCTCGATCAACGCCTCGGGAATCGCCGCGCAGTTGATCGCCACGAAGGCGCCGCCGGCCCATGGCGAGCCACGATGCACTGCCTTGGCGAATTCCTCCTTGCCGGTGCCGGTATCGCCACGCAGCAGGATCGATACGCGATGTGCGGCCAGCTTCAGCGCATTGGCCAGGTTGTGGCGCATGCGCGAGTCCGAGCCGACGTGCTCGCCGGGTTGCAGCTCGGTATCGGGCGCCAGCTGCGCCGGCCCGCCCACCGCCGGCAGCGCGGGGCGCGCACGCGGCGGGCGCACCAGCGCGTAGAAACGCCGCCCGTGGCAGGCGCAGCGGATCGACCACAAGGTGCCGGCATCGCTGCCGGCGCGGTGCTCGAGGGTGTCGAAATCCAGCTGCATCACCTGCGCGATGTTGCGGCCCACCAGCTGGCTGCGATCGAGCTTGCCCAGTTGCTCCAGCACCGCCTCGTTGACTGCCAGCACGCGACCGTCGGTGTCGATCGCAATCAGCGCCTCGTGCAGCAGGCCGGCGAACTCGGGCCGGCTATGGAAGCGCAGGATGAAGGCATGGCCGAACTGGTTGAGGAAATGCGAGCGCGAGATCTGCGCCGCCGACATGCTCACCAGCGCCACGGTGTGGCGCTGGGTCTGCTTGCCGTCCTGCGCATTGGGGGTGGAGGCATCCAGCACCGCCAGCAGGCCGCCGTGCGGGTCCAGGATCGGCGCGCCGCTGCACGACAGCGGCAGATGGCGGGTCAGATAATGTTCGCCACGATGCACGCTCACCGCAGTGCGCTCGGCCGCGCAGGTGCCCAGGCCGTTGGTGCCTTGATGGCACTCGGCCCAGCTGGCGCCGCAGAACAGACCGGCCTGGCGGAATTCGCGCAGCAGGGTCGGGTCGTGCACGCTGTGCAGCACGGTCGCCTCGGCGTCGGCAAAGATCACCGCATAGCCGCTGCCGGCGATCTGCTCGTAGAGATTTTCCATCTCCACCTTGGCAATGCGCAGCACATCGCCCAGGCGTTGCTGGCGCTCGCGCACGTGCAGCGCATCGTGCACCAGCGGCTCGGGGGCTGCCTCGGGCAACAAGGCGTAATCGTCCAGGCAGCGCCGCCACGAGCGCGACAGTGGTGCGGCAAGCGGTGCAATGTCGCGCAGCCGGCGGATCTGCCGGAGCGCATCCGGTTCGATCTCGGGCAGGGCGATGGACGTGGCGGCGACAACGCTTGGCTCTGACATGGGCCAGCGTTCCTCAGTGGGCGCGAAGCGTCAGTAGAGGCACAGATCGCTGCCATGCTCAAACTGCATTGCAGCAAATTGCGGTGCAGACGAGCCCCTCTCCTGCGGGAGAGGGGTTGGGGTGAGGGTACGGTGCGAAGCCTTGTGCCGTTCAACCTGCACGAGGCTTCGCTCGTACCCTCATCCGCCCCTGCGGGGCACCTTCTCCCGATGGGAGAAGGGCAAAGCGCTGATCAGCGGCGGTGCCGCGTCAGAGCGCGTAGCCGAACTGCTGCTTGAACTGATCATTGAACTCGCCGAAATCGAACCGCTGATTCTGCGTGCCCGGATGCTCCACCTTCAGCGCACCCATCAGGTTGCCCATCCGCCCGATCGTCAGCCAGTCGTAGCCGCCCTGAATGCCGTAGATCAGCCCGGCGCGGAAGGCGTCGCCGCAGCCGGTCGGATCGACCACGCGGCGCTCGTGCGCCGGCGGGATGTCGTAGGTCTTTTCCGGCGTATGTACCAGCGCGCCCTTCGGGCCCTGCGTGGTGATGTAGGCCTGCACGCGCGAGACGATGTCCTTTTCGTTCCAGCCGGTGCGTTCCTGCAGCAGGTTGGACTCGTAGTCGTTGACCACCACGTAGTCGGCCTGTTCGATGAATTGGCGCAGTTCCGGGCCGTTGAACAACGGCATCGCCTGGCCGGGATCGAAGATAAAGGGAATGCCGGCGGCAGCGAACTCTTCCGCATTCTGGATCATGCCCTCGCGCCCGTCCGGGCCGACCAGGCCCAGGGTCACGCCCGGCACGTCCTTCACATGGTTTTCGTAGCTGCGCATCATCGCGCCCGGATGGAAGGCGGTGATCTGGTTGTTGTCGTGGTCGGTGGTGATGAAGGCCTGCGGGGTGAACAGCTCGTCGATGATCTTCACCCGCGACAGGTCGATGCCCAGCGCCTCGAAGTGTTCGCGATACGGGCCGAAATCCTGGCCGACGGTGCCCATCGGGATCGGCGCGCCGCCGAGCAGATGCAGGTTGTAGGCGATGTTGCCGGCGCAACCGCCGAACTCGCGGCGCATGCGCGGGACCAGGAACGACACATTCAGGATGTGCACCTTGTCCGGCAGGATGTGGTTCTTGAACTGGTCCGGAAACACCATGATGGTGTCGTAGGCGAGGGAACCACAGATCAGTGCGGACATCGAGTCGGGCCTTTGCGTTGGGAAATACCCGCCAGTTGCCGGCATGGCGGCGGGACGGCGCGAGCGCCGCGGCGCAAAGGGTAACGGCTGCGATCGATCAGGGCCACAACCGCATGCCATGCCCGGCGTGACCGGCACATGAAAACCACGCCGAAACGGCCGATTTTTCCTTGCCCGCACCGGGGGGGGATTGCTAGGCTAGTGGACTTCGTTTTCTGCCCGCTTATCGACCAGTTGGTTCTGCATCGGCGACAGGGCAAGCGACTCTTTCAGGAACGGCTCCCTCGATGTTCAAGAAACTCCGCGGCATGTTCTCCAACGACCTGTCCATCGACCTGGGCACGGCCAATACGCTGATCTACGTGCGCGGACAGGGCATTGTGCTGAACGAACCTTCGGTGGTGGCGGTGCGTCAGGACCGCGCCATCGGCGGCACGCGCTCGGTGGCTGCCGTCGGCGCCGAGGCCAAGCAGATGCTCGGCCGCACCCCGGGCCACATCACCACGATCCGCCCGATGAAGGACGGCGTCATCGCCGACTTCACCTACACCGAGGCAATGCTGAAGCACTTCATCAAGAAGGTGCACAAGTCGCGCTTCCTGCGCCCGAGCCCGCGCGTGCTGGTGTGCGTGCCGGCCGGTTCCACCCAGGTCGAGCGCCGCGCCATCAAGGAATCGGCGGAAGAAGCCGGCGCACGCGACGTCTACCTGATCGAAGAACCCATGGCTGCGGCGATCGGTGCCGGCATGCCGGTGACCGAGGCGCGCGGTTCGATGGTCATCGACATCGGCGGCGGCACCACCGAGGTGGCGGTGATCTCGCTCAACGGCATCGTCTACTCGCAGTCGGTACGCGTGGGCGGCGACCGCTTCGACGAGTCGATCACCAACTACGTGCGCCGCAACCACGGCATGCTGATCGGTGAAGCCACCGCCGAGCGCATCAAGCTGCAGATCGGCTGCGCCTACCCGCAGGACGAGGTGCAGGAGATGGAAATCTCCGGCCGCAATCTTGCCGAAGGCGTGCCGAAGATGATCAAGATCAACTCCAACGAGGTGCTCGAGGCATTGCACGAGCCGCTGTCGGGCATCATCTCGGCGGTCAAGCTGGCGCTGGAGCAGACCCCGCCGGAACTGTGTGCCGACGTGGCCGAGCGCGGCATCGTGCTCACCGGTGGCGGCGCGCTGCTGCGCGACCTGGACCGCCTGATCTCCGAAGAAACCGGCCTGCACGTGCAGGTCGCCGACGACCCGCTCACCTGCGTGGCCCGCGGCGGCGGTCGCGCGCTGGAGCTGGTGGACATGCATGGCAACGAGTTCTTCGCGCCGGAGTGATGGATCCGGGATTGGGGAGTCGGCATTCGGGATTCGCAACAGCGGTTCCTGCCTACGGCCCGATAGGACTGCGCGGCAGTTCCGCTAGTTCACGTTTTAGCCGCATCCGTATCGGGGGCAGCCAACCGCTCCACGAATCCCCAATCCCGACTCCCAAATCCCGGCCCTGACAGTGCCCTCCTACGCCGGTCCTCCCGTCGCCTCCCGTCCGGGCGAAGTCACCTCCACGCTGCGGCTGCTGGTCTATCTGGTGCTGGCGATCGTGCTGATCGCGCTCGATAGCCGGGGGGGCTGGCTGAGCCAGGTGCGCCTGCAGGCCAACCTGCTGATCCAGCCGATCTGGGCCGTGGCCGGGTTGCCGGGGCGGATCGGCTCGCAGGTGCGCGACAACGCCGCCACCCACGCGCAACTGGTGGAAGAAACCCGCGACCTGCGCAACCAGCTGCTGGTGGCCAATGCGCGCCTGACCCGTCTGCAGACCGCCGCGCTGGACAATGCGCAGCTGCGCGAACTGCTCAACGTGGCCGAGCGCCGCGGCCTGGACGTGCAGCTTGCGCCGATCCTGGATATCGACCTGGACCCGACCCGGCAGCGCCTGCTGCTGGATGCCGGCAGCCGCGATGGCGTGCTGATGGGCCAGGCGGTGATCGATGCCGGCGGGCTGATGGGCCAGGTGATCGAGGTGACTCCGCTGCATTCGACCGTGCTGCTGCTGACCGACCCCGACCACGCGGTGCCGGTCAGCGTGGCGCGCAACGGCGTGCGCCTGATCGTCTACGGCCGCGGCGACCGGCTGGAACTGCGCGACATCCCGCTCAGTGCCGGCGTGCAGGTGGGCGATGAGATCGTCACCTCCGGCCTCGGCGGTCGCTTCCCGGCCGGCTTCCCGGTCGGCAAGGTGTCCGAACTGCATCCGGACGACACCCACGCCTTCCTGGTCGGCGAACTGACCCCGGCCGCCAAGCTCGATCGCGGGCGCGATGTGCTGTTGCTGCGTGCAGGCAAGCCGCTACGGGTGGTGCCTGGGGCCGGGATTGGGGATTCGGGAGACGGGATTCGCAACGGCAACGGCAACGGTGTCCAGGCAGCGACCACCAGCGCGCCAGCGAGCGCGCCGGTGACCGCAACACCACGCACGCCGGCGGGCGGAGTGTCCGATGCAGCGATCGATCCGGCACGCTCGACGGCCGACGCGGCATCGGGCACCAGCACCGCGCGGCGCTCACGGTCCGCATCGACATCTGCCACGCCCGGCGCGCAGCCGACCCGCGCGCCAGCGTCCGGCCGCCCGGCCAGCACGCCCGCCCGCCGTCCCTCATCGACCCCATCCAACGGCCCCAATCCCGATTCCCGTCCGGCCCCGCCGCAGGGCGCAGCTTCCAGCCAATCCCCAATCCCCAATCCCCAATCCCGTCCGTCTCCGCAGGAGACGGAGCAATGACCCGCATGCGCAACACCTGGATCCTGCCGGCGAGCATCCTCATCGCGCTGGTGCTGGGCCTGCTGCCGCTGCCAGTGGTGGTGCAGCCGCTGCGTCCGTACTGGCTGGCGCTGGTGCTGGCGTACTGGGTGATCGAGGAGCCGGACCGGGTCGGGCTGGGCATCGCCTTCGTGGCCGGCGTGCTGGCCGACCTGCTGTATGGCGGGCTGCTCGGCGAACAGGCGCTGCGGCTGGTGATCATGACCTTCATCCTGCAGCGTTTCCGCGCGCGGATGCGCTTCTTCCCGGTCTCGCAGCAGGCGCTGGCGATCGGCGGGCTGCTGCTCAACGACCGCATCGTCTCCTCGGCGGTGCATCTGGCGGTGGGCGAGCCGACCCTGCCGTGGAGCTACTGGTGGGCGCCGCTGCTGGGCATGGCGCTGTGGCCGCCGCTGTTCGTGTTGCTGGATGCGGTACGGCTGGGCAAGCGGAGCAAGAAGTAAGCCATGCACGGGCGTCGTCACCCCAAGAACCCGCACGCGGAGGCCGAGCAGTTCCGCCGGCGTGCGGTGCTGGGCTTTGTGATGGTGGTGATCTGCCTGGTCGGCCTGGGCGGCTGGTACTTCAAGCTGCAGGTGCTCGACCACGAGGTCTACGCCACCCGCTCGGAAGCCAACCGCATCAAGCCCAAGCCGGTGGTGCCCGGGCGCGGCATGATCTACGACCGCACCGGCCGGCTGCTGGCCGAGAACGTGCCGGCCTTCCGCCTGGACGTGACCCCGGACAAGGTCACCGACATGAACGCCATGCTGGCCGCGCTGGGCAAGGTGATCCCGATCGCGCCGGAGGACCTGGAACGTTTCAATCGCGAGCGCCGCGCGCGCCGCAGCTTCCTGCCGGTCACGCTCAAGCTGCGCATGAGCGATGAGGAAATGGCGCGCTTTGCGGTGGAGCGCTGGCGCTTTCCCGGCGTGGAGCTGGAGCCGTACCTGACCCGGCGCTACCCGTACGGCCCGCTGTTCGCGCACATCATCGGCTACGTCGGCCGCATCGACGAGAAGGACCTGGCAGTGCTGGGCGAGGGCAATGCCGCGCTCACCCACATGGGCAAGTCCGGGCTGGAGCGCTACTACGAGCAGGATCTGCGCGGCCAGGTCGGTTACGAGCAGGTCGAAACCAATGTGCAGGGGCGGGCGATCCGCACCGTCGGCCGGGTCGCGCCGCAGTCGGGCGCGGACCTGCGGCTGTCGGTGGATGCCGACCTGCAGCGCGCGATGGTGGCCGCGTTCGGCGAGCACGAAGGCGCGGCGATCGCGATGGACCCGCGCACCGGCGAGATCCTGGGCATGGTCAGCCTGCCCAGCTACGACCCCAACCTGTTCGTCAACGGCATCTCGCATACCGACTTCAAGATGCTCAACGACAACCCGTCGCGGCCGCAGTTCAACCGGCTGGTGCTGGGCGGGGTGGCGCCGGGCTCCACGCTCAAGCCGCTGATCGCGCTGGCCGGGCTGGACAGCGGCCTGCGCCGGCCGGAAGACCGGGTGCTGTCCACCGGCATGTTCTACCTGCCCGGGGTCAGCCGCGGCTGGGGCGACTCGCACCGCGGCGGCCATGGCTGGACCGATCTACGCAAGTCGATCGCCCAGTCGGTCAATACCTACTACTACCGCCTGGCGGTGGACATGGGCATCGACCGGTTCGACCACTACATGGCCGAGTACGGCTTCGGTCAACCGACCGGGGTGGACCTACTCGGCGAGATCGGCGGCATCCTGCCGTCGCCGGCCTACAAGTACAAGACCCGCAAGGAACGCTGGTACCCCGGCGACACCGTCAACATCGCCATCGGCCAGGGTGACTGGAAGGTCACGCCGCTGCAGCTGGCGCGCGGGGTGTCGGCGATCGCCAGCGGGCTGCTGCTGCGCCCGCACCTGGTGCTGGAGGAGCGCACCGGCTTCGACCACCCCTGGCAGCCGATGATCCAGCCGCCGGGCAAGCCGATCAGCCCGAGCGCGGCGCACCTGCAGGTGGTGCGCGAGGGCATGATGGACACCATGCGTCCGGGCGGCACCGGCTATGCGATCACCCCCGGCGCGCCTTACCAGATGGCCGGCAAGACCGGCACCGCGCAGGTGGTCAGCCGCAAGGGTGTGGCCGCGGTGGATCCGCGCAGCCTGCCGCTGCATCTGCGTCACCGTGGCCTGTTCGTCGGCTTCGCCCCGGCCGACAACCCGGTCATCGCGGTGGCGGTGGCGGTGGAGGGCGGCGGGTTCGGCACCAGTTCGGCCGCGCCGATCGCACGCAAGATCTTCGACGCCTGGCTGCTCGGCAAGCTGCCCGCCGGCCTGGAGCCGCTGGACAGCGAGCTGGGCATGACCGCGGTGGGCGTCAACCAGTTCGAAGCCGGCGCCACCGATGCGCGCCAGGCCGGCGATGCGGCCGCAGCCACGCTGGCCGAGTTGCCGGTGGTGATCGGCCAGACCGCGGTGGCCCTGGACCCCAACACGCCGGCGCAGCCGGTGGTGCCGGATGTGCCCGATGCGGTCCAGGAGACCGACCATTGAGTGACATCCTGCGCTGGCTGGTGGACATGGTGGCGCGCTTCACGCGCAGCCTGGACTGGGTGCTGTGCCTGGCGCTGGGGGCGCTGATGGTGATCGGGCTGTCGGTGCTCAAGAGCGCCGGCGGCGCCGCCAACGGCGATCACCTGGTGATGGCGCAAGCCGTGCGCTTTGTCATCGGCCTGGCCGCGATGTGGGGCATTTCGCGCATGTCGGTGCTGCGCCTGCGCGCCTGGACGCCATGGGTGTACGGCCTGTCGATGCTGCCGTTGCTGGCGGTATTTGCGCTGGGCACCGGCAAATACGGCCGCCAGTGGCTGGATCTGAAACTGTTCTACCTGCAGCCGGCCGAGTTGCTCAAGATCAGCCTGCCGATGATGGCGGCCTGGTATCTGCACCGCATGCCGTTGCCGCCGCGCATCTCCACCGTGCTGGTGACCGGCGTGATCATCGGCGTGCCGACCGCCCTGATCATGCTGCAGCCGGACTTCGGCACCGGCGTGCTGATCGCCGCCAGCGGGGTGTTCGTGCTGCTGCTGGCCGGCCTGCCGTGGTGGTGGGTGGCGGTGGGCGTGGGCGGCGTCTCGGCGGCCGCGCCGGTGGCCTGGTTCTGGCTGCTGCGGCCGTACCAGAAGGACCGCATCATGATGTTCCTCAACCCGGAAAACGATGCGCTGGGCGCCGGCTGGAACATCATCCAGTCCAAGATCGCGATCGGCTCCGGTGGCTTCGACGGCAAGGGCTGGGGACTGGGGTCGCAGTCGCACCTGAACTTCATCCCCGAACAGACCACCGACTTTGCGTTCTCGGTCCTCAGTGAAGAATTCGGCTGGATCGGCGTGGCGACCGTGCTCAGCCTGTACCTGATCGTGATCGCGCGCTGCCTGTGGATCGCCTCGCAGGCACGCGACACCTATTCGCGCCTGGTCGCCGGCGCCACCGGGCTGGCCTTCTTCGTCTACGTGCTGGTCAACGGCGGCATGATTTCCGGCCTGCTGCCGGTGGTGGGCGTGCCGATGCCGCTGATGAGCTACGGCGGCACCTCGGCGGTGTCGCTGCTGGCCGGGCTGGGCCTGGTGATGGCGGTCAAGACGCACCGTCCGGTGCACGGGTACTGAGCCGGCGCGTGCTGCAGCCCACGGTGGCAGGCGTACCCGCCTCGCCAGAACGAATCATGGCTGACCAGGTGCACCACGCCGCGTGCGACAGGCGCATGACACGCCGCTGACACTGCGCAGGACGCGTGCGGTTGTGCGCGCTGCGTTGCAATGACGACACGCCGACGCAGGGCCGCTTCGCGCGTGCGGCACCGGGTTCGCTCGCCTTCTGTGGGTGGGGGCGTTGCGCCGTAGAGTCCGATGCGCCGCTGTCTGCACGCGGCAGCGTCGCGTTGCAGCTGCAGGCGCGCACCATTCCTCTTTCCGGTGACCTCTTCCATGAAATTGCTAAGCGCCGCCCTCGGCGGTGTCTGTCTGACGTTCGCTGCACACGCCGGCGCCATCACCCTTGCCAGCGGCGATGCGCGCGCCGTGTCCGAGCCGGCGATTCCTGCCACCTGCCAGGCGGTGAGCGCCAGCCACACGCCGAGCGGGCGCCTGTTCGATGCCGCGCTGGAAAGCGCGGCGCCCGATACCAAGACCATCCAGGCCGCGTTGACGGCCTGCACCGGCAGGAACGGCAGCGTGCTGCTCAAGGCCGGCACCGGCGACGCGTTTCTCAGCGGCCCGCTGACGATTCCCACCGGCGTCACCCTGGTCGTCGATCAGGGCGTGACCCTGTACGGCTCGCGCAATCCGGCCGATTACGGCAGCGGTTGCGGCGTTGCGGGCGCCAAGAGCGGTGGCTGCCTGCCGCTGATCGGCATCAAGGGCGCCAGGTCCGGCGTGATGGGCGTACGCACAGGCGGGCGGCAGGGCACGATCGATGGGCGTGGCGACCTGCCCATGCTCGGCAGGACCACCACCTGGTGGCAATTCGGCGAAAACGCCAAGACTGCCGGCCAGGTGCAGAACAGCCCGGACCTGATCAAGGTGCAGAACTCCACCACGTTCACCCTCTACCACGTCAATCTGATCAACGCGGCGTACTTTCATTTCTTCGCGCACATCGTCGATGGCCTGACCATCTGGGGCGTGCGGGTGAAATCGCCGGCCACCAGCCCCAACACCGACGGCCTGGACCTGGACAGCGTGCTCAACGCCAGCCTGGTCGACAACGATGTGATGGGCGGCGACGACTGCGTGGCGATCAAGACCATTGCGTCCAGGTCCGGCAACATCAGCGTGCGCGACAACCGCTGCTACGGCACCCACGGCATCTCGATCGGCAGCGAGGTGATGTCCGGGGTCAACAACGTGCTGGTCGACAACAACGCCATCACGGCCAGCGACGATGCCGGCAATCGCAGCACCGACAACACCGGGCTGCGCATCAAGACCAGCCTGGCCAAGGGCGGCCCGGTCAGCCTGGTGACCTATCGCAATACCTGCCTGTACGGGGTGACCAGCCCGCTGGTGATCAACCCGTTCTATGCGACCGGCGGCAGCGGCACCAAGCCCAGCTTCAGCGACATCGTCGTCAACGGCCTGCGCACCACCGGCGATGCCGGCCTCAAGGGCAAGGGCTGGATCCTGAGAGGTTTCGATGCGCAGACGCCGCTGGACCTGACACTGGCCAACGTGGCCACCGGCAATACCGCGGTCACCGCCAGCGACGCGCGGATCGGGCTCAGCAACAGCGCGCTCACCCCGACCGGCAGCAACGTCACCACGCCCAGCGTGCAACTCGGCGGCAGCGTGCCCACCTGCTCGACTGCGCCGCGCTTCCCGGCCCTGTAATCAACCAGGCGCGGCCACCCGGCCGCGCCTGACGGCCGCAGCGACAGCGAAGGGATCAACGGCGACCGATCAGGCCGCCAGGTGAAGAAACCAAAGCAGGCCCCACGGCACGGCGCCGAGCGCGATGCTTCCTCGGCACCTAACGAGGTTCGCCTGACAAACTCGGGCGGCACACGAGCAACACCCCGCACGCCACACCATTCCCCATTCCCCATTCCGCGCGGCACCGGCCAATCCCCAATCCCGAATCCCGAATCCCCAATCCCCGCCACTCAAAGCTCTTTCCTTTCATGGCCTTATTGCCAGAAGTTCATCTGTTCTCTGTTACCCTCGGCCGATGATTCGACGCACTCTGACCTGCCTGCTCACCCTCGGCCTTGTCGCCTGCGCGACCCAGCCCAGCCCTCCGACCCCGCCGCCGGCCGCCAGCGCGCCCCCGGCCAAGCCACCGAGCACCCCGGTCGCGCCCGTCAGTGCGGCTGCCGAAGCGCCCGCGCTGCCGCCCGTGGACCTGACCCCGGTGCCGTTCGAGATCGCCCGTGCCAACTTCGTGCGCGACACCGCTGCCAAGTACGGCATCGACGCCGCACAGATCGAAGCGGTGCTGGCGCAGGCGCAGTTCAAGGACGCCATCGTCACCGCGATGTCGCGCCCGGCCGAGCGGGTCAAGCCGTGGAACGAATACCGCCCGATGTTCATCACCCAGGCGCGCATCGATGGCGGCCGCAAGTTCCTGGCCGAACATCGTGCAGAGCTGAGCAAGGTCGAAGCAGCCACCGGCGTGCCGGCGCAGGTGATCGTGGCCATCATCGGGGTGGAAACCAGTTACGGCAGCAATGCCGGCAAGTACCGCGTGCTGGACGCGCTGTACACGCTGGCCTTCCGCTACCCGCGCAGCGGCGACCCGGCCAAGCTCGAACGCGAAGTGCGTCGGGAGCTGTTCTTCCGCGATGAACTCGGCCAGCTGTTCGCGCTCGGCAAGGAAGAGCAGCTCGATGTCACCACGCTGATCGGCAGCTATGCCGGCGCGATGGGCATGGGCCAGTTCATGCCGTCCAGCTACCGCCAGTTCGCCGTCGATGGCGATGCCGACGGCAAGCGCAACCTGTTCACCGACCACAACGACGTGTTCGCCTCGGTGGCCAACTACTTCGTCAAGAAGGGCGGTTGGGTGCGCGGTGGCCAGGTCGCGGTGCCGGCCACGCTGGCCGCAGGCCACGAGGAATTCAATCCCACCGACTGGTCGCCGGTGCACACGCTGGCCGATCTGTCCGCGCGCGGCTACCACCCCGATGCGCCGGTGGTGGCCGGCACTACCGCCACTCCGATCACCCTGGACGATGCCAACGGCAAGCAGTACTGGCTGGGCTTCCAGAATTTCTACGCGATCACCCGTTACAACATTTCCAAGATGTACGCGATGGCCGTGTTCCAGCTGTCCGAGGCCATCGCCGGCAAGGAGTTACCCCCGGCATGAACAGCACGACAGGCCCCAAGTGGCTGATCCCGATGGCGCTGATGCTCGGCCTGGCGGCCTGTAGCAGTGCACCGAAGAAGAGCGCCGGCACCGGCGGAAGCGGCGCCATCAAGGGCGTCAAGGTCGACGGCAAGGGGCCGGCGTATGTCGCCACCGGTTGCCCCTCGACCTCGCCGTACGCGGCCGCCAAGGAAGACCCGTCCACGCGCGGCGACTACACCGCCGGCGGCCTGTACAAGCCCGGCGTCAAGGACACCACGCCGGACCATGTGCCCAACGTGGCCTGCATCCCCGAACCGCTGGTCACCAACGAGCCGCGCTCGGCGGTGGGCAACCGCTCGCCGTATGAGGTGCTGGGCAAGCGCTACGTGGTGATGGACAGCCCCGGCGACTATGTCGAACGCGGGACCGCCTCGTATTACGGCAGCAAGTTCCACGGCCGGCTGACCTCCAACAAGGAGGTCTACGACATGTACGCCTTCACCGCCGCGCACAAGACCTTGCCGCTGCCCAGCTTTGCGTTGGTGACCAATACCGACACCGGCGATTCGGTGGTGGTGCGCGTCAACGACCGCGGCCCCTTCCACGACGGGCGCGTGATCGATCTGAGCTACGCCGCCGCGGTCAAGCTGGGCATCACCGGCAAGGGCACCGGCAACGTCGAGGTGCGTGGCCTGACCGAAGCCGACAACGGCAATCTGCTGGCCAAGCGCCGCAGCGGCAGCGCACCGGTCAGCACCGCGGTGGCCGCCGCACGGCCGGCCGCCAGCGCCAGCCAGATCGATGGCCTGGTGCAGCGTCTGCCTACCCGCACAGTGCCGTCCGCCGCCCCGCGCGCAGGGGCCGCCAGCGCCGCCGCTCCGGTCGCCGCCGCAGTGGCAAGCAGTGCCGGGACTGCTGCGGTTCCCGCGGGCGAGCGTTGGCGCTACCGCGTGGCCGACTCGCGCCAGCCCGGCAATGCCGACAATTTCGATGCCTGGATGAAGGCGCAGGGCGTGCGCGTGGCCACCGGCAAGCCGTCTGCCGCCGCGCCGCGGCCGGCCTCGTCCGTCCCGGTGGCGGCCGCCCCGGTCGCGGTCGCGGCGATCAAGCCCGCCGACAGCGCCCCGGCGCGTCCGCTCAGGAGCGAGCCGGCGCCAGCCAAGGCGCCGAGCGTGGCCGAGGCGGCATTGGGCGACATCCTGCTGCAGGTGGCCAGTTTCGCCAGCCGCGAAAACGCCAACCGCGCGCTGTCGCAGCTCGCCTCGGCCGGCATCGCCGGCGCCAGCGTCAGCGACATCGTCAGCGGCGGTCGCACCTTGTGGCGGCTGCGCGTCAACGCGCGTGACCACGCCAATGCCTCGGAAATCGCGCAGCGTATCGCCGGCCTGGGCTTCGGGCGCCCGCAGATCGTTGCCAACTAGCTACGATCGATCCGGCAGCCAGGGCGTCGGCGGGTAGGCCGGCGCCCACTCTCGAAAGGTATCGTCGGGCAGCCGCGATCACGACGCGCCCCCATGCAGCTTGCTCGATCGCCCAGTGCGTCAGCCACGTTCGGCACGCCACCTGCCGCCATCGCTGAACTGCGCAGGCGCGCGCGGCCGCTGGCGCGTCGCCCTGATCGCCGCGGCGCCTTACAATTTCGCATTACCCAGCCTTCGGGCCCGTCAGGAGTCGTTCTTCAATGAAATTCCGCTTCGCCGCCGCTGCGGTGGCCACGTTCGCCTTTGGCCTGGTCTGCGCCCAGACGCCTGCGCCGCAGCCGACGCCTGCCGTTGCCGCTGCGCCGGCCGCCGTCCCGGTTCCGCCCGCACCCGCTCCGGCCGTGTCCAAGTCGTGGATCCTGATGGATTACGCCACCGGGCAGGTGCTGGCCGGTGAAAACATCCACCAGCAGCTGGCGCCGGCCAGCATCACCAAGGTGATGACGTCCTACGTGGTCGCTGCCGAAATCAAGAACGGCAAGGTCAAGCGCGACGACCAGGTCATGATGAGCGAGCGCGCCTGGCGCGAGGGCGGCGCCGGCACCGACGGCAGCTACAGCGGTTTCCCGGTCAACCAGACCGCGCGTCTGGAAGACATGGAAAAGGGCATGGCGATCCAGTCCGGCAACGATGCCGCGATCGCATTGGCCGAGCATGTGGCCGGCAGCGAAGAGGCCTTCGCCTCGCTGATGAACAGCTACGCCGCCAAGATCGGCATGAAGGACTCCTACTTCGTCAACGCGCACGGCCTCAGCGCCGAAGGCCACCATTCCACCGCCTACGACCTGGCCATGCTGGGCCGTGCGATGGTGCGCGACTACCCGGAGACCTACGCCTACAACAAGATCAAGGAATTCCAGGTCGGCAGCATCAAGCAGAACAACCGCAACCTGCTGTTGTGGCGCGACCCGGCGGTGGACGGCATCAAGACCGGCCACACTTCCGAGGCCGGCTACTGCCTGCTGAGCTCGGCCAAGCGCGGCGACCAGCGCCTGGTGGCGGTGGTGATGGGCGATTCGTCCGAGCGCCAGCGTGCCGACGACAGCCTGGCCCTGCTCAACTGGGGCTTCCGCTTCTTCGAAACCCACAGCCTGTACGCGCCCGGCAAGGTCGTGACCAAGCAGAAGGTCTGGAAGGGCGAGCAGGACGAAGTGCAGCTCGGCGTGGCCCAGCCGCTGCTGGTCAGCCTGCAACGCGGCCGCTACAACGACCTCAAGCCCAGCATGGAAGTGGCCAAGAACCTGCAGGCCCCGATCAAGCAGGGCCAGCAGATCGGCACCGTCAAGGTCAGCCTGGACGGCAAGATCATCGCCCAGGCCCCGCTGGTCGCCATCAATGCCGTGGAAGAAGGCGGATTCTTCAAGCGCCTCTGGGATGCGTTCTGGATGTGGTGGGAATCGGAATGATCCAAAGAAAAAGCCGGCGAAAGCCGGCTTTTTTCTTTGCGGGGATTGGGGATTGGGCATTCGGGATTGGCGAGAGCGAGAGCGAGAGCGAGAGCAGAAGCAAAGCACCAGCAGCCCGCTCTTGCTAATCCCCAATCCCAGCCTCAAAGCATCCGACTGATCGTGAAACTGCCATACACCGGCGTTTCGCGCTGGGTGTCGAATTCGCGGGTGCGGTGGTAGCGGGCGATGGCGAACTTCCAGCGGCCGTACATCACCGCCAGGCCGTAGCCGACATCGCCCACGAACGCGCGCTTGTCCACGCTGTGGCTGTTGCGGAAGGTGTTGCCGTCCAGGGTGATGTCGCGCAACACCCAGCGCGCATCGGTGGTCACGAACAGATGGCCCGACCAGCCGCTGGCGCGCCCGAGCCGGCTGGGGGCGGTGTTCTCGCCGGCCGGGCGGGTCGGGGTGCTGCCGAAGTCGTCCGGCAGTTTCCAGCCGAAGCGCGCCTCGCCACCGGCATTCAGATGCGTGGCCATGTTGCCGACCGAGCCGCCCCAATGCGAAATGAAGTCCCAGCCGAAGCCGTCCGCATTGACCGCCGCATCGCCCGGCCAACGGCGCATGCGCTCGTGGACCAGGTTGATCAGCGGCTCGTTGTGCAGCTGGTTGTCCCAGCCCTGAAACTTCTCGTCGCCCAGGATGTCGTGGATGGCGTCCTGCGCTTCCTGCGCAAATGCCCATGGGCCGACCACGCCGATCTGCAGCTGGGTGGTGCGCAGCTGCGCATCGTTGCGCGCGTTGTAGCCGAAGCTCGCCAGCAGGATGCCCGCATACGGGCGATCGTCGGGGATCACATCGCGGCGGGTGGGATCGGTGGGGGTGAAAATCGCCTGCCCGATCGAGAACACCATGTTCTGCTGCTCGAACTCGCCTGGATGCAGGCGCTCCAGGTAGCCGTTGACCCAGCGCGCGGTGCGCGGCAGGCAGGGGTCGTCGGTGTAGTCGACCAGGTTGGGCGAGACCAGCGTCAGTACCGCACCATTGGAGTAGCCCTGATCCTGGTCCTCCCCACCGAACAGGTCATTGTCGACCCGGAAGTTCACCGCCGGCGGAGTCCGGCTCATCCTGCTGGAGTCGCACTGGTCGGCGGCCAGGGCCGGCATCGACAGCCCGGAAAGAGAAAGCAGCAGGGCAGCGGTCAACGCGCGCGGTCGAAGCATGGAGGGCCTGGGAAGGTAGGAAGGACGATGTGGGGCAAAGGTGCCTGCGGCCACGGCTGCGCCGCGTGAATGTGCAGGAGGGATCATGCCCGAGCCGCCTGGATGCAGCGGCGGAGTCTGGAACACCAGTCCGTTCCATTTGCGGTATGACGGCCATGAAAAGCTCGCGCGAATAGCATATGATCCGCCCCCGGGGAAACCAGCCCCAAGGAACGGCGGCCTTTTCAGGCCGTTTCATCACAACGGATCGCGTTTGCCGACGGCAGCGCAGGTGTCAGGGGAACAATATGAGCAAGACGATTTCTGTGAGCGCAGCGCTGTTGTCCGGCGTGGTTGGCATTGCACTGGCCAGCGTCAGCGCGCCGGCCCTGGCCGGACTGAAGGATGCCTTCAAGGGCTCCGCACAGGATCAGCGCAAGGATGCCGTCGCGCAGATCCCGGTGTGTGCCAAGCCGCTGGGCAGCCTGTCGGTGATCGAGCCTGAGGACGCAGTCAACTGGTGGTCCGGTCAGCAATTGCCGGCGCCATCCAAGTTGATCAAGGTCTTCGTCAACCGTTCGCGCTGCTTCACCCTGGTGGACCGTGGCGCGGGCATGGCGGCATCGCAGCGCGAGCGCGATATGGCGGCAAACGGCGATCTGCGCGCACGTTCCAACGTGGGCAAGGGCCAGATCCGCGCAGCCGATTATGTGATGACGCCGGACCTCATTTCGCAGAACCACAATGCCGGCGGCAGTGCCATTGCCGGCATGCTGGGCGGCTTGGTGGGTGGCAATGCCGGCAACCTGGTCGGTGGCCTGAACCTCAACAAGAAGACCGCTGACGTGGTGCTGACCATCACCGATGTGCGCTCCTCCGAACAGGTCGCCATGGCCGAAGGCAACGCCAAGAAGACCGACCTGGGCTGGGGCGCGCGTGGCAACGTCTTCACCGGCGGCGACTACGGCGCGGCCGGTGCCGGCGGTTATGCCAACACCGAGATCGGCCAGGTGATCACCCTGGCCTATCTGCAGGCTTACACCGACGTCGTCACCCAGCTCGGCGGTCTGTCCGGCAACGCGGCTGCGTCCAATGTGCAGCAGGCTGTGACCGTGACCCGTGCGGGACGTCTGTTGGGCAATGCCAAGGGCACTGGCGCAGCCGTGCGCACGCTGGAGCCGGGCATGATGCTGTACCCGACCGGCACCAAGGAGGGCGTCATGTGGGAAGTCGAAGACGAAATGGGCAATCGCGGCTGGGTCTCGTCGGCCATGCTGGAACTGTCCAAATAAGCAATTAGCGCCATCCATGCCGGGCGTGACGCGTCTGGCGTGAAACAACGGGGCCCCGGTGGCCCCGTTGTTCTTTCCCACGTACTGCGGGCTTGGGTTTGTCCGCCATCGTCCCGATAATGGGCGGATGGAAATCAGCACCGACAACCCCGATCACGGCTTCCAGTTTCCCGGCACCTTCGAGCTCAGCGCCATGGGCGCGGCCGAGCGCGGGCTGGAAAGCGAACTTCCGCGCCTGCTCGCCGCCACCGGCGTGGAGCTGCTGGAGGAAAGCATCAGCTGGAAGCATTCGTCCAGCGGCAAGTATGTCTCGGTCAAGATCGGCTTCCGCGCCGAAAGCCGCGCCCAGTTCGACGCTGCGCACCAGGCGCTGCGCGACCATCCGGAAGTGAAGTGGACGCTGTAGCGGTGCAGACGCTGGCGGGCCCGGTCCCCGCCCTGCCGGCGCAGTGGCGCGATCTCGGTCGACAGGAGTACGCGCCGGTGTGGCGCGCGATGCAGCGGTTCACCGATGCGCGTGATGACGCCACGGCCGACGAGGTGTGGGTGGTCGAACATGCGCCGGTGTTTACGCTGGGCCAGGCGGGCAAGCCGGAGCATGTGCTGGCGCCGGGCGAGATTCCGGTGCTGCAGGTCGATCGTGGTGGCCAGGTGACCTACCACGGCCCGGGCCAGCTGGTGGTCTATCCGCTGCTGGATCTGCGCCGGCTCAAGATCGGCGTACGCGATTACGTGTGCAAGATCGAGCAGGCGCTGATCGACACGCTGGAAGAGTGGAACATCGTCGCCGAGCGCCGCGACGGCGCGCCGGGCGTGTACGTGGGCGGGGCCAAGATTGCCGCGCTCGGCATCCGGGTGCGGCGCGGCTGCACCTTCCACGGCCTGTCGTTCAACGTGGCGATGGACCTGGAGCCGTTCCACCGCATCAATCCCTGCGGCTACCAGGGCCTGCAGGTGACCTCGGTGCTAGACTTGGGCGGCCCCTCCGGGATGGACGCCGTCAAGGCGGTGCTGCTCGATCAGCTGGCGCGCCAGTTCGGTCTCGTCCTGCAGCCCGCGTCCGCGTTGCCCGACCTTTCGCTTCCGGCCTGAGCGCCCGTTATTGCCATGACCCAGCCTATCGCCCGTTCCATCCCCTTGCAGGTCGTCTCCGGCGACTCCGCCGCACCTGCGCCGTTGCAGACCGGCGTCAAGCAGATCGGTGGCGACAAGATCAATCGCTCGCCGGTGCAGTTCGTCGATGCGCCGGTGCTGCGCAAGCCGTCGTGGATCCGCGTGCGGATTCCGTCCGGCAATGCAGTGCAGAACCTCAAGGCCAAGCTGCGCGAAAACCGCCTGGTCACGGTCTGCGAGGAAGCCAGCTGCCCGAACATCCACGAGTGCTTCAGCCACGGCACCGCGACCTTCATGATCCTGGGCGAGGTGTGCACGCGGCGCTGCTCGTTCTGCGATGTGGCGCACGGTCGGCCCAAGCCGCCGGATGCGAACGAGCCGGCCAGCCTGGCCACCACCGTGGCCGACATGGGCCTGAAGTACGTGGTGGTGACCAGCGTGGACCGCGACGATCTGCGCGACGGCGGTGCCCAGCATTTCGTCGACTGCATTGCGGCCATCCGGGTCAGTTCACCCAAGACCCGCATCGAGATCCTGACCCCGGACTTCCGCGGCAAGGGCCGCATGGACCGCGCGCTGGAGATCCTGGCGCTCAGCCCGCCGGACGTGTTCAACCACAACATCGAAACCGTGCCGGACCTGTATCCGAACGTGCGTCCCGGTGCTGACTACCAGTGGTCGCTGACCCTGCTGCAGCGCTTCAAGGCGCAGCATCCGTCCATCGCCACCAAGTCCGGCATCATGCTCGGCCTGGGCGAGACGATGGAGCAGGTGCAGGCCACCTTGCGCGACCTGCGCGCGCACGATGTGGACATGATCACCATCGGCCAGTACCTGCAGCCGACGCCGCACCACCATCCGGTGATGCGCTACTGGACGCCGGAGGAATACAAGGCGCTGGAGGAGTACGGCAATGCGCTGGGCTTCAGCCACGTCGCCTCCGGACCGATGGTGCGCTCGTCGTACCACGCCGACCGGCAGGCGGCCGGCGCCGGCGTGGCTGCTTAAGGCAGGCGATCGCCCCCGTGCTCAGGCGGCTGCGGTCGCCTGCCTGGGCGGATGTACCGTCTGGCACCGCAGCTCCGTGCTGGCCGGGCGCATCCCACGTGGCAACTGCGTGCGAGCGGTTGTAACGATTTCGATGCCGAGCGACCCACGAGACCCCGCCTCTTGCGGGGTCTTGTCGTATCCGGTCTTTGCGTTCTGGCCTGCAGGGTACGGTCGCGTTCACAATCCGCTACAGGCCCGGCGCTAGGCTGATTCAGCCAGCGGATGACAACGCCAGCAACTTTCGGCACTGTCATGCTGTCCGATCCGTTCACCGCCTTTCTTTCGTCGGCCCTGTGCCGAGAGCCATTCGATGACCTACAACGTTTCTGCGTCCATGAAGGCCGGCCTGCTGGCGCTGGTGTTGACCACCCCGATGGCATTGCTCGCACGCGCCGATACGGCGTTGCCGGCCGCAGCCACGCCCGACCAGGCCACCGCGACCAAGCTGGTCTATGGCCTGCTCTCCGATAGCCGTTACGCCTACCGTCCGCGCACACTGGACGAGGCGATGACCAAGGACGTGTTCAAGCGTTATCTGGAAACCCTGGACGGCAGCAAACAGTTCTTCACCCAGACCGACATCACCGGCTTCGCGCCGCTGGAAGCGGGCGTAGGCGATGCGCTGCGCGGCGGCAAGCTGGATCCGGCGTTCCAGGTGTTTTCGGTCTACAAGAAGCGTGTGGATCAGCGCGTCAAGTACGCGCGCGACCTGCTCAAGCAGGACTTCGATTTCACCGGCAGCGACAAGTTCGAGTACGACCGCAAGGACGTGCCGTGGGCCGCGGACGACAAGCAGCTGGACGTGCTGTGGCGCCAGTCGGTGATGAACGACTGGCTGCGCCTGAAGCTGGCCGGCAAGAAGCCTGAGGACATCCGCAAGACGCTGGACAAGCGCTATGCCGCGCTGGCCGATTCGGTCAACGAGTTGAAGGCCGAGGACGTGTTCCAGTTCTTCCTCAACGCCTACACCAATGCGGTCGATCCGCACACCGACTACTTCACCCCGCGCACGGCCGAAAACTTCAATCAGCAGATGTCGCTGTCGCTGGAAGGCATCGGCGCGCAGCTGCAGAAGCAGGACGACATGGTGGTGATCCGCGAGGTGATCCCGGGTGGTCCGGCGGCGGTGGATGGCACGCTCAAGCCGGGCGATCGCATCGTCGGCGTGGGCCAGGCCAAGAACGGCGCGATCGAGGATGTGATCGGCTGGCGCATCGACGATGTGGTGGCCAAGATCCGCGGCAGCAAGGACACCCAGGTGCGCCTGGAGTACATCCCGGCCGAGTCGGGCATCGACGGCAAGCACCGCACGGTGACGCTGACCCGGCAGAAGGTGCGCCTGGCCGAACAGGCCGCCAAGGGCGAGACCATCACCCTGCCGGCCAAGGGCAGCGAGCCGGAGCGTCGCATCGGCATCATCAAGTTGCCGGGCTTCTATCAGGATTTCGAGGGCCGCCGGCGCAACGCGACCGACTATGCCTCGGCAACGCGCGACGTCGCCAAGCTGCTGGCCGGCTTCAAGGCCGACAAGGTCGACGGCGTGGTGCTGGACCTGCGCAACAACGGCGGCGGTTCGCTGGACGAAGCGATCGAGCTCACCGGCCTGTTCATCGAGCAGGGTCCGGTGGTGCAGGTGCGCGAATCCGGCGGCCGCGTCACCGTCAATGGCGACAGCAATCCCAAGGTCGCTTGGGATGGTCCGCTGGGCGTGTTGATCAATCGCGGCTCGGCGTCGGCGTCGGAGATCTTTGCCGGCGCCATCCAGGATTATGGTCGCGGTCTGGTGATCGGTGAAACCAGCTTCGGCAAGGGCACGGTGCAGAACATCGTCGACCTGGACCGCTGGCCGGCTGCCGAAGGCCAGCGCTATGGGCAGGTCAAGCTGACGATTGCGCAGTTCTTCCGCGTCAGCGGCTCCAGTACCCAGCACAAGGGCGTGGTGCCGGACATCGCATTCCCGGCCAGTGTAGATGCCACCGAGTTCGGCGAGAGCACCTACGATAATGCGCTGCCGTGGACGCGCATTGCCGCCGCGCCGCATACCCAGTACGGCAACTTCGCGCCGCTGCTGCCCAAGTTGCAGGTCCTGCACACCGCGCGTATCGCCACCGACAAGGAGTTCCAGTGGTGGGAAGAGGACGTCAAGCAGTTCCGCGATGAGAAGGCCAAAAAGTACATTTCGTTGAACGAGGCCGAGCGCGTTGCCGAGCGTCAGAAGCAGGATCAGCAGCGCAAGGACCGCCAGCAGTTGCGCAAGCAGCTGGGCCTGCCGCTGGATCCGCTTGCCGAAGACAGCGACGACGGCCTGACCGGCAACGAGCGCGATATCGTCAAGGACACCGCACGCGAAAAGGCCGCGGAAAAACGCCCGGACCCGTTGCTGCACGAATCGGCTGCCATCCTGGCCGATGCGCTGGGCCTGCTGTCGCAGGACCAGCCGCTGTCGGCGCAGGTGCTGCCGCAGTCGACCGCACCGGGACGTTGGGCCGACTGATCGTCTGCCGAGCACCCGGCGACTCCATCGGGTTGAAGGAATAAAAAACGCCACCGCACTGCGGTGGCGTTTTTGTTGGCCGACCCTGCATATCGGTCTTGCCGGCGCGAGCGGGTGTGATTGCCGATCGACCAGCCGGCTGCCGTGCCGGTATGCCTTGCAGTGCGCATTGCGTCCGACCTGACCTTACGCCAGTGCCTGCCAGATGCCTTGCAGGCCCAGCACCAGCAGCGTGGTGAAAAAGAAGCGCCGGAACGTCTCGGCGGAAATGCGATGGCGTACCCAGGCACCCAGCCACATGCCGGTGGCGGTGGGCAGCAGCGCCCACAGCGATGGAGCGATCGCCACACCCGGTAGCGCGCCGTGCCAGGCCAGGGCGATGGCCAGCGCCAGCGTCGCAACGCCGAAACACCAGCCCAGGGACCGGATCAACGACTCGCGCGGGAGCTGCAATGCGGTGAGGTAAGGCAGTGATGGCAGCACGAACACGCCGGTGGCGCCACTCAACAGGCCGGTGACCAGCCCGGCCACTGGTCCGGCCCAGGGTTCGTGACGCGCCTGCAGCGTCCACTGGCGGCGGGCCAGCCCAAGCAGGGCATACAGCGCCAGCAGCACGCCCAACCCGGTGCGGACCAAAGTGGGATCGGTGCCTGTCATCACTCCTGCGCTCAGCCAGGTGCCGAGCGTCACGGTTGCCAGCAAGGGCCACAGGCGTCGCAACAGGGCGAGCGTGTCTGGTCCCCAGGCTTGCTGCACATTCGTCACCAGCGAAGGCAGCGCCAGTAACGTCGCTGCCTCGGCAGGTGTCAGCCATAGGCCCAGCAGCCCCATTGCCACGGTCGGCAAGCCCATTCCGGCCACGCCCTTGACCCAGCCAGCCAGCAAGAAAATACCTGCGATCAGATACCAATGGGTGTGCAAGGTCTCCATGCAGGCAAGGATCCGGGCTTGTTCCGCCGCGGGCAATGCGGGATTGTTTGATGCAGGCTTCGGTACAGCCGAAGGCTGAGGCACGGGACGCGGGGCGTGGAAGGATCCATGGCCAGCTAGGTGGCTGCTTGGCTGGCCTGCCTTGTCGGCGGCCGGTGCACATCGATTGACGTACACGTGCCTGTGGAGCGCTCATGCATCTGGAATTTGTCGATCTACGCTTGTTCATCGCGGTGGTCGAGGCAGGCAGCATCACTGCCGGCGCGCAACGGGCGGCGTTGTCGTTGGCGGCTGCCAGCGCGCGGATTCGTGCGCTGGAGCTGCAAGTGGGCGCCGTCCTGCTGGAACGCGGGCGCCGCGGTGTCAGCCTGACCCCGGCCGGCGGTGTGTTGCTGCGGCACGCACGGCAGTTGCAGCGGCAGACCGAGGCGTTGCAGCTGGAGCTGGGCGGCTACGGTGGCGGCGGGCAGGTGACGCTGCGGCTGGCGGCCAATACCGCGGCGCTGTCGGCATGGCTGCCCGAACGGCTGGCGGATTTTCTCATCGCACACCCGCAGTTGGATCTGGCGTTGACCGAGCAGGGCAGCGACGAAGCCGCCGATGCGGTGCGCGAGGAACGCGCCGACATCGCCGTGGTCGCAGGCCATGCCGATGTCAGTGGCCTGCAGGTGCTGCCGTTCCGTGAGGATCGGCTGGTGCTGGTGATGGCTGCCACGCATCCACTGGCTGGCGCCTCGACGCTGCGATTGAACGAACTCGCCGGAATGGACACGCTGGGCCTGGCCGGCGACAGCGCCCTGCAGCGGCACCTGCGCGTACACGTGAACCGCGCCGGCGTGCAGTTGCGCACCCGTGCAAAGGTGCAAGGCATCGATGCGTTGTGCCGCATGCTCGCACAAGGCATGGGTGTGGCGATTCTTCCGCACGCCGCAGTGCAACGCTCATGCGTGCGCGATCGGCTGGTGACGGTGCCCCTAGATGAAGCCTGGGCACCTCGGCAACTATCGATCGTGCTGCGTCACGGGCCCGCGCCATCGACCATGCCGCAAGCGCTGGTCGATTGGCTGCAACGCGATTGACCTGCGTGCCGTCAGACGGGCCGGCATCGTGACAGCGTCACCTCGCCGGCACGATCAATGCGGCCAGGCGAATTCGGCCAGCACCGGGTAGTGGTCGGAGGGCAACACACCGCCTGGGCGGGTATCCAGCGTGGAAAAGCGTGTTGGTGTCAGGCCACGGAACAGGATCCAGTCGATGCGTCGGGTCGGTTGCGTGGTGAAGTCCTGGAAGGTTTTTTCCGGGCCTTGCGGTGCCGAGACGCGGGCACGTGCATCGCCAAGCGTGGCGGTGAGGATGCGGTAGGTGCCCTGGTCGGGATCGCTGTTGAAGTCACCGGTCAGCACCACCGGAATGTCGGCCGGCAGCGACGCGATGCGCGACAGGATGACGCGCGCGCTGTGCTCGCGGGCGGCCTCGTCCTGGTCGCGGTGGGCGAAGTGCGTGTTGAGCAGATAGAAGCGGCGCTTGTCGCTGCGGCGCTCGAACAGGGCCCAGGTCACCATGCGTGGCAGGTCGGTATTCCAGCTGCGGCTGCCGGGCACCTGTGGCGTTTCCGATAGCCAGAAGTCGCCCGATTCCACCACCGACAACGTGCGGCTGTCGTAGAACACGCCCATGTGTTCGCCGTTGCCGTCGGCGTCGCGGCCCTTGCCGAACCAGCGGTAATCAGGCAGCTGTGCAGCCAGATACTGCGCCTGCTCCTGCACCAGTTCCTGCATTCCGAAGACGTCCGGGTGCGCTTGTTCGATCGATGCCACCATCGCCGTGCGGCGCACGGCCCAGCGCTTGTCACCGTCGGTGTCCACCGGCACGCGCACGTTGAACGACATCACCCGCAAGGGCGCAGGCGCGGGTGCGGCCAATGCAGGCAGGGCGATGCACAGCAGCGCGAGTGCGGCGAGCAAGGAACGTGAGATAGCGCGAAAGGACAGGCGTGGCATGCAGGCGGATTCCTAAGGACCAATCGGCGAGTCTAATCGGCCTGCATGACCGAAATGTCATTGCGACACCGCGCCGGCTTGACGTTATCGCGCATCGGCGTAGCATTTGCACCAAGCCAGCGGATAGACCGCTGGCTGCCTAGCCAACCGTGAGGGATTCTCATGGCATCGCAGTACGACTATCTCGTGTTCATCGGGCGTTTCGAGCCCTTTCATAACGGCCACGCCGCCGTCGCCCGCCATGCGCTGGGCAAGGCGAACAAGCTCATCGTGTTGATCGGTTCTGCCGACACCCCCCGCACCATTCGCAATCCGTGGACCGTCGCCGAACGCGCGGTGATGATCGAGTCCGCGTTGCCGGGCGAGAGCCCGCGGCTGATCTTGCGCCCGTTGCGCGACCATCTGTACAACGAAAGCCTGTGGATTGCCGAGGTGCAGCGGCAGGTTGCCGAGGCCGTGCAGGCCGATGGCGGCACGCTCGATGCACGCATCGGCCTGATCGGCATGGACAAGGACGCCAGCAGCTATTACCTGCGCGAGTTTCCGCAGTGGCCGCTGGAAGACGTGCAACATACCGCCACGCTGTCGGCCACCGAATTGCGCCGCTACCTGTTCGAGGCCGGCGAGATCGGCTTCCACGGTGGGCTGCTGATGCTGCGTGGCAATGTGCCGGCGCCGGTGTACGACATGCTGGACGCGTTCCGGCGCAATTCGCCGAGCTACGCACAGCTGGTGGCCGAATACCGCTTCATCGAGCAGTATCGCGCCGCGTGGAAGGACGCCCCGTATCCGCCGACCTTCGTCACCACTGATGCGGTGGTGGTGCATTCGGGCCACGTGCTGCTGGTGCGTCGACGTGCCGAGCCGGGCAAGGGTCTGTGGGCGTTGCCGGGCGGTTTCGTCGGCCAGGACGAAGGCCTGCTGGACGGCTGCCTGCGCGAACTGCGCGAGGAAACCCGGCTGAAAGTGCCGGTGCCGGTGCTCAAGGGGTCGTTGCGTGGGCGCCAGGTGTTCGATCACCCCGAGCGCAGCTTGCGCGGGCGCACCATCACCCATGCCTTCCACTTCGAGTTTCCGGCCGGCGAGTTGCCTGTGGTGCGCGGGGGCGACGATGCCGACAAGGCGCGCTGGATTCCGCTTGCCGAAGTGATGGCGATGGGGCCGCGCCTGTACGAAGATCACCTGCATATCCTCGAATTCTTTCTGGGTCGCGGCTGAGGGCGACAACGCGTGCGTGCCGTCGTCCACCAAAGGCATCCGCGCGCAATCCGAGATCGGCTCGAACCGTAGCCTCCCGCCGGCGGACAGACCGCCGGTTCACCCGACGCGAAGGAGCTTCCGTCATGCATTACCTCGATAACCTGCTGCTCAACACCGACAGCTACAAGGCCAGCCACTGGCTGCAGTATCCACCTGGCACCGATGCGGCGTTTTTCTATGTCGAATCGCGCGGTGGCGTCTACGACCAGACCGTGTTCTTCGGCCTGCAGTCGATTCTGAAGGAGGCGATCAACCGGCCGGTGACGCATGCCGACATCGACGATGCGAAGGCCTTGCTGGCCGCGCATGGCGAGCCGTTCAACGAAGCCGGCTGGCGCGACATCGTCGATCGTCTCGGCGGGCAACTGCCGATCCGCATCCGCGCCGTGCCCGAAGGCGCGGTCGTGCCCACGCACAATGTGTTGATGACGATCGAATCCACCGATCCCAAGGCGTTCTGGGTGCCGTCGTATCTGGAAACACTGCTGTTGCGCGTGTGGTACCCGGTGACGGTGGCAACGGTGAGCTGGCAGGTGAAGCAAATCGTGCGCGATTACCTGCAGCGCACCAGCGACGATCCGGAAGGGCAGTTGCCGTTCAAGCTGCATGACTTCGGCGCGCGTGGTGTCTCCAGTCTTGGCTCGGCCGCGCTGGGCGGTGCGGCGCATCTGGTGAACTTCCTCGGCACCGATACCTTGTCGGCGTTGTTGCTGGCGCGTGCGCACTACCACACGCCGGTGGCGGGGTATTCGATTCCCGCCGCCGAGCACAGCACCATCACCAGCTGGGGCCGCGAGCGCGAGGCCGATGCGTACCGCAACATGCTGACGCAGTTCGCGCGTCCCGGCTCGCTGGTGGCGGTGGTGTCGGACAGCTACGACATCTACCACGCGATCCGCGAGCATTGGGGCACCACCTTGCGCGAGCAGGTGATCGCATCCGGTGCGACGGTGGTGATCCGCCCGGATTCGGGCGACCCGGTGGACGTGGTCGAGCACTGCCTGGTGCTGCTGGACGAGGCCTTCGGCCATCGGCTCAACGGCAAGGGCTACAAGGTGCTCAACCATGTGCGGGTGATCCAGGGCGATGGCATCAATCCACAGTCGCTGCGCGCGATCCTCGAACGCATCACCGCTGCCGGATACTCCGCAGACAACGTCGCCTTCGGCATGGGCGGTGCGCTGTTGCAGAAGGTGGATCGCGATACGCAGAAGTTCGCGCTGAAGTGCTCGGCCGTGCGCGTGGACGGGCAATGGGTCGATGTCTACAAGGACCCGGTCACCGACAAGGGCAAGCAGAGCAAGCGCGGTCGGCTGACCTTGCTGCGCAACCGCGGCGATGGCAGTTATCGCAGCGCGTTGCTGGACGACGTCGGCACGCATGCAGACAGCGACGATGCGCTGGTGACGGTGTGGGAAAACGGCGTCATGCAGCAGGAGTGGACCCTGGAACAGGTGCGCGCACGTGCCGACGCCGCGCGCCGCTGACGTTCGCCACGCAGGCACCGCCATGCGCGCGATCGATGACAACGCGTTGCTGTCTGCCTCGCCGCTGCTGGCCGGGTTGCGCGCCGCCGCACCCAGCCTGTGGCGGCGCGTGCCGGAGCAGGGCGACAGCGGCCGATGGCATGCACTGCGCATCGGTGCGCGCGTGTACCGGGCAGCGCTGCCGATCACGTTCACTCCGTATGCGTCGGTACGGCCGTGCTCGGCGCGTTGCGGATTCTGCTCGGAAAACCTGCGCCAGCATCATGGTGGCGCGGCGGCAGCGATGTTGCGGCCAGGGCCGGACTACTTTGCGCAGTTGCGCGCTGCCTTGCAGCTGCTGCACGAGGTGCCGTTGTCGTATTCGTTGTCCGGCCTGGAGATGACCGACGATCCGGACTGGTTGCAGACCCTGCTGCAGACGCTGGCGACGACGCCCGACGGCCCGCGCGTGGAGCAGCGCGTGCTGTACAGCAATGGCGCCGGCTTTGCGCGCGCGCAGGGGGCACAGCTGATCGATGCCCTGGTCGAGTTCGGCCTGTCGTGGATCGAGCTGTCGCGCCACCACCCGCTGCAGGCCGGCAACGATGCGATCATGCGCTTTCGTCCCGGCGAACCCATTGCCGATGCAGCTACTTTCGCGCGCACGGCGCAATGCCTTGCAGCGCGCCTGCCGGTGCGCCTGGTCTGCATCGTGCAGCGGGGCGGGGTGGACACTGCCGATGCCGTGGCGCAGTACCTCGCGTGGGCGCGCAGCTGTGGCGCAACGCAGGTGATCTTTCGCGAACTGTCGCGTCTGGACGATGCGTACCGTAGCAACGGCACCTGGCGGTACATCGCGCAGCATCGCATCGGCATGGAGCGCCTGTTGGCGGACTGCATGCAGCAGCGGTGGTGGTCGCGCTGGCAGGCGGATGGCATGACTGAGGGCTATTACTTCTGGAATCTGCGCATGCGCAGCGACGACGGCCTGGACGTGGTGTTCGAAAGTGCCGACTACGCGGCCATGCACGCGCGCCATGCCACCGGCGACCTCTACAAGCTGGTGTTCTTTGCCAATGGCCGCCTATGTGCGGGCTGGGACCCGGATGCCGATGTGCTGTGGGAGCCGGCCGGTGGATGAGCTCGATCAGCGCAGCTGGTGGATGCCCACACCGGATGACCCGTCCTGGGCACTGCCCGAGGCGTTGCGCGCAGCCGATCCACTTGGCGGGCGCGACTGTGGCTGGGTCAACCAGATGCGCCCGTTCGTGCGGCACTTCAGCGCGCCGGGCGCGCAGGTGTTCGACCCGTTCTGCGGATTCGGCAGCACGCTGCTGGCGGCCACGCTGGAAGGGCGTGGCGCGCATGGCATGGAGATCGATGCCGCACGCGCGCAACTGGCACGCACGCGCCTGCAGCGGCACGGCGTGCAGGCGCCGGTGGTGGTCGGCACGCTGGTCGACACCGCGCCTGCCGCGGCGATCGACCTGTGCCTGACCAACGTGCCGTATTTCGGTTGCCGCTGGCACGGTGAGGTGCTGCCCGGGCAGCTATACGCCAGTGCCGATTACGCGGGCTATCTGTCCGGCATGCGCGCGGTATTGCATGCGCTGCGCAAGCGCTTGCGACCGGGTGGGTTCGGTGTGGCGATGGTGGAGAACGTGGTCGTCGGCGGGCGGGTGATCCCGCAGGCCTGGGATCTGGGGCGGATCCTTGCCAGCCTGTTCACCCTGCGCGAGGAGCGGGTGCTGTGCTACCGGCGGCCGGGCGCAGCGCTGGCGGCTGCAGGCACGCAGAGCAATCGCAGCCACGAATACGCACTGATCTTCCAGCACTGCCGTGCGCGGCTGGACCTGCAGCGGGCAGCGCAGCTGCTGCACGCGTTGCGGGCAAACGGCCTGCCGGTGGAGGTGCACGGCAGCTACGCGCGCTGGTTGGAGTCGCCGGCGTCGGTGCCGGAGGGGCCGGCGGATCTGGACCTGATCCTGCAGGCCGAGCAGCCGCTCTGGGACCGCCTCACCGTGTGGCTGCAGGCGCAGGGATTCGCCCTGAGCCTGTGGGGCGAGCCGTGCCGGGCGCCGGTCGCGCTGGCGGCGGTGCGTGCGCACCACTATCTGCGCGCCGAGCGCATCGGTGCAGACGGCAGCCGCCTGCAGCTGGACCTGCAACTGCCAGCGGATGAACCGCCGTTGCCCTGAGCCGGCCAGGCGACGCCGCGCGCACATGGGTTGCGGCTATGCTCTGTGCCGGTTTTGGATGCCGGAATGTCTCCATGTCTCGTTCTTCCCTGATTGCGCACGGCGCCCTGCTTGGCGCGCTGGCAACCCTGGCTGGCTGCGGCGGCAGCAAGGGCGACACGATGCTGATGCGCGAGTCGTTCAATTCCGACGACACCTATTCGCGCAATGTGGCAGCCACCTCGCCGCAGGCCTGCGAGGCCGCGCGACGGGTGTTGTTGAGCCAGGGCTATGCGGTGACGCGTGCCGATGCCGCCGCGGTGGAGGGCAGCAAGAACTTCCAGCTCAAGGAAGCCGAGCAGAGCGAACAACTCAACCTGCGCATTTCCTGCGCCACGCAGGACGGCGGCAAGGCGCAGGTGTTCGTCAGCGCATTGCAGGACCGTTACGCGCTGAAAAAGAGTTCGACCTCGGCCAGCGTCGGGGTGGGCGTGCTCGGCTCGCTGTCGCTGCCGGTGGGCAGCAGCGGCGATTCGCTGGTGCGCGTATCCAGCACCACGGTGCAGGACGCGGCCTTCTACAAGCGGTTCTTCGATCGGCTGAATTCGTATCTGCCCAAGGTTACCGAGGCGGTGCCGGCGGCTGCAGCTGCGGTGCCGCCATCGCCTGCGCATGCAATGCCAATGGCACCAGCGGTCCCCATGCCTGCGGCGACTGCGGCCGCTCAGACGGGCGAGGCGACCAACACGCCCGCTGCCGCGCCGTCACCGGTTGCAGCGCCGGTCGCTCAGCCCCCTGTCGCGCAGCCGCCGGTGGCACCGTTGCCGGTGGAAGCGCAAGACCCGCCACCGACGCCGGCCGAGGTGCCGCAAACCGAGCCGGCAACACAGCCGTGAGGACGTGATTCAGGCTCTGTGCCAAAGCCTGAATCGCTGGCCGCACGCTTCACGTTGCGTTCTCGACCAACTGGCGAAAGTGCAACCATGACTCGCCGAAGGGGCGAGATGGAGACAGACGATGAAGATGCGCAATTCCCTCGTGGGTATGTCCCTGATCGCGTTGATGGCGACGAGCACCTTGGCGCAGGCGCAGACGCGGTCGCATCAGCAGCGTTATACCGAAGCAGATGAAGGCCGCAAGTTCGGCGACGGAACGCGCGTGCGCTGCCGCAATGTCGAAGTGCAGAAGAACTCGACCGATCCCAATCGGATTGGCGGCACCGTCGCCGGCGCTGCCATCGGCGGACTGCTCGGCAATCAGGTCGGCGGCGGCAACGGCAAGAAGCTTGCCACCGTGGCTGGCGCGGTCGCCGGTGGTGCAGCGGGCCGCACCATCCAGGGCAATCGCCAGCAGACCAATGGCAATCGTCAGGTCGAGCGCGTCTGCGAACGTCGCTGAGAATGATGTATTGAATCAAGCGAGCCCCGGTCCTGCCGGGGCTTTCTACGTCTGAGGGTGCAGCGCCTTGCTGCCGATCCGCGTCACCGCAACTAGATGAGTGTTTTCCGTAGCTCCCGCAAGCGATTGCAGGCAGGACGCATGCGGCTTGCGTTCGCAGCCGCACCTGCGGCTGCACCGCATGGACGGCGTGGTCGCCTTGGCGTGCGCCTGTGCACGGCCGCGTTGCTCACCGCGCAGCTGCTGCAGTCCGCCTTGGCCACGCCGAGCGAGGCCGCGCGCAAGGCCCCGGTGGACTGCGTCGATATCCTGTTGCGCCAGCTCGGTTGGGAGATCGGCAACGCTGCGGTGAGTGCGCCGGTGATCCAGCGCGGCGAGCCATGCACGCGCGCGTCGCTGGCGCAGGCGCGCGCGGCCGGCGATCTGCAGCTGACGCTGCCGGCCAGCTGGAACACGCAACAACGCGCTGCCACGCTCGTGGCCTTGCTGGACGATACGGCGACCCAATGCGCGTATGCGTTCGAACTCGGTGCGGCCACGCGGCGCGCCGCCACACGGCTGCAGGACAACCCGGGCTACCGGTTTTCGGCGCTGCAACTGGGCTGGATCGGCTTCGGCTGGCGCGGCGCGGCGTCGCAGGGCTGGAGCGGCTTTCGCAGTTTCGGGCGCGGCTATCAACCGCGCGGCAGCAATGCGCAGGCGCTGGATGCGTTCTACCACGGCCAGGTGCGTTCCGAATGCGGGGTGGGACGGCAGGTGGCCCAATTGGCCACGCAGCGCGAACTGTATGGCGATGCGGGATTCGATCAGGTGTTCAGCGCCGGCGAGTTGTCGATCGGCACCTTTTTGACCCTGCATGACACCGACAGCATCCTGCTGGGCGCGCATGCCGGCGACTTCTTCGCCGACGGCAAGGCGGTCAGGACCACGCAGCTGGGGCGCCAGGCGTTTGTCGGCGCGCCGGGGTTCATTGCGCATGTGTTCGACAAGTCGTCCCTGGACGACATCCACAACCAGGCCGAGAACTTCGTGGTGGTGGATGTGAGCGACGCAGCCGCGCAGGCGCTGGCCCAGCACGGCGGCTTTGCGCATTACGACGCGCGCAACCGGCAGATCTGGGAGCTGGCCAGGGAGCTGCGCGGGCCGGGCAAGCGGCGCTTCGAGCGGCTGCTGTACGAACGCGATGCGCAGCTGCGCGCCACACTCGATGCGCAACAGCAGGCACGCCTGCAAACGCTGCAAGGCCTGCTGGATGACCCGTTCTACCAGGGCTTTCTGGTGTACGTGCATCCCAAGGGCATCAAGCCGATCGGATACCACGTGGCGCGCCTGCTCGATCGCAACCCGCGCACGCCGTATGCCATCGACCTGACCTTGCACAACCTGCGCAGCACCCTGTACTGGCGCTGGATCGACTGGCAGCTGCAACAGTGCGGCGCCGGCACCGCCGCGGAACAATCCATTGAGAATTCCGCCACGCCGGCGTACGCCGGGCGTGGCACCCTGCACTGATCAGATCATGAGGAGCGATTATGGAACTGGGTATGGTGGGTTTGGGCCGCATGGGCGCCAACATGGCCGAGCGCCTGGTGCACGGCGGACACCGCGTGCATGGCTACGATCCGGGCGAAAGCGCGCGTCGCAGTGCGCAGGCCAAGGGCATTGTCACCGCTGATGCGCTGGCCGCGCTGGTGTCCGCGCTGCCGAGCCCGCGCGTGGTGTGGTTGATGGTGCCGGCGGGCAAGATCGTCGACGACACTCTGGCGCAGTTGCTGCCGCTGTTGCAGCCTGGCGACATCGTCATCGACGGCGGCAATTCGTACTACAAGGATTCGCAACGCCGCGCCGCGTTGTTGCAGGCCAGCGGTATCGCCTTTGTCGACTGCGGCACCAGTGGCGGCGTCTGGGGCCTGCAGGAAGGCTATAGCCTGATGGTGGGCGGCGACGAAGCGGCGGTGACCACGCTGCATCCGGTGCTGGCCACGCTGGCGCCGGCCGCGGACAAGGGCTGGGGCCGGGTCGGTCCGAGCGGTGCGGGCCACTTCACCAAGATGGTCCACAACGGCATCGAGTACGGAATGATGCAGGCCTATGCCGAGGGCTTCGCGCTGATGCAGCACAAGACCGACTTTGCGCTGGACCTGCACCAGGTCGCCGAGATCTGGCGCGATGGCAGCGTGGTGCGTTCGTGGCTGCTGGATCTCACCGCCGATGCGCTGGCGCACAATCCGACCATGGCCGGGATTGCACCGTTCGTGGCCGATTCGGGCGAAGGCCGCTGGACGGTGGCCGAGGCGATCGACCTGGAAGTGTCGGCGCCGATCATCACCTTGTCGCTGATGGAGCGCCTGCGCTCGCGCGACAAGGATTCGTTCACCGACAAGCTGCTGGCCGCAATGCGCAACCAGTTCGGTGGTCATGCGGTCAAGACCACCACGGAAGCCGCGCCGACGATCGGCAGCAAGGACGTCTGAGCGATCGCGCCGACGCCTGCGCGCCTGCATGGCGCGCAGTGCAGGTCTGTTCCATCGTATCTGTGTCTGTGTCTGTGTCTGTGTCTGGCGACTGCCGGCGTGCCCGCTGACTGAGTGCAGTGCGCATTGGTGCGGTGCCCGCACGTGGCACCGCAGGACGCGGGCGCGCCATTGCCGATGCCGAATATCGGCTGGGCGCCTGCACCGGGGCCCGGCCGTGCATCAGCCGCGCGAAGCCGCGCTTGCGCCTTCCAGCCATTGCACCTGGCCCGAGGCGGCGCTGCGTTGCGCCAGCTCCAGCAGCTCCATCACCTGCACCGCGTCGGCGCCACTGACCGGCGCCGGGCCGGTGCCTGCCAGGGCATCGCGGAAGGCGGCGTAGCACTGCCGGTAGTCGCCCGGCGTGGTGTCGGGTTGATGGGTGTGCACGCGGCCTTCGTCGTCCACGCGGGTCAGCGTGCCCGGGAGTGGGTCCACCCCCCAACCGGCGGTTCCGGGGCGGCGTCCGGCACGTAGCTGGTCTTCCTGCGTGTCCAGCCCGTGCTTGAGATAGCTGCCACGGGTGCCGTGCACGGCAAAGCGCAGGCCACTGTCGGCCACCAGCGAGCCGGCATGCAGGATCACGCGCAGCCGCGGATACCGCAGGGTGACATGGAAGTAGTCGTCGCTGCGCGCCTGGTTGCGTTGACGCTGCAGATCCGCTCCGATCGCCTGCGGCGTACCGAACAACTGCAGCGCCTGGTCGAGCAGATGCGGCCCCAGGTCGTACCAGAGACCGGCGCCGGGGATGTCGCTCTCGCGCCAGCGGTCGCGCACCTGCGGCCGGAAGCGGTCGAAGTGCGAATGGAATTCCACCACCTCGCCCAACTGGCCTTCGTCGATCAGCCGGCGCACGGTCAGGAAGTCCGCATCCCAGCGCCGGTTCTGGAACACGCTGACGATGCGTCCGGCCGCTGCGGCAGCAGCCACCACCGCGCGCGCCTGCGCGGCGTCCAGCGCGAAGGGCTTGTCGACCAGCACATGCTTGCCGGCTGCCAGGGCCTGCAACGCGAACGGCGCATGGGTCTGGTTGGGAGTGGCCAGCACCACCGCATCCAGCGCGGGATCGGCCAGTGCCGTGTCCAGATCGGCAAGCACGGCGACCTCGGGAAAGTCGGCCTGTGCCTGCTGCGGCTTGGACGACACCACGCCGTGCAGTGTCAGGCCCGGAGTGCTGGCGATCAGCGGGGCATGGAAGGTGCGGCCGACATAGCCATAGCCGACGACGGCCAGATTGAACGGTTTAGGCATTGAAAACGGTTCATCGCAACGACGGAAGAGGCCTGCATGGTATTGCACACACCCGTGTGCGCCGGGTTCACAACCCCTGCATCCGGCGGTCACGTGTGCACGACGAGCGCCACTGCAGACTCCAGCCACATTCAACAGGAGGGACTATCCGATGAAGAACATCACACAGGTTCGTAAGCTGCTGGCCGTGGCGCTGTCGCTGGGTCTGGCGCTGGGCGCCTCGCAGGCATTTGCCGCGCCGCAGGAACACGCCGACCACAAGGACCATGCCGCCGGCATGAACGAGTCCAAGAAGCCGGTCACCGACACCTGGATCACCACCAAGGTGAAGGCCGACCTGCTGGCGACCGACAATGTGTCGGGTACCGACGTCAAGGTCGAGACCAAGAACGGCATCGTCACCTTGACCGGCACGGTTGCGACCAAGGCTGAGCACGACAAGGCCGTGGCAGTTGCCAAGGGCATCGAAGGCGTCAAGAGCGTCAAGTCCACCGGTCTGAAGGTGGTCGCTGCAAAGATGTAAGTGCAGCGGTAGCGAATGCCGGGCCAGCCGAGGCGAGGCGGCTGATCCGAGCACGAGGCGCACTCCCAGGAGTGCGCCTTTTTGTTGTCTGCGCCCGACGCAGGCAGGCCGACGGGCGGCGGGGCGCTCGCGCCATTTTCACGTTTACTGCACTTATCATATGCCCATTCAGCTATGTCGCCATCGGAGCGACCAGGCTGAATCGTTAATCTCATCTCTGGCCTGATCGGACACAATACCGACTTGCCTTCGGGGCCCTGGCAGCGAGCGGACACAGACCTAGCAATGCAGACAACGGTCCAAGCAGACAAATGGGATCGCTGGCGCCTGCCGTTACTGGCGGTTGCCGTGTTCCTGATTGTGGTGGTGCCGTCGTTGCTGCTGCAGCAGATGGCGCACAACGCCAACCAGGCCGCAGTGTGGGTCTCGCATAGCCAGGACGTGCAGGAGACCGCCCAGCGTCTGGAAGCGGCGATGCGCGACACCGAATCGGCGGCCTTGATGCGCTCGCACGGCGTGCAGCGCCCGGCCCTGCTGGAGCGCATGCGGCGCGGCCGGCGCGAGTCAATGGACGCCGTGCAGCGGTTGATCGTGCTGACCAAGGACAACCCCGCGCAGCAGGTGCGGATGGGGCGCATCCAGAGCACCATCGAGCGGCGCCTGTTGCTGGCCGAGCGGGTTGCGGTGACCACCGACCCGGAGCAGATCCGCGCGCTGATCAACGACATGACCCTGAACAACCCGATCCGCGTGCTGATCGATGAGTTGCAGGAGGCCGAGGGCAAGCTGCTGGAGTTGCGCAACGTGCGTGCCGAGACCGAGCGGGCGCATTACGCGGTGTTGAGCTGGGCCACGCTGGTGGTGCAGCTGCTGCTGCTGGGCACGGTGACCTGGTTGCTGCAGCGGCAGATCCGTCGCCGCCTGGCGGCCGAGCAGGAATACCTGCGCGCCAACGGCCGCGCGTCGTCGGTGTTGCAGACCGTGCGCGAGCCGATCGTGCTGCTGGACTCCAGTCAGCGCATCCTGCTGCACAACCCGGCGTTTGCCGAGCTGTACGGGCTGGAGGAGCGCGGCAACGAATCGATGGCGCTGGACGACGTGGGCGGGGGCGTGTGGCGCGATGCGCAGATCCATCAGCGGCTGGCCGACGTGCTGCTGCGCGGCCGCGAGTTGTGGGATTACGAACACGAGCAGCGCGCCGCCGATGGCGTGCTGCGCACCATGCTGATCAACGCGCGGCGCATGCCGCTGCCGGACACCAGTGACGAAGACGTGGTACTGATGACGGTCAGCGACATCAGCCTGCAGAAGGCCTCGCAGCTGCGCATCCAGGAGCTCAACCGGCAGATGGAAGGCAAGGTGGAGCAGGTGTCGGAGGTCAACCGCGAGCTGGAGGCCTTCAGCTATTCGGTCTCGCACGATCTGCGCGCGCCGCTGCGCCATGTGGCTGGATTCTCCGACAAGCTGGCGCGCCATCTGGGCGATGCGGCGGACGAGAAATCGCGTCACTACATGGAAGTGATCAGCAGCTCGGCGCGGCGCATGGCCTCGTTGATCGACGATCTGCTGGTGTACTCGCGCCTGGGCCGCAGCGCGCTGCGGCTGCAGGCGGTGGACATGCAGTCGCTGGTGTCGGAAACGCGCGCGATCCTGGATTCCAACGTACAGAGCGAGAACACCGGCCACCGGGTGGACTGGCACATCGCGCCGTTGCCGGTGCTGGTGGCCGACGAAAACATGATGCGCCAGCTGTGGATGAACCTGCTTGGCAACGCGGTGAAATACAGCGCCAAGCGCACGGTGGCCAGGATCGAGGTCACCTACACGCCGATGGCCGACGGCGGCCATCAGTTCAGCGTGCGCGACAACGGCGCCGGCTTCGACATGGAATACAGCGCCAAGTTGTTCGGTGTGTTCCAGCGCCTGCACAAGGCCAGCGAATACGCCGGCACCGGCATCGGCCTGGCCAGCGTGCGGCGCGTGCTGACGCGTCACGGCGGCCGGATCTGGGCCGAGGGCGCGGTCGATGCAGGCGCCACGTTCTATTTCGTGCTTCCCCCTGCGCTTGAAGCGCCCAACCAAGAGTTCACTGTATGACCGCCATCCGTACCATTCTTCTGGCAGAAGACAGCCCGGCCGATGCGGAAATGGCCGTCGATGCCTTGCGCGAAGCCCGCCTGGCCAATCCCATCGTGCACGTCGAGGACGGCGTGGAAACCATGGACTACCTGCTGCGCCGGGGCATCTTCGCCGATCGCGAGGAAGGCCTGCCGGCCGTGTTGCTGCTGGACATCAAGATGCCGCGCCTGGACGGGCTGGAAGTGCTCAAGCAGATCCGCAGCGAGGAGACGCTCAAGCGCCTGCCGGTGGTGATCCTGTCATCCTCGCGCGAAGAGAGCGACCTGGCCCGCAGCTGGGACCTGGGCGTCAATGCCTACGTGGTCAAGCCGGTGGACGTGGATCAGTTCTTCAACGCAGTCAAGACGCTCGGCACCTTCTGGGCGGTCATCAATCAGGCACCGGAGCTGGACTGACCCATGCTGCATGAGGGGGGCAAACTGGAGCAGCTGAAAATCCTTCTGGTGGAAGATTCACCGGAAGACGCCGAGCTGTTGTCCGACCAGCTGCTCGATGCCGGGCTGGATGCGGCATTCGAGCGCGTGGACAGCGAGCCGTCGCTGCGCGCTGCGCTGGATGCATTCCAGCCGGACATCGTGCTGTCGGACCTGAGCATGCCCGGTTTTTCCGGTCATCAGGCACTGCGCCTGGTGCGCCAGAACGGCGCCACGCCCTTCATTTTCGTCTCCGGCACCATGGGCGAGGAGACTGCGGTCAAGGCGCTGCAGGATGGCGCCAACGACTACATCATCAAGCACAACCCGACCCGCCTGCCGAGCGCGGTGATCCGTGCGATCCGCGAGGCGCGCGCCGACCTGGAACGCCAGCGCGTGGAAAGCGAGCTGATGCGCGCGCAGCGGCTGGAAAGCCTGGCGATGCTGGCGGCCGGCTTGAGCCACGACCTGCGCAATATCCTGCAGCCGTTGCTGATCGTGCCCGACCTGCTGGCCGGACGCACCGACGATCCGCAGCTGCGCCAGCTGGCCAACGTGGTGGCCGAATGCGGCCGGCGCGGGCATGAGATGGCCGAGTCGATGCTCTCGTTCGTGCGTGGCTCCAACAAGCCGCGCGAGCAGGTGTCGATCGCCAGCCTGTTCCAGGCGGTGCAGATGTTGCTCAAGAGCAGCCTGCCCGACGGCGTGCGCCTGCAGATGGACACGATCCCGCTGGATCTGACCATCGAGGCCAACTACACCGAGCTGCAGCAGTGCCTGCTCAACCTGGGCCTGAACGCGATCCAGGCGATGCCCGGTGGCGGCATGTTGACCCTGTCGGCCGATCGCCACGATGGCACGCGGGTACGCATGAGCGTGGCCGATACCGGCGTGGGCATGAGCGATGACACCCGCGCGCGCCTGTTCAGTCCTTTCTTCACCACCAAGGCCGATGGCACCGGCCTGGGGCTGATTTCCTGCAAGCGCATCGTGGAAAGCTACGGCGGCAGCATCGTGGTCGACAGCCGCCTGGGCGAGGGCACGCGCTTTGACATGATCGTGCCGATGCGTGCGGCCGCAGTGACGGTTGCCGACACCGAGCCGCCGCTGGCGTTGGGGCATGGGCAGCGCGTGCTGCTGGTGGATGCCGAGGCCACGCGCCTGTCGCTGCTGGGCAATGCCTTGTCCAGCCAGGGCTACCAACCGCAGCTGGCCAGCGATGGCGCAGCGGCGCTGCAGCTGGTGCAGCAGCACGCGATGCCGGACCTGGTGATCATCGACAGCGACATCATCCAGCTGTCGGCGGTGAGCGTATTGTTGAGCATGCAGGAGCTGGGCTATCACGGCCCGGCGATCGTGCTCGAAGATGTCGGCGCGCCGCTGCAACGTTCGTACTTTCCGCCGGATATCCCGGTGCATGTGCTGCGCAAACCGCTGGAGATGCGCCGGGTGTTCCGCGCTGTGGCGCACGCGCTCGAAGTGGCCTGAGCCCAGGGTTTGGCGCGTTGCGGGCGGGCATGGGCGCATGCGGCACGATGGCAACAGTTGACGCTGATGCGGGCTGCATGCGCGAATAACGCATGACCACCGTGCTTCTCAGCCTCGGCAGCAATGTCCAGCCGACCCACTACCTGCGCCTGGCCGTCGACGCCTTGCGCGCGCGCTTCGGCCCACTTGCCATCTCCCCGGCGTATCGCACGCCGGCGGTGGGCTTCGACGGGCCGGACTTCGTCAACAACGCCGTTGCGCTGGACACGGACATGGACCTGCCGGCGCTGGACCACTGGCTGCATGCGCTGGAAGATGCGCACGGCCGCGATCGCAGCGGCCCGCGTTTCAGCGACCGCACCCTGGATGTGGACGTGGTGTTCTTCGGCGATTGCATCGTCCAAGGCCCCGGACATCTGCGCATCCCGCGGCCCGAGCTCAAGCATGCCTTCGTGTTGAAGCCGCTGGCCGATATCGCGCCGGACTTCGTCGACCCGCTGAGCGGGCAGACCCTGGCCGCACTGTGGCAGGCGCATCCGCAGCACGGCGTCGCGTTCACGACGGTGCAGCTGGGTCCGGCCCCGGCGCTGGATGTGGCGCGCTAGCGTCGTTGCAGCTCAACTGAGCTGGCGGCCGCCATCCACATGCAGGGTGTGGCCGGTAACGAAGCCGGCATCGTCCAGCAGCCAGCGCACCGCCTCGGCGATTTCCTCGGGCGTGCCGATGCGCGCCAGCGGCGTGCGCGCCAGCAGCGCCTGCCTGGCGTCTGCAGACTTGCCTTGCTCCGGCCACAGGATCGCACCGGGCGCGACCGCGTTGACGCGCACCTCCGGGGCCAGCTCCAGCGCGAGCGAGCGGGTGAGCATCTCCAGCGCGCTCTTGGAGGCGCCATACAGCGGATGGTTGCGCATCGGCTGCTGCGCATGCAGGTCGGTGAGGTTGACGATGGCGCCGCGGTGCTGGCGCAGCTGCGCGGCGGCCGCCTGGGCGATGAAGAACGGCGCGCGTGCGTTGACGGCGAACAACTCGTCCCATTGCGCCGCTGTCGCTGCGCCGAGCGGGGTGGGATAGAACGCGGAGGCATTGTTGACCACGCCATCCAGGCGGCCGAACGCGGCGATGCAGTCGGCAACCAGCTGCGCCGGCGCCTCCGGCAAGCGCAGGTCGGCGTGCAGGGCCTGCGCACTGCCGGCGCGCTGCGCGCAAAGCTCCGCTACACGCGCGCCGAGCGCCTCGCCGGAGCGGTGCGCATGCAGGGCAACGCGGTAGCCGGCCGCATGCAGCGTGGTGGCGATCTGCGCGCCGATACGGCGTGCTGCACCGGTGATCAACACCACCTTGGAACTGTCTGTCATGGCGTACTCGCTCGGCGTTGCAAAGGGCTCGGCTATCCTGTGCATTGTCCCCGCAACCGGTGCCCGCATGCACGCCGACCTTCCTATTCCCGATCCGGACGCCCTGGCGCACAGCGAGCAGCTGGCCGCGCATCTGCGCGCCGAGATTGCCGCCGCCGGTGGTGCGATTCCGTTTTCGCGTTTCATGGAGCTGGCGTTGTATGCGCCGGGCCTGGGCTATTACAGCGCCGGCTCCAGCAAGTTCGGCGAGGCCGGCGATTTCGTCACCGCGCCGGAGCTGGGACCCTTGTTCGCGGCCACCGTGTCCGGTGCGCTGGCGCCGGTGCTGCAGCAGCTCGGGCCGCAGGCGCGCGTGCTGGAAGTGGGCGGTGGCAGCGGCGCATTCGCCGAAGTCACGCTCAAGCGCCTGCTCGAGCTGGATGCGCTGCCGGAGCGTTACGCGATCCTGGAGCCCAGCGCCGACCTGCGCGAGCGTCAGCGCGAGCGGCTGGGACGCAGCCTGATCCCGCCGGTCTTTGACCTTGTCGAATGGCTGGACGGTCCGTTCCCGGACGACTGGGATGGGGTGCTGTTCGCCAACGAGGTGATCGACGCATTGCCCACGCCGCGCTTCACGCTGCGCGACGGCGAGGTGTATGAGGAAACCGTGGTGCTGGATGCGCAGCAGCAGTTCGCGCGCGGCGAGCAGCCGGCCGACGCATTGCTAGGCGCGGCGGTGCGGCATCTGGAACGCTATCTGGAGCAGCCCTTCGCCGATGGCTATCGCTCCGAGTTGCTGCCGCAGTTGCCGTACTGGATCCAGGCCGTGGCCGGCGGGTTGAAGCGCGGCGCGATGCTGTTCGTCGACTACGGTTACCCGCGTGGCGAGTTCTATCGTGCGCAGCGCGAAGACGGCACCTTGCGCGCGTTCTATCGCCATCGCATGCATGAGGATCTGTATCGCTGGCCAGGCCTGCAGGATCTGACCGCGTCGGTGGACTTCACCGCGTTGGCCGAGGCTGGCACCGGGGCCGGTTTCGAGTTGGCTGGCTACTGCACGCAAGCCAGCTTCCTGCTCGGTAACGGCCTGGATGCGTTGCTGGCACAGGCCGATACGCGCACCGATGAAGTAGGGCGCATGCGCTTGCGCGAGCAGATCAAGCGCCTGACCTTGCCCAGCGAAATGGGTGAGCGCTTCCAGGTGATGGGGTTTGCGCGCGATGTCGATTTTGCGCCGGCATTTCTGGCGGGCGATCTCACATGGCGGTTGTAAGCCCTGCGCTGCGGCCGTTCCATCGACCACGGTTGTGGGTAGGCCTGTGGATTGCCGCAATCCTGGTGGTGATTGCAGTGTGCATGGGGCCGCCGCCGGAGTTTCCGGAACTGCCGTCCAACAGCGACAAGGGCGAGCACTTCTTGACGTTCGCGTTGTTGTGCTGGGGGGCGGTGCAGCTGTTCGCCACCCGGCGCGCGCTGTTGTCTGCGGCATTTGGACTGGTGCTGTTGGGGATCGGCATCGAGATCGCGCAAGGGGCACTGACCACCAACCGCAGCGCGGATCCTTATGATGCGTTGGCCGATACGCTGGGCATCCTCGCAGGCTTGTGCCTGGCGTGGACGCCGCTGCGGTGGGTGATGCTACGGATGGACAAGCGCATGTTCGGACGGCGCGGATAGGTCTCGTGTAGATCGGTTGATCTGTGGTTTTTCTGCAGGATCCTTGCCGGCCCACCATCGCGGGACACGCTGCAAGGAGGAGTGGCCGATCGACGGCTCTGCGGATAGATCAGCGGTAGAGCGGTCGATCTGACGCTTGGTTGCAGGGCCCTTGCCCGCCCACCATCGCAGGACACGCCGCAAGTACGTCCTTGTAGGCTCTTACGCGGCATCCATGCCGCGTAAGGTCCCGCGACGGTGGGCGGGCAAGGACCTATCGAGTTGGTTGGTGTGCATGGAGGAGCAGTGCTGGATGTGTGCCTTGCTCGATCATGAGGCATCGGCTCCGCGTCTGGTGCACACCGCACCACAGGCAGTTTTTCAGATGAGGGCCGACTAACTGTCTGGTGCGGTGAGGGCACCGCGCGCTCGACTCACCGTGCTTTTGATTCAAACATCCGATCGCGACTGAAGAACCATGCCGTTGCAGATCTCGGCTGCGTTGTACGTCGTGTATCTGAGGGCTTGGAACGTGCGGATGGATCAGCGGTAGAGCGGTCGATCTGACGCTTGGTTGCAAGGCCCTTGCCCGCCCACCATCGCAGGACACGCCGTGAATCCGTCCATGGAGGCTCTTACGCGGCATCCATGCCGCGTAAGGTCCCGCGACGGTGAGCGGGCAAGGACCTGTGGAGATGGTCGGTGCGCATGGAAGAGCAGTGCTGGATGTGTGCCTTGTTCGATCATGAAGCATCGGCTCCGCGTCTGATGTACGCCGCACCACAGGCAGCTTTTCAGATGAGGGCCGACTAACTGTCTGGTGCGGTGCCCTCGCCGGTTGCGGGACCGTGTGGGGGCATGGATGCCGCCACCGAGCCCCCAGGGACGGGTTCACGGCGTGTCCCGCAAGTGGTGAGGGCGCCGCGCCCTCGACTCACCGTGCTTTTGATTCAAACATCCGATCGCGACTGAAGAACCATGCCGTTGCAGATCTCGGCTGCGTTGTACGTCGTGTATCTGAGTGGATCTGCATGGGGATAATCCGGTTGCATCACGATCATCGACGACCGGCCGATTACGTACGTCTGTGGCGCCGCTCTCAGCCGGGCAGGCGGACTGCACGCTCGCGCAACCACTTGGTCGCGACCCACTTTTCGCCGGCCAGTACCGGCGCGCCGGCGTGCAGGCTGCGTGTCATTGGATGCGGGCGGTCGTAGCTGAAGAACACTGCGTTGCCCTTGACGGCGGCCACGTCCAGATGCGCATCGGGAAAGCGCGTGGCGCCGCCGCGTTCCGGCGTGTTGAGATACATCACCAACGATGCGACGCGCTGACCGCCGGCCTGCAGCAACACCGGTGTGCCTGCGGCAGCAGGGTCGAAGTAATCGTAGTGCGGCTGATATTCGGCGCCGGTGGCATAGCGCAAGACCTGCAGTCCTTCGCCGTGGTCGACCGGCCAGTCGAGCAGGCGTGCGATGCGTGCTTCGACGCGTTGGCACAGCGCGTCCTGCCCCAGCTGCAGGCACATGCTGTGGCTGGTGCGCGCGGCATGCACGATCTGCGCGCCGTTGTCGTTGTCCACGGTGCGCGAACGCACCAGGCGTGGCTGCGCCAGTGCGATCAATGCATCGCATTCGGCATCGGACAGAAAATCGCCCAGCACCACCACGCGCGGCAGCAACAAGCTGACCAGCACGCGTACCTGGCGATCGCCCAGGTCCAGTAACGAGGCATCGTTGTCCTGTAGCACCGCCGGCACGCGCACTGGCACCGGCAGGCCATGTGTCTGCGCGTGGTGCTGGATGTGGTTACGCAGCAGGGCTTCGACTGCGTCGATGGCGTCCTGTTCGTTCCAGCCTTGATCCAGGAGCGGCTGTAGCGCCTGTTCGGGCGGCTGGCCGGCCATTGCCTGCGCAATGATCCAGTCGCCCAGGGCGGCGGGGATAGTGGTCGAGGTCATCCCGCTACAGTGCATGTCACTGTGTGGCAGGCATATGTCAATTGTGTCGTGGTAAGACAAATGACACAGACACCCCCTATAAAAGTGACGGGGATCTAGAACGTGCTCGCCACTGCAGTGGGCGGAACGCAGCCAATTCTTGACGACTCCTCTTCATACCGGACCTTTTTTGACCTGGAGATCAGCCGCATGTCCGTTCGCAATAGCAGCAAGACACTTCTCATGACGTTTGGTACCGCGCTGGCGTTGTCGGCCTGCGGTGGTGGTGCCGATCGTGTCGCCTCGCCCGGCGAGGGCGCATTTCCGCCGGCACCGACGCCGGCTCCGGCACCGACCCCGGCACCCACGCCGGCACCGACGCCGGCTCCGGCACCGACCGGCCCGGCCGCCGATTGCCCGACCGGTTTTTCCAATGTCGGCACCATCGCCAACAACACGCTGCGCGCCTGCCAGCTGCCGGACACCATCAACGGCAATCTGGTGGTGCCGGCACGTGCGGGTACGGCGTATTCGATCAGCGGACGCGTCAACGTGGGCACCGACCGCGGCGGCAATGCCATCGCTCCGGCCGCCGGCAGTACGCAGGGCATCCTGACCATCGAACCGGGCGTGACCTTGTTCGGTTCGGCCGGTAGCGACTACATCGTGGTCAACCGCGGTTCGCAGATCTTTGCCGAAGGCAGCGCCACTGCCCCGATCGTGTTCACTGCACGCCAGGCCCTGGAGGGCCAGGTCAGCGCCAACACCATCGGCTTGTGGGGCGGCATCGTGGTGCTGGGCCGCGCGGCCATCAACAACTGCCCGGGCACCACGGTCTCCGGCACGCCGGAATGCCAGGCGCAGGTGGAAGGCACCAACGCCTTCTACGGCGGTAACAGCGCCACCGACAACAGCGGTTCCCTGCGCTACCTGCGGGTGATGTATTCGGGCTTCGAAATTTCGCCCAACAACGAGCTGCAGGGCATCACCCTGGCCGGCGTGGGCAGCGGCACGCGCCTGGATCATGTGCAGATCCACAATAGCTCCGACGACGGGATCGAATGGTTCGGTGGCACCGTCAACGGCAGCCACATCGTGATCACCGGCGCCGACGACGATTCGCTGGATACCGACGCCGGCTGGAGCGGCGCCCTGCAGTTCGGCATCGTGGTGCAGCGCGCCGGCGGTGGCGACCGCATGAACGAGTGGAGCAGCCTGCGTCGCCAGCCGTATTCGCGTCCGAAGGTGGCCAACTTCACCTACGTGGGCAATGCGCGTGCCGGTGCGGCGATCATGCTCAACCAGGGCACGCAGGCCGCGTTCTACAACTCGGTCGTCACGCGTCCGGCCGGTGGCACCGGTGATGGCCTGGTGTGCTTCAACCTGGCCGATACCGACACGCTCGGGACCTTCAACTCGGTGTTCTTCGCCTGCCCGACCGCCTTCGGCAGCGATGCGCGTGCGGTCACCCAGTTCGCGGCCGGCACGAACAATGTCGCCAATGGCATATCCACGTTGCAGAACACCTTCGTCAATGGCGCCAACGAAAGCGCCGTGCCGGCCTTCCAGGGCTTGAACGGGGTGAGCAGCTTCTTCCAGCAGGTGAACTACATCGGTGGCGTGCGCGATGCCAACGACACCTGGTGGCAGGGCTGGACCTGCGGCCTGACCGCCGATCGTCCCTGCTGAGGCACAGCATCGCAAGGTGGCCATACGGCCGCCTTGCGATGCGTCCAGCTTCATCTTTCAGTTGCCAGGGCTCCCACGATGCGAACCTCCGCTGTCGCCCGTCTCTCGCGGACGGGCCTGTCTCTTTCCATTTCCACCTTGCTGTTTTCCGGTGCTGCGCTGGCGCAGTCGACCAGCACCGATGCCGGCTCCACCACTGGCACCAGCAGCACCACCAGTGCGCCCAAGCAACTCGACCAGGTCGTGGTGCGTGGCGAATACATTCCCGAACCGATGCTGCAGACCTCGGAGGTGGCCTCGTTCGTCACCCGCGAGGACATGGAGCGCACCGGCGACAGCAGCGCGGCGGTGGCGCTGACGCGTGTCACCGGCCTGAGCCTGTCGCGCGGCAAGTATGTGTATGTGCGCGGCCTGGGCGAGCGTTATTCCTCGGCGTTGTTCAATGGTTCGCCATTGCCCAGCCCCGAGCCGATGCAGCGGGTGGTGCCGCTGGACCTGTTTCCCAGCGATGTGCTGGACAGCGTGACCGTGCAGAAAACCTATTCGGCCGATTATCCGGGCGAATTCGGCGGTGGCGTGATCGATCTGCAATCGATGGCGGTGCCGGATAAGCCGTTCCTGTCGCTGACCGTGGGCGGCGGCGTCAACAGTGTCAGCACCGGCGAAAAAGGCCTGACCTACTACGGCTCCGGCGATGACGAGTGGGGGTATGACGACGGCACGCGCAAGCAGCCTGCCGCGTTGCGCGATGCGATCCAGAGCGGCCGGCGCGTGGACCTGGGCAGTTTCTCGCGCGAGGACATCCGTAGCATCGGCCGTAGCTTGAACAACGCCAACCTGTACGTGCTGCAGGAAAAGGACAGCATCGCCCCGGACGTCAATGTCGGCGGCAGCGCCGGTTACAGCATGGACGTGGGCGAGGCCAAGCTGGGCATCATCGCGGTGGCCAGCTACGACAACGAGTGGCGCACGCGCACCGGCAAGCAGCAGGACGGCATCTTTGTCGGCGATACGGTCGAGTTCAATTCCAACTACGACTTCGCCACCACCCGCAACAACGTGCGCACCAACGGCATGCTGGGCCTGGGCTGGGAGTACGGCAGCCACACCATCGGCTGGACCACCTTGTATGTGCACGATGCGTTGAAGGTCGCGCGCAGCCGCGCCGGCCGCGACGAACTGGCCGGTTTCGATGTGCGCGACGACAACACCGAGTGGTACGAGCGCCAGCTGATCAACAACCAGCTGCGCGGCACGCACGCGTTCGGCGAGTACGACGACTTGAAGATTGAATGGCGCGCAGCGGTGGCCAACGCCAGCCGCGATGTGCCGTACGAAACCGGCATTCGCTACGAGCTGCTGGATGGCTACTGGGCGCACGATGCCTCGCGCGTGCAGAACTACACCCGCTTCAGCAAGGTCGACGACACCGTGGCCAGCGGCGGGGTGGATGTGACCTGGCGTTTGCCGATCGAGCGCGATGTCACCCTCAAGGGCGGTCTGGCCTACCTTGACAACGACCGCAGCGCGTGGAGCCGTGAATTCCGCTTCCTGGCACTGGACGGCCCGTTGCCGTTCTACAACCAGTTTCAGCGTGTGGATTACCTGATCTCCGACTACAACCTCAGCAACGATCTGCTGCGCCTGCGCGAGACCACCGGCAGCTTCGGTGCGGCCGCGTACGATGCGACCCTGAAGGTCAAGGCGGCGTATCTGCAGGCCGAAGGCGAGATCGTGCCGACGCTGCGGGCCACCGTCGGTGTGCGTTACGAAGACGCCACGCAGGCGGTGCATCCGTACGACATCTTCACCGGCGTGCGCCAGGACAGCGTGGCGCCGCTGGAGAACAGCTACGCGCTGCCATCGGCCAAGGTGACCTGGAATTTTGCCGAGAACCAGCAGCTGCGCTTTGGTGCGTCCAAGACCATCGCCCGCCCGCAGTTCCGCGAAATGGCGCCGCAGCAGTACCTGGACCCGGATATCGACCGCCAGTTCTTCGGCAACCCGTTCCTGGTCGATAGCGAGCTGGTCAACCTGGATGCGCGTTACGAGTGGTTCTTCGAGCCGGGTGAGTATTTCACCGTCGGCGCGTTCTACAAGAGCATCGACAAGCCGATCGAGGCCATCGTCAACGATGCACCGGGCGGCGGCATCGTGCAGAGCTTCATCAATGCGCCAGAAGCCACCTTGTACGGCATCGAGCTGGAAGCCAAGAAGTATCTGGACCTGCCGATCGCGGCCGACTGGTGGGGCGACAAGCGCCTGTTCGTGTCCGGCAACTACACGCGCACCACGTCGGAAGTGAGTGCCAGCGATGGCGACACCGTGCAGCCGTTCGGCTTCACTGCGCCGGTGCAGGCGACCTTGTTCATCCGTGATGGCTCGGCCCTGCAGGGGCAGTCCGACGACATCGCCAACCTGCAGATCGGCGTGGAAAGCGAAAGCACCCACAGCCAGGCCACCTTGATCGCCAACTATGTCGGCGAGCGGGTGTCCGCGCGTGGTCGCCCCGGGCAACCGGATTACATCGACAAGCCGGGTACTTCGCTGGATCTGGTGATCAAGAAGGGCCTGGTGTGGTCGGGCAATACGCTGTCGCTGAACTTTGCCGCACGCAACCTGCTCAAGACCAAGTACCAGGAATATCAGAGCCTGGGCAGCAACCGGGTGGACCTGTACGAGTACCAACCCGGCGTGACATATGACCTGAGTGTGACAGCGCGCTTCTGATCCGGCGCCCGCTGCCTGTATCGCAAACGCCCGCCCTGCCTCGCATGGCGGGCGTTCGCGTTTGCGGGTGTGTTGCCGTGTGTCGGCCTGTGTCATCACTTTCTTCGAACTGACACATTGCGGCCGCATTCTGTCATCCGACCGCAATCCCGAGACGGATGTCCGCTTTGCAGCGCGTTTTGCCCTCCTTGAAACCCCTGATGTCGGCGCGTGGCCGCAGCGCGGTGGCCTGCGTGCTGCTCGCGTTGCTGGCGCTGCAATGCGCGCGCGTGTTGTGGGTGGTGATCACCCCGATCGGGCCGCTGGGCACCGCCCAGGTCGCCGCGCCCGCGAATGCGGAGCTGCCCGCACTGCGCCGCGATGTGTTCCATCGCAGCGTTCCGGAGGCCGGCAGCGACGGCATCGTATTGCATGGCGTCCGCGCGGGTGGCGCGCAAGCAGCCGCGTTCCTGAGCAGCGGCGACGGCCGACAAGGCGCGTATCGCATCGGCGATGTCGTGGTAGCTGGCGTGACGGTGCAGGCGATCGCGAGCGATCACGTGCTGCTGCGTACCGGTGGTGGCGTGCGACGTCTGGCCTTGGTGGAATCCACAGCGTCGTCGGCACCCCCCTCGCCAGCAACGAGCGCGGCAGCAGCCACCAGCGCCGCACCTGCGGTGATGTCGAATGTCGGCGCAGCGGCTGGCACGGCCACGGCAATGGCTGTCGACCCGCAACAGCTGCTCACCAGCGCCGGCCTGCGTGCAAGCGAGGACGGCAGCGGGTTCACCGTGATGCCGCGCGGCGATGGTGCGCTGCTGCGCCAGGCCGGCCTGGCCCCAGGCGATGTGCTCACCCAGCTCAATGGCCGCACGCTCGATGCCGAACACCTGCGTGAGTTGCAGGACGAACTGCGCGATGGCCAGGCGGCCACGCTGACCTACCGCCGCGACGGCCAGACCCACACCATGACCTTGAAGCGCCCGCAATGACTGCTGCCCGCCCCGCATGGCTGCTTTCGGCCACCTTGTTGCTCGCACTGCCGGCGGTGCCGATGGTGTCGCTGCATGCCGCCGACGCACCGGCCGTGCGCCTGCAGGACGTGGACCTGCGGGCCTTCATCCAGGACGTGTCGCGTGCCACCGGCATCACCTTCATCGTGGACACGCGCGTGCAGGGCACGGTCAACGTGGCGCGTGCGCAGGCGATGTCGGAACAGGACCTGCTCGGCATGCTGCTGGCGGTCTTGCGTGCCAATGGCTTGATCGCGGTGTCCAGCGGGCCGTCGACCTACCGCATCATTCCCGACGATACCGCTGCACAGCAGCCGGCCAGCGCCGCCAACGGCAACCTGGGATTCGCCACGCAGGTGTTCACCCTGCAACGCGTGGATGCGCGCAGCGCTGCGGAGATTCTCAAGCCGCTGATCGGCCGTGGCGGCGTGATCATGGCGATGCCGCAGGGCAACAGCCTGTTGATTGCCGACTACGCCGACAATCTGCGCCGGGTGCGCGGCCTGGTCGCGCAGATCGACACCGACCGTGCGGCGATCGACACGGTGAGCTTGCGCAATAGCTCCGCGCAGGAACTGGCGCGCACGCTGACCTCGCTGTTCGGGCAGGGGGGCGAGCGCAGCAACGTGCTGTCGGTGCTGCCGGTGGAAAGCAGCAATTCGCTGATCGTGCGCGGCGACCCGGCGCTGGTGCAGCGGGTGGTACGCACCGCGATGGATCTGGACGGGCGCGCCGAACGCCGCGGCGATGTCAGCGTGGTGCGGCTGCAGCATGCCAGCGCCGAGCAATTGCTGCCGGTATTGCAGCAGCTGGTCGGGCAGACCCCGGGCAACGAGGCACAGCCCGGGCAGGACACACGCTCCAACGCGGTGGATGTGGCCGCCGCTGCTGCGGGCGCTGCACAGACGCAGGTGATCACGCCGGCCGCCGGCAAGCGCCCGGTGATCGTGCGCTACCCCGGCTCCAACGCCTTGATCATCAATGCCGACCCGGAAACCCAGCGCGCCTTGATGGATGTGATCCGTCAGCTGGACGTGCATCGCGAGCAGGTGCTGGTCGAAGCGATCGTGGTGGAGATTTCCGACACCGCGGCCAAGCGCCTGGGCGTGCAGCTGCTGTTGGCCGGCCGCAATGGCACGGTGCCGTTGATCGCCACGCAGTACAGCGGCGCGTCGCCGGGCATCGTGCCATTGGCCGCGGCAGCGGCCGGCACGCGCAGCAACAACGGCGACGACGATTCGGTGCTGGAACAGGCGCGCAATGTGGCCGCGCAATCGCTGCTGGGCCTGAGCGGCGGCCTGATCGGGCTGGCCGGGCAGAGCAATGATGCGGTGTTCGGCATGATCATCGATGCGGTCAAGAGCGACACCGGCTCCAACCTGTTGTCCACCCCGTCGATCATGACCCTGGACAACGAGCAGGCACGCATCCTGGTCGGCCAGGAAGTGCCGATCACCACCGGCGAAGTGCTGGGCGCGGCCAACGACAACCCGTTCCGCACCATCCAGCGCCAGGACGTGGGCGTGGAGCTGGAAGTGCGCCCGCAGATCAATACCGCCGGCGGCATCACCCTGGCGATCAAGCAGGAAGTCTCGGCCATTGCCGGGCCGGTCAGCGCGCAGTCGTCGGAGCTGGTATTCAACAAGCGCCAGATCGAAACCCGCGTGGTGGTGGAAAACGGCGCCATCGTCGCGCTCGGCGGCCTGCTCGACCAGAACGACAGGCAGACCGTGGAGAAGGTGCCGCTGCTGGGCGATGTGCCCGGGCTGGGCGCGCTGTTCCGGCACAAGTCGCGCAACCGCGACAAGACCAACCTGATGGTGTTCATCCGCCCGACCATCATCCGCGACGCGGCCGATGCGCAGCGCATGACCGCACCGCGCTACAGCTACCTGCGCGATCGCCAGCTGGCCGATGGCGACCCGGAAGCCGCGCTCGATGCACTGGTGCGCGACTACCTGCGCGCGCAGCCGCCGCAGCTACCGGCCGTGCCATCGTCGGCCGTGCCGGCACCGGCAACAATGCCTGCGCCCGGCGCGCGTCCCGTGCAGCGCTGATGCCATGAACACTGCGCGCGCCAGCATTTCCTATGCGTTCGCCAAGCGCCACGGCGTGGTGCTGCTCGGCAGCGACAGCGCCGCGCAGATCGGCCTGCGCGAAGGCGGCGATGTGCAGGCCCTGATCGAGCTGCGGCGTGCGCTGGGCCTGCCGTTGCAGGTCCGCACCCTGGCACCGTCGGTGTTCGACCGGCACGTGTCGGAGATCTATGCCGATGCCGGCATGGAGCAGGGCGTGCAGGTCGAGGCGCTGGACCTGCACGGCAGCCTGGATTCGTTGATCGACGACATCCCCACCGCCGATCTGCTCGACAGCCAGGACGATGCGCCGATCATCCGCCTGATCAACGGCATCATCGCCGAGGCCGCGCGCCTGGGCGCCTCGGATGTGCATCTGGAATCCTACGAATCGCGGCTACGCGTGCGGCTGCGCGTGGATGGGGTGATGCGCGAAGCGGCCACCTTGCCCGGACGCATCGCGCCGTTGCTGGTGTCGCGCGTCAAGGTGATGGCACGGCTGGACATCGCCGAAAAACGCATCCCGCAGGATGGCCGCGTGTCGCTGGTGATGGGTGCCAAGGCACTGGACGTGCGCGTGTCCACGCTGCCCACGCGCAGCAGCGAGCGGGTGGTGCTGCGCATCCTGGACAAGGAGCAGGGCACCTTGTCGCTGGCCCAGCTCGGCATGCCACCGGCGGTGATGCACACCGTGCAGCGCGCCCTGCAGGTGCCCAACGGCATCGTGCTGGTGACCGGGCCGACCGGCTCGGGCAAGACCACCACGCTGTATGCGGCGCTGAGCCTGCTCAACGATGGCTCGCGCAACATCCTCACGGTGGAGGACCCGGTGGAATACGCCATCGACGGCGTCGGCCAGACCCAGGTCAACGCGCGTGTGGGCATGACCTTCGCGGCCGGCTTGCGCGCGATCCTGCGCCAGGACCCGGACGTGGTGATGATCGGCGAGATCCGCGACACCGAGACCGCGCAGATCGCCGTGCAGGCCAGTCTGACCGGTCACCTGGTGCTGTCCACCGTGCACACCAACGATGCGGTGGGCGCGGTCACGCGCCTGCGCGACATGGGCATCGAACCGTTCCTGCTCGCATCGAGCCTGCGGCTGATCCTGGCCCAGCGGCTGGTGCGGCGCCTGTGCACGCAGTGCCGCGCCCCGCGCCCGCTGGATGCCGGTACCTGCCAGATGCTGGAGGCGCCGGCCGATGCAACGCTCTACGGCGCGGTGGGCTGCGCGGCCTGCCATCACAGCGGTTACGCCGGGCGCGTGGGCGTCTACGAAGCCATTGCGGTGGATGATGCGATGCGTCGGCTGATCGGCGACAACGCCGATGAAGATGCCCTGGCGGCGGTGGCCTTCGCACGCGCACCGCGCCTGGGCGATGCCGCGCGTGCAGCGGTGCTGCAAGGCCTCACCACACTGGAAGAGGCGCTGCGGGTGACCCGCCAGCAGGACGATGCGCATGCCGCGGTTTGACTACACCGTGCTCGATCTGCACGGGCATCGCCGCCAGGGCGTGATCACCGCCGACTCGGCGCAGGGTGCACGCGCGCAACTGGAGCAGCGTCAGTGGGTGCCGGTGCGCGTGGAGGCGGCGGTGGCGGCCAGCAGCGTGCGTCCGGCGCGTTTCAGCGGCAAGGATCTGGTGCTGTTCACCCGCCAGCTGGCCACGCTGGTGGAGACCGCGCCGCTGGAGGAAGCGCTGCGCACCATCGGCACGCAGTCCGAGCGTCGCGGCGTGCGCCGGGTCACCAGCCAGACGCATGGGCTGGTGGTCGAAGGCTTCCGCCTGTCGGACGCGATGGCGCGCCAGGGCAGTGCGTTCCCGCCGTTGTATCGGGCGATGGTGGCCGCCGGCGAAAGCGCCGGCGCGTTGCCGCAGGTGCTGGAGCGCCTGGCCGATCTGCTGGAGCGGCAGGCGCAGGTGCGCAGCAAGCTGCAGTCTGCACTGGTCTATCCGGCTGCGTTGGCCCTGACCGCCGGTGCGGTGGTCATCGTGCTGATGACCTTCGTGGTGCCCAAGGTGGTGGATCAGTTCGATTCGATGGGCCGCGCATTGCCACTGCTGACGCGCGCGGTGATCGGCGTGTCGAACTTCCTGCTGCACACGGGCATTCCGCTGCTGGCGGCACTGGTCATTGCGGTGATCGCCGCATTGCGCCTGCTCAAGCGCCCGCAGCTGCGCCTGGCGGCCGACCGCGCCGTGCTGCGTGCGCCCTTGCTCGGCCGGTTGATCCGCGACCTGCACGCCGCACGCATGGCACGCACGCTGGCGATCATGGTCAACAGCGGGTTGCCGCTGATGGAAGGCCTGATGATCGCCGCGCGCACCGTCGACAACCGCGCCTTGCGACTGGCCACCGACAGCATGGTCACCGCGATCCGTGAGGGCGGCAGCCTGGCCGCGGCGATGAAGCGCGCCGGCGTGTTTCCACCGACGCTGTTGTACATGGCCTCCAGCGGCGAAAACAGCGGGCGCCTGGCGCCGATGCTGGAACGTGCCGCCGATTATCTGGAGCGCGAGTTCGCCTCCTTCACCACCGCGGCGATGAGCCTGCTGGAGCCGGCCATCATCGTGCTGCTCGGCGGCGTGGTGGCGGTGATCGTGCTGTCGATCCTGCTGCCCATCCTGCAATTCAACACCCTCGCGCTTGGTTGAGCGCGGCCGCTTATCCCTGGAGACCGTCATGCAGCCCATCCATTCCCGCGCACGCCCTGGCTCGCTCACCGCGCGCACGCGCCTGCGCGGCTTCACCCTGGTCGAGTTGATGGTGGTCATCGTCATCATCGGCCTGCTTGCCACGGTGGTGATGATCAACGTGATGCCCAGCCAGGACCGCGCCATGGTCGAGAAAGCGCGCGCCGACGTGGCTGTGCTGGAACAGGCACTGGAAACCTATCGCCTGGACAACCTCAGCTACCCGAGCACCGAACAGGGCCTGCAGGCCTTGCTCACCGCGCCGAGCGGCCTGACCCGGCCGGAGCGCTACCGCCAGGGCGGCTATATCCGCCGCCTGCCGGAAGATCCGTGGGGCCATGCGTATCAATACCGCCGCCAGGGCCGCAGTGGTGGCTTTGACGTCTACTCGTTCGGTGCCGATGGCGCCGAAGGCGGCGACGCCGACAATGCCGATATCGGCAACTGGCGCTGAGTCGCAACAGTGCTCGCGCAAACGGCCATGGCAAGGCAAGCACGGACATGTGCGTCGCGGGCGCAGGCGCGCGGCTTCACCCTGCTCGAACTGCTCGCCGTCCTGGTGATCACCGCACTCGCCAGCACCTTGGTGGTGCTGACCTTGCCGGATACGCGGCGCGACCTGCACGACCAGGCCGATGCATTGGCCGGTGCCTTGGGCAATGCCCGCGACGAGGCGATCCTGAGCCTGCGCATGGTCGAGGTGAGCATCGATGCCGGTGGTTATGCATTCCGCCGCCAGGCGCAGCAACGCTGGGTGCCGCTGGATGAAAAACCTTTCGCCGCGATGCGCTGGCCTGCCGGCGTGCAGGCGCAGATGCCGGTGGGCGGTACGCAGGTGAGCGTGCGCTTCGACCCCACCGGTGCGGCCACGCCGCAACGCATCGCGCTGGCCGACGGCCAACAACAGCTGCAGGTCGTAGTGGACGCCGCCGGCGTGGTACGGGTCGATGCCCCACGGCCGTAACCCGCATGCCTGCGCCGGATTCTCGCTGCTCGAACTGATGGTCGCGCTGGCGATCTTCGGCATGGCCGTGGTCGGTCTGTTGAACGTGTCCGGCGAAAGCACGCGTACCGCGGTGGTGTTGGAAGAGCGTGCGCTGGCCGCGGTGGTGGCGGAAAACCAGGCGATCGAAGCGATGCTCGCGCCCACGGCCGCAGCACTGGTACCGGCCAACGGTCAGGAAACGCTGGGCGGACGCAGCTGGGACTGGCAGCGTCAGTCGATGCCGGCCGGTGCTGCGGGCATCGTGCGCATCCAGGTGCGGGTGCGGGCCGCAGCGCAGGCGCAGGAACTCGCCAGCTTGAGCGTGCTGCGGAGTGCCAAATGAGCCGCGCGCGTCGCAGCGCAGGGGGTGTCCGTGGCAGCGTGGGCTTCACCTTGATCGAGCTGCTGGTCGCCCTGGCGGTGTTTGCGCTGGTGGCAGTGGCGGCGGTGGTGGTGATGCGGCAGAGCATCGACCAGCGCGATGCCGTGCGTGCGCGCCTGCAGCAGGTGCGCGAGTTCCAGCTTGCCCATGGCCTGCTGCGCAGCGACCTGCAGCAGGCCGCAGTGCGGCGCACGCGCAATAGCGAGGGCGGCGCTGCACGCACCGCGTTCGTCGCAAGCCCGCCCGGTGTGCCCGGGCCCCTGTTCGGTTTTGTGCGACGCGGCTGGAGCAATCCGGATCAGGCGCCGCGCGCGTCGCTGCAATACGTGGAATACCGCCTGGTCGACGGACGCCTGGAGCGCAGTGCGCGTCCGGCCCTCGACGGTGCGGTCGCCGGCACGCCGCAGGTGGTGTTGCATGGCGTGCGCTCGGCGGTGGTGGGGTTCCACTATCGCGCGCAGTGGAGCGATGGCTGGAGCGGGGGGCTCGACGCGCTGCCGGATGCGATCGCGCTGGAGCTGGACCTGGAGCAATGGGGCCGCGTACGCCAGTTGTTCCTGCTGCCGGAGGGGCGCGGATGACGGCCTTGAATGCACGCAGGCAGCAACGTGGCGTCGCACTGCTGACGGTGTTGTTGCTGGTGGCGGTGATGACGCTGCTGATGGTTGCGGTGCTGGACGATCTGCGCTTTGGCCTGCGTCGCACCGGCAACGGCGAGGCGATGACACAGGCGCAGTGGTATGCGCTGGGCACCGAAACCGTCGCACGCGCGCGCCTGCAGGCACTGGCCAGGCGTGATCCGATGCGCACCACACTGGAAGGCGGCTGGAACGATCAGCCGATCATCTTCCCGCTGGACGACGGCACGGTGAGCGTGCGCCTGCGCGATCGCGGCGGCTGCTTCAATCTCAACAGCGTGGTCGCCGGTGCGCCCGAGCAATGGCAGCGCAGCGACGACGGCGCAGGCCAGTACCGCGCCTTGCTGGACGTGCTGGGCATCGCACCGCAACAAGCACAGGCGCTGACCGATGCGCTGGTGGACTGGATCGACAGCGACAGCCAACCCGGCGCACAGGGGGCCGAAGACGCACACTATCTGCAATTGGCAGTGCCGCGACGCACCGGTGCGACCCTGCTGGCGGGCGTCGGCGAACTGCGCGCCATCGCCGGCTACACGCCACAACTGATCGCGCAGTTGCGGCCGTATGTGTGTGCATTGCCGGAGGCGCGCCTGTCGCCGATCAATATCAATACGCTGCGCCCGCAAGATGCGCCGGTGTTGGTGGCACTGACCGAAGGCGTTCTGGAACTGCCGGCCGCGCGCCGCGTCATCGCCGCGCGGCCGGCCGCAGGATGGCGTGACGTCAGGACCTTCCTGAGCCAGCCTGCGCTGATCCAGGCCGAGCCTTCCAATGCGGTGCTGGAACAGATCGCACTACGCACCAGTTACTTCTCGCTCTACAGCCAGGTCGACCATGCAGGCGCGCAGGTGATGCTGGATGCCTTGCTGCAACAAGACCCTGCAGGGCGCGTGCGGCTGGTGGCGCGTCAATGGAGTTTCGACGAATGAGTACCAGCTTGCTGTTGCTGCCCGCCGATGCCACTGCGCCGGCGATTGCCGTGCGTGTGGACGCGCATGGCCAGGTACTGTCGCAGCGCGTGGCCAGCGCGCCGTACGAACCGTCCGCACGCAGCGTGCTGGTGGTGCCGGGCGTGGATGTGCATCTGCGCTGGCTGAGCCTGCCCGGCCGCAGCATCGCGCAGTCGGTAGCGGCCGCGCGCCTGCAACTGGCCGAACATCTGGCTGTGGAGACGCCGGCCCTGCATGTGGTGATCGCCGATCGCAGCGAGGCTGATGGCACGCGCCTGGTCGCTGCGGTGGATGGCGCAACGATGCAGCAGTGGTTGGCGCGCGCAGCGCAGCTGGGCGTCGTCCCCGATGCGGTGGTGCCCGATTGCCTGTTGCTGGAGCCCGGCGCGGACGCTGCGGCGGCAGTGGTGGACTGGGACGGTCGCTGGCTGATCCGTGGCGCAGGCCTGGCCTGCAGCCTGGAGCCGGAGGCCGCGCGCATGCTGCTGGGGGCGCGCGCGCCTGCACAGCCGCCAGCGCAGGACACCGCGCACGCCATTGCCTGCCTTGCGCAAGGCGCCACGCGCGCACCGATCAACCTGCTGCAACACGCGTTCGCTGCGCGGCCGGCCGCTGCGCGCACGGTCACTACGCGCCGTCTTGCGGCGCTGGCCGCGCTGGTGCTGCTGTCGCCGCTGGTGCTGGTGCTGGCACAGACACTGCGCTACGAAATCGGCGCGCGCCTGCTGCAATCGCGCGCCGCCGCGCAGTTGGGCGTGCGCGATGCGGCGGCGGTACCGGCCGCATTGCAGGCACGCCGGCACGCGGGTGCGGCCGCCGATGCCCTGGCCGTGCAGCTCGGCAGCCTGTTCGCAGCGGTCGATGCCGTTCCGGCGGCGGAACTGGACCAGCTCGACTATCAGGCCGCGCAGCCGCTGCGCGGCACACTGCTGCACAGCGATGGCGCCAGCCTGCAACAGCTGTCCGCGCGGCTGGCCGAAGCAGGATGGCAGCTGCAGCCGGGCAGTAGCCAGACCGAAGACGAGCGCATGCGGACACTGTTCGCACTGGAGCCAGTGCGATGAATGCACGCCTGCAACGCAGCACGCAGTGGTGGCAGGCGCGCGCGCCGCGCGAGCGGTTGATGCTGGGCGTGATGTGCGCCGCGCTGGCCGCGTTTGTCGGCTGGTACGCGCTCTACACCCCGTTGCAGCACTGGCACGCCCAGGCGCAGGCGCGCTATGCCGTTGCGGCGCAGCTGGTGCTCGATGCATCTGCACAGGCATCGGCAAGAAAGCGTGCCACCGCGCCGGGCACCGCGGCATTGGCCGAGCGCATCGCCAGCAGTGCACGCGATGCCGGCGTCAGCATCACCTCGCAGCAACGCAATGCAGCGGGTGGGGTGGACGTGCAGATCGATGCGGTCAGTGCCGTCACCTTGTTCGGCTGGCTGGAGCGGCTGCGCCAGGCGCATGGACTGGTGCCGACCCAGCTGCGCATCGTGCGCGACCAGGGCCAACTCCGGGTACGCTGCGGGTTTGCGGAGCCTGCACCGTGACGCGCCTGCGCTGGATCCTGATCTTCCTGCTGATGGTGGGTGTCGCGCTGCTGGCATGGCTGCCGCTGCGCCTGGTGCTGCCACGGGAGGGCCTGCCATTCTCGGCGCTGGACGTGGAGGGGCCGGTATGGGCCGGCACCTTGCGGCAGGTGCAATGGCAAGGCATCGCCTTCGGCGATGTCACGGTACGGCCGCGGCTGTGGCCACTGGTGCGCGGAGAGCGCCAGGTGCACCTGCAGGCCACGCAGCTGCAACTGCTGCTGGTGGATGGCGCGCAACACGGCATCCGCGATGCGCAGGGCCAGTTGCTGTTGCGCCAGCCAGCGGGCATGGCGTTGATCGATCTGGCATTGGAGCTGCAGCAGGTGGATCTGTTGTTCGATGCCACCGGCTGCGTGCAGGCAGCTGGGCGGGTTGGCCTGCAAGTGCTGGCAAGTGGGGCGGGCGAGCTGCACGGGCTACCGCCGTTGCGCCTGTCCGGACAGCCGCGCTGCGTGGGCGACACCGCCGTGCTCACCCTGCTGCCCGACGCCGCGCTGCCTGCCGGCGTACAGGCCGATGCACAGCTGCAGCTGTGGGGCGATGGACGCTGGCAGCTGCAGTCGCGTGTCGATCCGGGGCAGGACGCGGTGCTGGGCGTGGGCCTGCAACTGCTGGGCTTTGCCGCCACCCCGGAGCGCACCTTGCTGCGCGTCGACCAGGGGCAACTGCGCTGAGCGCAGCTTTGCTCGCCGGGCGTGGCGCGATCTTCCATCTGCACCATTCGCGTGCATGGGCACGGCCGGTGTCCTTGTCCCGGCCAACGCAGCGCCGCTTCTATCCAGTCCGCTGACATCGTTGTCGCCCTGGCGCGGCTTGCAGTCATCGCTGCAGGGCGTGGCTGCGGCGACGCGGCAGGCATGCCGCCCTCGATGACGTAGAAGCGCGCGGCACTGGACTGTGATGCCACCCACAATGCTTCCGCTGCATCGGCTACCGCCGGATCCTCGAGAAATTGGTCTGGTTACCAACGATTGGTCGGCGACTGGTCCTGTGACAACGATACCCGCGCCGCACCCAAACGATCCTGCACGCACCGTCGAAGGTCTTTGAAAACAGGCCTTGGCGCGCGATCCCGGCCGGGCGGAAAACGCTTTCGACAGTGACTGTTGACAGGATCTTTTAAAGACCATAAGAATCAAATCCACTGAATTGGTATTTGCCAGTCAGGGCCGTTGATCAGCAATGGCAGGCGATGACCGTCCTGGGAGGGAGACGGCATCGGCACCCACGGGGGGCCGTACGGGGTGCTCGTAGACAACAGATCGCAGGCGGTTCCGGACGTCCGGGACTGGTGGCCTGTGCGCGCGTGGGTGGGTTGCCCAACGCCGGGATCTGTCAGCGCTGATCGATCGGAATGCCAGCCGCGTCGTCGTCCAGCCATTCCACCTCAGGATCTCCCATGTCACCTGTCCCGCGTGCCGCGTTGCGTTGTTGTTCGCCCTCCTCGCTGTCCCTGGCCATTGCGCTGTCGCTGCTTGCCTGCGGCGCCAACGCGCAGGCGCAGGAATCGCCGCCGGCGGCATCGGCGCAGATTTCCCAGCTCGACACCGTCAAGGTCACCAGCTCCTACCAGAAGAGCCTGATCACCGCGATGGACAACAAGCGCGACGACGTGCGCATGACCGATGGCATCTCCGCGCAGGACATCGGCAAGTTTCCCGCCGAAAACATCGCCGAGGCGATCCAGCGCATCCCGGGCGTGCAGATCTCCACCATCAACGGGCGCGGCTCCACGATCAGCGTGCGTGGCCTGGGCCCGCAGTACTCGGCCACCACCATCAACGGCCAGGTGATCAAGAGCGCCGACTTCACCGATGGGTTCCGCTACGACATCATCCAGCCGGAAGTGGCCGCCGGGATCGAGGTGATCAAATCGCCGTCGGCGGACATGGACGCCGGTGGCCTGTCCGGCACGGTCAACATCAACACCACCAAACCGCTGGACTACCAGCAGACCAAGCTGCTGTTCTCGGCCAAGACGCAATATGCGGAGTTCGCCGGTGGCTCGCCCACGCCCAAGGGCGTGCTGACCTATATCGACCAGTTCAAGGCCGGTGGCGGCGAGCTGGGCGTGTTCCTCAGCGCCGGCTACCAGAAGCTCAAGGACCGCGCCGATTATTTGTGGATCGACCGCTGGTACACGCAGGACACCGACGCCGGCAGCTTGTACATCCCGCGTCGCCCGCGCTATCGCTCGATCGAGCGCGAGACCACCCGCAAGATGTTCAACGGCGGCCTGCAGTGGAAGCCCAACGACCAGCTGGAGATGAACCTCACTGCGCTGTATTCGCAGGACAAGACCGCCAACGACATGAACCAGCTGGTGTACTCGTTCGAGCGCACTCCGTTGACGGTGCTGCAGACCAATGGGCTGACCGCCACGCAGGTGGCGGCATCGGACTACTGGCTGGAAAACAACCGCCAGATCGAACAACACGACCTGTCCACGCAATTGCTCACCTACGACTTCAAGTGGAAGGGCGATGTCTGGACGCTCAGTGGCGCGGCCAATTACACCCAGGGCAAGACCGACGAAAACGAGCGCGCCGCGATCCTGGGCCGGATTCCGTCGGCGACGCTGCTGGACACCTCCAATCCCGACGCGATCTCGCTGACCACCGATGCCGACGCCACCGATGCCAGCGCCTGGGACAAGGCCAATCTGGTGCGCAGCGAGTACCCCAACGGTTCCATCCAGTCGCTCAGCAACAAGGAATGGTCGCTGCAGCTGGATGCCGAACGGTATCTGGAGCTGGGTGCATTGAATGCGGTGCGCTTCGGCGCCAAGTACCGCCGCGAGACCTTCGAGCGCGATGTGCGCCGGCGCGACTTCCTGTATCTGCTCAGGACCGGTGCCGTGTCGGGCTTCGACATGTTCCCGGAACTGTCGGCCGCCAACAGCACGGTGAGCAACTTCCTCGACAGGCAGCTCGCCTCGCAGGACAGCTGGGTCACTCCGGATATCGCCGCCTACGCGCGCTCGCTGGCGGCCGCCGGCATCAGCGTGCCGGTCCTGTTCGCGCCGCAAAGCAGCTACAGCATCGAGAACGACATTTCCTCGGCCTATGCGATGGCGCGCATCGACACCGACATCGGCAGCATGCGCCTGCGCGGCAATCTCGGCTTGCGCTACGAAAACACCAAGCGCACCACCGACACCTACCTGACCCAGGCGCAGGCCGCCAGCGACGATGCCAATGTGGTGATCGGCACCGCGCGTGCGCCGTACGAGTATTCCAACTGGCTGCCCAGCCTGAACCTGGTGCTGGACATGCGCGACGACCTGCTGCTGCGCTTTGCCGCCGCCAAGGTCCTGGTGCGGCCGATCCTGGACAGCAATACCGCCATCGCCTCGACCATTTCCACCGGCACCAATACCGGCGGCACGACGACCTATGTCGTCACCCAGGGCCGGACCGATCTGAAGGCGCTGACTGCCGACCAGGCCGACCTGAGCCTGGAGTGGTATTACGGCAATGGCGGCGCGCTCACCGTGGCCGGCTTCTGGAAGAACATCAAGAACGGCACCTTCAACAGCATCGTCTGCCCGGCCGCCTTCAACGGCACTGCGCTGTCCAGCAACGCGGCCGGCGACTGCGTGGACAGCGGCGGCGATATCTACGAGATCACCGCCACCACCAACGACCCGAGCAAGGTCAAGATCCGCGGCTACGAACTGGGCTGGACGCAATCGCTGGACGCCTGGTTGCCGATCGACGGCTTCGGGGTGACCACCAACTTCACCCGGGTGATTCCGCAGCGCGATACCGACTTCCAGATCCGCAACCTGTCCGAACAGACCTGGAACGCCACCGCGTACTGGGAGAGCACGCATTATTCGGCGCGCGTCTCGCTCAACCACCGCAGCGAGTACGAACAGGACAGCAGCGACAGCTTCTTCGCGCGCGAAGGCCACACCATGAAGGCGCGCACGCAGCTGGATGCGGTGCTTGGCTACCAGGTCAACGACACGCTGAGCTTCCAGCTGGGTGGCCTGAATCTCACCAACCGCACCGAGGAGGCGTACAAGGACATCGCCAGCCGCTGGCAGATGACCGGTGTCACCGGTCGCAGTTATTACCTGTCGATGCAGTGGGACATGCTGTGATGACGGGCGAGCAAGCGTGGTGCGGCCGTGCATCGCTGCGTGCGGCGGTCAGGGGTGAGTGCAACGCCGTTGGTCAGTACAACGCCGCAGGGGGGATGGGCGCGTGCCATGCTGCGGCCGCGGAAGTGGCTGCGCCGCGCGCCCCTCATCGCATGCCTGCAGCGCAGTCGAGCGGGCGCTGTCATGCGCAGGCGTGAGTTCCTTGCCGGCAGCGTCTGCGCCTCGTCGCTGCTTGGCGTGCCGGCGTTGCTGCCAGGCGCCGCGAGCGCCGCAACGACGCGCCTTGGTAGCGGCGGCATGCCGCATCCTGCACCACCGCCAGCGAGCACCGATGACGCTGGCCAATGGCTGGATCTGGACGAAGGTTGGCGCTTCCATGCCGGCGATCTGCCGTTGCCGCGCCTGCTTGCGCAAGACGAGACCTACGACAACGCCAAGGCCGGCCGCGCCTGGGGCGCGGCGGCACCGGACTTCGACGACACCGGCTGGCGGCAACTGCAGTTGCCGCACGACTTCGTGGTGGAGCAGACGGTGCGCGCCGACGCCAATATCGCGCAGGGCTATCGCCCGCGCGGCATTGCCTGGTACCGGCGCACGCTGCGGTTGGACGAGTCCGCGCGCGGCCAGGCGGTGGAACTGCGTCTGGACGGCATCGCCAGCCATGCCACCGTGTGGGTCAACGGCATGCTGATGGCGCGCAGCTGGAGCGGCTACACCGGGCTGGTCATCGACCTCACGCCGGTCGCGCGCTACGGCAATGCCATGAACAGCATCGCCATCCGCGTCGATGCCGAGGCCATGGATGGCTGGTGGTACGAGGGCGGCGGCATCTACCGGCACACCTGGCTGGTGCTGCGTGCGCCCTTGCATATCGCCGGCGACGGCCTGGCGGCGGTGCCGCGCGAAGGCGCTGGCGATGTCTGGCAGCTGCCGGTGCAGCTGGACCTGGTCAACAGCGGCGAACGGCCTGCCGAGGCGTGGGTGGATGTGGCGCTGCGCGACCCGAACGGTGCTGTCGTGGCGAGTGGCCAGACGCAACTGCGCGTGGCTGCATTCGGCACCGCGCAGGCGACGGTCAGCGTCGCGGTGGCGCAGCCGCAGCGCTGGAGCGTGGACACGCCGGTGCTGTATCGCGTGCAGGCCAGCGTGAGTGGCGCAGACGGCCGCAGCGACCGTGCCGGGTGCGAAATCGGCTTTCGCAGCCTGCGTTTCGATGCCGACAACGGCTTCTTCCTCAATGGCCGCCCGCTCAAGATCAAGGGCGTCTGTCTGCATCAGGACCATGCCGGCGTCGGGGTGGCGCTGCCCGATGCCTTGCACGCGTTTCGCCTGCAGCGCCTGAAATCGATGGGCTGCAATGCCATCCGCCTGCATCACGCGGTGGCACCGGAACTGCTGCAGGCCTGCGACCGGCTCGGCATGCTGGTGATGGCCGAGAACCGGCTGTTCAATCCCGCACCCGAGTATGTGGCGCTGCTGCGCAGCATGGTGCGGCGCCAGCGCAACCATCCCAGCGTGTTCCTGTGGTCGCTGCTCAACGAAGAGCCGCTGCAGGGCACCGCCACCGGCTACGCCATCATCGCGCGCGCCGCCAGCGCGGTGCGTGCGCTCGACGACAGTCGCCCGATCACTGCCGGCATGAACGACGGCATGTTCGCCACCCGCGGCGCGGCCGATGTAGTGGACGTGCTCGGCTTCAACTACCGCCAGTCCAACTACGACCGCGTGCATGCCGCGCGGCCACGCACGCCGATGCTGTCCAGCGAGGACACCAGTGCGTTTCAGACGCGCGGGGCGTGGTTCACCGACCTGGATGCGCACGTGGTGGCCGAAGACGACAGCCTGGCCGCGGACTGGGGCAATACCCACCGCCGCGCCTGGCAGCTGATTGCCGAACGTCCGTTCGTCGCCGGCAGCTTCGTGTGGACCGGCTTCGATTATCGCGGCGAACCCACGCCGTTCGAGTGGCCGTCGGTGGGGTCGTTCTTCGGCATCATGGACCAATGCGGATTTGCCAAGGGTGCCTACTGGTTGCGCCGCGCGTTGTGGATCGACGATGCGCCGGTGCTGCACCTGTTGCCGCACTGGAACTGGCCAGGCCGCGAAGGCCAGCCGATCAAGGTGATGGCGTTCTGCAATGCCGCGCAGGTGGAGCTGTGGCTCAACGGCCGCTCGCTGGGAAAGCAGATGGTGGATCGGGCGCAGATGAATCAGTGGCAGGTGGACTATGCGCCGGGCGTACTCGAAGCGGTGGCCTGGCGCGATGGCCGCGAGGTGGCGCGAACGCGGGTGGAAACCACCGGCGCGGCGGTCGCGCTGCGGCTCACGCCGGACCGCCCCCGGCTACGCGGCGATGGCCGCGATGCGCAACCGGTGACCCTGGAAGCGCTGGATACGCAAGGCCGCCACGTGCCCGATTGCAATGCACCACTGACGCTGCAGATCAGCGGTGGCCGCTTGCTGGGTGTCGGCAATGGCGACCCGAATGCGCATACGCCCGATCAGGGCACGCAGGTGGCCTTGTTCAACGGGTTGGCGCAGGCAATCGTGCAGGCCGGGCGTGGCGCAGGCGTGTTACGGCTGCAGGCGCGCAGCGCAGGCTTGCGCGATGCGGTGCTCGAGATCGCGTGCGCGGCGCTGCCGCTGCCAGCCATGGTGCCGATCGTGGCGCCGGTGATGGTGGTCGAGAGCTGGCGCCACACCGCCGCCTTCGCGCAGCCGCCGGCGCCGGATCTGCCGCGCCGCCCCAACGACAACAACAGCTGGAGCAATACGCTGCCCGGCACGCTGGAAACCGCACCCGAACGCGCCGGCTACGTGCTGTACCGCACCGAGTTCACGCCGTGGCAGGGCGTGCAAACCCACGGCGGCATGCTTGACCTGGGTCGTCTCAGCGGGCCGGTACAGGTATTTCTGGATGGCCGTGCAGTTGCCCAGGCACCTGCCGGCACGCCGATTCACGTGACGCTTGCACCCGCGACCGGCGCGCGCACGCTGGCGGTGATCCTGCAGGTCGCTGCCGATCAGCCGTTTGGATTCCACGACGTCGTCACCGTGCACTACGGGAACTCGCCATGATTGCCTCACCGTTTTTCCCGTCGACGTCTGTGCGCCTGTTTGCCGGCGCCGTGCTGGGCGCGTTGCTCGCCATTCCGCATCTGGTGCTGGCCGCACCGCCCGCGCAGGCGGTACTGCAACGCCTGATCGGCCCGCGCGCCGCACAGTTCGAGATGACGATGGCGCCGCGCGGCGACGGCGCGGACTGGTACCGCATCGACGCCGGTGGCGATGCGGTGCGCATTGCCGGCTCCTCGCAGGTGGCATTGGCGCGTGGGGCCTATGCGTATCTCGGCCAGACCGGCGCGGCCTCGATGAGCTGGGAAGGCGACCGCGTGGCGCTGCCGGCGCAATGGCCGGCCTACCGCAGCGGCCAGGTGCGCACGCCGTTTGCCCACCGCGCCTATCTCAACACCTGCACCTACGGCTACACCACGCCGTTCTGGGACTGGCCGCGCTGGCAGCGCGAGATCGACTGGATGGCGCTGCATGGCATCGACATGCCGCTGGCGATGGAAGGGCAGGAGGCGATCTGGCAGGCGCTGTGGCGCGAGTTCGGCGTGGGCGATGACGCGTTGGCGGAGTATTTCTCCGGCCCCGCGTTCACCCCGTGGCAGCGCATGGGCAATATCGAAGGCTATCGCGCGCCGCTGCCGCAGCACTGGATCGACAGCAAGCGCGTGCTGCAGACGCAGATCCTCACCCGCATGCGCGAGCTGGGTATGCAGCCGGTGCTGCCGGCGTTTGCCGGCTACGTGCCCAAGGCATTCGCGCAGGCGCATCCCAACGCGCGCATCTACCGCATGCGCGCCTGGGAAGGCTTCCACGAAACCTATTGGCTGGATCCGCGTGATCCCTTGTTTGCCCAGGTCGCGCGGCGGTTCCTGGAGCTGTACACGCAGGCCTACGGTGCAGGCGAGTTCTATCTGGCCGACGCCTTCAACGAGATGCTGCCGCCGGTGGCCGACGACGGCAGCGACGTGGCCGCCGCCAGGTACGGCGACAGCATCGCCAACTCCGACGCTGCACGTGCCAAGGCCGTGCCGCCAGCGCAACGCGACGCACGCCTGGCCGAGTACGGGCAGGCGTTGTATCGCTCGATCGCGCAGGTCAACCCGCAGGCCACCTGGGTGATGCAGGGCTGGCTGTTCGGTGCCGACAGAGCGTTCTGGCAACCGCAGGCGATCGCCGCGTTTCTCGACAAGGGGCCCGATGCGCGGTTGATGGTGCTGGACATCGGCAACGACCGCTATCCCGGCACCTGGAAGGCTTCGCAGGCCTTCGACAACAAGCAGTGGATCTACGGCTACGTGCACAACTATGGCGCCAGCAATCCGCTGTATGGCGACTTTGCGTTCTATCGGCAGGATCTGCAGGCCTTGCTGGCCGATCCGGACAAACGCAATCTGCGCGGCTTCGGTGTGTTCCCGGAAGGGCTGCACAGCAACTCGGTGGTCTACGAGTATCTCTACGCGCTGGCCTGGGAAGGACCGCAGCAGTCCTGGTCGCAATGGCTCACCCAATACACCCGCGCGCGCTACGGCCGCAGCGATACGGCCTTGCTGCAGGCCTGGTCGGATCTGGAAGCAGGCATCTACCAGACCCGCTATTGGTCGCCGCGCTGGTGGAACAAGCGTGCCGGTGCGTATCTGCTGTTCAAGCGGCCGACCGCCGACATCGTCGGCTTCGACGACCGCCCCGGCGACCCGCAACGCCTGCGCCGCGCCATCGATGCCTTGCTGCAGCAGGCCGGCCGCTATGCCGATGCACCGCTGTACCGCTATGACCTGATCGAAGACGCGCGGCACTACCTGAGCCTGCATGCCGACCGTCAATTGCAGGCGGTGGTGCAGGCCTACGACGCCGGCGAGTTCGCGCGTGGCGATGCGCTGCTGGCGCGCACCACGCAATTGGTGCAGGGGCTGGATGCACTGGTCGGCGGCCAGCATGAAACCCTGGCCGACTGGACCGGCCAGGCCGCCGCGGCCGCCGGCAACGATGCCGCATTGCGTCGCGCCTATGTCGGCAATGCACGTGCGCAGGTCAGCATCTGGGGCGGCGACGGCAACCTGGCCGATTACGCGTCCAAGGCGTGGCAGGGCATGTACGCGGATTTCTATCTGCAGCGCTGGACACGCTTTCTGCGCGCGTACCGCGCCGCGCGCAAGGCCGGCACGCCGTTCGACGCAGCGGCGGTCAACACGCAGCTTGCAGCCTGGGAAGGCCAATGGGCCGAGCAGGACGCGCTGCCGAAGCGACAGCCACCGCGCGATCCCTTGGCCTTGCTGCGTACGTTGCTGGCGCAGGTGGATGCGCAGGATGGCGTGCAGAACGCAGCGGGAAGCGCCAGGCAAGACGCGACGCAAGGCTTCGACCAGGGCAACGTGCAAGAAATTGCGCACGGCGCCGCGCACAGCGCCACGCAAGGAACTGCGCAATGAACAGATCCGCATTGCACCTGATGCTCGCGCAGGAGCGCAGTAGCGCCGATGCAAGGACGCAGGGCATAGGCAGCACCTATGCATGTCGTCCCCATCGGCAGTCACTGGGCAAGGAGCTGCGATGAGCGCATACCCATTCCCTGCTGCAGCTGGCACCGCAACCACACCGCCGACGCGCGAACGCTTCCTGTCGCTGGACGTCTTCCGCGGCCTGACCATCTTCCTGATGATCCTGGTCAACACCGCCGGCCCGGGTGCACAGCCGTACGCGCAGCTGACCCATGCGGCCTGGTTCGGCGTCACGCTTGCCGATCTGGTGTTTCCCTCGTTCCTGTTCGCCGTCGGCAGCGCAATGAGTTTTGCGTTGGCCACCCGCATGCCGCATCGGCAGTTCCTCGGCCGTGTGGGCAGGCGCGCCGCGCTGATCATGCTGTGCGGCGTGCTGATGTACTGGTTTCCGTTCTTCCATCTGCAACCCGACGGTGGCTGGGCGTTCACGGCGGTCGATCAACTCCGCCTGACCGGCGTGCTGCAGCGGATCGGCCTGTGCTACCTGCTCGCGGCGCTGTTGGTGCGCTATCTGCCGCCACGCGGTATCGCGCCGGTCTGCGTGGCGCTGCTGCTGGGCTACTGGGCAGCGCTGTATGCGTTCGGCCAGCCCGGCGCGGAGTTGAGCAAGACCGGCAATGCCGGCACCCGGCTGGATCTGTGGCTGTACGGGCGCGCGCATCTGTATCGCAAGGATGACGGCTTCGACCCCGAGGGCCTGCTCGGCACGCTGGCGGCCACGGTCAACGTGCTGGCCGGGTATCTGAGCGGGCGCTTCCTGCAGCGGCACGGCAAGACCGCTGCCGCCACGCGCAGCATGCTGCTGGCGGGCGCGGGGCTGGTGCTGCTGGCGCTGCTCTGGCACCCGGCCTGGCCGCTGTCGAAGAAGCTCTGGAGCGGGTCCTTCGTCGCCTGCACGGTGGGTCTGGATCTGCTGGCGCTGGGCGTACTGGTCTACCTGCTGGAGCTGCGTGGCTGGACCGGCGGCAGCGGTTTTTTCACCGTGCTGGGGCGCAACCCGCTGGCGATCTATCTGTTCTCCGAATTGTTCGTGGTGGTGTTGCGGCTGCTGCCGGCCGGCAGCTCCGGCCTGGACCTGTACGCCTGGGCCGGCATCCGCGTGTTCCAGACCATCGCGCCGGGCCCGCTGGGGTCGCTGCTGTGCGCGCTGAGCTACACGCTGCTGTGCTGGGGCGTGGGCTGGTGGATGGACCGGCGGCGCTGGTACCTGCGGCTGTGACGGCATCGCAAGCCAGGCGATGGCGCAGCCACTGGGCGCCTGCATGCGCCGGTGACGGGAAGCGGGCGTCTACCACGGCGTCGTGTCAGCGGGCCGCTGGACCGCAGGTCAGCGCCCGCCACGCTGCCGGGGCCGACTGCGGCTAATGCGCTGCAGGCAAATTGGTACTATATTGGACCTAACGAATCCAAGTCGGTCCGGAGGACAGGCAATGGCCAAACCGAAAACCGAAGCCAGGACGGACACCGACCCCCGGATGGACGCGCTGACGCTGGATGCCTCCGCGCCGACGCCACTGTATCTGCAACTGGCGAGCAAGCTGGACGAGCAGATCCGCGGCGCGCAGTGGAAGGCCGGCGAAGCGCTGCCGGCCGAGCGCCAGCTGTGCGAGCGGCTGCAGATCTCGCGGGTGACCCTGCGCCAGGCCGTGGACGTGCTGGTCGAACAGGGCCTGGTCTCGCGTCGGCAGGGCGCCGGCACCTTCGTCACCACGCAGATCCAGCATCAGCTCAGCGGCCTGACCAGTTTCAGCGAGACGCTGCGTATCAAGGGCTACGAGCCCGGCACCCGCTGGCTGGAGCGGCGGCTGCGCCCGGCGCATGGCGAAGAGATCCTGCGCCTGGGGCTGTCGCCGGACGCGGCGGTGGCCTCGCTCACCCGCCTGCGCAGCGCCGACGAGCGCGTCATGGCCTACGAGCACGCGGTGCTGCCGCAACGCATCGTCGCCGACCCGCAGCAGATCGGCGATTCGCTCTACAGCTATCTGGATGCACAGGGCACCCCGGTGGTGCGCGCCCTGCAGTATTTCCGCGCGATCAATCTGCCCGCGCGGCTGGCCGAGCACCTGCGCATGAAGACCGGCGAGGCGATCCTGCACGTGGTGCGCGTGGGCTATGCGCGCGACGGCAGTGCGATCGAATTGACCGACACCTATTGCCACAACGATTTCTACGATTTCGTCGCCGAACTGCGTCGCTGATCCAGCGCGGCGCCCCCCAACCGACAACTCAAGAGCCCGCCGATCCATGACTACCGCCAGGCCCGCAAATCCCGTTGTCTCGATCGCCATCGTCGGCGTGCTGTTCTTCATCATCGGCTTCTTCACCTGGATCAACGGGCCGCTGATCACCTTCGTGCGGCTGGCGTTCGACCTCAACGAGGTCAATGCCTTCCTGGTGCTGATGGTGTTCTACCTGTCGTACTTCTTCCTGGCGCTGCCGGCGTCGTGGATCCTCAAGCGCACCGGCATGAAGAAGGGGCTTGCGCTGAGCCTGGTGGTGATGGCGGTGGGCGCGGCCGGCTTTGGCCAGTTCGCCACCCAGCGCTGGTATCCGGGCGCATTGGGCGGCCTGTTCGTGATCGGCAGCGGCCTGGCGCTGCTGCAGACCGCGATCAACCCGTACATCAGCATCCTCGGGCCGATCGAAAGCGCGGCGCGGCGGATCGCGCTGATGGGTATCTGCAACAAGATCGCCGGCATCCTGGCGCCGATCCTGATCGGTTCGCTGGTGCTGCACGGCATCGGCGATCTGTCCGCGCAGGTGGCCAGCGCCGATGCCGGCACCAAGGAACAACTGCTCACCGCCTTCGCCGCCAAGATCCACGCACCGTATCTGGTGATGTCCGGCGTGCTGCTGTTGCTGGCGATCGGCGTGCTGTTCTCGCCGCTGCCGGAGCTGCGGGCCTCCGAGGCCAATGCCACGCCCGGCAGCGCGGCTGGCGTGCAGAAGTCCAGCATCTTCCAGTTCCCGCATCTGTGGCTGGGCGTACTGTGCCTGTTCGTCTATGTGGGCGTGGAAGTGATGGCCGGCGATGCAATCGGCACCTACGGCCACGGTTTCGATCTGCCGCTGGACAGCACCAAGATCTTCACCTCCTACACGCTGGGCGCGATGCTGCTGGGCTATCTCGCCGGCCTGGTGTTGATCCCGCGGGTGATCTCGCAGGCGCGCTACCTGAGCGTGTCGGCGGTGCTGGGCGTGCTGTTCTCGCTGGGCGCGCTGCTGACCCATGGTTATGTGTCGGTGGGCTTCGTGGCCGCGCTCGGTTTTGCCAACGCCATGATGTGGCCGGCGATCTTTCCGCTGGCCATTCGCGGGCTTGGCCGCTTCACCGAGATCGGCTCGGCACTGCTGGTCATGGGCATTGCCGGCGGCGCGATCATTCCGCAGCTGTTTGCCATTCTCAAACAGCACTACGACTTCCAGGTCGTGTTCGCTGCGCTGATGGTGCCGTGCTATCTGTACATCCTGTTCTATTCGCTGCGCGGTTACCGTGTGGGCCTGCCGGCCCAGGCCAAGTGAACCGGGCGGCATGATGCGTTCCGACGAACAAGGTACACCCATGCGCAGGCCCACCATCAAAGATGTCGCCGAGCGCGCCAAGGTCTCGTTGAAGACCGTGTCGCGCGTGATCAACAACGAACCTTCGGTGATGCAGGCCACGCGCGCGCGCGTGCTGCGCGCCATCGCCGATCTGGACTACGAACCCGATCCGTCCGCGCGCAACCTGCGCAGCGGCACGCCGTTCGTGATCGGCCTGGTCTACGACAACCCCAACCCGTACCACATCATCGGCATCCAGAATGGCGTGCTGGCCGCCTGTCGCGAGACCGGCTTCGGCCTGCAGATCCATCCCTGCGATTCCACCTCGCCATTGCTGGCCGAGGAACTGGCCGAATGGGTGCAGCGCTCGCGGCTGGCCGGCGTGGTGCTGACCGCACCGATGTCCGAACGCCCCAAGCTGATGGCCGGCCTGGCCGCGCGCGGCATCAAGAGCGTGCGCATCATCGCCGCCACCGACGATCCGGGCGATGGTCCCTGCGTGTATATCGACGACCGTGCTGCCGCCTACGAGATCACCGAGCATCTGGTGCAGCTGGGCCATCAGCGCATCGGCTTTTTGTGGGGCGGCCCGCAGCACCGCTCCAGTGGCGAGCGCTATGCGGGCTACGAAGCCGCGTTGAAGGACTACGGCATCACCCTGGACAAGCACCTGGTGATTCCCGGCGATTACACCTTCGACGACGGCTTCCGTGGCGCGCGCCGCCTGCTGTCGCTGCGCGAGCCGCCGACCGCCATCTTCGGCAGCAACGACGAAATCGCCGCCGGCGTGCTGGCCGCGGCCAAGTCCACCGGCATGAACGTGCCGTACCAATTGTCGATCGCCGGCTTCGAGGACAGCCCGTTCTCGCGCCAGTCCTGGCCGGCGCTGACCACCGCCAAGCAGGCCACCGACGACATCGCGCGGCATGCCGCACGCCTGTTGATCAGCCAGTTGCGCAGCGATGCCTACGACGACCAGCCCGCGCAACTGCAGAACCGCGGCTTCGTGCCGCAGCTGGTGGTGCGCGGTTCCACCGCACCGGCGCAGACGCCGGCCGCCAAATCCTTTCCCCCCGAATCCGCCTGAGCCTGATGAGCCTTCCCACCGAAACCGAGACCTTGATGTTCCGCGAGGCGGCGCAGACTGCCGACGTGGTCGCCGCACAGTTCGCCCGTAATGCCGACACCGTTGCTGCACTCGCGCAGTCGCTGCGCGATACGCCGCCGCCGTTCGTGGTGACCTGCGCGCGCGGCAGTTCCGATCACGCCGCAACCTACGCCAAGTATCTGTTCGAAACCCAGCTCGGCATCGTGACGGCCTCTGCATCGCCGTCGGTGGGCTCGGTCTATGCAGCGCCGCTGCAATTGCGCGGCGCGCTGTATATCGTGATTTCGCAGTCGGGCAAGAGCCCGGACCTGTTGCGCAATGCCGAGGCCGCCAAGGCGGCCGGCGCGCGCGTGGTCGCCCTGGTCAACGTTGAGGATTCGCCGCTGGCGCAACTGGCCGAGGTGGTGATCCCGCTCGGCGCCGGCCCGGAAAAAAGTGTCGCCGCCACCAAGAGTTATCTCGCCTCACTGGCCGCCGTGCTGCACCTGGGCGCGGTGTGGAAGAACGACCCGGCCCTGCTCGCGGCGGTGGATGCATTGCCGCAGCAGTTGCGCAGCGCCTGGCAGGCCGACTGGTCCGCACTCACCGCCGGCCTGGTGCCTGCGCACAACCTGTTCGTGCTCGGGCGTGGTCTGGGCCTGGGCGCGGCGCAGGAAGCGGCGCTGAAGTTCAAGGAAACCTGCGGCCTGCATGCCGAAGCGTATAGCTCGGCCGAGGTCAAGCATGGCCCGATGGCGCTGGTGGGGCCGGGCTTCCCGGTGCTGGTATTTGCGCAGCCGGATGAAACCGGCGCGGGCACGCGCGCGCTGGCCGAAGAGTTCCGCGCCCGTGGCGCACAGGTGTGGCTGGCCGCGCCCGATGGCGATCTGCCGCTCGTCGATGCCGTGCATCCGGCCAGCGCACCGCTGCTGACCGTGCAGAGCTTCTACCGCGCGATCAACGCGCTGGCCCTGCAGCGCGGCCATAATCCCGATCTGCCGCCGCATTTGAACAAGGTCACGGAAACCGTTTGAACATGGATGCTTCCCCGATTCAGGCGTTATGCAATGCACGCGTGCTCACCGACGACGGCCTGCAGGATGGACTGGCCGTATTGCTGGCCGGCACGCAGATCCTGGCGATCGTGGCGGCCGACGATGCGCGTGTTGCGCAGGCGCATACGCGCGTGGATCTGGGTGGCGGCACCTTGCTGCCCGGGTTTATCGACATCCAGGTCAATGGCGGTGGCGGCATGTTGTTCAACAACGCGCGCGACCCGCAGGCCCTGGCCACCATCGCCGCAGCCCATCGTCGCTACGGCACCACCGGCATGCTGCCGACGCTGATCAGCGACACCGCCGAGGTCATGGCCGAGGCGATCGACGCCACGCGCCAGGCCATCGCGCAAGGCGTGCCCGGCGTGCTCGGCATCCATCTGGAAGGCCCATACCTGAGCCCGGCGCGCAAGGGCACCCACGATGCACACAAGTTCCGCCTGCCCGACGCGCACGAGATTGCCGTCGATACCTCGCTGGACAACGGCGTCACCCTGATCACGCTCGCGCCCGAGCGCGTGCCGCTGGACGACATCCGCGCCTTCGTCGCCGGTGGCGCGATCGTGTTCGCCGGCCACACGGCGGCGACGTACGAGCAGGCGCACGCTGGCATTGCCGCCGGCGTCAGCGGGTTCACCCATCTGTACAACGCGATGTCGCAACTGACCGGGCGCGAGCCCAGCGCGGTGGGCGCCGCACTGGAAGACTCCGCTGTGTGGTGCGGCATCATCGTCGACGGCGTGCACGTGCATCCGGCCAGCCTGCGCCTGGCGCTGGCCGCCAAGCCGCGCGGCAAGCTGTTGCTGGTCACCGACGCCATGCCGATGGTCGGTGCCGACAGCCCCAGCTTCGACCTGTACGGCGAAACCATCACTGCGGTGGACGGCGTGGTGCGCAATGCCGACGGCGCCCTGGCCGGCTCGGCGCTGGACATGGCCACCGCAGTGCGCAACAGCGTGCAGTGGCTGGGCGTGGACCTGGCCGAAGCCGCACGCATGGCATCGACCTATCCTGCGCAATGCATCGGCCTGGGCGACCGGCTGGGGCGCATCGCACCGGGCTACCAGGCCGACCTGGTGCTGGTGGATGCCGATGTGCAGGTGCTCGGCACCTGGGTGGCCGGGCAGGGCGCGTAAGCATATCGGCCGGGCCGCAGACGCCCGCGTCAAGCGGGCTTGATGACTGCGCGACGCCGCATGTGTTGTTCAACCACCGCGGTTGTTGCGCGCAATCTGCGGCCGCAGTGCCCCTCGTCGCCACGTCCGGCGGGTGGGATGTCGCAGCTCGCGTACGGCATGCAGCGCATTCAGATGACTGCTAGAGTTGCGTCCGACCTCAGCTTGCGACGGGTGAAGGATGAACTACGCATGGACGCGATGGTGGCTGCTGCTGAGCCTGTTGTGCAGCGTGCATGCGGTGGCAGCGATTCCACACTGGTACGCGGCTGCCGGTGGCGCTGATTACCAACTGACTGCCGTGCAAGGCGACGTGCAGTCCGGTGAAGGGGCGCAATTGCGTCTGACCGCAGTTGCCGCGCGCACTGCGCCGTTCGGGGCTGCCTCCGCAGCGTTGGACGCGGTTTCCTTGCGCGGCCAGTCGTTGCTGTTGTCCGGTGTATTGGCAACCTCCAACGCATCGCAGGGCGCTACGTTGTGGATGCGCGCCGACGATGCGCATGGCAAACGCCTGGCGTTCGAAAGCTCACAAACCGACCCGGTCGTCGGTACGACGCGTGCAAGCCGCTCCATTGCGCTACAGGTACCGATGGGCGCGCAGAAGGTGTTGATCGGTGTTGTGCTGCGAGGCGATGGAGCGCTGGACGTAAGCCAGCTGCGTTTGATTGCAGAGCCGCTGGCCGATGCGGCATCGGCCAGCGCGATCCTGGATGTCGCCATCCCCGCGATCCGGGAGAACGCCTTGCACAGCGCCCGCATCGATTGGACCACGCGTGAGCCGCAGCTGCGTGCGCAGGCCGCGGACATGCGCGAAGTGGACGCCTATGTCGCCATCGATGCATTGGTCGCCCAGCTCGATGACGGCCATAGTTTCCTGATGCGTCCTTCCAGGCGATATGCCGTGGAAGCCGTTGCACAGCGCGAGCGGCCCACCATGCAGGCGCGTCTGCTGCCATCCGGCATCGCCTATCTCGAGGTCCCCGGCCTGATGACGTCCTCCAAGGAAGTCAGCAATGCTTACGGGACATCGCTTGCAACGGCGCTGGATCAAGCCGCCGCACAGGCCAGCTGTGGCTGGATCGTCGATGTACGCAATAACACCGGCGGCACGATGTGGCCAATGATCAACGGGCTGCATCCGCTACTGGGTGATGCAGTGCTCGGCAGCTTTGTCGATGCGGCAGGCAAGCAATCGCCCTGGCGGGCACGATCTTCGGCACGCGCGACTGCCTCGCTGCAAATAGATCGCCCGGTCGCGATCTTGATCGGCCCCAGGACCGCAAGTGCGGGCGAGATGGTCGCGATCTCCTTTCGCGGCCGTGCAAATACGCGTAGCTTCGGTCAGCCAAGCGCCGGCCAGACCACCGGCAATCGCTCTGTGGACCTGCCTGGCGGCGCTGTCCTTGCGATTGCCAGTAGCCACACGCAGGATCGCAACGGGCGTCGCACCGACGGCCGGCTGCAGCCGGATGTCCTGCTTGGCTCGCAGGTGGATATGATCGATGCTGCTGCACAGTGGCTGCGGACGCAGGCCTGCATCCGTTCCAGGTGATCGCCTGTTCGAGGGCTGACGTATCCGCCAGACATGTGACGATCGACCGGTGTCGGTGCGCTGTTAGCCGTATGGACCCGACGTGGTTGCAATGGCTTGCTTCGCCGCCGAGTGCCGCGATCGCAAGGCGATCTGCAGTGCGCGAACACTGCCTGCGGAACATTAAACGCTTGCACGCACCACATCGATGTCTGCAAACACGCTGCATTGCGGCATTCGGCCGCGCGGCCTATGGCGGCCGTCCTCTAACGGCAGTGGTCTATTCATCGAGGCGAAGGAATGCGGTCACGATTGCATTGTCATTCCAATATCTGCACTCAGGGCGCGGTTTCAGGCATGAAAGTGGCTATTTGTGTCGTTGAGTTGACAGCGCCGCGTGGGGAAGGCACCTTCGCTGATAACGTTGTCAGCGATCAGGAGCGTGCTCCGACTTCATGAAAGACGTTGCCGGCCGGTCATGCATCGGCCTGGCGCCTTGCCCCGCACGCCGCCACCGGCCTGCGGGAAGACGCTGCTCGCCGTCCGGTGTACAGGGGGACGGATCGCGGGTGTGGCGCGCGCTCTGCGCGTTCTCAAGCAACCGGACGGTTGCGACCCGACGCATCAGCCAAGAGGTCCACGCAATGCTGCAAGCCCGTGTGTGTGAGTTGTCCCGTGATTCCGCCAACGCTGCCGAGCGTGCGCCATGTCGCTCGCGACTGAGCGTTGCCGTCCGTCGCCTGCTGCTGGGAGGCGCTGCCCTTGCCGGTGCCAGCATGCTTCCCGCGTTTGCGCAGGAGGCGGAACCCGCCCAGCAACAGCCGCCCGCGCAGACCAGCCCATCGGTGTCCACGCTGGACGAGGTCAAGGTGGTCGGCTATCAAGCCAGCCTCGGCAAGGCACTCAACGTCAAGCGCAATGCCGATGCGATCGTCGATGCGATCAGCGCCGAAGACATCGGCAAATTCCCCGATACCAACGTCGCCGAGTCACTGTCGCGCCTGTCCGGCATCACCGTGGACCGGCAGTTCGGCGAAGGCGAGAAGGTCAGCATCCTCGGCACCGATCCGGCGCTCAACCGTGTGCTGCTCAACGGCCAGACCATTGCCTCCACCAGCTGGGGCGGCGACCCCAACGACCCGGACAGCCGCTCGTTCAACTACAGCACGCTGGCGCCGGAAGTGGTCGGCCTGATGGAGGTCTACAAAACACCGGAGGCGCGCATCGACGAAGGTTCGATCGGTGGCACCGTGATCGTGCACACGCGCAAGCCGCTGGAGCTCGAACGCAATACGCTGACCGGTACGGTGAGCTACGGTTACAACGACCGGTCCGACGAAGGCAAGCCGAACGCTTCGGCCCTGTACAGCTGGAAGAACCAGGATGAAACGTTCGGTGTCCTCACCTCGGTGATGCATTCGCAGCGCGTGCTGCGTCGCGATGGCGTGGAGATCTTCGGCTACGACGATGTCGCCGGCGCTGCGTTTCCGCCGGCCGTGGTCGGCACTAACACCGGCGTATTTCCGACCTCGATCAACACCGCCTTGTTTCAGCAGACGCGCAAACGCGATGGTGTCAGCGCTGCATTGCAGTGGAAGCCGGATGCCGATTTCGAGCTCAACCTGACCGGCCTGTACGTCAAGGAAAGTTTCGACAACTACAACCAGAGCCGCTACGGGTACTGGGGCTCCAACCCTGGCGATGCGCAGGCGCTGGGCTTCGAGAACGGCGTGGCGACCTCGGGCACCTTCGGCGATCAGTCCACCACATTCCTGGATGGCTACCTGCGCAACAGCGATGTCACCACCGGCAGCATCCATCTGCGCGCGGACTGGCATGGCGACGGCTGGAATGCATCCAGCCAGGTGGGGTATACCAGTTCGCAAGGCGGCGCCGAGCGCATCTACGGCATCCAGTTCCGTAATCTCGCCGGTTACAGCTACGACATCGACGGGCGCCGCACCGCGATGGACTACAGCACCGACCCCACCAACGCGGCGGCGATGCAACTCAACAATGCCTCGGCCAGCCACAGCCCGCAGTACGACAAGGAGCGCTACCTGCAGCTGGATTTCGACCATGCGGTGGAGTGGGGGCCGTTCACGCAGATCCTGACCGGCATCAAGCTCACCAATCACGCCACCGGGCAGTCGTCCTACAGCCGTACCTGGACACCGAACGACGGCAGCACGCTCGCAGATTTTTCGCCAGGCACCACGCCGTCCGGCTACCTGGACGGCCTGTCCACCAGCGCCGACATGCAACGCTGGTCCACCATCGGCCGCAGTGCGATCGGTCGCTACATCGGTGGCCTGGAAGGCGATGCCGGCCTGCCGATCAGCTACGCCGGCAACTACAGCATCGAGGAGCAGAACCGCGCCTGGTTCCTGCAGGGCAATTTTTCCGGCGAGCGCTATCGCGGCAACATCGGCGTGCGGTACGTGCACACGCGTGATTCCACCGATGGTTTCAGCTACGCGCCCGGTGGCGGCTACACACCGGTCAACTTCCTCAACAGCTACGGCAAGTGGCTGCCGTCGTTCAACATCGCCTACGACCTGCGCGATGACCTGATGCTGCGCCTGGCTGCCTCCAAGGTGATTGCGCGGCCGCGCTACACCAACATGACCCCGTACGTGGCCACCGACGACACCACGCTTACCGCGTCCACGGGCAATCCCGGCCTGAGCCCGTATGAGTCCACCAACCTGGGCGCATCGCTGGAGTGGTATTTCTCCGACAGCAGCCTGCTCAGCGGCGAGTTCTTCTCGCGCGATATCTCCAACTACATCCTCACCACGGTGGAAGACCGGGTGTTCTTCAACAACGCCACCGGCGGCTCAAGCACCTACCAGACCTCCGTGCCGACCAACGCCGGCGATGCCAAGGTGCAGGGCGTGGCGCTCAACCTGCAGCACAACTTCGGCAACGGGTTCGGCGTGGTGGCCAACTACACCTATTCCGATTCGAAAACCGATGGCGATTACAGCCTGCCGTACAACTCGCGCAACGCCTACAACATCAGCCCGTACTACGAGCAGGGCAAATGGAGCGCACGGGTGAACCTGGGCTGGCGCTCGGAATATTTCACCCAGATCGGTCGCCTCAACGGGCAGCAGATGACCGATGCGTTCACCCAGGTCGATGCGTCGTTCGGCTACCAGGCCACCGAGCGGCTGCGCGTGGCACTGGAAGCCACCAATCTGCTGGACGAAACCTACTTCAGCTACATCGGCAACAAGAACCAGCCGTACTACATCTACAAGAACGGCCGCTCCTTCATGCTGAGTCTGAACTTCAAGCTGTGACGCATGGCCAGGCGGCTGCTGTTCTGCAGCCGCCTGGTTGAATGGCGAACACCCTACGTGTGCCCCCGCATCCCTGACGTCGACCGGGTTGGGTGGTCGCCAGCCCGGAGCGGTGCAGCCACGTCCTGCCTGGCGCGCTCGTATCTTTGTTGCGTTGCTACGACGGTATGCGCGACGCCTTGGCTATGCGCTGGTCTTGCGCGCCGCCGCAATCGCCGCAATTCGTGCCTTCGCCAACGCCTCGCCGATTTGCGGGCCTTGCAGGCCTTCTGCGGCCAGGTCGCGCGCATTGATGGCCAGCGCAGCAGCATGCAGGCGTTTGAGTTGGTCGCCCTGTGGATACGCGGCCTCTTCGCTGCCCCGCCGGCCACGCTTGTCGGCTTCGCACACCAGCGCGAGTTGCGCGATGCGCTCGGGGCGGCGGAAGGCATCGCAGCGTACCAGCAGCTCGTGCACGGTGCGGTCGCGCAGCTCGGCCAGGCGGTGCACGTTCAAATGCTCGCGGCAGGCGGTGATGGCGAGCTGGCGATAATCCTGCGGCACCTTGAGGCGCTCGCACACTGCCTGCAGCGGGGCGACACCGCGCTGTTCGTGCATGATGTGGCGCGGCCACTCCTCCGGCGGCGTGAGCGCCTTGCCCAGGTCATGGGTCAGTGCGGCAAAGCCCACCAGCGCATCGCCGGGCGCCAGTCGCGCGGCCATGTCGCTGACCATTTCCTGGTGAATGCCGGTATCCACCTCCGGATGAAACTCGGCACGTTGTGGCACGCCATACAGCGCATCGATCTCGGGCAGGATGACGCGCAGCGCATCGGTGTCGTGCAGCGTGCGCAGGAAGGCCGACGGCTGCGCACTCTCCAGCACGCGGCGTAATTCCTGCCACACGCGTTCGGGCACCAGGCTGTCCAGCTCGCCACTGGCGGCCATCTCGCGCATCAATGCGGCAGTTTCGGGAGCAAGAGTGAAACCGAGCGGCGCCAGCCGCGCCATGAAGCGGGCAGCGCGCAACACACGCACGGGATCTTCGACAAAGGCCGGCCCCACGTGCCGCAGCACGCGCGCTTGCAGATCGCGCGCGCCGCCATATGGGTCAAACAACTCGCCGGTGTCTTCGTCGCGTGCAATCGCGTTGATGGTGAAATCACGGCGCAGCAGGTCTTCTTCCAGCGTCACCGATGGATCGGCATCCACCACAAAGCCGCGATAGCCGCGCCCGGACTTGCGCTCGGTACGCGCCAACGCATATTCCTCGCCGCTACGCGGATGCAGGAATACCGGGAAATCTTTCCCCACCGGTTTGAAACCCAGGCGTTCCATCTGCGCCTGATCGGCACCCACCACGACCCAGTCGCGGTCGCCAGCGGGCTGGCCAAGCAGGGCATCGCGGACTGCGCCGCCAACGAGATAGATCTTCATCGCGACATGATGCCCGATGCGGTGCGCGGGTCGAAACACCATGCATCAATTGCTGTGGGATTTCCGCGCAGCGTTTTTGGAATGCCAGGTGACGCCAACATGCAAATCTCGGCAGCTGGTCCCGATTGGTCAATGCGGGTCATTCAGTCGTAGCGCTGAGAGCGGCGGATCTGCGGCTTGGCTGCAGGGCCCTTGCCCGCCCACCATCGCGGGACACGCCGTGAATCCGTCCATGGAGGCTCTTACGCGGCATCCATGCCGCGTAAGGTCCCGCGACGGTGGGCGGGCAAGGACCAATGGAGATGGTCGGGGCGCAAGGTTAAGAGCAGTGCTCGATACGCCTTGTTTAGTCATGACGCATCGGCTCCACGTCTGATGCACACAGCACGACAGACGGCTTTTCAAGTGAGCGCCGACCAACTGTCTGGTGCGGTGTCCTCGCCGGTTGCGGGACCGTGTGGCGGCATGGATGCCGCCACCGAGCCCCCAGGGATGGGTTCACGGCGTGTCCCACAAGCGGCGAGGGCACCGCGCGTTCGGCGCTGCGAATTTCCTGCAGGGCCCTTGCCTGCCCACCATCGCGGGATACGCCGCAAGTACGTCCATGTAGGCTCTGGCGCGGCATCCATGCCGCTCAAGGTCCCGCGGTGGTGAGCGGGCAAGGACCAGTCGAGATGGTCGGTGTGCATGGGGCAAACGCTGCCTGGGACGCGTTGTTCGGTAACGGCGCGGCCACACAGCCCTCGCACCCGTGGCCGAGCGACAACCACCCGCAACCGCGCAAGCGCGACCACCTCATCCGGCGGTGGTGCTTGGCGGCTGACTTGAAGCTCAGTCCTGCGCCGCGTTGGTGGTCGCCTGGCCTGGCGTGCACACCGGCTTCAGGCGCTTGTCCACCAGTTTGCCCATCAGGCGATCACTCAGCGGCAGCATGTCGCCGTTGAGTTGCCAGTCGTAGATCACGCTGAAAGCCAGCACGCGTGCGACGTACTCGCGGGTTTCCTTGTAGCTGATGGTCTCGATCCAGAAATCCGGCTCGAAGTTGGGGCGTTGCGATTGCCAGCGCCCGGTCGGCCCCGGGCCGGCGTTGTAGGCGGCGATGGTGAGGTAGGGCCGGCCGTAGGTATTGAGCAACTGGCGTAGATAGGCGGTGCCGATGGCGATGTTGGTGTCCGGCTCGTACAGGCTGGTGGCGCCCGCGTAGCCGGGCAGGGCGATGCCCTTTGCCACCGCCGCGCCGGTGCCCGGCAAGACCTGCATCAGGCCCATCGCGTTGGCAGGCGAACGCGCGCGTGGATTGAAGATGCTCTCGGCACGGATCTCTGCTGCCACCCAGGCCGGGTCGATCGCGTTCTTGGCCGCTTCGCGGCGAATGCTGTCGTCGTGATGCAGCGGAAAGCGCAACGCGTACAGGCGCTGTTCGTCCGGCTGCTTGCCGAGCGCGAACACTGCGCGATCGAACCAGCCGTTTTCGCTGGCCACCTGCACCGCCAGCCGGCGCTGGGTGTCGTCGAAGCGGCTCGCGGCATCGTTCCACTCGGCCACCGCCCAACCCGGCCGGTCGATCTGGAACAGGGCGATGGCGCGGATCAATGCTGGATCGCGTGCAACGGTGGCCTTTGTTTGCGGATTGTCCTTGGGCTCCCACGGACACAGCCGATAGGGCTGCTGCAGGCGGTCGGCGGCCAGGAAGCCGTGGAAGGTCGGCGATTGCGCGGCTGCGCGATACAGCGGCTGTGCGGCTGCGGCCGCGCCGGTCTTCTCGGCCAGGCGCGCTTCGAAGTACTGCCAGCGCGAATCGCTGCGCTGGGTCGCCGGCATCTTGCGGATCGCCGCCAGGGCCGCCGGCCAGTCGCCACGCGACATCGCTTCGCGCGCGCGCCATTCGTGCAGGCGCTCGTCGTATGAGGCATCGGGGACTGCATTGAGGCGCCGTGCCGAATCCGGCAGGTAGGACGCCACCGTCCACAGCGCGATCTGGTACAGCACCTGGCCGCGCTGCGCCTCGCTGAAGCCGAGTGCGCTAGCCAGCTGTGGCAGCTGCTGCTCGGCGGCGTCCGGATCGCTCTTGGCCAGTTTGGCCAGGCCGTCGACGGCGATGCGACGGCTGCGCTCGGTCTTTGGCCAACCGAGTGCACGCGGGTGCACCTTGTCCAGAAACGCGGCGTAATCGTTAGCCAATGCCAGATCGGCCGCCGGCAAGCCGCGCGCGGCCGTGCGCATTACCGCAGGCTGCTGTGCATCGGCCGCCGCCTCCACGCGCTCCCAGCGCAGCGCCGGGGTGAGTTCGCCCCGCGCTTCCAGCCCGGCAACCACCGGATCGCAGGCATCGGGCAGGCCCTTGCCGGTGCGCCACAGGGTCAACGCGTCGCGGCTCCACTGTGCATCCAGCTTGCCGGTCGCCTGGCGCGCGGTCAGCTGCGCGCAGCGCAGGCCCAGGTTGTCGGTGGGCTTCCAGTTGGCCAGCAACGTGTTCCAGTCCTGGCGGCGTGCCACCGCCGGCAACCAGGTGCCGCGGAAGCTCTCGGCCACCGGCTGGCCCGCATAACGCTGCAGGAATCCCTGCGCCTGTGCGGTGGAGACGTTGTCGATGTTGCGCTTGAGCGTGGCAAATTCCAGCCAGCCATAGAGCGGGTGGCGGTTCAACGCGGCCAGCTGACCGGCATCGGACTGGCCGCGCTCTGCAGCCGCGATGGCATCGCGCATGGCGGTCAGTTGCGGGTCCAGGCTCTGGGCATGCAGCGCAGTACTGCCAAGGCACAGCAAGCCGACGAAAACAGTGGCAAGACGGGGGGCATAGGTCATTGCGCGATGATACCGAAGCACGCCGGCGCGCCTGAGTGAATGCGCACCAGGCCGGTGCCGCCCGTCGCTGCCGGCAGCGATGGGCGTGCAGTGCGGTGCAGGTGCGTAACGCTCGTGCGCACTCGTGGCCTGCCGCCGCGAAGCGGCGCGGACTACTTTTCATTGCGGCATAGCCGGCTTGCGGGTCGTTAAGGTTTCGTTTAAAAGTGGGGGCGGACCGCAGGGCACGGGGGCGTGCGGACACTCAAGAATCCTTCTGGAGAGAGAAAGGATGAAGCATCTGATTGGCCCCCGTCGGTCATGCCTGGCCGTGCCGTTGTCCTTGTGTCTGGTTCCCACACTCGCCTGGGCGCAACAGCCCGAGGCCGCCCCGAGCACGCGCACGCTCGACAGCGTACAGGTCACCGGCACGCGCATCCGGACGGCAGAGTTGCAGGGCCAGGTGCCGATCCAGACGCTCAACCGCGCCGACATCGAACGCACCGGCCTGACCTCCATCGGCGAGGTACTGCAGGAACTCACCGCCTCGGGGTCGGCGCTCAACGCCAAGTTCAACTCGTCGGGCAACTTCGGCTTTCCGCCCGATGGCGGTGGTGTGGGCGCCGGCTCGGCGCAGGTGGATCTGCGCCATCTCGGTTCCAAGCGCGTGCTGGTCCTGGTCGATGGCATCCGCTGGGTCAACGAATCCTCGGCCTCGGGCGTGGGCTCGTCGACCGATCTCAACACCATTCCGTTGGCGATCGTGGAGCGCATCGAGGTGCTCGAGGACGGCGCCTCGTCGCTATACGGCTCGGACGCGATTGCCGGCGTGGTCAACATCATCACCCGGCGCAGCTTCGACGGTGCGCAGGTCACACTCAACTACGGGCAATACGGCAAGGGCGACGGCGCCAACCAGGGCATGGACCTGGCCTGGGGTACCAGCGGCGAGGACTTCAGCCTGTTTCTGGGGGCCAGCTACGTCAAGCAGGATCCCATCTACGCGCGCGATCGTGCGCAGGCCCGTTTCCCGATTCCGGGCACCGGGCTGACCTTCGCCAGTTCGGCAACGCCGGACGGCCGCTTCCAGTTCGTCGACCCCAACACCGGCGTGCGCCAGAACCTCACGCCCAACGCCGGCGTCGGTGCGCCGCAATACGATGGCAGTGCCGGCTGTACGCGCAGCGACGATTACCACTGTTTCGGCACCGCGGACCGCTACAACTTCGCCGAACAGAATCTGTTGCTGACGCCGTCCGAGCGCAAGGGCGTGTTCGCGCAATTTCGCTATTACTTCAACGACGACGTGCAGTGGTACGTCAAGGCGCTGGGCAACCGGCGCGAGTCGACCAACCAGGCCGCGCCCGAGCCGATCTTTCTCGGCCCCGATGCCGGCACCGGCAATCCGCTGGCCGACAACATCGTGATTTCCGCGCTCAATCCGTTCAATCCATTCGGCTTCGCGTTGAACTCGGCCACCAACCTGATCCAGATTGGCCGCCGCCCGGTGGAAGGCGGTGCGCGCCGGTTCGAGCAGCAGGTCGACACGCAGTATTTCGGCACTGGCCTGGTGGGCACCTTCGAAGGCGCGGCGCGGACCTGGTACTGGGACGTCAACGGCATGTACAGCAAGAACAAGGCCGAACAGACCAACTACGGCAGCTACAACCTCTACAACATCAATCTGGGCCTGGGCGATCCGGCCGCGTGTGCGGCGGTGGCCGGCTGCGTGCCGCTGGATATCTTCGGCGGCGCCGGCAGCATCACGCCGGAGATGTTGCGCTGGATCCAGCCGGTGGTGCGCGACCGCAGCCAGAACGAGTTGAGCCTGTTCACCGCCAACCTCAGCAGCGAGCTGTTCCAGCTGCCCGGTGGCGCGGTGTCGTTCGCCACCGGCTACGAGTACCGCAAGTACGAAGGGTCCTACCAACCCGATCCGCTCACCGTGGCGGGGCGCTACAACGGTGTACCGTCATTGCCGACCTCGGGCAGCTACGACGTCAACGAGGCCTATCTCGAACTCAATATCCCGATCTTCGCCAATTCGTCGCTGGGCGACAAACTCGACTTGAACATCGCTGGCCGTTATTCGGATTACTCCACCTTCGGCGGTGAGTTCACACCAAAATACGGCTTGCGTTGGCAGGTCACCGATGAGTTGGTGTTGCGCACCAGTTACGCGGAAGGGTTCCGTGCGCCGACCATCGGCGAGTTGTTCGGTTCGGCGGCGCGTGCCGACCTGCAGTTGTCCGATCCATGCTCGATCGGGTTGGGCGGCACCGCGCCGCGCGGCAGCGCCGCCAACTGCGCATCGCTCGGCGTGCCGGCCGGCTACCAGCAGGCCAACCAGCAGATCTCGGTCACCACCGGCGGCAACGAGCAGCTGGATCCGGAGCGCTCGCGCAGCTTCAGCGCCGGCTTCGTGTTCAGTCCTGGCTTTGCCAGCAATGCCAGTTGGTCCGATCGCCTCGATCTGGAGATGACGTTCTATCGGCACCATGTCGATGGCGCGATCCAGGCGATCAATGCGCAAACGCAGCTGGACCTGTGTGTGGATACCCTGGACGCGCTGTATTGCAATGGCGTCGGGCGCGCGTCCACCGGCGGCATCAATGCGTTCAACAATCGCTTGACCAACCTGGGCTCGATCAAGACCGACGGTTGGGATGTGGACCTGTTCTGGACATTGCCGGAAACGGCGTTTGGCCGTTTCAAGGTGTCCTGGCAGAACACCTTCGTGGGCCGTTACGAGGCGCTCGGTGCGGCGGGGCAACGGCAGCCGCAGGGGCCAGGCATCGAAGTGGTGGACAGCGCGATCCCGGAATGGACCAGCAACGCGGTACTGGACTGGTCGCTGGGCCGCTGGACTGCATCATGGACCGCGCGCCACATTTCCAAACTCATCGAACAATGCGGCGATGCGGTGGAATTTGCGGTGTGCTCCGATCCTGCAGTGGGCACCAACCGCCTGGATGCGATCACCTATCACGATGCGCAGCTGGGCTATCGCGTCGATTGGCTCAAAGGCCTGCAACTTACGGCCGGCTTGAACAACGTCTTCGACAAGGATCCGCCGCTGTGCCTGTCGTGCTCCCTCAATGGTTATGACGCGTCCACTTACGACATCCCCGGTGGGCGCTTCTGGTATGCGCGGGTCGACTTGAAGTTTTAGTCTGTCTGGGCAGTCGTAAAGCGGAGAGCGGCTGATCTGCGGATTTGCTGCAGGGCCCTTGCCCGCCCACCATCGCAGGACACGCCGCAAGTACGTCCGTGTAGGCTCTTACGCGGCATCCATGCCGCGTAAGGTCCCGCGACGGTGGGCGGGCAAGGACCAGTCGAGATAGTCGGTGTGCAGGATAAGAGCGGTGCTGATGCGCCTCGTTCGATCATGAAGCATCGGCTCCACGTGATGCACGCCGCACCACAGACAGCTTTTCGAACAAGCGCCGACCAACTGTCTGGTGCGGTGTCCTCACCGGTTGCGGGACCGTGCGGCGGCATGGATGCCGCCACCGAGCCCCCATGGACGGGTTTACGGCGTGTCCCGCAAGCGGTGAGGGCGCCGCGCCCTCGGCGCTGTGAGTTGGCTGCAGGGCCCTTGCCCGCCCACCATCGCAGGACACGCCGCAAGTACGTCCGTGTAGGCTCTTACGCGGCATCCATGCCGCGTAAGGTCCCGCGACGGTGGGCGGGCAAGGACCAGTCGAGATAGTCGGTGTGCAGGGTAAGAGCGTTGCTGATGCGCCTCGTTCGATCATCAAGCATCGGCTCCACGTGATGCACACCGCACCACAGACAGCTTTTCGAACAAGCGCCGACCAACTTTCTGGTGAGGGCGCCGCGCACTCGACCCGGGGCGGTGCGCCGCGTTTTCCAGCGTCACCCGCGCACGGGCGCATCGCCGGCCACGTAGTAGTCGGCCGTGCTGCGTGGCAAGGGCGTGCGGCCACGCATGCGGTCGGCGATCTTCTCGGCGATCATGATGGTGGTGGCATTGAGGTTACCGGTGATGATGCGCGGCATGATCGATGCATCGATCACGCGCAGGCCTTCCATACCGTGCACGCGGCCCTGTCCATCGACCACCGCCATGTCATCGCTGCCCATCGCACAGGAGCAGGACGGGTGATACGCCGTCTCTGCGCGCGCGCGCACGAAGGCGTCCAGCTCGGCATCGGTCTTGCAGTCTGCGCTCGGGCTGATTTCGCGGCCGCGGTAGGCATCCAGTGCGGGCTGGGCGATGATCTCGCGGGTGATGCGGATCGCATCGCGAAATTCCTGCCAGTCCTGATTGGTGGATTGGTAGTTGAACAGGATCGACGGATGCTGGCGCGGGTCGCGCGACTTGGCATGCACGCGCCCGCGGCTGGGGGTGCGCATCGAGCCTACATGCGCCTGGAAACCGTGTTCCTTCACCGCATTGCTGCCGTTGTAATTGATCGCGACGGGGAGGAAGTGGTACTGGATATTGGGCCAGTCGAATTCTTCGCGCGTGCGGATGAAACCGCCGGCTTCGAATTGATTGCTGGCACCGGTGCCGGTGCCGGCGAACAGCCACTGCGCACCGATGGCCGGCTGGTTCCACCATTGCAATGCCGGATACAGCGACACCGGCTTGGTGCAGGCGTACTGGATGTAGACCTCCAGATGATCCTGCAGGTTCTGGCCGACGCCGGGCAGGTCGTGCACCAGTTGCACATCGAGTGCGCGCAGCAGGTCGGGCGCGCCGACGCCGGAGCGCTGCAGCAGCTGCGGCGAGGCAATTGCTCCGGCACACACCAGCACTTCGCGGCGCGCATGCGCGTCGATACCTTCGCTGCTGTTGCCGACCAGATAGTGCACGCCGATTGCGCGCTTGCCGGCAAACAGGATGCGGTCGGTGGTGGCATGGGTGACGATGTGCAGGCCCTCGCGCGGGCGCGCCATGTCCAGATAGCCGCGCGCCGTACTGGCACGGCGCCCCTGCGGCGTCACCGTGCGGTCCATCGGCCCGAAGCCTTCCTGCTGATAGCCATTGAGATCGTCGGTGCGCGGGTAGCCGGCTTGCACGCCGGCATCGACCATGGCGTGGAACAGCACGTTGTTGTCGTTCTTCGGCGTGGCCACGCTGACCGGGCCTTCGCCGCCGTGATACTCGTTGGCGCCGATGTCGCGTGTTTCGGCCGTGCGGAAGTACGGCAGCACATCGCGGTAGCTCCAGTCCTCCAGGCCCGGGCGCCTGGCCCAGTGGTCGAAGTCCAGCGCGTTGCCGCGGATGTAGCACATGCCGTTGATCAACGATGAGCCGCCCAGCCCCTTGCCGCGCCCGCATTCCATGCGCCGGTTGTCCATATGCGGCTCCGGCTCGGTCTCGTAGGCCCAGTTGTAGCGGCGGCCCTGCAGCGGGAAGGCCAACGCCGCCGGCATCTGGGTGCGGAAGTCCAGCCGGTAATCCGGACCGCCCGCTTCCAGCAGCAACACGCTGACGCCCGGATCCTCGGTCAGGCGCGCAGCCAGCACGTTGCCTGCCGAGCCGGCGCCGATGATGATGTAGTCGTATTCGCGTTGCATGGGGTTCTCCTTGTTGCGGTGCCGGTGTGAAGCGGCTTTCAAAACGATTGCGCGGTGGACCGGCGGCCGCTGTTCGAAACGGCAACGTTCAAGCCGGCAGCGCGTTCCGCAGGCTGCGGCTGGCGCATGGCGCGGTGCCGTCGGAAACTGCCTGCCAGATGGTGTCGGCCCGTCAGAACACCGACGCGTAGCGTTCCAGTTCGACCTGGATGGATTTGGTGCGGGTATAGGCCTGCAGCGTCGCCAGGCCGTTTTCGCGGCCCACGCCGGATTGCTTGTAGCCGCCCACCGGCATCGGTGCCGGCGATTCGCCCCAGGTGTTGATCCAGCAGATGCCCGCTTGCAGGCGATGGATCAGGCGATGCGCGCGCGCCAGGTCCGGCGTCACCACGCCCGCGGCCAGGCCGTAGGTGGTGGCATTGGCGCGTGCGATCGCTTCGTCTTCGTCGTCGTAGGTGAGCAGGCTCAGTACCGGCCCGAAGATCTCCTCGCGCACGATGGTCATCACGTCGGTGCAATCGCTGAAGATGGTCGGTGCGACATAGCAGCCCTGTGCCAATGCGCCGTCGCGCAGACGTTCGCCACCGCACAGCAGGCGTGCGCCCTCGGCCTTGCCCTGTTCGATGTAGTCGAGCACCCGCTGCATGTGCGCGGCGCTGACCATCGGGCCGAAGGTGGTGCGCGCGTCCAGCGGGTCGCCGATGTGGATGCGTTGCACGCGTGCCAGCAGCCGCGCCTCGAAGGCGGTGCGCAGCGCGCGCGGCACGAACACGCGCGTGCCGTTGGTGCACACCTGCCCGGAGCTGTAGAAGTTGGCCATCATCGCGATGTCGGCGGCCAGATCCAGGTCCGCGTCGGCGCAGACGATCAACGGCGACTTGCCGCCCAGTTCCATGGTCACGTCTTTCAGCGACGAACTCGAGGCACTGGCCATCACCTTGCGTCCTGTCGCGGTGCCGCCGGTGAAGCTGATCTTTTCGATCTGCGGATGCTCGGTGAGCGCGGTGCCCACGCTGGCGCCGTCGCCGGGCAGCACGTTGAACACGCCATCGGGCAGGCCGGCCTCGGTGAATAGTTCGGCCAGCTTGAGTGCGGTGAGCGGGGTCACCTCGCTGGGTTTGAAGATCATCGCATTGCCGGCCGCCAGCGCGGGCGCGGCTTTCCACAGTGCGATCTGGATCGGGTAATTCCATGCGCCGATCGCGCCGACCACGCCCAGCGGCTCGTGCCGCGTGTAGAAGAAGCTGCCTTCGCGCAACGGCACCTGTGCACCTTGCAGCGCCTGCGCCACGCCGGCGTAGTACTCCAGCACGTCCGCGCCGGTGACGATGTCCACGCTGCGGGTTTCGCTCAGCGGCTTGCCGGTGTTGAGCGTTTCCAGTTCGGCCAGCGCGTCGTTGCGCTCGCGCAGCAGCGCCACTGCACGCAGCAGGATGCGCGAGCGTTCCACCGTGGTCAGTGCCGCCCATTGCTGCTGACCTGCCTTGGCACTGTCGACCGCAGCATCCAGGTCGTCGGCGCCGGCATTGTGCACATTGGCCAGCACCTCGCCGGTGGCGGGGTTGACCACCTCGAAGGTGTGGCCGCCGCGGGCGGGGACGTAGCGGCCGCCGATGTACAGCAACTGGTCGGGGAAACGTGGCATGGCAAACCTCCTGTGGGGCGCACGCGGCAGTGGCGGCACCTCAGCGCGTGAGATGCAGGAACTGCAGGTGACGCTCGTATTGATCGATGATGTCGTTGATGATCTGTTCGCGGCTGTAACCGACCAGGTCGTAATCCTGGCTGCCTTCGTACAGATACACTTCGGCGCGGTAATAGCGTTGGTTGCGCAGGCGCTGCGCGGCAAATGACGGTGTCAGGTAGCCGCGCATCACCACCTGGTAGCGGAAGTCCTGCTGCTCGCCGTGGTCGACGCTGATCTCCATGTCGTCGTCGTCGAGCCGGCTGCTGACCTGCCAGCCTTCTTCCTGCAGCTGCGCGGTGACCGCTTCGATCGCCGGGCGTACCTGGTCGTGCATGAAACGATAGACCTCATCGCGCGCCGGGAAGTGCATCGCCTGGCCCAGGCGCTGACGCCAGCCGCGGTGATGCCGCGATTGCCCGATCAGCGGGCTGGGGCTGTAGAGCTGTGCACGCTTGCGCTGCGATTCCTGGCTGAGCGCGCGCGACAGGCCCCAGGCCATCAGCAGCAGCACCGCGGAGAACGGCAGCGAGGCCAGCACCACGGCCGATTTCAGCGCGTCCATGCTGCCGGCCAGCAACAGGCCGCCGGTCACCACCGCGGTGAGCACGCCCCAGAACACGCGCAGCCAGCGCGGGCCATCGTCGTGCGGTTCGCCGCCGTGGGAGGACAGCGTGGACAACACCACCGTGCCCGAATCGGCAGAGGTCACGAAGAACACGAAGCTGATCGCCACCGTCACCGTGATTACCGTGCGGCTCCACGGGTAGCCCTGCAGCAGCGCGTACAACACCGTCTCCGGTGCAGCGATGGCCTGTTGTGCCAGCGCACCCTGGCCGTGATGCAGCACCTGGTCCAGCGCGCTGTTGCCGAAGATCGACAGCCACGCCAGGGTGAAGCCGAGCGGGATCAGCAGCACGCCGAGCACGAACTCGCGAATGGTGCGGCCGCGCGAAATGCGTGCGATGAACAGGCCCACGAACGGTGCCCAGCCGATCCACCATGCCCAGTAGAACACCGTCCAGTTGCCGAGCCAGTCGCTGCGGCCGCCGTAGGCGTACACATCGAAACTCTTGTTGACCACACTGCCAAGGTAGTCGCCCAGATTCTGCATCAGCGCGTTGAGCAGGTACTGCGTGGGGCCGGCGAACAGCATGAATAGCAGCAGCGCGATCGCCAGCAGCATGTTGATGTCCGACATCCAGCGCACGCCTTTTTCCACGCCGGACACCGCCACCACGATCGCCGCACCCATCATCGCCACGATCAGCGCCACCTGCACCCAATGGGCGTGCGGCACCTCCATCAAGGTGCTCAGGCCGGCGTTGAGATGCAGCACGCCAAAGCCCATGTCCGCGCCCAGGCCGAACACGGTGGCCACGATGCCCAGCGCATCCACGGTGTAGCCGATCGGCCCGTTGATGCGCTTGCCGATCAGCGGATACAGCGCCGAACGCAAGGCCAGTGGCAAATTGTGCCGGAACGCGAAATACGCCAGCGCCATCGCTGCCAGCGCGAACACGCCCCAGCCGTGCAGGCCCCAGTGCAGGAACAGCAACTGCATTGCCTGACGCGCCGAGGCTTCACCGCTACCGGTGCCGCCTTGCGGCGGTTGCAGGTAATGGGTGAGCGGTTCGGAGACGCAGAAGAAGAACAGCGTGATACTGATGCCCGCAGCGAACAGCATGCCGGCCCAGGAGAGATAGCTGAATTCCGGCTCGTCGTGATCGGCGCCGAGCTTGATGTTGCCGTAGCTGGACAAGGCCACGCCGAGCACGAACACCAGATACACCGTCATCGCCAGCAGGTAGTACCAGCCGACATTGCGCGAGGCCCAGGTCTGCGCGTCCAGCAGCACACGGCCTGCATCCAGCGGAAACAACGACACCAGCAACGCAAACGTGCAGACCACGGTTGCCGCCAGCACGAACACCGGGCGCAGGGTGCGCACCGGCAAGGGCTGCGGCGCTACCGCACTCATGCCGACACACTCATAAGATGCGTATCACGTGCTGTGCTCCCAACGAAAAACCGCCTGCGTTATCGCACAGGCGGCGTCGAGGGGGTGTCATCGGTCGAGTCCGCCAGTGCGAACCCGTAGCCACTTTGCGTGGCTGTCAGCGCAGCAGGTGCAGCGGCACGCGGATATCCATGCCGACCGCAAGATGGTCGGAGAACGCTGCGGGAATCGCTTCGATATGTTCGATCGTCAGGCTGTCGCTGACCAGGATATGGTCGATCGCCCGGTCCGGACGCCAGCTCGGAAACGTATGCACCTCGCAGCTGGGCGGTTGCAGGCGCGTGTGCCGATACAGCGCCTGCATTTCCGGCCGGTCGGCCATGCAGTTGAAATCGCCCATCAACATCGCGTTGGGGTGCTCGGACAACAACTCGGCGATGAAGGCCAACTGCGCCATGCGCGAATTGGCGCCCAGCGACAGGTGCGCCACTGCCACCGCCAGGCCTTCGCGGCCCTGCCCGAACTTGGCCAGCAGGATGCCGCGCCCGCCGATCCGGCCGGGCAGGGCATGGTCCTGCACTTCCAGCGGTTCCAGCTTGCTGAGCAAGCCGTTGGCGCTGGAGGCGACCCCGCCCATGCGGCGGTTGGGCTGGTGGCTCCAGTAATGGAAGCCGGCGCGCTCGGCCAGATAGTGGGTCTGGTTGGTGAAGCCCGAGCGCAGGCTGCCCGGGTCGGCCTCCTGCAGGCCGACGATGTCGCGCTCGCCGGCCAGCTTGGCGATGCTGTCCAGGCTGGTGCGCTTGCTGCCCAGCGGCAACGCATGCGACCAGCTGCGCGTGACGTAGTCGCTGTACCGGCGGGTGCTGGAGCCGGCCTGGATATTGGCCGTCAGCACCCGCAGGGTGCGCGAATCCGAAGCGTTCACAGGGCTGCGATCGACAGGATCACTTGGCCAGCGTGGCGCGTTCGCGCGCGATCAGGTGATCGGCGATGCGCAGCATGTCCGGGAAGCTCTGGCCCTTGACCAGGTACTTGCCGTTGACGATCAGCGACGGGGTGCCGGTGAGCTTGCTGCGGGTGACGAACTGCTTGGCACGGTTGGTCTTGGCCGACACGCCGAAGCTGCTCATGGTGTCGATGAAGGTCTTGGGGTCCACGCCGTACTTGGCGTAGAACGCGGCGATGTCCTGCACCGAATCCTTGCCGCGCTCGCCCTTGAGGGTCTGCTCGGTGTGGATGGCCTTGTACAGCGCTTCGTGGGTCTTCTCCTGCACGCCCAGGGTTTCGGCGGCGTAGAACGCACGGCCGTAGTCGTCCCACGGGCCGCCGAACATCGCCGGGACGTAGACGAAATGCACGTCCGACGGCAGGCCGGCCTTCCACGGCCCGATCAGCGGCTGGAACGCGTTGCAGGCGGGGCAGACATAGCCGAAGACTTCGGCCACTTCGATCTTGCCGGCAGCCTGCTGGTAGGGCTGGCCGCCTTCGATATCAAGATAATCGGTGCCGGCGACCGGCTCGGGGCCGTTGGGTGCGCGCGGTGCGGCGCTGGGGGCGGCGGCCGGCGCGGTGCTGGCGCTCTCGCCCACCGCAGGCGGCGCGGCGGGGTCGGCGGCCGGCGTGGCAGCGGCCGGAGCAGGCGCCGTCTCGGCGGCCGGCGTGGCGGCGGCAGGTGCGGTATCGGACGAGCCGTCCTGGGCCTTGCAGGCGACCAGGATCGGCAGCAGCGCCATCAGCGTCAGGGCGAAGCGGGTCTTCATCGGATTGGATCTCCAGCGTGGGGCGAGGAAAGGGCCGGACGGCCGCGGGGCGCATGATGCCACGGGCGGCCGTTGGTGGCGGTTACGCGGTTCAGCGCTTGGCAGGCGCGGCGTGTTCGCGGGCGATCAGGTAATCGGCCACGCGCAGCATGTCCGGGTAATTGCGCGCGCCGATCAGGTAGCGCCCGTTGATGATGATGGCCGGGGTGCCCGGGAGCTTGCTGCGCTTGGCGAATTCGCGCGTCGCATCGAGCCTGGCATCCACCGCCTGGCTCTTGTAGGTCTCGATGAAGCGCTGCTGCGGCACGCCGTAGCCGGCGTAGAACGCGGCCAGTTCCTCCGGGGCGACGTTCTGGGTCGGCACGGTCTGCTTTTCGTGGATGGCCTCGAACATGGCGCGATGGCTGCGCTTGGCCACGCCCAGGATGTCGGCGGCGAAGTAGGCGCGTGCGAACGCATCCCAGAACCCGCCGAACGCCGCCGGCACCGGGGTGAAGCGCACATAGGACGGCTGCTTGGCCACCCAGGCCTCCAGGGTGGGCTCGAAGTGCGCGCAGTGCGGGCAGGTGTAGCCGAACACTTCGGTCACTTCGACCTTGCCGGCCAGTGGCGCGTACGGCTGGCCGCCGTCGATCACGATGTAGTCGTCGCCTTCCACCGGTGGGGCGTTCTTGTCGGCGGCGCAGGCCGCCAGCGGCAGCAGCACCAACAGCAGCAGGGACAGACGGGAAAGCAGATTCATGCGGGCTCCGTGGGGATGGGGAGGGGAGAGCGGGAAACGACGACGCCGGTCGCGGGACCGGCGTCGTGACACGGTGTGGCGGTTGCGGCAGTCAGTTCATGAGCGTGCGGGCGTTGCTGTGGGTGGTTGCTGCGCGGCGGCCGCATCGTCGGCGCGGTCGTGCAGACCCTGCAGATAGCTGGCCAGCGCCTGGATCTCCTGCTCGGTCAGCGGGTGCGCCACCTGCGCCATGATATTGAACAGCGCCGGGTTGCGCTCCTGGGTGGTGCCGGCCTGGTATTCCTTCAGGCGCCGCGCCACGTACTCGGCATGCTGGCCGCCCAGGCGCGGATACGCCGGGCCCGGATTGCCGCTGCCGGCCGGGCCATGGCAGGCCATGCAGGCCGGCACGCCGCGTGCGATGTCGCCGCCACGGTAGAGCTTCTCGCCGACCTCGTAGAACTTCAGCCCCTGGTACGGCCCCTCGTTGACCACCGCGTCGTCGGCCACGCCGGCTGCGGATTTCTGCGTGGCGAAGTAGGCGCCCAGGTCGCGCATGTCCTGCGCGGTGAGGTCCTTGACGAACGGCACCATCACCGCCGACATGCCGGTATTGCGCTCGCCGCTGGCGATCAAGGCGACCTGGTGCGCCACGTAGCGCTCGGTCTGGCCGGCGATGCGCGGGTACATGGCCACCGCCGGATTGCCGTCCGGGCCATGGCAGGCCGCGCAGGCGGCGGCCTTGGTCTGACCGGCCTTGGCATCGCCCCAGGTGGTCTTGGACAGGTCCACCTCCAGCGGGGCAATGCGCACCGGCGGCGGATCGGGGATCGGCGTGACCGCCGACTGCGCAAACGCCACGGCGGCGATGACCGGCACGGCGAGGGCGGCGAGGACTAGCACACGAGCATGGCGCATCAGCTAAAGCTCCGTATGGACCCGGCCCGCGCGCGTTGGGTGCTGGCTGTGGCAGGCGTGCTTCGATTATCGACACGCCTTTGCGCCAGGGTCAACGAACAGTGCAGCAAAACCGTCAGGCCCCGAACGTGCGATCCTAGGGCGATGTCGCTCCTTATCGAACAAGCCCGCTACCACCTGTCCGCCCACAACGCCCGGCAATTGCCCGACGATGGCGGCTACGAGGTCGCCTTCGCCGGCCGCTCCAACGCCGGAAAATCCAGCGCGCTCAACGCGCTGACCCGCCAGAACTCACTGGCCCGGGTGTCCAAGACCCCCGGCCGCACCCAGCAGTTGGTGTTCTTCCAGATCCAGCCCGAGCGCTATCTGGTGGATCTGCCCGGTTACGGCTACGCCAAGGTGCCGCAGGACCTGCAGGCGCACTGGCAGGCCTTCATCGACCGCTATTTCCGCACCCGCGAAGCCTTGCGCGGGCTGGTGGTGGTGATGGACATCCGCCATCCGCTCAAGGATTACGACCTGCAGATGCTCGGCTATGCGGCCGAGCGCGGCCTGCCCGCGCACGGGTTGCTGACCAAGGCCGACAAGCTCGGCCGTGGCCAGCAGATGCAGACGCTGCAGAAGGTCAAGAAGGAAGTGACCTCGCGCTTCGGCGACAGCGTGACCGTGCAGACCTACTCCGGCGAGTCGCGCCAGGGCGTGGACGAGTTGCGCGGCATCGTCGGCGGCTGGCTGGGCCTGGACGTCGCGGCGCCTGCCGCGGAGTGAGCCGGGCCGGGCCTGGCGCATGACGCCTGGCCTTCAGAGCATCAGGACGGCGAGCCAGGGCTCGCCGTTTTTTCATTGCGGCACCGCGCCGAATTCGGTCGGCACCCAGGCGAACGCCTTGCCCTCGCGGCGCCCATGACCCAGCCCCGGGAACGGCAGATGCGCGCCGGCCACCCACCAGCGGCCGTCGGCCGCCTGCGCCAGCAGGCGACGGCGTGAGGCGATTGCCTTGGTGCGATCGCTGTCGGCCTCGAACGACGCGTCCGGCTGGGCAAACTGCACGGCGTGGTAGTGCAACACATCGCCCCACACCAGCAGGGTGCTGCCAGCGCCGCCGTCGAAGCGGTAGGAGACGTGGCCGGGCGTGTGGCCCTGGCTGTCCAGGGCGGTGATGCCGGCCGGCAATGTGGTTTTGCCCGGCTGGAAACGGCGCAGCCGACCCTGGGCCTGATAGGGCGCGACGGCCGCGCGCGCCAACGGGAAGGCGAACTGCAGCGTCGGCGCGGCAGCGGCCTCCGAGGCGGGATCCAGCCAGTACGCGGCATCGGCGTCGGACAGCCACACCGTGGCGTTGGCAAAGGCCGGTGTGCCCTGCGCATCGAGCAGGCCGCACAGGTGGTCCGGATGCGCGTGGGTGAGCAGCACATCGTCGACCTGGGCGGGGTCGACACCGGCGGCGCGCAGGTTGGTCAGCACCTGGCCCAGGCCGGGCCCCAGGCACTGCGCGGTGCCGGTATCGACCAGGCTGAGGTGGCTGCCGTCCTGGATCAGGTAGGCGTTGACTGCGGTCTGCAGCCCCTTGGCGTCTTCAGGCACGTAGCCCCGCGCAAGCAGGCGGTCGCGCTCTGCCGGGTCCACATTGGACAGTTGTTGACGCGTCAGCCCCACGCGGCCGTCGAACAACGCGGTGACGCGCAGCGTGCCGATGCGCTGCAGGTAGAAGCCGGGAACCTGCGCGTGGGGGGATGCGGGCGCAGCGGCGTGCGCCAGCGTGGCGCTTGCGGCCAGTAGCAGCGGCACCAGCGTACGCAGGACGGAAACAGACATGAGCAACTCCAGGACAGGCGGCAACCGCCGCGATGTCGCCATGCTGGCGGCAGCGAGCTGCGCGATTCGCTCAATGCGCTGCGCCAAGCGCTCGCGTTGGCGCCCTAGCGGCTATTGCCGATGCTGGCCGGGTCCAGCCCGTAGCGCTGCTGGAAGCGCTGGCTGAAGCTGCGGGTGGAGCGATAGCCGGCGCGCGCGGCCACGGTCTTGAGCGGCCAGCGCGTGCTGTAGAGCAGGGCCATCGCGTGCGCCAGCCGCGCATCGGTGATCAGTTCGCGCAGCGAGCGTTGTTCGGCGGCCAGATGCCGGCGCAAGGTGGCGCCACTGATGCCCAGGCTGTCTTCGATATCGCGCGAGCGCCACGCCCGCTGCGGTTGCGCGACGATCAGCGTACGCACCTGCTCGGCGATGCTTGGCGCCGGCGGCAGCAGCAGGCCGCCATGGCCGCGACGGCACACGTGGATGACCAGTGAGGCCAGCGCCAGGCGTGCTTCGGTATACAGGCCGCGTTGCAGCGCATCGCGCCATTGCCGCAGCGGCAGCGCGACATCGATCGCCGGCAGCCGCGCGATGTCGGCGCCGGCTTCGGGCAGCGGCTCGTTCCACAACGCGCGCGCAGCGGCCAGTGCCTCCTCGCACAGGGGTACCACCGCGCTCATGTAGAGCCCGGTCTGCGGGTCGGGCGTGTTGATCAGATCGATCCGGCAACGGCGCGTCGCCAGGAACAGATCGCCCGGCACGAGTTGCAGCGACTGGGTCGCGCTGCGCACCTGTTGGCGGCCCTGCAGCACAATCGCGAACTGCGGCTGGGTCAGGTCCACCGAGCGCGCCCCGTGTTCGCGCCGTGCGCTCACGCAGGCGTAGCCGTCGGCGCGCTCGCAGTGCATCAGAGTGGTCATCTGCGCGAGCAGGGCGTCGGTGGGTGTGGGCGCAACGGTCATGGCCGGGCGATGCTACAGGATCGCGGGTGCGCGGCCTGGGTGATCGAACGCCGTGCATCCTGCCTGCGGGGATTTGCGGGTGTCCGTGTTCAGCGTGAACGCCTGCGGCCTGCCGCACCCTTCCTCACGCCCGCCCTCGGGCGGTGGGGTCGCGCTTGCTGCTGCGTCGGCCGCGCCGTGCGCATGGATGGAAATCTCAGACCCGGTCGATGGCAGCAATTCTTTCCATGCCCTGCGGTTATAGTGCGGGCCTTGCGGTGGCAGGGGAGGACCCCCACATCGTTCCCCTAAATTTTTCCTGCGAGCCTGCCCTTGTCGAGTCCCAGCCACGTTGCCGAAACGCCGATCACCGAACGCGCGGAGCTGGTCCAGGTGCTGGCCTCCGGCGAGAAGCCCAGCGCTGACTGGCGGATCGGCACCGAGCACGAAAAGTTCGGCTTCCAGCTCGACGACCTGCGCGCGCCCACGTTCGAAGGCGAGCGCGGCATCCAGGCGCTGCTGACCGGGTTGACGCGCTTCGGCTGGGAGCCGGTGCAGGAAAACGGCCACACCATCGCGCTGCTGCGCGACGGCGCCTCGGTGACGCTGGAGCCGGCCGGCCAGCTGGAACTGTCGGGTGCGGCGGTGGAAACCCTGCATCACACCTGCGTGGAAACCGGCACCCATCTGGACGAAGTGGCGCAGGTGGCCGGCGAGTTGCAGCTGGGGTTCCTGGGCATGGGCTTCCAGCCCAAGTGGCGCCGCGATGAAATGCCGTGGATGCCCAAGGGCCGCTACCAGATCATGAAGAACTACATGCCCAAGGTCGGCTCGCTCGGCCTGGACATGATGACCCGCACCTGCACGGTACAGGTCAACCTGGATTACGCCACCGAAGCGGACATGGTGAAGAAGTTCCGCGTGTCGCTGGCGTTGCAGCCGATCGCCACCGCGTTGTTCGCCGATTCGCCGTTCACCGAAGGCAAGCCGAACGGCTACCTCAGCTACCGCTCGCACATCTGGACCGACACCGACGCCGACCGCACCGGCATGCTGGACTTCGTGTTCGAGGACGGCTTCGGCTACGAACGCTATGTCGATTACCTGCTCGATGTGCCGATGTATTTCTCCTACCGCGACGGCGTCTACGTCGATGCCAGCGGGCAGAGCTTCCGCGATTTCATGCAGGGCAGGTTGCCGGCATTGCCGGGCGCGTTGCCGACGCTGCGCGACTGGTCGGACCACATGACCACCGCATTCCCGGAAGTGCGCCTGAAGAAGTACCTGGAAATGCGCGGCGCCGATGCCGGCCCGTGGGACCGCCTGTGCGCGCTGTCGGCGTTCTGGGTGGGGTTGCTGTACGACGACACCGCGCTGGATGCGGCCTGGGATCTGGTCAAGGATTTCAGCACCACCGAGCGCCACGCGCTGCGCGACGGCGTGCCCAAGCATGCGCTCGGGCTGCCGTTCCGCAATGGCACGGTGCGCGATTTGGCGGTGGAAGCGGTCAGGATCGCCCGCGAGGGCCTGCGTCGGCGTGCGCGCCTGAACGCCGATGGTCAGGACGAAACCGGCTTTGTGGATGTGATCGCCGAGATCGCCGAGAGCGGTGTCACCGCCGCCGAGCGTAAGCTGGCGCTGTATCACGGTGCATGGAAGGGCGACATCGATCGCGTGTTCCGCGAGTTTGCGTACTGAGCGCTTGCTGATCGCAGCAGTGGTCGCGCGCGGCTGATCGATCGCGCGGATCGTTGCTTGCAGGCGTGAACTCTCGGATACGCGCCGGCCGGCACCCCCGAGCTTGCGGGCGAGAGAACGTACTCCAACCCGGCCCTAGCGCCGCTCCGGCATGCACGGCAGGCGCACCGTCACCCGCAGGCCGCCACCTGTTGCACGGTTGTCCAGGCGCAGGTCGCCGCCATGCGCCAGCACGATGCTGTGCGCCACCGACAAACCCAGCCCGATGCCGCCGGTGTCGCGATTGCGCGAGGACTCGCCACGCACGAACGGCAACAGCAGCTGTTCGCGCTGGGTCGGGTCGATGCCGGGGCCGTCGTCGTCGATCCACAGCACGCCCTCTTCGCCGTCGCGCTGCAGTTGCAGGCGCGCGCGCTTGCCGTATTTCAGCGCGTTCTCCAGCAGGTTCATCACTGCGCGCCGCAAGGCCAGCGGGTCGCCATCCAGGGTGATCGCCGGGCCGGGCAGCAGTTCGGCATCGGCGCCGATGTCGGTGGCGTTGTCGACCACGCTTTCCACCAGCAGGCGCAGGTCCAGCGGCGCGCGCTTGCCGCGGTGGCGATCGTTCTGGATGAAGTCCAGCGCGGCGGAAATCATCGCCTTCATCTCGTCGATGTCGGCCAGCGCCTTGTCGCGCAACGGCGGCTGCAGGCCGTCCAGGCGGAACGACAGGCGCGCCAGCGGCGTGCGCAGGTCGTGCGCGATCGCCGCCACCATGTGGGTGCGTTCGTTGATCAGGCGGTTCAGGCGGGCCTGCATCGCATTGAACGAATCGGCCGCGCGCACGATCTCCGGTGGGCCGCTGCGTTGCAGTGCGGCAGCATCCGGGTTGCGGCCCAGCCGGTCGGCGGCTTCGGCAAAGCGCTTGATCGGCGCCGACAACGCACGCGAGAACCACCACGCCAGCGGGACGTTGGCCAGCAGGCCGGCCAGGAACAGCAGCACCACATGGGTCTTGAACTCGGCCGACAGCCGCCGCGGTGGCGACTCGACCGTGCGCCAGCGGCCATCGGGCTGCTGCAGCGCGGCGGTGAAGCCATCCAGCAACGGCACGCCCGGGGTCAGCCGCTCGCTTTCCCAGGCGGCGGGGGGAGCGTCCGGACCCAGCCCGTTGCCGACTGCCGGGGTGCCGGGGGCACGATCACCCGGCCAGGCGCCTGGCGCTGGCGGCGATCGCTGCGCGGCATCGCGGCGATTGCCGGCGGGGCTGGCATCGGCGCCAGCGGCCCCGGGGCGCTGCGGCTGGTCGGGCATGCGCGGCGGCCGCGCCATGCCGAGCTGCGGGCCCTGGCGATCGTCGGCGCTGCGGTAGAAGCGCACGCGCTGTTCGGGGACATCCAGCCAATGGGCCAGCAGCATTTCCGCAAACCCATCGCGCACATGGCCTGCCGGCGGCAGCGGGGCCTGGGCCGATTCGCGCACCGTCAGGGTCTGGGTGCCGGCCGGCATGCGGGTGGACAGCAGCGCCACCACCTCCGGCGGATGCACCGGAGGCTCGTAGACCGGGGTGCGCATCACCAGCAGCGCGATGCCGACCGCCTGGGCGGTGAGCAGCGCCACCGCCAGCAACACAAAGGTACGGGCAAAGATCGACAGCCCGCGACGTGCCGGTTTGCTCACAGACGCGAAACGCCCGGCAGCAGCATGTAGCCTTCGTTGCGCACGGTGCGGATCAACTCGGTATGCACGCGCTCGTTGATCTTGCGGCGCAGGCGGCTGATCTGGCTGTCGATGGCGCGGTCGTAGACGTCGGTGTCGCGGCCACGGGCGTAGTCCAGCAACTGGTCGCGGCTCAGCACCCGCTGCGGATGCTCGACGAAGGTGCGCAGCAGCGCGAACTCGCCATCGGACAGGTTGATGAAGATGCCGGTGGGGTCGCGCAGGTCGCGGCGGACCACGTCCAGCCGCCAGCCGGCAAACTCGTAGACGTTGCCGCGCTGGTCGGCCTGCTCGCTGCTGGCCTGGCTGCGGCGCAGCAGGGCGCGCACCCGCGCCAGCAGCTCGCGCGGATTGCAGGGTTTGGCCAGGTAATCGTCGGCACCCACTTCCAGGCCGATGATGCGGTCGGTGTCGTTGCCCAGCGCGCTGAGCATGATGACCGCAGGTGAACCACGCTCGCTGGCCAGCGCCCGCGCCGCGCTCAGGCCGTCTTCTCCCGGCATCATCACGTCGAGTACGATGAGGTCCGGGCGGCGCTGCGCGATGCGCTTGCGCATCTCCGCCACGTTTTCGGCAACCTCGACCTGGTAGCCGTGGGCGCTGAGGAACTCGCCGATCAGCTTGCGCAGGTCCGGGTCGTCGTCGACCACGAGAACGCAGGGTTGTTGCATGTCCATGGAGGTCATCGTCGGTGGCGCGGAGCTTGGCCCGCGCAGGGTGGTGGCTACCGGATACATGGTGCTCGCAGTTGCAAGGCTGGAGCACGCATCATAATGATTGAATTTGTCAACCTTTGGCACACGCGTGACGCACCATGACAGAACGGAACATCGTGCAGGAAACCGGGCAAACGACACTGCGCCGCTGCAATGGCGAGTGTACGCATGACAAGGCGTTTCCGATGATGCGGGTGATCAGCCGCGACAACGGCGTGGGCCTGACCCGGGACATGGTGCTGATGGCGCAGACGCTGCGGGCCGGCGGCATCCCGGTGCAGGAAGTGGGCTTCACCAGTCAGCGGCTGCAGGACACCGCGCGCGAAGCCCGTCTGTGGGCCAGTCGCGCGCTGTTCGGGCGGGTGCCTGTGCAGATCTTTTCCGAGCGTGTGTATGCGCGCTGCCTGCCGCTGGGCCAGACCAACCTGCTGGTGCCCAATCCGGAATGGTTGCTGCCCAAGTGGCTGCCACGGCTGCCGCAGTTCGACGCGGTGCTGTGCAAGACCCATCACGCGGAACGGATTTTTCGCAGCCTGGGCTGCACCACGCGCTTCATCGGCTTCACCAGCCCGGATCGCCACGATGCGCAGGTCCCGCGTCAGCGTGCGTTCTTCCACCTGGCCGGGCGCAGCACCGCCAAGGGCACGCAGGTGCTGCTGGAGACCTGGCAACGGCATCCGGAGTGGCCGCTGCTGACGGTGGTGCAGAGCCCGCGTACCGCCGGCAAGCCGGTGGTGGCGCCGAACATCGACCACCGCGTCCGCTATCTCGACGATGCCGAACTGCGGCGGCTGCAGAACGCGCATCTGTTCCATCTGTGTCCGTCCGAGGCCGAAGGCTTCGGGCATTACCTGATGGAAGCGCTGAGCGTGGGTGCGGTGACCCTGGCCACCGACGGTGAGCCGATGAACGAACTGGTCAGGCCCGAGCACGGCGTGCTGATCCCGGTGGCCGAGGTGCGCCAGCGGCGTCTGGCGTCGTACTACTACGTGGATGCGGCGGGCATCGCGCAGGCGGTGGAAACCGCGCTGGCGTTGCCGCAGGCGCAGCTGGATCGGTTGTCGGCCAATGCGCGCGCGTTCTACCAGGCCAACAATGCCGCATTCGCAGCGCGCTTTCGCACTGCGGTGCTGGCCTCGTTGCCCGCAGATGTGGCGGACGTCAGCGCGGGCGTGGCCCCGGCAATCGTCGAAAACTGACACGTTCGCCCGGCCTGGCCTTCAGCACGGTCCGGGCATATCGCCTGCAGCGCCCGGTGCCCGCGTGGTTGCAGGCCTTGTGCGCTGCGTGGCGGCGTACGCCAGCGGGCGGCGCGCAGCGGCAAATGCACGACATGGCGCGATGCGACGCTCTCCCTGACCGAGCGGGGACGTCCCGCAGTGCCATGTGCGTGCAGGACGCGCATGTGCGCCATCCAGCCAGGGAGATCGACGATGGTCCAGACACGCACCACAGCCGCCATCACCGCACTGCTGGCAGTGCTCGGCCTGGGCGGCTGCGCCAGTGTCTGCGGCGCGTCTGCCGGCGGGCCACCGCCGCCGCCTGCGCCGCCACAGGCACAGCGTGGCCCGCCACCCCATGATTCCGACTTCGACGCCGCGTTGCAGGCCTGTGCCACCGTGCAAGGCATCGCATGGGCTGCGCCTGACGCATCGTCCCTCGGCCCGCCATCGCCAGCGCTGTTGCAATGCCTGCAGGCCCAAGGATTCGGGCCGCCGCCCCGGCATGGCTGATCCTGCTGGTGTGGAGATCACGCCCACCGTCGCTGCGAGTTATCCGCGGCGATGCTGCAGCTGGTGAACTCCGCACGCGCGACAGTCGCCCTGCTCGCTGCACTGCGCGACCCGAGCGAAGCGGACGCTTGCCGCGCTTGGCGGTCTCTGCGCCGGAGGCCGGCAGCCGGCAGGCCGAATTAAACGATTCCTCTCGGCTTCGCTTCAGCCGTCTTGTCCGCACGCGCGGCACCGGCAACAACCCGCTGTGTCGAGCACGCTACTGACAAGCCCTTCGCCATCGAGTGCGCACTGTGGGGGCTCACCCGGTACGAATGATCGATCACGATGGGCGCAGGCCAGGGCCGGACATGATGAGTGCCATGCCCGACAACACCAGGCAGGACAACGCGGCACTGCAGGACGAACTCGCCGGCATGCGTCGCCTGCATGCCTTGCAGGTCAGCCTGGCGGCACAGGCCGACGCCCGTATCGCGCTGCAGGACATCACCGCGCTTGCCTGCGTCTTCGCGCGCACCGACTGCGGCTGCGTGCAACTGGTCAGCGCACACAACAGCGAGATGGAGTTGCGCGTCTATCGCGGACATGACGAACGCAGCGCCTTCGTCCAGCAATTCCTGAAAGACGGTTTCCAGGCCACCTGCGACACCGTGCGGCGCGAACGCCGGCAGTTGGTGATCGAGGACATCGAAACCTTCACCCCGTTGAAGGGAACGCCCGATTACGAGGCAGCGTTGTGCAGCGGCATCCGTGCTGCCCAGTTCACCCCGTTGTTCAATCGTGCCGGTGGCCTGCTGGGATTGCTCGGAACCCAGTTCACCGTGCCGTATCGGCCCGCGGAACACGAACTCAGATTGCTCGAACTGCTCGCATGGACGGCCGCCGACTACATCGAGCGCCATCGGGCCGAGCTGGCATTGCGCACCAGCGAGTCGCGGCTGGCCGCGCTGTCGGCGGCAAGTTCCGAGGTGCATTACCGCATGAGCGCGGACTGGGACCAGATGCACCAGCTGACCGCCGGCACGTGTGCCGCCGATGCGCCGGCGACCAGTCGTTCGTGGATCATGGATTACATTCCCGCAGAGGATCAGGCGCTGGTGCGCAGCAGGATCGATGCAGGAATCCGCTCGCGCAGCGCGATCGTGTTCGAGCACCGGGTACGACGCGCCGATGGCAGCATTGCGTGGATGGCGACCAAGGCGGTCCCGGCGCTGGATGCGGAGGGACGCATCACCGAGTGGTTCGGTGCCGGAACCGACGTCACGGCGCGCAAGCAGGCCGAGGAATGCCTGCGCGATAGCGAGGCGCGGCTGACGTACGTGCTCGACCAGGTCCCCATCGGGATCGGCCTGTTCGATCTGCAAGGTCGCTTCACCTACCGGAATCCACAACTGCGGGACCAGCTGGCCGCGCGGGTCCCCTCGTGCGCGCCGCCGCTGGAGCAGCCGCGCGCCGGTGTCGATCAGCAAGGGCAGGCGGTCGCGATCCAGGACTTTCCCTGCGCCCGCGCGCTGCGTGGCGAAGACACGATCGCGCCGGTGGACTTCCTCGACCCCCATGACGCTGCACAGCGCTGGTTGCGGATTACCGCAGTGGCGCTGCGCGAAGCCGGCCGCGTCACCGGTGGCGTTGCAGTGTTGCAGGATGTCACTGCGCAACGCCGGGTGCAGATGGAGGTAGGCGCGCTTGCCGAGCGCAATCGCGACATTCTCGAAAGTATTTCCGACGCGTTCTACGGCGTCGATGCGGACGGACGCTTCACCTACATCAACCAGAAGGCCGAGTTGCTGTGGGGGCGCGCGCGCGATCAATTGCTCGGGACCTTGCTGTGGGAACAATTTCCCGATTCGATCGGGTCGCTGCCGTATCAGGCCTATGTGCAGGCCTCGCAGACCCGCCAGGTGGTCAGGCTGGAAACCGTGTCGCCGGCATTGGGGTACTGGGTGGATGTCAGCATCTACCCCACCAACGATGGCGGAATGTCGGTCTACTTTCGCGACATCTCCGACAAGCGCCGGGCCGACGAGCGTCTGCGTGCCAGCGAAGAACGCTTCCGCACCGCGTTGACGATCGAAACCGTCGGCGCGACGTATTTCGACATGGGCGGTCGCCTCACCGATGCCAACGACACGTTCTTGAAGATGAGCGGCTACAGCCGTGCCGACGTGGAAGCGGGCAGGCTTTCCTGGCAGGCGCTGACGCCACCCGAATTCAGGGGCGTGTGCGAGCAGGCCTTCGAGGAGCTCAAGAGCAAGGGAAGTGCCACGCCTTACGAGCGCCAATATCTGTGCAAGGACGGAACCCGGCGCTGGGCCCTGTTTGCGTCCAAGTGCCTGCCGGATGGCACCGGCTTCGAGTTTGTACTCGACATCACCGACCGCAAGCTCACCGAGGCGGCGCTACGCGAGGTGCAGGACCGCAATGCCTTCCTGCTGAAACTCTCCGACGCCTTGCGGCCGCTGCCCGATCCGGCCGCCATCCAGGCCGAGGCCGCGCGCGTGCTCGGCGAGCATCTGAACGCCGGCCGCGCCTACTACGTGGACGTGGATGCCAGGGCGCACCAGTACGTGGTTGAACGCGACTGGCATCAACCCGATGAAACCAGTCATGCGCATCGCTTCGCGTCGACGGACTGGCCGATGCCCTGGCTGCTCGACGCGCAGACCTGGGTGGTGCGCGATGCCGTCGCTGACCCTGCATTGCCCGACGATCGGCGCCCGGCCGATGCGGGCCACGAGATCGGCGCGCTGATCGTGGTGCCGCTGATCAAGGGCGGGCAGCTGGTGGCCACCTTCGTGGTCAATCAACGGACCGCGCGTAACTGGAGTGCGGCCGAGATCCGCCTGGCGGAGGAGACCGCCGAGCGCACCTGGGCGGCGCTGGAGCGCGCGCGCAGGCCGCGCTGCTCGAAAGCGAAGAGCGCTACCGGGTGATCGTGGAGAGCGCGCTCGACTACGCAATCTTTACCACCGATACGCGCGGACATATCCAGACCTGGCCGCCGGGTGCCGAAGCGGTCTTCGGCTGGACCGCCGAGGAGGCGATCGGCCAGCACATCGCAATGACCTTCGTGGCCGAGGACCGTCTCACCGGCGTGCCGCAGCGCGAGATCGAGCAGGCGCATTACACCGGCGGCGCGCCGAATGTTCGCTGGCATCAACGCAAGGATGGCCGGCGCGTGTTCATCGAAGGCGCGACGCGGCCGCTGCGCGACGGCAGCGCCGAGCCGCTGGGCTATCTCAAGATCGGCCAGGACGTGACCCGGCGACGGCAGTGGGAAGATCGCCAGCAGGTGCTGCTGGCCGAGCTGCAGCACCGCACCCGCAATCTGATGGGGGTGGTGCGCGTGGTCTTCAATCGCACGCAACGCAGCAGCACGACCATCGCCGAGCTGACGCTGATCTATAACGACCGCCTGGACGCCCTGGCGCGTGTGCAGGGGCTGCTGTCGCGCCTGAACGAAGGCGATCGCATCCTGTTCGATGAACTGATCCGGGCCGAGCTGTCGGCGATGGGCGCGATCGATGCCCACGGCCATGGAGACCGCGTCATCCTGGACGGCCCGGACGGCGTGCGTCTGCGCTCCAGCACCGTGCAGACCTTCGCGCTGGCCCTGCACGAGCTGGCCACCAACGCCACCAAGTACGGCGCGCTTGCACAGGCCGGCGGACAGTTGCAGGTGCGTTGGCGCTTGCTGCGTCCGGCCCAGGGCACCCGCCTGCGCATCGAGTGGAGCGAGACCGGCGTGCACATGCCGGCGCCTGGCGAGGCGCCGCAAGGGTCCGGCTACGGCCGCGAGCTGATCGAACGTGCGCTGCCGTACCAATTGCAGGCCGAGACCACCTACGTGATGGGGCCGGACGGGGTGCGCTGCACCATCGAACTCCCGGTGTCGGAGAGCATGCGCCTGGACCGCGACGAGGGCTGACACTGCGTGCTGCGCCTGCACATGCCGGCCAGTGCCGTGCTGCAGTGCGACGACAGCGGCTGCCGGCGCGCGGAATCCACAGCACCCCGATACAACGCGTCGATCACCTGCATGCGCCTGGATGGACGTGCAGCGCCATGGCTGACGCGAAAAGTGTCGCAGCGGACGACCGGCCCCGGCTGCGGCCGCCCCGGCTTTGTTCGAGCAGGCGTGTTCGCAGGCGTGGCTTTTTTCGAGCGAATCCATATACTACCCCCCAGTATTTGACCGGGGCCGTCATGCCGCATTCGCCACAGGAGAAAAAGCGGGCGCTTGCGCGCGTGCGACGCCTGCGCGGGCAATGCGACGCGCTTGAGCGCGCGCTGGAGGCGGGAGCAGACTGTGCGCCTGTCCTGCAGCAGATCGCCGCGATCCGGGGGGCCGTCAATGGACTGATGTCGCAGGTGCTCGAAGCGCATATCCGCGAAGACTTCGGCCACGCCGCCGCTTCCGATGCGCAGCGTGCCGAGCGGGTGCAGGAATTGCTCGGGCTGGTCCGGTCCTACCTCAAATGAACTCCCACCGGGCCGGCGCATGCCGTGCCCGTCCTTGAATCTCATCGTCAGGAGCGCCATCACATGAAATCCCGTGCAGCAGTTGCATTCGGACCCGGCAAGCCGCTGGAAATCGTCGAGATCGACGTCGCACCGCCGAAGGCCGGCGAAGTGCTGGTCCGCATCACCCACACCGGTGTGTGCCACACCGATGCATTCACCCTGTCTGGCGATGACCCGGAAGGCATCTTCCCGTCCGTGCTGGGCCACGAAGGCGGCGGCATTGTCGAGCAAGTGGGCGAGGGCGTGACCAGCGTCAAGGTGGGCGATCACGTGATCCCGCTGTACACCGCCGAATGCCGCAAGTGCAAGTTCTGCCTGTCCGGCAAGACCAACCTCTGCCAGGCGGTGCGCGCCACCCAGGGCAAGGGCCTGATGCCCGATGGCACCACGCGCTTCTCCTACAACGGCGAGCCGATCTACCACTACATGGGCTGCAGCACCTTCAGCGAGTACACCGTGGTGCCGGAGATTTCGCTGGCCGTGGTGAACCCGGACGCGCCGCTGGAAAAGGTCTGCCTGCTCGGTTGCGGCGTCACCACCGGCATCGGTGCGGTGCACAACACCGCCAAGGTCAAGCCGGGCGAAAGCGTGGCGGTGTTCGGCCTGGGCGGCATCGGTCTGGCGGTGATCCAGGGCGCGGTGCAGGCCAAGGCCGGGCGCATCCTGGCCATCGACACCAACCCGGGCAAGTTCGACCTGGCGCGCAGCATGGGCGCCACCGACTGCATCAACCCCAAGGACTACGACAAGCCGATCCAGGAGGTCATCGTCGAGTTGACCGATGGCGGCGTGGACTTCAGCTTCGAGTGCATCGGCAACGTCAATGTGATGCGGTCGGCGCTGGAGTGCTGCCACAAGGGCTGGGGCGAGAGCGTCATCATCGGCGTGGCCGGTGCAGGCCAGGAAATCAGCACCCGTCCGTTCCAGCTGGTGACCGGCCGCGTGTGGCGCGGATCGGCCTTCGGCGGTGTCAAGGGACGGACCCAATTGCCGGGCATGGTGGAGCAGTCGATGACGGGCGAGATCGATCTCGATCCGTTCATCACCCACACCATGCCGCTGGAAGAGATCAACGAGGCCTTCCACCTGATGCACGAAGGCAAGTCGATCCGCACCGTGATTCATTTCTGACCGTACGGCCAGAATCGGCGCGCGGCCGCTTCCGCGCACGTGGTACCCGATACTCCGGGAGGGGCATGATGACCAGCGTCTCGATTCATCCTTCGGTAGACAGTGGTGTAGCGCGTGGAGGTGCGGAAAGTTTTCAGGGCGGAACCCTTGCGTGCCACTGCGCCAGCGACAAGGTGACCGTGGACGTGGCTGCGCAGACCGCGCACAACCACGCCTGCGGCTGCAGTAAATGCTGGAAGCCGGAAGGCGCGACATTTTCGGTGATTGCAGTGGTGCCGCGCGACAAGGTCACGGTGACCGCGCATGCGGAAAAGCTCAAGGTCGTCGACGAAACTGCGGCGATCCAGCGGCATGCATGCACCGGCTGCGGTGTGCACATGTTCGGTCGCATCGAAGACAAGGAACACGCGTTTTACGGTCTGGACTTCATCCATACCGAGTTGTCGCAGCAGTCGGGCTGGTCGCCGCCGGGCTTTGCGGCGTTCGTGTCCTCCATCATCGAAACCGGCACGCCGCCGGCTGCCATGGACGGCGTGCGCGCCCGTCTCAACGAGCTCGGGCTGACCCCGTACGACTGCCTGTCGCCGGGATTGATGGATGCACTGGCTGCCAACGTGGCACGCAAGAAGGGCCTGCTGCACTGATCGCCCCACCCCGCGGCCGGCACGCATGCCGGCCGCAGGTTCTTATCGAAGGAATCTCATGGAACGTATCGAACACCATGCCTGCTTCGGCGGCTGGCAAGATGTCTATCGGCATCAATCGCAGAGCTTGAACTGCAGCATGCAGGTGGGCGTCTATCTGCCGCCGCAGGCCGCCGATGGCCCGCTACCGGTGCTGTACTGGCTCAGCGGCCTGACCTGCACCGAACAGAACTTCATCAGCAAGGCCGGCGCGCAGCGCTACGCGGCCGAGCATGGCGTGATCCTGGTCGCCCCCGACACCAGCCCGCGTGGCGACGATGTGGCCGACGCGGACGGCTACGACATCGGCAAGGGCGCCGGCTTCTACGTCGATGCCACCGAGCAACCGTGGGCGGCGCATTACCGCATGTACGACTATGTGGTGAACGAATTGCCGGCGTTGATCGAAGCGCACTTTGCCACCACCGGTGCGCGCGCGATCAGCGGCCACTCGATGGGCGGCCATGGCGCCCTGACCATCGCATTGAAGAATCCGGGCCGCTATCGCAGCGTGTCGGCGTTCTCGCCGATCGTCGCGCCCAGCCTGGTGCCATGGGGCGAGAAAGCGTTTGGCCAGTATCTGGGGCCGGACCGCGCAGCGTGGAAGGCGTACGACGCCACTGCGTTGATCGCACAGGCACAGGAGCGCCTGCCGCTGTTGATCGACCAGGGCGATGGCGATGAATTCCTCGAAAACCAGCTGAAGACGTCGCTGTTTGAACAGGCCGCCAAGGCCGCCGGTTATCCGGTCACGGTGCGGCTGCAGCCCGGTTACGACCACAGCTATTACTTCATCGCCAGCTTTATCGGCGAGCACATCGCACACCATGCCGCGGCGTTGCGTGGTTGATCGTTTTGGGCAAGCGGGTGGTGCTGCGTGCCATGAGACGGCGCATGGCGGTGGTTCGCATCGCGTTGCGTTGCCGCGCTGCCGTATTGCGCGCGCCGTGGCATGAGTAAGGTGTCGAGCTGAACTCCCTTCTCCCCCCCCGAGAGAAGGAGCCCCGCAGGGGCGGATGAGGGGAGGGCCGAAGCCCGGCGGAGGGGAGGCCAGCTGGTAAAACGGCTGACGTGCGGCCTGGCTCCCTTCTCCCCTCGGGAGAAGGTGCCCCGCAGGGGCGGATGAGGGTACGGGCTCACTGGCAGATGAGGGACGGGCGACGCCCGGTGGAGCGGGTAGCTGGCCTTGTAGAGCAGCCGATCTGCGCGTGGCTGCAGGACCCTTGCCCGCCCACCTCGCCTCGCGGGACACGCCGCAAGTACATCCGTGTAGGCTCTTACGCGGCATCCATGCCGCGTAAGGTCCAGCGACGGTGGGCGGGCAAGGACCAGTCAGGATGGTCGCTGTGCATGGTGCAAGCAGGGCATGACGGCGTTGCCTGGATAACCGCGCGTCCAGCCAGCACGCAAGTTGATGCGAACCACCAGGAACGGCTAACGCGCCACTTGCGCCGCAAGCTTGCCCAGCCGCCGCATCGCGCGCTCCAGCGTATCGCTCCACGGCTGGCCACAGGTCAGGCGCAGGTGATCTGCGTAGTCGCCACGGCTGGAGTACAGATGGCCGGGCGAGGTGCCGATGCGTTCTGCCAGCGCGGCTTCGAACAGGGCCTGGCCACTGCCGGCGTCGGGCAATTGCAGCCATAGCGATAACCCGCCGGCCGGGTCGCCCACGCGTGTGTCCTGCGGCCAATGCCGCACGATTGCATCGCGCAGCCGTTGCCCGTTGTCGGCCAGCGTGCGGCGCAGCTTGCGCAGGTGCCGTTCCAGATCGTGTTGCGCCAGATAATCAGCCAGTGCCAGTTGCGGCAGGCTGGCGCTGCCGACAGTGGAAAAGTACTTGGCGCGTACCAGGGCGTCGGTCCAGTCGCCACCGAGCAACCAGCCCACACGCAAGCCGGGTGACAGCACCTTGGAGAACGAGCCGCAGGTGATCACGTTGGCATGGGTGTCGAAGTGGCGCAGCGGGCGCGGGCGCTGGCCCGACCAATCCAGTTCGCCATAGATGTCGTCTTCGATCACCACCGTGCCATGGCGGGCGCAGCTGTCGAGCAATGCGCGCTTGGCGCTGTCGGGAGTGAGGCTGCCGTTTGGATTGTTGAAGTTGGGGATCAGCACTGCCGCACGCACCGGGGTGCGCTGCAGCAGCGCATCCACACGTGCGACATCGATACCGTGACCGGGGCGATTGGGTACCTCCAGCACCTTGAGGCGCAGCGCGGCCACCGCCTGCAGGATGCCGTGATAGGTGGGTGTTTCCACCAGTACCACATCGCTTGGTGCGGTGAGCGTGCGCAGCGCCAGGCTGATCGCTTCCATCGCGCCGGCGGTGATCACCACTTCGTCGGCATCGACGGTGGTTGCGCAGTGTGCATACCGCTGTGCGATCTGGCGGCGCAGTGCGGCGTGGCCCTGCGGCGGTGCGTAATCCAACGCAGCCGTGCGCTGGCGACGCAACTGCCGCGCCAGGGCTGTGGCCAGGTGCGCGGTGGGCAACAGCGTAGGCGCGGGCGTTGCGGTGTGCAGCGGCACCAGGTCGGTACGCGCCAGGGTCTCGAGCACGCGCTGCAAGGCCGGGTTGTCGACCATGCCCGGTTTGCGCCGACGCGGGAGGGGGGCTGTGGCCGGCAATGCAGACGCCGTGCTGCGCACGAAGTAGCCCGAGCGCGGGCGTGCCTGCACGCGGCCTTCGCGTTCGAGTTGCAGGCAGGCCTGCACGGCGGTGGCGGTGCTGATGCCGTGGTTGGCGGCCAATTGCCGGATCGAGGGCAGGCGCTCGCCGGCACGCAGGGTGCCACCTTCGATCTGCTGCCGCAGCTGCGTGGCCAGCAATTCGTACAGCAGCATCTGCGGGCGCCTCCCATCTGTATTGGTCGATTTGCAGCGTATCTGAATCTGTCATGGTCGTGTGGCACGTTGCAGACTGGGCGTGCCCGGTGAGTACGCCGGGTATGTCTTCTCGTCCGTGAGGTTGGCCGTGCTGCTTGCTGCGCTTGCTGTTGCCCGCTATTTCTGCCCCTCCGATGGCGTTGGCGAGGGGCCGCTCACCCAATCGATCGATGCTGCGCATGCACCACGCTGGGCACAGCGGCTGGTCAGCACGTGGCTCACTGCGCTGCGGGACCTTGCGCGGAGCGGCCAACTGCAGTGCCGGGTCGAACTGCGGCACGTCAACGTGCGCGGCAGTGCCATCCAGTATCTGCAGGGAACCATTGCGCCATGAGCACGCCCGTGCCTGTGCAAGCGGTATCGGCCGGCGCTGGGCGACGTGCGATCTGGCAATTGCTGGTTGCCGAAGTGTTGATTGGATCGGTCGGCGTATTCGTGCACGAAAGCGGGCAGGATCCGGTGACGGCGGTGTTCTATCGCTGCCTGTTCGGTGCGCTGTTTCTCAGCGTGTGCGGGGTGATCGGTGGACAGCTGCGAGGACTATGGCGCGAGCGTGCGCTGTTGCGTGATGCCACCATCAGTGGCGTGCTGCTGGTGTTGAACTGGGTGGCATTGTTCGCGGGGATGGCGCGCTCGTCGATCGGCGTGGCGACCATGGTCTACCACGTGTTCCCGTTCGTGATGCTGCTCCTGGCCGCATTGTTGCAGGGCGAGCGCACGCGGCGTGCCGATCTGGGCTGGACGCTGCTGGCATTCGTCGGCGTGGCCTGCTCGGCAAATCCGGCACGCTTTTGGCAGACGGCGGATCGTGGCTACCTGATCGGCATTGCGCTCACGCTGTTGGCAGCGTTGCTGTGCGGTGCCTCGTTGCTGATGTCGCGTCGCATCAGCCGTGAGCGGCCGCTGGCGGTGGTGACCGTGCAGTGCTGGGTCGGCACGTTCCTGCTGGCCGGGTTTTCCAGCGGCGCGGCATTGCATCCGGGCCTGCATTGGCTGTGGCTGGTTGGCCTGGGCGTGATCCACAGCGGCATCGTCTATGTGCTGTTCTATTCGTCCTATCGCCATCTGCATGTGGCCACGATCGCGGTGCTGGCGTTCGTTTATCCGCTGGTGACGCTATTGCTGGACTATCTGCTCTACGGCCACGCATTGGTGCCGGTGCAGTGGTTGGGCCTGGCGCTGATCGTGGTTGGCACGCTGGCGGTGAATCTGAAATGGCGCTGGCCGCGGCGGGTGGCACACAGCGCACCAACCTGAGCGAAATGCCGCCGCGCTGTACGCACGGCGGCAATAGAGTCAACGCACGTCGCGCAGTTCCCAGTGGTGCCCGGCCAGGGCCTGCATGCGCTGCTTGAGCAGGTCGCCGGGGATGCTGGTGGTAGCGACCAGGTCGATCCGCAGGTCGCCCTGCTTGCCGGTCACCGTCGCCGAGGGATCGGTGACGCCCAGTCTGGGGTCCACCGCATCCGGGTCGGCCTGCAGCAGGCGCCAGCGATCGAACCAGGCCGGATCACGCAAGGCGGCCTGCAACTGTTCGGCAAAGGCCTCGGCACCATGGGCGGTGAAGCTCACGCTCGCATCGCCGCCACGGGCGAGCTTGGGGTCGGGCAGGCTGATCGAGTAGCTGACAGGCATGTGCAAGGACTCTGATGGATGACGCCGGCACGTTAGTGCAGCGGCAGTGAGCGTTCCGTCGACAGGCCGCATATGTGGGAGTCTTCAACTGCGGAGTTGCTGCCTGTTCCGCGAGTGGCTAGGGCACCGCGCCCTCGACGCTGCGGGTTTGCTGCAGGGCCCTTGCCCGCCCACCATCGCAGGACACGCCGCAAGTACGTCCATGTAGGCTCTTACGCGGCATCCATGCCGCGTAAGGTCCCGCGACGGTGGGCGGGCAAGGACCAAGCGAGATGGTCGGTGTGTATGGAAGAGCAGTGCCGGATGCGCCTTGTTCGATCATTGAAGTATCGGCTACAGGTCTGATGCACACCGCATGAGAGACAGCTTTTTTAGATGAGCGCCGACCACTTGTCTGGTGCGGTGTCCTTGCCGGTTGCGGGACCGTGTGGCGGCATGGATGCCGCCACCGAGCCCCCAGGGATGGGTTCACGGCGTGTCCCGCAAGCGGTGAGGGCGCCGCGCCCTCGATGCTGCGAGTTTGCTGCGGGGCCCTTGCCCGCCCACCATCGCAGGACACGCCGCAAGTACGTCCATGTAGGCTCTTACGCGGCATCCATGCCGCGTAAGGTCCCGCGACGGTGGGCGGGCAAGGACCTATCGAGTTGGTCGGTGTGCATGGAAGAGCAGTGCTGGATGCGCCTTGTTCGATCATTGAAGCATCGGCTACAGGTCTGATGCACACCGCACGACAGACAGCTTTTCAGATGAGCGCCGAGCAACTGCCTAGTGCGGTGTCCTTGCCGCGCCCTCGATGCTGCGAGTTTGCTGCGGGGCCCTTGCCCGCCCACCATCGCGGGACACGCCGCAAGTACGTCCCTGTAGGCTCTTACGCGGCATCCATGCCGCGTAAGGTCCCGCGACGATGGGCGGGCAAAGACCTATCGAGTTGGTCGGTGTGCATGGTAGAGCGGTGTTGGATGCGCCTTGTTCGATCATTGAAGCATCGGCTCCGGGTTTGATGCACACCGCACGACAGACAGCTTTTCAGATGAGCGCCGCGCCCTCGACCGGCAGAGCGTTGCTACAGCTTCATAACGCCCCCTGACTCAAAAGCTGGTCGTCCTGAGTTGGCACCGGAGGGTGTGGATGAGCTAGTAGTCGTGGTTGCCTGGAACGGCTGCATGGTCGGGATACCCGACTGCACACCGTCGCTGCGCAGCATTTATGCGGAATTTACGCGAGGGCTGTCGCAGGTCCATAGCGACTTTACGTAGCCGGGGAAGACACTGCGCAGGTTGGCGGAGCGGTTCCGCCCTGGACGATTCCGATGCATCCCTTGACCTGTCTGCTCCATCGTCGCTGCGCGTGCGGTGCGGCAGCGCTTTGCCTCGTCGGCCCGCAGATGCTGCATGCGCCGCCGCACACCGTCTCCATCGCGCCGCGTTGCGCGCGTCTCTAGGAGTAGCCGACATGCCTGCCTGGTTGTCCCTGTTGTGCGGCGTGGCCGTGCTCGTTGCCGCTGCGTACCTGTTGTACGTGGTCCTGCGCCCCGAAGACTTCTGATGCGAGTGCGCTCCAATGATTGAAACTCTCCTTGTCTATGCGCTGGCCATCGTGCTGGCCTGGCCGCTTGGCCGCTATCTGGCGGCGGTGATGCGCGGCGCCCCGATGCGTGGCGATGCGCTGTTCGGTTGGATCGAACGGCCGCTGTATGCACTGCTCGGCACCCGCCCGCAGCAGGGCATGTCGTGGCGCGGCTATGCGGTGGCGTTTTTGCTCAGCAACCTGGTTGTCGGCCTGCTCACCTGGGCAGTGTTCATGACCCAGGCGTGGCTGCCGTTCAACCCGGACGCCGTCCCGAACATGCGCTGGGATACCGCGTTGCACACCATGGTGTCGTTCGTCACCAACACCAACCAGCAGCATTACTCGGGCCAGGCGCAGTTGTCGTATCTGGCGCAGATGACCGGCATCGTCGGCCTGCAGGTGGTGACGCCGATGATGGGCCTGGCGTTGGCAGTGGCGACCTTGCGTGCATTGTTCGGTGGGCGAGGTGCCGCAACGGTGTCCGATGCCTCGCTGCTGCCTCATGCGGCGGCGGGCGCCAAGTCACTGGCGGCTGGGCCGGACGAGCAGGAGATGGGCATGCCGCGCCAGGGACGGCAGCCGTCGGGTTCCGGCGTGGAGGACCTGCCGGACGCGGATGTCGGCAATTATTGGGCCGATGTGATCCGCGCCAGCGTGCGCGTCCTGCTGCCGTTGTGCCTGCTGTGGACGGTACTGCTTGGCTGGCAGGGCGTGCCCTCCACGTTGCAGGGTGCGGCCACTGCCGCACCGCTGGACAGCAGTGCCGGCATGCCCAAGCAGACCATACCGGTCGGGCCGGTTGCGGCGATGGTCGCGGTCAAGCAGCTCGGCACCAATGGCGGCGGCTGGTACGGCCCCAACAGTTCGGTGGCGCTGGAAAATCCCACGCCGCTGAGCAATCTGCTGGAGACGCTGGCGCTGGTGCTGTTGCCGATGAGCGTGGTGTTCATGGTCGGCTACCTGACCGGGCGCAAACGTCTCACCGCCCTGGTATTGGGCACCATGCTGACGATGTCGGCCGCGTCCACCGCGCTGTTGCTGTGGTCCGAAGCGCATTCGGCCAGCGCCAGCTCGCCTGCCCTGATGGAAGGCAAGGAGGTGCGCATCGGCGCGGATGCGTCCGCGTTATGGGCGGCGTTGACCACGCAGACCTCCAACGGCTCGGTCAACGCGATGCACGATTCGCTGGCGCCGTTGAGCGGCCTGGTCACGCTGGTGGACATGCTGATCAACGCGATCTGGGGCGGCGTCGGCTGCGGTTTGCAGCAGTTCGTGGTGTATCTGCTGCTGAGCGTGTTTCTGGCCGGTTTGATGACCGGGCGCACGCCGGAGCTGTTCGGCCGCAAGATCGAAGCGCGCGAGGTGCAGCTGCTTGCGCTGCTGATCCTGCTGCAGCCGTTGGTGGTGCTGGGCTTCACCGCGGTGGCACTGGCGGTGCCTGCATGGACGGCCAATTCCAATCCCGGCTTCCACGCGATCAGCCAGGTGTTCTACGAGTACACCTCGGCCTTTGCCAACAATGGCTCCGGTTTCGAGGGGCTGGGTGATGCCACGTACTGGTGGAACCTGAGTTGCTCGGTGGTGTTGGCACTGGGGCGCTATCCGGCATTGATCCTGCCGCTGATGGTGGCCGCGCGCATGGCCGTGAAGCGGCGTGCGCCCGAGTCGGCCGGCAGCCTGCAGGTCGAAACACCGACCTTTGCGCTGACCCTGATGGCGATCGTGCTGGTGCTCACCGTGCTGCAGTTCATGCCGGCACTGGTGCTGGGTCCTATCGCTGAACACCTCGCCCTGGCGGCGTCCTGAGAGTTTGAGCAATGTCTACGATCGATACGACTGAAAAACGCGAGCGCGGTGACGCAGCGTTGTTCGATGCCGCCGTGCTGGTGGCGGCGATACGCGCAGCCTTCCGCAAGTTGGCGCCGCGGCATCTGCTGCGCAGCCCGGTGATGGCGGTGGTGATGGGCGGCACGGTGCTGGCGGCGGTGATCACCGCCAGTGGGCATGGCAATGCCGGCTTCGGCTGGGCGGTGACGGCGATCCTGTTCGTGACCGTGCTGTTCGGCAACTTTGCCGAGGCCATCGCCGAAGCGCGCGGGCGTGGGCAGGCCGCATCGCTGCGCCGTGCGCGCAAGGATCTGGTCGCGCGCCGGGTGGAAACCGCACTTGGCGGCCGCGAGACCCGCGTGCCGGCGGCCGAGCTGCGCCCGGGCGACTACGTGATGGTGTCCGAAGGCGAATTCGTCCCGGCCGATGGCGAAATCGTGCGCGGTGTTGCAACGATCAACGAAGCTGCGGTGACCGGTGAATCGGCACCGGTGCTGCGCGAGGCCGGCACCGATCGCAGTGGCGTGATCGGCGGTACGCGCGTGCTTTCCGACGAGATCGTGTTCAAGGTCACCGCCGAACCGGGGCAGAGTTTTCTCGATCGCATGATCGCCCTGGTGGAAGGCGCCAACCGGCAGAAGACGCCGAACGAAATCGCGCTCACCTTGTTGCTGGCGGCGATGACGCTGACCTTCCTGATCGTGGTCGCCTCGTTGCCGGCAATTGCCGGTTTCGTCGGGGTCACGCTGGATCCGCTGTTGTTGATCGCGCTGCTGGTATGCCTGATTCCAACCACCATCGGCGGGCTGTTGCCGGCCATCGGCATCGCCGGCATGAACCGCGCACTGTCGGCCAATGTGCTGGCCAAATCCGGCAAGGCGGTGGAAGTGGCCGGCGACGTGGACGTGCTGTTGCTCGACAAGACCGGCACCATCACCTACGGCGACCGCCAGGCCACCGCGTTCCATCCGCTGGCCGGTATCGACCGTGCGCAACTGCGCGATGCGGCGATGCTCGCCTCGCTGGCCGACCCGACGCCGGAAGGCAAGTCCATCGTCAAGCTGGCGCGCCAGCAGGGTGCCGTGGCTGTCGAGCCGGAGGGCGCGCATTTCATCGCCTTCACCGCGCAAACCCGCATGTCCGGCGTCGATCTGGCCGGGCGCAGCATCCGCAAGGGCGCTGGCGATTCGATCGTGGCGTATGTGCAGGGCATGGGCGCGACGGTGTCACCGGAATTGCAGGGACGTATCGAAGAAGTCGCACGCGGCGGCGCCACACCGCTGGTGGTGGCCGAAGGCCGGCATGTGCTGGGCGTGGTCGAGCTGAGCGACGTGGTCAAGCAAGGCATCAAGGAGAAGTTCGCGCAGCTGCGTGCGATGGGCATCAAGACGGTGATGATCACCGGCGACAACCCGCTCACCGCGGCCGCGATTGCCGCCGAAGCCGGCGTGGACGACTACATCGCCCAGGCGCGGCCGGAAGACAAGCTGGCCCGCATCCGCGCCGAGCAGGCCGGCGGGCGGCTGGTGGCGATGGTGGGCGACGGCACCAACGATGCGCCGGCGCTGGCCCAGGCCGACGTGGGCCTGGCGATGAACTCCGGGACGCAGGCGGCCAAGGAGGCCGGCAACATGGTGGACCTGGATTCGGATCCGGCCAAGCTGCTGGCGGTGGTCGAAGTGGGCAAGCAGCAGCTGATCACGCGCGGTGCGCTGACCACGTTCTCGCTGGCCAACGACGTCTCCAAGTATTTCGCGATCCTGCCGGCATTGTTTGCCGCGGCGATTCCGTCGATGGCCGCGCTCAACGTGATGCAGCTGTCCAACCCGCGGCATGCGGTGCTGGCGGCCTTGATCTTCAATGCGTTGATCATCCCGGCATTGATCCCGCTGGCCTTGCGCGGCGTGCGCTTTCGTCCGTCCAGCGCCACGGCCCTGTTGCGCCGGAACATGCTGATGTACGGCGTGGGCGGCGTGTTGCTGCCGTTTGCCGCCATCAAGTTGATCGACCTGGCGCTTGTCGCCACCCTGGGGAACTGAGCCATGACGATTTCTTCGAAAACCGGTACACCCGCTGCGCTGCCGTTGCGCGACGACGGCGCCCTGCGCGGGGCGGTGATGCTGGCGTTGTTCATCCTGTTGGGCCTGGGCCTGAGCTATTCGCTGGTCGCCACCGGCATCACCGGCGCGCTGTTCCCGGTGCAGGCGCACGGCTCGCTGCTGCGCGATGACGCGCGGGTGGTCGGCTCGGCCCTGGTGGCCCAGCCGTTTGCCGATGCGCGCTATTTCCAGCCACGCCCCTCGGCCGCCAAGTACGACCCGACCGCGGCGGCCGGCAGCAACCAGGCGCGTTCCAATCCCGACCTGCAGACCCGCATCGCCGCCACGCGCGCCGAGGTGGCGGCACGCGACGGCATCGCACCGGAGGCGGTCCCCGCCGAGCTGATCACCCAATCCGGCAGTGGCCTGGATCCACACCTGAGCCCGGCCGGCGCACAGGTCCAGGTGCGCCGCGTCGCCGCCGCGCGCGGCTGGCCGGAACAGCGCGTGGCCGCGCTGGTCCAGGCCGCCACCGAATCGCCACAGTTCGGCCTGCTCGGGCAGCCGCGGGTGAATGTGCTGGCGCTGAACCTGGCGCTGGATCGCGCCGGGAATGGGCAGTCGGGAATCGGGAATGGGTCAAAGCCACAACGCTAGATCTGTCAGCTCGCGGTAGGCTCCACACATCCCCAATCCCGACTCCCCAATCCCGGCCTCCATGATCGACGCCCGCACCCAACAAGCCGACGCGCTGATCGGCGAACTGCAGCGCGAACATGGCGGGCGTCTGACCGTTTTTCTGGGCGCCGCGCCGGGCGTGGGCAAGACCTACGCCATGTTGTCGCGCGCGCGCGAGCGCCTGCGCCAGGGCATGGACGTGGTGGCCGGAGTGGTGGAAACGCACGGCCGCAGCGAGACCGCCGCACTGCTGGATGGCCTGCCGTTGCTGGCGCGTACCCGCATCAGCTACCAGGGCCGGCAGCTGGAAGAGCTCGACCTGGATGCCTTGCTCGCGCGCAAGCCGAAGCTGGCCCTGATCGACGAGCTGGCGCATCGCAATGTACCGGGCAGCCGGCACGAGCGGCGCTGGCAGGACATCGTGGAACTGCTCGATGCCGGCATCGATGTCTACACCACGGTCAACATCCAGCATCTGGAAAGCCTCAACGACATTGTGCTGCGCATCACCGGGGTGCGCGTGTCCGAGACCGTGCCCGATGCGGTGTTCGATCGCCTGCGCGACATCGTGCTGGTGGATCTGCCGCCACGCGAACTGATCGAACGCCTGCAGCAGGGCAAGGTGTATCTGCCCGAACAGGCCACGCAGGCCTTGCAGGCGTTCTTCTCGCCCTCCAACCTCACCGCCCTGCGCGAGCTGGCGATGCAGACCGCGGCCGACCGCGTCGACAGCGATCTGCGCGACACCCAGGCCGCGCGCGGCCTGCCCGGCACCGCCGCCTTGCGTCGCCGCGTGGTGGTGGCCATCGATGGGCGTGGCGGCTCGGATTATCTGGTGCGGGTGGCGCGGCGGCTGTCCGAGCGGCGCGATGCGCCGTGGACGGTGGTCACCGTGCAGACACGCACCGTGGCCGATGCCGCCTGGCAGCTGGAGATCGACCGCGCCTTCGCACTGACACGTCGCCTGGGTGGCGATACCGCGCTGCTGCATGGCGCCAACGTCGCGCAGGCATTGCTGGATTTCGCTGCGCAAAACGGCGTGTCCACGCTGGTGCTGGGGCGCACGCGCGAGCGTCCGCTGGCGCGCATGTTCAACCGCACGCTGACCCAGCAACTGCTGCAGCGTGGCGCGCATTACGAACTGGTCATCGTCAGCTCCGCCGATGCGCGCGCACGCGCGCGCCAGCGTTGGCGCAATCCGCGCCAGTGGCTGCAGCGCTACGACCTGGCGTTCGCGGCGATCGCCGCCGCTGCGGCGGTCGCGGTGGCGTGGGTGATCCAGCGCTGGACCGACATCGACGACCTGTCGATGGTGTTCATCGTCGCGGTGGTGCTGGTGGCCTCGCGCACACGCATGGCCGCGGCGGTGATCGCCGCGCTGCTGAGTTTTGTCGCCTACAACTTCTTCTTCATCGAACCGCGCTTCACCCTGCACATCAGCGCGCGCCAGGGCGTGGTGACGGTATGCCTGTTCCTGATCGCCGCGCTGGTCGCCGGCCGCCTGGCCTCGCGCCTGCGCAGCCAGGTGCTGGCCCTGCGCGCCGCCAACGCGCATGCCAATGCACTGCAGGCGCTGGCCCGCGAGCTCAGCACCGCCGCCGACCTGGGCCAGGTGCTGGAAGCCGGCCGCCGTGCGCTGGCCACTGCACTGGATGCCGAGGCCTGGTTGCGGCTGGAGCAACGCGAAAGCGATGCGCCGGCCAGCTTCGGCGCACTCGATCGCAGCGCGGCGGAGTGGACCCAGCGCCACGGGCAGCCGGCCGGCCACTTCACCGATACGCTGGCCGGCGCGCAGTGGTGGTGCCTGCCGGTGCGGCACGAACGTGGGAGCCTGGGCGTGGCCGCGCTGCGCTTTCGTCAGAGCGTGCAGCGGCCCGGCCTGGAGCAACGTCGGCTGGCCGAAGCGATGGTGGAGGACATCGGCCAGGCGGCGCTGCGCACGCGCCTGGTCGCCGATCTGGAGGGCGCGCGCGTCAGTGGCGAAACCGAGCGCCTACGCTCGGCATTGCTGTCCTCGGTCTCGCACGATCTGCGCTCGCCGCTGGCCTCGATGATCGGCTCGGCCAGCAGCCTGGCCAGCTACGGCGATGCGATGGACGCACAGGACCGCCACAGCCTGCTGGACACCATCCAGCTGGAAGGCGAGCGGCTGGATCGCTACATCCAGAACCTGCTCGACATGACCCGGCTCGGCCATACCGGGCTGACCTTGAAGCGTGACTGGATCGGCGTGGACGAGTTGATCGGCTCGGCCACGCGGCGGCTGCAGCGCTACCAGCCGGCAGTACGGCTGCAACTGGAGCTGGCCGCCGACCTGCCGGCGATCTGGGTGCACCCGGCGCTGGTGGAGCAGGCCATCTTCAACGTGCTGGAGAATGCGGCGAAATTTTCGCCAGCCGGCGTGGCCGTCACCGTGCAGGCGCGGCTGCAGGCCGGCGCCCTGCAGATCGATATCGGCGACCAGGGCCCCGGCATTCCCGAGGACGAGCGCGCGCGCATCTTCGACATGTTCTACAGCGTGGAGCGTGGCGACCGCGGCCGCCATGGCACCGGGCTGGGCCTGACCATCTGCCAGGGCATGATCGGCGCGCATGGCGGCAGCGTGGCGGCGCTGGCCGGCGCCGATGGTCACGGCACCACGATCCGCATTACGCTGCCGTTGCTCGTTCCCGCCGCGCCACCTCGCCCCGATGCCGACTGACCCCACTGCCATCCCGCCTGCCCGCGTGCTGATCGTCGACGACGAGCCGCAGATCCGCCGGTTTCTCGACATCAGCCTGCGCGCGCAGGGGTATCGCGTGCTGCAGGCCGGCACCGCCGAGGAAGGCCTGGCCATGCTGGCCGGGCAGGGCGCCGAACTGGTGGTGCTGGACATCGGCCTGCCCGATCGCGACGGCCACGAGGTGCTGCGCGAGATCCGCCAGTGGTCCAGCGTGCCGGTGATCATGCTCACCGTGCGCGCCGGCGAAACCGAAAAGGTCGCCGCGCTCGATGCCGGCGCCAACGACTACGTCACCAAGCCGTTCGGCGTGCAGGAACTGATGGCGCGCATCCGCGCGTTGCTGCGCCAGGCCGGCGCCGGCAGCACGGTGGAGGAGAGCGTGTTCGACGACGGCCGCCTGCACATCCACCTGGGCCTGCGCGAGGTCACCCTCGATGGCGAAGCGGTGCCCTTGAGTCGCAAGGAATACGCCCTGCTCGCACTGCTGTTCAAGCACGCCGGCCGCGTGGTCACCCAGCCGCAGCTGCTACGCGAGGTGTGGGGCCCCACCCATGAAGACGACACCCATTACCTGCGCATCCTGGTCGGCAAGCTGCGCCAGAAACTGCACGACGATGCCGCCGCCCCGCATTACATCGTCACCGAACCGGGCGTGGGGCTGCGCTTCATCGGGGTGGCGCGCTGAGGCGGCAGCGTCACTCGAGCGGTGGCAGCACCTTGCCCGGATTCAGGATCCCGTCCGGATCCAGCGCGGCCTTGATCGCACGCATCGCCGCCAGCGTCGGTGCGCTGAAGGCCTGGGCCATGAAACCGCGCTTGGCCACGCCGATGCCGTGCTCGCCGGAGAGCGTGCCTTCCAGCGACAGCACCAGCGCAAACAGGCGCGGCAATGCGGCATGGGCGCGTGCGTCTTCGTCGGCATCGGCCGGGTCGTACATGATGTTGACGTGCAGGTTGCCATTGCCGGCATGCCCGAAAGCCACAATCGGCAGCGCGAATTCCGCAGCCAATGCCTCCACGCCGGCCACCAGGTCGGGGATGCGCGAAACCGGCACCACCACGTCTTCGTTGATCTTGCCGGGCTTGATCGTGCGCAGCGCAGGCGACAGTGCGCGGCGTGCCGCCCACAGCTTGTCGCGCGCGCTGCCATCGGCGGCCACGTCCAGGCTCACCACGCCCTCGCCATCGGCTGCAGCGTGCAAGGCCTGCAGCGCGTAGGGCAGGGTGTCGTGATCGCCATCGGCTTCGATCAGCAGCATCGCGCCGGCCTCGGGGACATCGCTGCCGTTGCGGCGCAATAGCGCAATCGCACTGGCATCCATGAATTCCAGCATTGTCGGCGTGGTCGGTTGCGCCATGATGCGAGACACCGCTGCCGCGGCGCTGGCTGCGTCGCGATACAGCGCGCGCAAACCGGCTTGTGCGATCGCACGCGGTGTCAGCTTCAAGGTCGCCTCGACGATGATCGCCAGGGTGCCTTCGCTGCCGACCAGCAGATGCGTCAGGTCGTAGCCGGTGGAATTCTTCGTATACGCACCGCCGCAGCGGATCACCTCGCCGGTGCCGGTCACAGCGACCAGGCCGAGCACGTTGTCGCGGGTGGCGCCGTATTTCACCGCGCGCGGGCCGCCGGCATTGGTGGCCAGGTTGCCGCCGACGCTGCAGATGTCCGCGCTGGACGGGTCCGGCGGCCAGAACAGGCCGTGCGGCTGCAGGGCCTGCTGCAGTTCGCCGTTGAGCAGGCCCGGTTGCACCACGGCGCAGCGGTCTTCCGGGCGCAAGGCCACGATGCGATTCATGCGCGCCATCGACACCACCACGCCGCCGGAAAACGGCACTGCCGCACCGGTGGTGCCGGTGCCCGCGCCACGCGCCACGATCGGCACGCCATGGGCGCGACAGGCCTGCACGATCGCCACCACCTCCTCGGTATCGCGCGGCAGGGCGACGGCGGCGGGCAAGGCCCAGCGGCGCGAATCGTCTTCGCCATGGCGGCGCCGCGCGTCGGCGCCGGTCAGCCAGCCATCGGGGCCAAGCCGCGCGGCCAGCAAGTCGGCTAGGGCAGTGGGAAGCACATCGGTCATGACAGGTGATCCTGTGGTGCCGCGCGCTGGATGCATCTCCATCCCAGCGCGGCGGCGGTGAGCGGCAGCCAGACCCAGCGCAGCTCGGAGAGCAGCGTGGCCAGGCCGCGCGCATTGAAGAAACCATTGACCAAGGGCGACACGCGGATCGGCCGCCACGGTGCGAACCAGCGTGCTTCGCTCCATGGCCAGGCCAGCGCAACACCCAATCCGCCGGAGGTCATCGCATCCAGCAGCGGATGCGAGGCGGCGCAGACGCACAAGAACGTTGCTGCCTGCAGCGCGTCCGCACGCAACAGGCGATGCGCAACACCCCCCAGCAGCGCAATCAGCCCGGCGAACAGCAACGAGTGGCTGGCGCCGCGATGGCCGAACGCATCGGCGTACGGAACATGCAACGCGAATGCCAGCACATCGGCATCCGGCAACATCGCCGCGACGATGCCGGCAGCGAGCAGGCGTGGCGACAGGCGGCCGCGTTCACTGGCGCACCAGAGCGCCAGCGGCACGGCGGCGTGGGTGATGATGGTGGGCATCGCGCGTGGGTCGTTGTCAGCAGTCGTCGGCGCGGAAGGCGTCGCGGATCCAGTTCAGCACCGGTGGCTCGCCGCTGGCTTCCACCACGTCGAAGCGGCACGGCAGTGTCGCCAGTGCCGGGTGATAGGCGAGGAACAGTTGCGCGGCCAGCACCAGCTTGCGGCGCTTGCGCGCATCCACCGATGCCGCGCCACCGCCGAAGCGGTTGTCGCGGCGATAACGCACCTCCACGAACACCAGCGCCTGTCCGTCGCGCATCACCAGATCCAGTTCGCCGCCGCGGTAGCTGGCATTGCCCACCACCAGCCGCAGCCCGGCCTGCTCCAGCAGCGCGCGGGCGGCCGCTTCCACCGCCGCACCACGTTGCTGACGCGCTGCCGGCATGGTGTCAGCGGCCGTCGGCGATCGGCACCGGGCGGCCACCGTTGAAGGTGGACCAGGCCGGGGTGCGCAGCACATTGCCGAAGCCGTCCAGATGCAGGGTGCCGGTGGCGCCGCGCAGGCCGCCATCGGTGCCGGTGGCGAGCTTTTCCAGGTACGCGCTGATCTTCCAGGCGTCGTAGCCGAACGCGAACAGGCGCGCACCCGGTCCGCGTGCGCTGGGCAACGTGCTGGCGACCTGGGTGGAGGCCGGCAGCCCGGACACGCCCAGGGCGGTCCAGGTCTCGCTCGGGTAGACGATGCCGTCCAGGGCCAGGTCGTCTTCGACCTTGCCGGTGCCGGCCACCAGCTGCGAGGTGCCCACGCGCGACTTGCCGGCGAACCCGCTCAAGGCCAGTTGCGGCGCCAGCGCGCGCGCGGTGTTGCCACGCACTGCCAGGAACACCGCATCGGCGGTGCCGTAGTTGCGCAGCTGCGCACCGATGTCGCCCGGCACCTCGGCCACGCTGATGCTGCCGGCGATGGTGCCGCCGCGTTCGCTGAAGCGGTCGCGGAAGGCCTTGATGGTGCGCTTGCCGTTGTCGTCGCTGGTGCCGACGATCAGCACGTTGCGACGTTCGCGCGAGAGCAGGTATTCGGCGGCCATGATGCCGTCGTCTTCCGGCGCCAGCGAGAAGCCGGCGCTGCCGCTGGGCGGTGCCTTGTTGTCGGTGGGGCGGTTGAGCGCCAGCACCGGCACCGCCAGCTGGCCGCGTGCGAACACGGCGCTGACTTCGTCGCGCCCCAACGGGCCGACCACGTAATCCACCCCGGCGCTCACTGCCTTGTCGTAGGCGGCATTGGCGCCGGCGGCAGTGCCGGCGGTGTCGAAGAAGCGCAGTTCCGGGCGGCGGCGGGTTTCGGCGTAGTAGCCGGCCAGCAGACCATCGCGCACCGGCGCCGAGGCGGTGGCCAGGTTGCCGCTGAGCGGCAGCAGCACGCCCAGCTTGATCGGCGGGCGATAGCCATCGCGTTCGGCCGGCGGGCGCTTGCTGGTGTCAAAACCCCATTGCGCGTCGCGGTCGAACGCGCGCGGCAGCGCCAGGCCGCGGCTGATCAGGGCGCGGCCGGCGAAGTTGTACAGCGGATCGCCCGCCGGCAGCGCCGCGGTGCGGCCCTTCAGCGTGGCGTCGTCGAGTGCGGCCAGCAGGCGCACGATCGCGCGCTGGTTCTCGCTGCGCGGGGTGCCGGTCAGGCTGGCATCGGCGCGTGCGCGGTCGGCGGCAGCGCCGAACAGGTCGCCGGTGCCTTCCAGTGCGGCGGCGCGTGCCAGCAGCCAGCGGGTCTGCAGCGGCTGGGGCAGGCCTTGCGGGCTGTCGCCCAGGGCCTGCAGCGCCTGCGCGGCCTGCTTGTCGATCACCGCCAACTCGCCGGTCAGCAGCGCGAAGCGGGCGCGGTCTTCGCCGCCGAGATGCCGCGCGGTGACCTGCGCCAGCAGCGTGCGCGCACGTGCGTCATCGCCGGCGTCGTGCCAGCCGAACGCGGACGCGGCCAGCAGGCGGCTGCGCTGCGCACCGCTGGCGCCGGCGGCCTCGGCTTCCAGTTGCTGCGCCGCCTCGCGCGGCTTGCCCTGGTCCAGCAACGCCAGCGCCGCGCTCTGGGTCGGCGAGGCGGTCTGGGTGACGCTGCTGGTGGCGCAACCGGCGGCCAGCATCACCATCAGCGACAGGGCGGAGATCCTTGCAACACGCTTGTTCATTTCAGATCCATTGGACGGGGCCCGCCGGGGCGGACCGTTAAAAACGCTACGATTCTACCCTTTGCCCTACGGAATACCGTCGATGACCTCCCCTGGAACCCTGCACGTGGTCGCCACGCCGATCGGCAACCTGGCCGACCTGTCGCCGCGTGCGCAGGAGGTGCTGCGTGGCGTGGCCGCGATCTGCGCCGAAGACACCCGCCACACCCGCCAGCTGCTCGGCCACTTCGGCATCGACCGCCCGCTGCTGGCCCTGCACGACCACAACGAAGACGCCATGTCCGAGCGCATCGTCGCGCGCCTGCGCGAGGGCGAGTCGCTGGCCATCGTCAGCGATGCCGGCACCCCGCTGGTCAGCGATCCTGGCTTCAAGCTGGTGCGCGCCGCCCGCGCGGCCGGGATCCGGGTCAGCCCGGTTCCCGGCGCCTGCGCGGTGATCGCCGCGCTCAGCGTGGCCGGCCTGCCCAGCGACCGCTTCGGCTTCGAGGGCTTTTTGCCGGCCAAGAGCGCCGCACGTCGCGAGCGCCTGGCGCACCTGGCCGGCGAGACCCGCACCCTGGTGTTCTACGAATCGGCGCACCGCATCGTCGAATCGCTGGCCGACCTGCGCCTGGCCTTCGGCGACGAGCGCCCGGCGGTGATCGCGCGCGAGCTGACCAAGCTGTTCGAAACCGTGCTCGACGGCACCCTGGCGCAGTTGCAGGCCAAGGTCGAAGCTGACGACAACCAGCGCAAGGGCGAGTTCGTGGTGATGGTGCAGGGCGCCGCCGACGCTGCCGAAGGCCTGCTGGCCGAAGGCCGCCGCGTCTACGCCAAGCTTGCCGAGCACCTGCCGCCGTCCACGGCCGCCAAGCTGGCCGCCGAACTGACCGGCGCGCCGCGCAAGGCCTTGTATGGTGGCTAGGTGTGCTGTTGCAGGAGCAGGTTTACGTGCACTGGGATTTTTCTCGGTAAGGCCTCTCGCGCCCGGGTGCGCTCCTACGGGCAATTGCGGGCCTGCCGGCAACGGCGGGGGGAAGTCGCGGCGCCGTTGTGCACGGTGGCGATAGCGTATAGTGCGCCCCGGCGGAGTCGGCCAGACAGTCGCGTCACTCGCAAGAGTGCCGAGGAAAGTCCGGGCTCCATAGGGCAAGGTGCCAGGTAACGCCTGGGCGGCGCGAGCCGACGGAAAGTGCAACAGAAAGATACCGCCTACGTCCCTCGTCACCCCTCTGCCGCCACTGAAGCGTGTCGGCGATGCGCAGCATCGCCAAGTGCGTTCGGAGGCTGCAGAGGGGTGGCGAGGGGCCGGTAAGGGTGAAATGGTGCGGTAAGAGCGCACCGCGAGTCCGGTAACGGACCGGCACGGCAAACCCCACCTGGAGCAAGACCAAATAGGGATCCATTGGCGTGGCCCGCGCTGGATCCGGGTAGGTTGCTTGAGCGCTGCGGTGACGTAGCGCCTAGACGAATGACTGTCCACGACAGAACCCGGCTTACCGGCCGGCTCCGCCACCTTCGTTCGGGCGTTCGCCCTTCTCGAAGGTGCCCACGCTTTGTACCGCCATTGGCGGTACAAAACGCGGGTCCCGCTCCGGGCATTCCAAATCCCTGCGGCTGTTCGCTGCCTTCTTCGGGCGTTCGCCCAAAGAAGACACCCACGCTTCGTACCGCCGGTGGCGGTACGAACCGCAGGCCCCGCTCCGGGCATGCCACACCCCTGCGGCTGTCGCCGCGCCCCCTTGACTCAAGGGGGCTTGCACTCGGGTGCACTGCTGGAGCGTCGGGTCGTCTGCCATCGATGAAACTGCTGTCGATGGAATTGCTTGGTAATGACTGCTGCTTTGTTCTCCCGGTTTGCGGAGGGGGACGGGCGGGTCCAGACCTTTTTTGCCTTCCACCGCTTGCGGGGGAAGGTGCCCGAAGGGCGGATGGGGGTAGCGCGGGAATGCGTGGCGGATCCCACCCTCATCCGGCGCTGCGCGCCACCTTCTCCCACGGGCGGGAGAAGGGGGGCTGGGCGGTCTGCATTTGCCCGGCCTACGGGAGCGATGCGTGGGCCAGGCCCTTTGTTTCTTGCCTTATCGTCCCGCCACGCAGTAACGGTGTCTCTAAATCTCCAGCCGCGTCTCGCCCTGGAAGATGCCGTTCGGGCCGAAGCGCCGTTCGTGGATGAAGCCGTTGCCGTGGTGGTCCACCGCGACGATGGTGCTGGCGCGGGTGCCGTAGCTGGCGCCGCTGATGAAGGCGGCCGACAGCAGGCGTTCGGTGGGCAGGTCCACGCCGGTGTGGGGCAGGGCGTGGTCCGGCGCGATGGCGGGGTTGCCCAGGGCGGTCCACAGCGGTTGCAGGTCGTCGCTGCCTGCGGCGCACCAGTCGTGCAAGGCCGCGGTCAACGTAGCGGTCTTGGGCCAGTGCGCGTCCAGCGGGCCGTTGGACATGCCGTGGATGCCAGGCGCCAGCGTGCGTGCCAGGGGCGGGTGGTTACTGAGGTGTTCGCAGCGCTCGGCGTCGCACACCACCAGATTGAACGGCGGGAACTCGTGCGCGGCGGCCGCCAGGTCGCCGGCGTAGACGGCCGCGCCCAGGCTGCCGGCCAGGTAATTGGCAATCAGGTGACCGCGCGAGCGGCCGGACGCGGTGGCGAGCGGGTCGCGCACGTTGGTCACCACCGCGGCGCGGCCGTCACTGCCCAGGCCCACCCAGCTGCCGCCCGAGCGCAGGTCGCGGCCCGCCAGCACCCCGTCGGCGGGTGCTGGCCAGCGCGCCAGCGCAGCGGTCGGGCGCTCGTGGAATTCATCGCGGTTGCCCGCCAGCAGCAGGCGCCAGCGCGGGTGGGTTTTCCAGGCAAGAGCGACCAGGCACATGCCGCCGATTGTCGCCTGTTTGCGCATTAACCATGTGCAGCTGGCGCAGTGTGAAGTGAGACTGCGGTCGGGTTTACATGGCCTTCACGCCCCTGAATTTTCGTTCAATCTCAAAATCTGAGATGAAACAGCAACTTGTGGATAACCTTTGAACAAGTCTCTAAAGAGTGCCGCAACTCATTGATGCGACTGGCGATTTGTGGCCCTCAAAGTTGTTGACAACCTTTGACGCGCTGCTAAGGTGGGCAACGGAGGGAAAACCAGGTGTTTTGTGGTTTTTCGTGGTTCAATGATCCCCCAGCGGGTATTCGAGGTTGTATTCGGTGTTTCAGGGCGAGACTGCCATCACGGTGGACGACAAGGGGCGTATGGCGGTGCCAACCGCGTACCGCGACCTGGTCACGCGCGTGAGCGGCAATCGCCTGGTGCTCACCTACAACCCGTTCGAAGCCGGCTGCCTGTGGCTGTATGCGGAAAAGGAGTGGGAGCGGGTGCGTGACGATGTGATGTCCAAGCCCAACACCCAGCGCGTGGTCCGCACGCTGCAGCAGAAACTGGTGGGTTCTTCCGCAGTGCTGGAGCTGGACGCCAATGGCCGTCTGAGCATCCCGGCCAGCCACCGCAACGCGGTCGGCATCGAGAAGAAGGCCGTGCTGCTGGGTATGGGCGACAAATTCGAACTCTGGAGCGAGCAGGCACATCGCGCACTGATCCAGCAGACATTGTCTGACGGGGATCTGGGCGATGAATTGCTCGATCTCAGGTTGTGAGCCGGGGTGCCCGGATGCGCGGTGAAGCGCAGCCCGGTCACCCGGTGTCGCAGCCGCCGGCGGCCCACGCGCCGGTGCTGTACACGCAGGTTCTGGACGGCCTGCAGGTGATCGAAAACGGAACTTATCTCGATGGCACGTTCGGACGTGGCGGACACGCCCGTGGCGTGCTGCAACACCTTGGCCCGGGAGGTCGACTGCTGGTGATGGACAAGGACCCCGACGCGATCGCCGTGGCCGAACAGTCGTTCGGTGGCGATGCGCGCGTGTCCATCCATCGCGGCAGTTTTGCCGGTCTTGGCCAGGTGGTCGCTGCGGCAACCGTCGATGGCATCCTGCTGGATCTGGGCGTGTCCTCGCCGCAGCTGGATGTGGCCGGGCGCGGTTTCAGTTTCGGCAAGGACGGCCCGCTGGACATGCGCATGGACCCGGATGCCGGCCAGAGCGCGGCCGAGTGGCTGGCGCAGGCCAGCGAGCGCGACATCGCCGACGTGCTGTGGACCTATGGCGAAGAGCGCCAGAGCCGCCGCATCGCGCGCGCCGTCGTGGCGCGCCGCGCCGAACAGCCGCTGCTGCGCACCGCGCAGCTGGCCGAGCTGATCGCCTCGGTGATGCCGCGCGGCGACAGCAAGACCCATCCGGCCACGCGCAGCTTTCAGGCGATCCGCATCTATATCAACCGCGAGCTGGACGACCTGGAAGCCGGCCTGGATGCCGCCCTGGGCGCGCTCAAGCCCGGCGGCCGCCTGGCGGTGATCAGCTTCCACTCGCTGGAAGACCGCATCGTCAAGCAGTTCATGGCCCGCTACGCCAAGGCGCCGCCGAGCAACCGCCGCCTGCCCGAAGCCCAGCCTTTCGTGCCGACGCTGCAGCTGATCAGCGGCGCCATCAAGGCCGACGACGCCGAACTGAGCGTCAACCCGCGCGCCCGTAGCGCGGTGTTGCGGGTGGCTGAGAAGCTGGGATTCGGGAGTAGGGATTCGGGATTGGAAAAGCGCTCTGAGCGAATCTCGAATCCCCAATCCCCAATCCCGGCGTCTCAAGGAGACGCCCAATGAGCCGCCTGCTGCTCATCGTGCTGCTGGCCTGCAGCATCGCCTCGGCGATCGGGGTCGTGTACATGCGCCACATGCATCGCAAGCTGTTCGTGCAGTTGTCCAAGCTCGAACACACGCGGGATGAATTGAATATCGAATTCGGCCGGCTGCAGCTGGAGCAGGCCACCTGGGCGGAAAGCAACCGCGTGGATCAGGTTGCGCGTGCGCGCATCGGGATGAAGTTCCCGGAGACCAACGACATCGTGGTGGTGCGCCCATGAGCGAACGGCAGGACAACCGTTTTGCACGGCGAAGCCGCCCGCAGGGTGGCGCACATGTCGGTGTTGCGCTCATGACAAAACGGCAGGACAGCCGTTTTGCACGGCGAAGCCGCCCGCAGGGTGGCGCACATGTCGGTGTTGCGCTCATGACAAAACGGCAGGACAGCCGTTTTGCACGGCGAAGCCGCCCGCAGGGTGGCGCACACGGAGGTGCGCCATGAAAGCCGGCCGCAACCGCGCGCGCAGCAACTTCAACCTGCGTGGCCGCCTGACGCTGGTCGGCATCGCGCTGGGCCTGTGCTCGGTGACGCTGATCGGCCGCGCGGCGTTCGTGCAGCTGGTCAACCGAGACTTCTACCAGCGCCAGGGCGAAGCGCGCTACCTGCGCGAGCTGCCGATCGCCACCTCGCGCGGCATGATCACCGACCGCAACGGCGAGCCGCTGGCGGTGTCCACGCCGGTGGAATCGATCTGGGTCAATCCGCAGGAGCTGTTGCGCAATCCGGACCGCATTCCCGAGCTGGCCAAGGCGCTCGGCCAGCCGCTGGACGAATTGAACGCCAAGCTGGCGCAGAAGGCCGGCAAGGAATTCATGTACCTGCAGCGCCGGATCAATCCGGACAAGGCACATGCGATTGTCGACCTGAAGATTCCCGGCGTGTTCTCGCAGCGCGAGTTCCGGCGCTTCTATCCGCAAGGCGAGGCGATGGCCCACGTGCTGGGCTTCACCAATATCGACGACCGCGGCCAGGAAGGCCTGGAGCTGGCCTTCGACGAATGGCTGCGCGGCAAGCCGGGCTCCAAGAAGGTGGTGCGCGATGCGCGCGGCGCGATCGTGGAGAGCGTGGATCTGGTGCGTCCGGCGCAGCCGGGCAAGGACCTGACGCTGAGCATCGATCGCCGCATCCAGTTCCTGGCCTACAAGGAGCTGCGCAACGCGCTGGTCGAAAACAACGCTGCCGGCGGTTCGATGGTGGTGATGGATGTGGCCACCGGCGAAGTGCTGGCGATGGTCAACCTGCCGACCTACAACCCCAACGCGGTCACCGGCATCAACCCCTCGGCGCGCCGCAACCGTGCGGTCACCGATCTGGTCGAGCCGGGCTCGACGATGAAGCCGCTGACCGTGGCCACCGCGCTGACCGCCGGCGTGGTGACCAAGGACACCGTCATCGACACCAACCCCGGCTACATGTCGGTGGGGCGCTTCACCATCCGCGATGTGCCGCGCAACAACGGCGTGCTCAACGTCACTGGCGTGATCACGCGCAGCTCCAACATCGGCGCGGCCAAGATCGCGGCCAAGGTGCCGGACCAGACCTTCTATCAGTCGATCCGCAACTTCGGTTACGGCGCTGCGCCGCATAGCGGGTTTCCCGGCGAATCGGCCGGTGTGGTGCTGCAGCCGGCGCGCTGGAGCGGCCCGTCCAAGACCACGATGTCCTACGGCTACGGCCTGTCGGTGACGCCGCTGCAGATCGCGCAGGCGTACGCCACGCTGGGCAATGGCGGCAAGCTGACCCCGCCGACCTTCGTGCGCGGCCAGCACAACGAAACCCGCCAGGTGGTCACCCCCGAAGTGGCGCGCCAGGTCATCGACATGATGGAAACCGTGGTCACCCAGGGGGGCGCCAAGGGCGCGGCGATCCTGGGCTACCACGTGGCCGGCAAGACCGGTACCGCGCGCAAGAACGGCGCCAACGGATACGAGCGCGGGCATTACAACGCGCTGTTCGCCGGCCTGGTGCCGGCCACGCGTCCGCGCTTTGCCACCGTCATCGTGATCAACGATCCGCAGGGCAAGGTGTATTACGGCGGCCTGGTGTCGGCACCGGTGTTCCATCGGGTGATGGAAGGCGCGCTGCGGCTGATGGACGTGCCGCCGGACGACATCCAGTCGTGGCTGGCCGCGCAGGCTGCCGGCAAGACCGGGCAGCCGGTAGTCAAGCCGCAGCCGGCCGACCTGGACCCGGCATTGGTGCCGGATCCGGTGGACGAAGTGTCCGCTGGCATCCCGACCGCGATCGCACCGCCGGCCGCGCCCACCACCGCCCAGCCCGCACCGTTGCAGGAGAGCCGCCAGTGAGCCGCGCCATGCCGCTGTCGCAGCTGTTGCCTGACCTGACGCTTGCGCACGACGTGCAGGTGTCGGGCCTGGTGATGGACAGCCGTGTGGTGCGTGCAGGCGATGCCTTCGTGGCGATCGCCGGTTTCGGCGCGCACGGCCTGGGCTTTGTCGACCAGGCGCGCGCCAATGGCGCGGTGGCGGTGTTGTTCGAGCCGCCGGCGCCGGCCGATCTGCCGGTACCGGTCGATGCGATCGCCGTGCCCGGTTTGCGTGCGCGCCTGGGCGCGATGGCCGACCAGTTCCACGGCCAGCCCTCGCGAGCGATGCGCATGGTCGGCGTCACCGGCACCAATGGCAAGACCTCGACGGTGCAATTGCTGGCACAGGCCCTGACGCTGCTCGGCACGCCCGCCGGCACGCTCGGTACCCTGGGCGTGGGCCTGTACGGCAGCGCCGTGCCGACCGGGTTCACCACACCACTGGTGCTGCAGACGCATGCCTTGCTGGCGCAACTGCGCGACGAGGGCGCGCAGGCCGTGGCGATGGAAGTCAGCTCGCATGCGCTGGACCAGGGCCGCGTGGATGCGGTGCATTTCGACGTGGCGGTGTTCACCAATCTCACCCGCGACCATCTCGATTACCACGGCGACATGGCGCAGTACGGCGCGGCCAAGGCCAGGCTGTTCGCGCGCGCCGGATTGAAGGCCGCCGTGGTCAACCTGGACGATGACTTCGGCCGCACGCTGCTGGCCTCGCTCGACCCCGCGCTGCGCGCGATCGGCGTGAGTTCGCGCGCGCAGGCCCAGGCAAGCGTGCGTGCACAGGCGCTGCAGTTGGATCACAACGGGATCAATTTCGCGCTGCATATCGACGGTCACGTGCATCCGGTGCACTCGCCGCTGCTGGGCCGTTTCAACGTGGACAACCTGCTGGCCGTGGCCGGCGCGTTGTCTGCGCTGGACATCGCGCCGGCACGGATCGCCGAGGTGCTCGGTCGGCTGCAGCCGATCCATGGGCGCATGAACCGCCTCGGTGGCGCGCATGGCGCACCGTTGGTGGTCGTCGACTACGCACACACGCCCGATGCGCTGCAACAGGCACTGGCCAGCCTGCGCGCGCATGCGCAGGACCGGTTGATCTGCGTATTCGGTTGCGGTGGCGAGCGCGATACCGGTAAGCGCCCGCAGATGGCGGCCATTGCCGAGGTCAACGCCGACGTGGCGATCGTCACCGACGACAACCCGCGGGGCGAAGATGGCGATGTGATCGTGGCCGACATCCTGCGCGGCTTCGCGCGTCCGGATGCGGCGATCGTGCAGCGCGACCGCGCCGCGGCGATCCATCAGGCCATCAGCATGGCCGGTGCCTCCGACATCGTGCTGATCGCCGGCAAGGGCCACGAGCCATATCAGGAAGTGGCCGGTGTGCGGCATGCCTTCGACGACGCCATCGTGGCGGCGCAGGCCTTGTTGCCGCGGACCGGGCTGGGAGTGCGCGCATGAAGCTCACTCCATTGTCGTTGATCGCCCACTGGGCCGGTGGCGAGCTGCATGGCGACGACGCCATGATCGACACCGTCGGCAACGACACCCGTACGCTGGCCAATGGCAGCCTGTATGTGGCGCTGCGCGGCGAGCGTTTCGACGGCCACGACTTTGCCGCAGACGCGGTGGCACATGGCGCCAGCGGACTGCTGGTCGATCGGCTGCTGCCGGCGCTGAGCGTGCCCCAGGTGCTGGTGGGCAATACCGAACTGGCGTTGGCGCGTATCGCCGCCGGCATGCAGCGCGACCGCGCCACGCGGGTGATCGCCTTGACCGGCTCCAACGGCAAGACCAGCGTCAAGGCCTTGCTGCTGGCCATCCTGAGCGAGGCCGGGCGTGTCGACGGAACCACCGTGTACGCCACGCCGGGCAACCGCAACAACGAGATCGGCCTGCCGCTGGCGGTGATCGCCGCCCCGGACGATGCGGATCTGGCGATCTACGAAATGGGCGCCGGCAAGCCGGGCGATATCGCCTATCTCACCGAGATCGCGCAGCCGCACGTGGCCCTGGTCAACAACATCGCACCCGCGCATCTGGAACGCCTGGGCAGCCTGCTCGGCGTCGCCCGCACCAAGGGCGCCATCTATGCCGCGTTGCCGGCCGATGGCGTGGCAGTGATCAATGCCGACGATGCCTTCGGTGCCTGGTTCGAGCAGCAACTGCAGGCGCAGCCGGTGCAGGGCCGCCGCGTGTTGCGTTACGGCCTGCAGGCCAGTGCCGAGATCACCGCGCATGGCCTGCGGCTGCAGGCGGGCGGGGCACAGTTCACGCTGGTGACCCCGCAAGGCCAGGCGCAGATCGCGCTGCCGTTGCCGGGCCGCCACAACGTGCTCAACGCGCTGGCTGCGGCCGGCCTGGCGTTGGGTGCGGGCATCGCCCTGCCGGTCATCGCCGCCGGTCTGGCGCAGGCGCGCCCGGTGGCCGGTCGTCAGATCACCCACACCCTGCCCGGCGGCGCTGTGCTGATCGACGACAGCTACAACGCCAATCCCGGTTCGCTGGACGCGGCCATCGACACGCTGGCCGCGGCATCTGGCCAGGGCTGGCTGGTGCTCGGCGACATGCGTGAACTCGGCCCGGAAGGCGTGGCCTTGCATGCGGCCGCCGGCCGTCGCGCGCGCGCGGCCAAGCTGCAGCGCCTATACGCGCTGGGCGAGCTCAGTGCCGCCGCCGCGCAGGCGTTCGGCGAGGGCGGCCGCGTGTTCGCCACCCATGCCGCATTGATCGCGGCCTTGCAGGCGGATCTGGCGCAGCTCGCCGTTTCGCCGACTCAAACGCAGGAATCTTCTTCGATGTACGAACACACCGGTGCGGCGGCGCAGACTGCCGCCACCACGGCGCACACCCCGCCCACGCTGCTGGTGAAAGGCTCCCGTGGCAGCGCCATGGACCGCATCGTCGCCGCGCTGCTGGCCCCGGCGGAGGACGCATCCCATGCTGCTTGAGCTGGCGCGTTGGCTGCAGCAACTGGAGAGCCTGTTCGGGCTGTTCAACTATCTGACCTTCCGCGGCATCCTGGCGGCGCTGACCGCGCTGTTCCTGTCGTTGTGGATGGGCCCGGCGGTGATCCGCAAGCTGGCCCAGTTCAAGGGTGGCCAGCCGATCCGCCAGGATGGCCCGCAGACGCATTTCTCCAAGGCCGGCACCCCGACCATGGGCGGCTCGCTGATCCTGCTGACGGTGACCCTGTCGGTGCTGCTGTGGGGCGACCTGCGCAACCGCTACGTGTGGCTGGTGCTGGCGGTGATGATCTGTTTCGGCGCGATCGGCTGGTACGACGACTGGATCAAGATCGTGCGCCGCGATCCCAACGGCCTGAAGTCGCGCTGGAAGTACCTGCTGCAGTCGATCTTCGGCCTGGCAGCGGGGCTGTTCCTGTACTACACCGCCGACGTGCCGGCCGCGATCACCTTCTACATTCCGATGTTCAAGTCGATCGCGCTGCCGCTGGCCGGCGTGAGCTTTGTGGTGATCGCCTATTTCTGGATCGTCGGCTTCTCCAATGCGGTGAACCTCACCGACGGCCTGGACGGCCTGGCGATCATGCCGACCGTGCTGGTGGCCTGCGCGCTGGGCGTGTTCGCCTATGCCTCGGGCAATGTGGTGTTTGCCGAATACCTGAAAATCCCGCTGATTCCGGGGGCTGGCGAGCTGATCATCATCTGCTCGGCGATCGCCGGTGCAGGCCTGGGCTTTCTGTGGTTCAACACCTATCCGGCCATGGTGTTCATGGGCGACATCGGCGCGCTGTCGCTGGGCGCGGTGCTCGGCACCATCGCGGTGATCGTGCGCCAGGAACTGGTGCTGGTGATCATGGGCGGCGTGTTCGTGATCGAGACGCTGTCGGTGATGATCCAGGTCGCCAGCTTCAAGCTGACCGGCAAGCGCGTGTTCCGCATGGCGCCGATCCATCACCACTTCGAACTCAAAGGCTGGCCGGAGCCGCGCGTGATCGTGCGCTTCTGGATCATTTCGGTGGTGCTGGTGCTGATCGGCCTTGCCACGTTGAAGGTGCGCTGATGAACGACATGTCCCGCCAGGCCACGCGACTGGACGCCATCGGCGGCCGCTACGACCCGTGGCTGCTCGGGGCCGCGGCCACGCTCGCCTCGCTGGGCGTGGTGATGGTGGCGTCCAGCTCGATCGAGCTGTCCGACAACCCGTTCTATTACCTGACCCGCCACCTGCTGTTCCTGGGCATCGGCGTGGGCCTGGCGTTCTGGGCGATGCGCACCGAGCTCAAGACCATCGAGCAGTACAACCAGGTGCTGCTGCTGGCCTGCTTCGGCCTGCTGATGGTGGTGTTCGTGCCCGGCCTGGGCAGCAGCGTCAACGGCGCCAAGCGCTGGATCAACCTGGGCGTGTCGAAGTTCCAGACCGTCGAAGCGGTCAAAGTGCTCTACATCGTGTGGCTGTCCAGCTATCTGGTGCGCTTTCGCGACGAGGTCAACGCGACCTGGCCGGCGATGCTCAAGCCGCTGGGCGTGGCGATCGCCCTGGTTGGCCTGCTGCTGATGCAGCCGGACTTCGGCTCGTCCACGCTGCTGCTGGCGATCACCGCCGGCATGCTGGTGCTGGGCGGGGTGAACCTGCCGCGCATGTCGATGCCGATCGTGTTCGGCCTGCCGGTGTTCGCCTTCATCGCGATCCTGGAGCCGTACCGGCTGCGTCGCATCACCTCGTTCCTGGACCCGTGGGCCGACCAGCTCGGCTCCGGCTATCAGCTGTCCAACGCCTTGATGGCGGTCGGCCGCGGCCAGTGGACCGGTGTGGGCCTGGGCGCCTCGGTGCAGAAGCTCAATTACCTGCCCGAAGCGCATACCGACTTCATCTTCTCGGTCATTGCCGAAGAACTCGGCTTTGTCGGCGTGTGCGGGGTGATCGCGCTGTACGCGCTGCTGGTCGGCCGCGCGTTCTGGCTGGGCATGCGCTGCGTGGAAATGAAGCGTCACTTCTCCGGCTACATCGCCTTCGGCATCGGCTTGTGGATCAGCCTGCAGAGCTTCGTCTCGGTGGGCGTGAACCTGGGCATCCTGCCGACCAAGGGCCTGACCCTGCCGCTGATTTCCTCCGGCGGTTCGTCGGTGCTGATGACCTGCGTGGCGATGGGTCTGCTGTTGCGCGTGTCCTACGAGATGGATCGTGCCGAGCGCCTGCGCAGCAAATTGTCGCCGCAGGGCGCGGGCGCGCCGTCGGCCGAGCCGGCCGAACCGGTGGTCGAATCGGCCGCGCCAGCCTATGCGCCGGCGCACAAGCCGCAGCGTGACCCAGTTGCCGCCGCACCCGCGGCCGCACCGGTCGCTGCCGCATCGGTGGCACCGGCGTCGGCCATCCTGCGCGGCACCAGCCGCATGCAGCCGCGGGTGGAACCGACCTTCGGGAGGATTGCATGAGTGCCCATGCGAACCCCTCGCAAACGCCCGCACATCCAGGTGCGGGGAGTCGACCAGTGATGATTCTGGCTGGCGGCACCGGCGGGCACATCTTCCCCGGTCTGGCCGTGGCCAAGGTGCTGCGCGCGCGTGGCGTGCCGGTGACCTGGCTGGGCGCCGATGGAGCGATGGAAACCCGGCTGGTGCCGCAGCACGCCATTCCACTGGACACGCTGGCCATCAGCGGCCTGCGCGGCAAGGGGCTGGTGAAATTGCTCGGTGCACCGGTGCGGGTGATGCGCGCAGTGCGCGCCGCCGGTTTCGTGCTGCGCAAGCGCCAGCCGCGTGCGGTGATCAGTTTCGGCGGCTTCGCGGCCGGCCCGGGTGGCCTGGCGGCGCGGCTGCTCGGCGTGCCGTTGCTGGTGCACGAACAGAACCGCGCCCCCGGCATGACCAACAAGGTGTTGTCGCGGTTTGCGCGCCGTGTGCTGACCGGTTTCCCGGGCAGCTTCGCTGGCGAGGAAGCGGTGGGCAATCCGGTGCGCGCCGAAATCGCAGCGCTTCCCGCGCCGGCCACGCGTCTGGTCGGCCGTGGCGGTGCCGTGCGTGTGCTGGTGCTCGGTGGCAGCCAGGGCGCGCGCGCATTGAATCAGGCCGTGCCGGCGGCACTGGCCGCGCTCGGCCACCCGGATGTGGACGTGCGCCACCAGTGCGGTGAGAAGCTGCGCGCCGAAGCCGAGGCGGCGTACGCGCAGGCGGGCGTCAACGCCAGCGTCGAACCGTTCATCGCCGACATGGCCGCCGCTTACGCCTGGGCCGACCTGGTCGTGTGCCGCGCCGGTGCATCGACGCTGGCCGAACTGTGCGCCGCCGGCATCGGCAGCGTGCTGGTGCCCTTTGCCGCAGCGGTGGACGACCACCAGACCCGCAATGCCGAATACCTGGTCGGCGCCGACGCCGCCGTGCTGCTCAAGCAGGACGACACCCTGGCCGTGCGCCTGCAGCAGGTCTTGCAGACCCTGCTCGTCGACCCCGCACGTCGCCTGTCGATGGCACAGGCCGCCCGCACCCTGGCCAAACCGGATGCGGCCGAACGCATCGCCGACATCATTCTGCAGGAGGCCGGGAGTGGGGATTCGGGATTGGGGATTCGTAAAGAGCAACAGCACAAGCAGGAAAGCATGCAGAAATCCGTTAATGGTCAATTTTCGGCGCGATCGATCGCCGCCGTTGCCAATCTCCAATCCCTAATCTCCAATCCCGGCACCTCTGCCGGAGGTGCCCAGTGATCCGCCGTCTGCAGGATAGTGGCGATCTGGTGCGTGCATTTCCGCGCGTGCATTTCGTCGGTATCGGCGGCACCGGCATGAGCGGCATTGCCGAGGTGATGCTGACGCTGGGCTATGAAGTCTCCGGTTCGGACAACTCCGATAACGTGGCGACACGGCGGCTGGCCAAGCTGGGCGCGCGGGTGATGCGCGGGCATTCGGCGGCCAACGTGCTCGGCACCGATTGCGTGGTGGTGTCCAGTGCGATCCGCGAAGACAACCCCGAGCTGATGGAAGCGCGCAGCCAGCGCATTCCGATCATGCCGCGTGCGGCGATGCTGGCCGAGCTGATGCGGTTCCGTCGCGGCATCGCGGTGGCCGGCACGCATGGCAAGACCACCACCACCAGCCTGGCGGCGGCCGTGCTGAGCGAAGGCGGGCTGGATCCGACCTTCGTCATCGGCGGGCAGTTGCTGGCCGCCGGTGCCAACGCCAAGCTCGGCGGTGGCCAATGGCTGGTGGCCGAGGCCGACGAAAGCGATGGCAGCTTCCTGCGCCTGAATCCGTTGATGGCGGTGATCACCAACATCGATGCCGATCACCTGGAAAACTACGGCAACGATTTCGCACGCATCCAGGCCGCATTCGCCGAATTCCTGCAGCGCCTGCCGTTCTACGGGCTGGCGTTGCTGTGCATCGACGACCCGGAAGTGGCCGCGCTGGCCGGCAAGACACCGCGCCACGTGATGAGCTACGGCATGAGCGAGAACGCCGACGTGCGCGCCGAAGACGTGGTGCAGGACGGCCCGCGCATGCGCTTCACGCTGCGCCTGCCCGAAGGCACCACCACGCCGGTGACGCTGGCATTGCCGGGCCGTCACAACGTGCTCAACGCACTGGCCGCTGCCGCGATCGGCTGGCAGCTGGGCGTGGCGCCGGAGACCATTGCGCGTGCGCTGGAAAACTTCGCCGGCATCGGCCGCCGCTTCAACGACCTGGGCGAAGTCACCACCAGCACCGGTGCGCGCGTGCGTGTGGTCGACGACTACGGCCACCATCCGCGCGAGCTGGAAGCGGTGTTCGCCGCCGCCCGCGGTGGCTGGCCGGACAAGCGCCTGGTGGTGGCGTTCCAGCCACATCGCTACAGCCGTACCCGCGATCAGTTCGACGCCTTTGCCGCGGTGCTGAGCACCGTCGATGCGCTGGTGCTGAGCGAGGTCTATCCGGCCGGCGAGGCACCGATTCCGGGCGCCGATGCGCGTGCACTGGCGCGTGCGATCCGTGCGCGCGGCCGCAGCGAACCGGTGGTGGTCGGGCAGATTTCCGGCCTGGCCGAAGTGCTGCCGGACGTGCTGCAGGACGGCGATCTGCTGCTGATGATGGGCGCCGGCGATATCGGCTATGTCGCACAGCACATCATCAACAACGGCTTCACCGGAGCGACCGCATGAGCGCGGTGATTCCCAATGCACGCATCAGCGATCCGGCCGCGTTCGGCCGTGTCGCGGTGTTGCTCGGCGGCACCTCGTCCGAGCGCGAGGTGTCGTTGAATTCCGGCGGCAACGTGCTCGAGGCATTGCGTGCGCGCGGCGTCGATGCGCAGCCGGTCGACGGCATTCCGGCCCTGGCGCAGGCCCTGGTCGAGCAGCGTTTCGATCGGGTCTTCAACGTGCTGCACGGCCATAACGGCGGCGGCGAAGACGGCATCGTGCAAGGCCTGATGGAAGCCTTCAAGGTGCCGTACACCGGCTCCAACGTGCTGGGTTCGGCGTTGAGCATGGACAAGATCCGTACCAAGCAGGTGTGGCTGTCGCTGGGCCTGCCCACGCCGCGCTACGCGCGCCTGGCCGCCGGCGCCAGTGCCGATGACATCCATGCCGCCGCACGGCAGATCGGCCTGCCGGTCATCGTCAAGCCAGCCAACGAAGGCTCCAGCGTCGGCATCAGCCGCGTGTTCGACCAGTCCCAGCTCGAAGAGGCGGTGGTGCTGGCGGCGCGCTACGACGGCGCGCTGCTGATGGAGCAGCTGATCGAAGGCGACGAACTCACCGTGGCCGTGCTCGGCGAGGTCGCGTTGCCGTCGATCCGCATCGTGCCCAAGGGCCAGTGGTACGACTACGACGCCAAATACGTGGCCGACGACACCCAGTACCTGTGCCCGGGCCTGGACGGCGATGCCGAGACGCAGATTCGCCAGCTCGCGCTCGATGCCTTCCGCGCCGCCGGCGCGCGCGGCTGGGGCCGCGTGGACGTGATGCGCGACCGCGCCAGCGGCCAGTTGTATCTGCTGGAAGTCAACACGGCCCCGGGCATGACCAGTCACTCGCTGGTGCCCAAGGCCGCGCGCCAGCTCGGCATCGATTTCGAAGAACTGGTCTGGCGCGTGCTGGAGCAGACGCTATGACGCCGGGATTGGGGATTCGGGATTCGGGATTGGCTAACAGCGACGCCATGCGCGCCGTTGCCGTTGCTGTGGCGAATCCCCAATCCCGAATTTCCAATCCCGCGAGCGCAGCGCGCGCCGTTGCGAATCCCCAATCCCCAATGCCGAATCCCGTGTGCGGAGCACACCAATGAACGCCACCCTGCGCATCCTGGCGTGGTTGCTCGCGGTGGCGCTGGTCGCGTTGCCGGTGGTGGCCGTGCTCAATGGCTGGGTCGGTGCCGAGCGCTGGCCGTTGGCGCGGCTGCGGGTGTCGGGCGATTTCAAGCGGGTGCCGGCCGAGCAGTTACGTGCGGTGGTCCTGCCGTATGCGCGCGCGGGCTTTTTCGCGGTGAAGTTGCAGAACGCGCAGGACGCCATCGCGCGCCTGCCGTGGGTGGAAAGTGCACAGGTGCGCAAGCGCTGGCCGGACGTGCTGGAAGTGCACGTCACCGAGCACAAGCCGTTCGCGCGCTGGGGCACCGACCGCATGTTGTCCGAGCAGGGCCGGTTGTTCCGCACCCCGCCGTTGTTGAAGGACTTCAAGCTGCCGCAGCTCGGCGGCCCGGACAGCAAGACCCAGGACGTGGTGGCGCTCTACAACGAGTCGCGCGCGCTGTTCGCGCCGACCGGGCTGGATGTGGAACGTCTGGAAATGGATGCGCGCGGCAGCTGGTCGCTGGGCCTGAGCAACGGCGTGCAGATCGTGATCGGCCGCGACGACGCCCGCGCCCGCCTGCAACGCTTCGCCCGCGTGCTGCCGCAACTGGCCGACCCGCAACGCCCGATCGCCCGCGCCGACCTGCGCTACACAAACGGCTTCACGGTCGAACGGAATTTGGAAAACGTGGTGCCTGAGACCAAGAAAAGACCTCCGCCGTCCACGCCCGCCGCACATCACACGGTCGTGCTGCAACTCCCTCGCACCCATACCCCGCTTTTCTCCAATCCCGAATCCCAAATCCCGAATCCCGGCTTTAAGACATGAACCGCAAAGGCGACAAATCCCTCATCGTTGGACTGGACATCGGCACCTCCAAGGTCGTCGCGCTGGTCGGCGAGTACTCGCCCGGCAATCCGATCGAAGTGATCGGCATCGGTTCGCATGAATCGCGCGGTCTCAAGCGCGGCGTGGTGGTGGACATCGAATCCACCGTGCAGTCGATCCAGCGTGCGGTCGAAGAGGCCGAGCTGATGGCCGGCTGCGAGATCCGTTCGGTGTATGCGTCGATTTCCGGCAACCACGTGCAGTGCAAGAACTCGCCCGGCATCGTGCCGATCCGCGACGGCGAAGTGACCTGGAGCGATCTGGAGCGCGTGCTGGATGCGGCCAAGGCCGTGGCCATTCCCGCCGACCAGCGCATCCTGCATGCGATCCCGCGCGAATACGTGCTGGACGATTCGCAGGAAGGCATCCGCAATCCGGTCGGCATGACCGGCGTGCGCCTGGAGGTGCACGCGCATCTGGTGGTGTGCGCGCAGTCGGCCGCGGCCAACATCACCAAGTGCGTGCAGAAGTGCGGCCTGCAGGTGGACGACCTGGTGCTGTCGTCGCTGGCTTCCAGCGTGGCGGTATTGACCGCCGACGAGCGCGAACTGGGCGTGGTGCTGGTGGATATCGGCGCCGGCACCACCGACCTGGCGGTCTACGTGCAGGGCGCGATCTGCCATACCGCTTCGCTGCCGATCGCCGGCGACCACGTCACCAACGACATCGCGCACATGTTGCGCACGCCGACCCCGGAAGCCGAGCAGATCAAGGTGCGCTACGCCTGCGCGCTGGCGCAGCTGGCTACCGCCGAGGAAAGCATCCAGGTGCCGTCGGTGGGTGATCGCCCGCCGCGCCGCATGCCGCGGCATGCGCTGGCGCAGGCGGTGCAGGGCCGTTACGAGGAAATCTTCGAGATGGTGCAGGCCGAATTGCGCCGCTCCGGTTTCGAGGAAATGGTGCGCGCCGGCATGGTGCTCACCGGTGGCGCCTCGAAGATGGAAGGCGTGGTTGAACTGGCCGAAGAAATGTTGCAGATGCCGGTGCGCGTGGGCATTCCCCAGCACGTCACCGGCCTGGGCGAAGTCGTCGGCAACCCGGTGCACGCCTCCGGCGTGGGCCTGTTGCTGATGGGCAGCCAGATCGAACACCCGCGGCGCCCGTCGATCCCGACCGGACGGGCCGGCAGTTTGTTCAAGAAATTGAAGAATTGGTATCGCGGGGAATTCTGAGGAGCCGGGATTTGGAATTCGGGATTTGGAATTGGCAAGAGCGAAAGAAAAGCAGGGCGGCGGCGAAGATAAGTAGAGAGCGGCGAGCGGGTAGGCGGTAAAATTTTTTGCAGGCATTGCGTCGAGGAGTAGGTGAGGTGAGTCGTAGAACGCATCGCGGATCTACGGCCCCGGCACACGAATCCCGACTTTCAAACAACAATACTCGCCGTGGTGCGGAGTGGGGCAGGGACCAGCGCTGTTGCGACTCCCCAATCCCGACTCCCCAATCCCGGCTCAAGAGGACACTGACATGGCACATTTCGAACTGATTGAAAAAATGGCTCCCAACGCGGTCATCAAGGTCGTTGGCGTGGGCGGCGGCGGCGGCAACGCGGTCGCGCACATGGTCAACACCAATGTCGATGGCGTGGAGTTCATCACCGCCAACACCGACTCGCAGGCGATCAAGAACTGCGGCGCCAAGCTGCAGCTGCAGCTCGGCACCAACGTGACCAAGGGCCTGGGCGCCGGCGCCAATCCGGAAGTCGGCCGCCAGGCTGCGCTGGAAGATCGCGAGCGCATCATGGACGCACTGCAGGGTGCGGACATGGTGTTCATCACCGCCGGCATGGGCGGCGGCACCGGCACCGGCGCGGCGCCAGTCGTTGCACAGCTGGCCAAGGAAATGGGCATCCTGACCGTGGCCGTGGTCACCAAGCCGTTCCCGTTCGAAGGCCGTCGCCGCATGCAGGTCGCGCTGAAGGGCATCGAGGAACTGAGCCAGCATTGCGACTCGCTGATCACCATCCCCAATGAAAAGCTGATCACCGTGCTCGGCCGCAACGCCACCATGATCCAGGCCTTCCGCGCTGCCAACGACGTGCTGCAGGGCGCCGTGCAGGGCATCGCCGACCTGATCGTGCGTCCGGGCCTGATCAACGTCGACTTCGCCGACGTGCGCACCGTGATGTCGGAAATGGGCCTGGCCATGATGGGTACCGGTTCGGCACGCGGCGACGATCGCGCCCAGGCCGCTGCCGAAGCCGCCATCCAGAACCCGCTGCTGGACGACGTCAACCTAGCCGGTGCCAACGGCATCCTGGTCAACATCACCGCCGGCCCGGACTTCACCATGTCCGAGTTCGACGAGATCGGCCGCACCATCGAAGCGTTCGCCTCGGAAGATGCGACCGTGGTCGTCGGCACCGTGCTTGACCCGGACATGCAGGACGAAGTGCGCGTCACCGTGGTGGCCACTGGCCTGAACCGTGCGGTTGCCCGCCAGACCCAGCGTCCGGACCAGCGCGCGCCGATCAAGCTGGTACGCAACGCCACCACCGGCCAGCCGGAGTTCGGCGATTTCGACACCAGCGGCGGCGATGCGGTGTCCAAGGCCGTCGGCGGCAGCATGGGCCTGGGCCTGCGTCGTCCGAGCAGCGACTCGGTCGGCAGCGGCAGCGGTAGCAACAACGGTGGCGGCTCCGCTGCGCCGGCCGCAGACCTGCCCAACGACTACCTGGATATCCCGGCGTTCCTGCGCCGCCAGGCCGACTGAGGAGCGTCGGCCGCGTCGCTACGGCGGCGCGGTCCGTCCCGCCCCGGGGTTTGCCCCGGGGATGCTGTGCCATGTCCTTTCTGCCGGATCGGCCACGATCCGGCAGCTTTTGCAGTTGCGTGACCCGGGAATTACAGTTCCCGTCACGCGCGACTTGTTAAAATTCGGATAATCTCTACGGATTAGACAGCCGGTTCAGCGTCTGTCTGCATTGTTCATCCAGACTTCGCATATGACCCAGCAACGCACTCTCAAGAACACCATTCGCGCCACCGGCGTCGGCCTGCACAGTGGCGACAAGGTGTACATGACGCTGCGACCGGCCCCGGTCGATCATGGCGTGGTGTTCCGGCGTGTGGACCTGGAGCCGATCGTCGAAGTTCCTGCCGATGCCGAACTGGTCACCGAGACCACGCTGTGCACCGGCCTGACCTGCAATGGCGCCAAGATCCAGACCGTCGAGCACCTGATGTCGGCGCTGGCCGGCCTGGGTGTGGACAACGTCATCGTCGAACTGTCCTCGGCCGAGTTGCCGATCATGGACGGTTCGTCCGGCCCGTTCGTGTTCCTGCTGCAATCGGCAGGCATCGTCGAGCAGAACAAGGCCAAGCGCTTCATCCGCATCAAGCAGACGGTGGAAGTGCGCGAGGGCGACAAGGTCGCGCGCTTCGAGCCGTACGAAGGCTACAAACTCGGCTTCACCATCGAATTCAATCACCCGATGATCCCGGCCAAGCAGTCGCGCCAGGAAATCGAGTTCTCCACCTCGGCCTACGTCAAGGAAATCTCGCGCGCCCGGACCTTCGGTTTCATGCGTGATCTCGAATATATGCGCGAGCGCAATCTGGGCCTGGGCGGGTCGATGGACAATGCCATCGTGCTGGACGAGTTCCGCGTGCTCAACGAGGACGGCCTGCGTTACACCAACGAATTCGTGCGGCACAAGATCCTGGACGCGATCGGCGACCTGTATCTGGCCGGCGGCGCCATCCTGGGCGCCTACGAAGGCTTCAAATCCGGCCACGCACTCAACAACAAGCTGGTGCGCGCGCTGCTGGCGGATCAGGCCGCCTGGGAATGGGTCAGCTTCCCCGAGGGCAGCGTGCAGCCACCGGTCACCTACGCCAGCCCCGTCTACGCCTGATGTCGGGGAATGCCGTAATCGGCGTTCGAAGTGTGAACTGCGTCGGATTTACGGCCCGTTCTTAACTTTTATTTAAGACTTCTCTAACTCCTGCGCGGCCCAGGCCCGCTAGGATGCGTCGGGTCGTGCGCGGCCTTCGCAACTCTTTCACGCCGCGATGGCCGTCGCGTAACAGGCGGCACCCACTCACCGTTTGGTGGGTGGAACGTCCTGCAGGGAGGCCAGCGCATCGCGCAGACCTCGGTGCGTGGCCTCCGACACAGGACGTGGACGCTCGCGATTCTGCTGCGTTGGGGAATGCAGCGGGGTGGTGGTGGTCTTGATGGTCACTGCGGTGGCCTTCAGTCCGATGGATCGGGCGGCATCCAGTAATTGGGTCTCGGCAAGTCGCAACTTGGCATGCCAGACAGGTGAATCAACCAGAAAAACCAGCTGTTCGTCTCTGACATTGGCCAGCCGGCAACGGGTGGCCAGATGAGGCGGTAACAGGGGGCGCAACTGCCGGTCCAGCGCATCGAGCCACAAGGCGCGGCGCAAGGGGTCGCCAGCCTTTTCACCCAACGCGGCCTCGATGGCCGGTTGTGGGACGGAAGGGTTGCGTGCGTTGGACTTGGGCTTGGACATGACACTCATATGGCGTTGAAGAAAGTTGTAATCAAATCTCGCGAAACCCGGGCGCAACGGTTGGCCCGGCAGTTCCAGGGCTTCGCTGCGGATCGACCGATGGTAGTCCTCGGTGCCGTGCTTGGGCTGGGCATGTTGATCGGCATCGGTGCCAGCACCGCCACCGGCATGGTGACCAATTCCGCGTTGCAGGCCAAGGTTGCCCGGCAGCAGGCCGAGCTGGCCCAGGCGCAGCGCGCCTCGCAGGCGCAGGTCAACGCACTGGCCGCGCGCATGGGCGAGCTGCAGGCGCAGGCCACCCGTCTCAATGCATTGGGCGAGCGGCTGACCGAAATGGGCAAGCTGAAGGACGGCGAGTTCGACTTCGACGCGCCGGTCGGCGTCGGTGGCGGCGATGAGCCGGTCAGCGACATGCCGGTCGAATCGCTCAAGCAGACGCTAGGGCAGGTCGAACAGCAGTTCTCCGCCTCCGGCCAGCAACTGAACGTGCTGGCCACGCTGATGTTCGATCATCAGCTCGAACAGAATTCGGTGCCCTCGCGGATGCCGATCCGCAACACCTACATCACCTCCGGCTTCGGCGGTCGTGCCGATCCGTTCGACGGCGGCTCGGCCTTCCACAAGGGGGTGGACTTCCACGCCAACGTAGGCGACCCGGTGATGTCGGTCGCCGATGGCGTGGTCAGCTACGCCGGCGTGCGCGGCGGCTACGGCAACGTGGTGGAAGTGGACCACGGCAACGGCTACGTGACCCGCTATGCACACAACTCGCGCCTGGTGGTGAAGGTGGGCGATCTGGTCCGCGCCGGCCAGCAGGTGGCCAGGGCCGGCTCCAGCGGCCGCTCCACCGGCGCGCACGTGCATTTCGAAGTGTGGGCGGACGGGCGGGTGGTCAATCCGCGCAAGTTCCTGGGCGATACCAATACGCCGGTGGGCCGCCGCGGGCGCGGTTGACGACGGCGCGGGTGGTGCTTGATTCGTGAAGGCCCGCCCCAAGCTACAATAGGGTGTTGCCATCGACAGGGCGCAGTGCGCCCTGTTTCGTTTACGGCGGCCGGGTCTTGGGGACCGGCGTCGGTCAAACCGTTCCTTTTCAACCGGTTTCTTCAATGATCAACAGTCTGCTTACCCGTGTCTTTGGCAGTCGTAACGAACGCCAGCTGCGCCAGCTCAACCGCCTCGTCACCCAGATCAATGCGCTGGAGCCGACGATCGAGAAGCTCTCCGACGCCGAGCTGCAAGCCAAGACCCCGGAGTTCAAGCAGCGACTTGCCGCCGGCGAGTCCCTGGACAAGATTCTTCCCGAAGCCTTTGCGGTGTGCCGCGAGGCCAGCCGCCGCGTGCTCGGCATGCGCCATTACGATGTGCAGCTGATCGGCGGCATGGTGCTGCACCTGGGCAAGATCGCCGAGATGCGCACCGGTGAAGGCAAGACCCTGGTGGCCACGCTGCCGGTGTACCTCAACGCGCTGCAGGGCGAGGGCGTGCATGTGGTCACGGTCAATGACTACCTGGCCCGCCGCGACGCCGCGCAGATGGGCAAGTTGTACAACTGGCTGGGCCTGAGCGTGGGCGTGGTGTATCCGGGCATGCCGCACAGCGACAAGCGCGAGGCCTATGGCAGCGACATCACCTACGGCACCAACAACGAGTTCGGCTTCGACTACCTGCGCGACAACATGGCGCTGTCCAGGGCCGACCGCTACCAGCGCAACCTGCATTACGCGATCGTCGACGAAGTCGACTCGATCCTGATCGATGAGGCGCGCACCCCGCTGATCATCTCCGGCCCGGCCGACGAATCGCCGGAGCTGTACATCCGCGTCAACCGCATCGTGCCGCAGCTGACCCGGCAGGAAAGCGAAGAGGGCGAGGGCGATTACTGGATCGACGAGAAGGGCAAGCAGGTGCATCTGTCCGAGGCGGGCATGGGCCACGCCGAGGAATTGCTGATGCAGGCCGGCATTCTCGAGAATGCCGAGGACGGCCTGTATGCCGCGCAGAACCTGAGCGTGGTGCATCACCTCAATGCCGCGCTGCGCGCGCATGCGATCTACCAGCGCGACGTGGACTACATCGTGCGCGATGGCGAAGTGGTCATCGTCGACGAATTCACTGGACGCACCCTGTCCGGGCGTCGCTGGTCCGACGGCCTGCATCAGGCGGTCGAGGCCAAGGAAGGCGTGCCGGTGCAGCGCGAGAACCAGACGCTGGCCAGCATCACCTTCCAGAACCTGTTCCGCATGTACAAGAAGCTGTCCGGCATGACCGGTACGGCCGATACCGAAGCCTACGAATTCCAGAGCATCTACGGCCTGGAAGTGGTGGTGATCCCGACCAACCGCCCGACCGTGCGCAAGGACCATCCGGATCAGGTGTTCCTCAACCGCAAGGGCAAGTTCAACGCGGTGCTGGCCGACATCGAAGACTGCGCCAAGCGCGGCCAGCCGGTGCTGGTGGGTACCACCTCGATCGAGACTTCGGAGATGCTGTCCGAGCACCTGCGCAAGGCCGGGGTCAAGCACGAAGTGCTCAACGCCAAGCAGCACGAGCGCGAAGCCACCATCGTGGCCAACGCCGGCCAGCCGGGCGCGGTGACCATCGCCACCAACATGGCCGGTCGCGGTACCGACATCGTGCTGGGCGGTTCGCTGGAAACCGAACTGCATGCCATGGGCGAGGACATCAGCGACGAGCAGCGCCTTGCGGCCAAGACCGAATGGCAGCGTCGCCACGACGCGGTCAAGGCGGCCGGCGGCTTGCACATCATCGGTACCGAGCGGCACGAATCGCGCCGTATCGACAACCAGCTGCGCGGCCGTGCCGGTCGTCAGGGCGACCCGGGTTCCTCGCGCTTCTACCTGTCGCTGGAAGACAACCTGATGCGCATCTTCGCCTCGGACTGGGTCCAGAAGGCGATGCGCATGATGGGCATGAAGGAAGACGACGTCATCGAAGACCGCCTGGTCAGCCGGCAGATCGAAAAGGCCCAGCGCAAGGTGGAGGCGCACAACTTCGACATCCGCAAGAACCTGCTGGATTTCGACGACGTCAACAACGATCAGCGCAAGGTGATCTACGCCCAGCGCGATGAATTGCTGGATGCCGAATCGGTCAAGGACAACGTCGACGGCATCCGTGGCGATGTGATCTACGACCTGGTCGCGCGCTTCGTGCCGCCCAATTCGGTCGACGAGCAGTGGGACCTGAAGGGGCTGGAAGCCACGCTGGAATCGGAGCTGGGCATGCCGCTGGCGCTGAGCGAGATGGCACGCACGCAGGAAGAACTGGACGCCGAGCAGATCGCGGCCAAGGTGCAGGCGGCGGTGGATGCGCACTTTGCCGAGAAGGAAGTGGCGGTGGGCAGCGACACCATGCGAGCCTTGGAGAAGCACGTGATGCTGACCGTGCTGGACCAGGGCTGGAAGGAGCATCTGGCCAAGATGGATTACCTGCGCCAGGGCATCTATCTGCGCGGGTATGCGCAGAAGCAGCCCAAGCAGGAATACAAGAAGGAAGCCTTCGAGTTGTTCTCCGAGATGCTGGAGAACGTCAAGCGCGAAGTGATCAACCTGCTGGCGCGCGTGCGCATCCGCAGCGAGGAGGAAGTGGCCGAGCTGGAAGAGCAGGAACGCCTGCAGGCGCAGGCGCGGCTGATGGCCTCGCAGTTCCAGCATCAGGACGCCGGCGGCTACGGTGCCGACGAGGAAGTGGAACAGATGCAGGGCGGCAACGCTCCGGTGCCGGTGTCGCAGGTGACCCGCGACGAGCCCAAGGTGGGCCGTAACGATCCATGCCCCTGCGGCAGTGGCAAGAAGTACAAGCACTGCCACGGTCAACTCAGCTGAGCTGAGTTGACCGTGGTGCAGCCCGCCTGGCGGGCTGCACACAGGCGTCCGCGTCGCGGAAGCCTGGTGCACGGTCCTTGCTTCCGATCCCCGCGCCGTTGGCGCGCCCCCTTACCAAGGGGGTTCTGCTAACGAAGGGATTCGTTGGAGCTGCTGATACTCAGGCGTGGAATGTGGGTGGCGGGGTGCAATGACCCCACTGAATCTCACGCTTTTTCCAACTCTCCGCCTACTCCCTGCCAACGGCTTGGCTTGCGTGGTTGCCAGGCACGGTCTGCAACCCGTGGCATAGACGCCAGGAGCGTTCGACCAGCTCGATGGGCGCTGTCCTGGTGAGCCTGGGCTTGGCGCGGTTCGCCCCACGCTTGTCCATCGCGCGCCGGTGGCAACCATGCCTGCTGCACGCAGGCTTTTCCGCCTGCGACACTGCGGGGCGTATGCTCGATCCACGTCCCACGGGGGAGTGCGTCATGTCGCAGCTGTCGAGCCAGCAACTGAAGGTGTTCGTGCCTGCACGCGACTACGCGCTGTCGCAGCGGTTCTATCGCGCGCTGGGCTTCGTGCAGGAGGACGAGGTGGGCAATGTGACCTGCTTCCGGCATGGCACGCATTGCGCATTCCTGCTGCAGGATTTCTACCTGCGCGAGCTGGCCGAGAACCTGATGCTGCACCTGTGGGTGGACGATGCCGACAGCTGGTGGCAGCACGTGCACGATGCCGGCCTGGACGCGCAGTTCGCAGTGACCTGCAGCGTGCCGGAAGACCGTCCATGGGGCGCACGCGATTTCACCCTGCACGATCCCAGCGGAGTGCTCTGGCGCATCGGGCATCCGCTGTAGGGTCGGGATTGGGGATTGGGGATTGGGGATTCGTCAAAGCGCGGCATGCGTGCTTCTGCCAATCCCGAATCCCCAATCCCCAATCCCCGCCCTCAAGCGATTGCGCTGAACCGCTCACTCACGGCACTCTTGTGCCCATGCCCGATTCTCTGAGATCCATCCACGTCGTCGCCGGCGTGATCACCGACGCCCGCGGCCGCATCCTGCTGACCCGCCGCACCGAAACCCGCGACATGCCCGGCCTGTGGGAATTTCCGGGCGGCAAGCGCGAACCCGGCGAAACCTCCGAACAGGCCCTGGTGCGCGAACTCAATGAAGAGCTCGGTATCGAGGCGCAGGTCGGCGAGTGGTTGATGGACGTGCCGCAGCTATATCCGGACAAGCGGCTGCGCCTGGAAGTGCGCCACATCACCGCCTGGAAGGGCAGCCCGCGCGGCCGCGAAGGCCAGGCAATGACCTGGGTGGCCGCAGACAAGCTGACCCGGTATTCGATGCCGCCGGCCGACGTGCCGGTGGTCGGCGTGCTGCGCCAGCCCGACCGCTATCTGATCACGCCCGAGCCGGACGATGACGCGTTGTGGCTGGAAGGCCTGGAGCGTGCGCTGCAGGACGGCATCACGCGCATCCAGCTACGTGCGCGGCAGGCCGAACCGGCACGCTGGCAGGTGTTGCTGCAACAGGTGCTGCGCCTGCGCGGCCGTACGCGCGCGCAGCTGCTGCTCAACCGCGACATCGCACTGGCCGGCGAACTCGGCATCGGCGTGCACCTGGGCGCGGAGCAATTGGCCAGCCTGCAGGAGCGCCCGTTGCCGGCCGAACACCCGGTTGCCGCCTCGTGTCATGGGTTGGAGGATCTGCGCCACGCCCAGCGTCTGGGCTGCGATTTCGCGGTGCTGGGGCCGGTGCAGGCGACTGCATCGCATCCGGGTGCGACACCCCTGGGATGGGAGGGGTTCGAACGCTTGCGCGAGCAGGTCTCCTTGCCGATCTACGCACTCGGGGGCATGCAGGTCGACGACCTGCGCGCGGCACGTGCGCATGGCGCGCAGGGCATCGCGGCGATTCGCGCCCTGTGGCCGCAGTGACTGCGCCGTCAGCGACCTTGGTGGTGTTGGGCGGATTGCCCGGTGTCGGCAAGAGTTCCATTGCTCAGGCGCTGCTGACGCACTGCACTGCGTTTTATTTGCGTATCGATACGATCGAGCAGTCACTGCGCGAAAGTGGTGCACTCGTCAACGACGTCGGACCAGCCGGCTACATGACCGCCTATGCGCTTGCCGCGGCCAATCTGCGGCCGGGTCACGTGGTGGTCGCCGATTGCGTGAACCCACTGCCGGTCACCCGTGAGGCGTGGCGTGATGTGGCGCGCCGCACACGCAGCCGCCTGCTGGAGATCGAAGTAGTGTGCAGCGATCGCAAGATGCATCGGCAGCGCGTGGAATCGCGGCAGAGCGAGGTGCCTGGATTGCGCATGCCGGATTGGTCCTCCGTGCTCGTGCATGACTACGTGGCATGGACCGAGCCGCATTGGGTGATCGACAGCGCCGGGCTGGACCCGCAGCAGGCGGCTAGCCAGATCATGGACCGGCTCGCCGCGTAGCCTGCAGATGAGGCATGTGGTCCGAAGGGTTCTCGCAGCCGATGCGCTGCTTACCTTTGCAACCCACGCAGATACTTCGCCACTGCGATCCGCCGGCGTCCGTCAAGGCGGGCGTTGCGCTAGAACGTCACCCAGAAGCAGTTGTACTGCCGACGCAGCCGCAACACGCTGCGCGCGGGCGTGCCGCTGGCGAGATTCTGCTCCAGGCGCAGGCCCCAGGGGCGTGGGCGGCCCGGGGGTGCCGGGAGTGGGGTGTCGGTCGCACTGCCGTCCAGTGATGGAGCCGCCGCCGATGTGTTCGCATCGGCTTGCCAGGTTGGCGGATCGCGTTGCGGGTACATCGGGACGATATCCAGCAACGGGCGTTGCACGATGGCTTCCAGCCGGCTCAGTACCTGGCTGGCGGCCGCGTCGGACTGGCCGCTCCACAGGTACAGGCTGGAGAGCCGGTTGACGTCGCGGCTGTCCACCGCCAGTTGCAGCAACGACACCAGTTCGCTCAACCGGCGCGGGCAGCCGTAGCCAGACAGGCCGGTAGTGCCCTGCGTGCGCGTGGCCGGCGGCGGGCGCGCCGCGGCGCCGACATCTTCGCAGCGGCGGTCGGTGAACATGGTCTGCCCGTCTGCTGTCACGCAGCGGCGGATCTCCTGCGCCTGCCCGCGCATGGCCGGGCAAAGGCAGGACAGCAGCAGCAACGGCAGCAGGAGGCGGGGCATCGACGCAGCGTAACGGGCCGTGCGTGAGCCGGCGCGCAACGTGCCAAGACAGCGGTAGCCTGCACGGCGCTTGCGCACCACGCGCGCCTGTCGGTGCCGTGCCCGCACAGACAGCCAGCAACGGCATGGCATCGCTGGCGTGGCTCAGCGCCCGAGCAGCTGCAGCACCTGCGTGGTCGGCTTGGCCAGGTTGAGCGTGTAAAAGTGCAGCGCAGGCGCGCCACCGGCGATCAGGCGCTCGCACACGGTGGCCACCACTTCCGCACCGAAGGCGCGCACCGCCTCAGCATCGTCGCCGAAGGACTGCATCTTTTTGCCGATCCAGCGCGGAATTTCCGCGCCGCATTGCTCGGAAAAACGCCGCAGCTGCGAGAAATTGGAGATCGGCATGATGCCGGGGATGATCGGGATCTCCACGCCCATGCGCTGCACCGTGTCGCGGAAATGAAAGTACGCATCGGCGTTGTAGAAATACTGGGTGATTGCGGCATCGGCGCCGGCATCCACCTTGGCCTTGAAGTAACGCAGATCGCTCAGTGCGTCGGTCGCCTGCGGATGGGTTTCCGGATACGCACCGACCTCGATCCGGAACGCATCGCCATGCTCGGCGCGGATGAAGGCGATCAGGTCCGAGGCATAGCGCAGGTCGCCCGGATGGCCCATGCCCGAGGGCAGGTCGCCGCGCAGGGCGACGATGCGGGTACAGCCGATCGCGCGATACAGCTTGAGCAGCTCGCGGATCTCCTGGCGGCTGCCGCCGACGCAGGACAGGTGCGGGGCGGCCTCGTAACCGTGCTTCTGCTTGAGGTGGCGCACCGTCTCGGAGGTGTAGCTGAGCGTGGAGCCGCCGGCGCCGAAGGTGCACGAGACGTACTCCGGCGCGTAGCCCTTCAACCTGGCCGCCGTGCGGTCAAGCTGTGCGCGCTGGTCGTCGGTCTTGGGCGGGTAGAACTCGAAACTGAGAGGCGTCATCGCAGCGGGTCCGGCGGATCGTGCCGGCATAATATCGCTTCATCGCGATGAATGCATATTTGGTTGCGGGTGTCCTGGATGCGGCTGCCTCGGGGAACTCGTGCATGCCTGCGCAATGTGCGACAGGGTTGGGGCCGTTTCGGGCGCCAGTCTCGGGGTGCGGCGTACACGGTAAGCTCCAGTCCCCACGCCACTTGATCGGAGCGCGACATGCAAGAGCAGCAAATGGATGTCATCGCCGAATCGCTGGGCCGCATCTGGGTTGCGTTGGCACGCAGCGTCGGTGATCTGGCGCTTGCCCTGGCCGAGCAACCCGGCGTGGATGGCGACAAGTTGCTGAGGCACTTCGCCACCCGCCTGCCGTCGGATCAGGATGACGGCACCTCCAAGGTGTTCGAGGCGATTCGCCAGTACATCGACCAGGACGCCGCGCCCAGCGCGCAGTGATGCGTTGCCACGTGCCTCTGCAATGCAGGCGCGCGTGCTGATGCGGTGTGGTCTTGCGATGCGCTTGCCGGCAACGGATGACGGCCCGGTCTGCGGGCCTGCGGGCAGTCGCCGCACAGCGGCGCACCCGGACTGGCATCAGCGGTGGCGTGCGTCCGTTGCAACACCGCTTCAACGCGTGCGCCGGCCATCGCGTAGTCGCTCGCCCTGCGTTGGTTGAGAGTGTGGTCGCGCCGCGCGTGGGTGAGGTGTCGCGACCGGGCGTGCGCCATGCCTTGACGCAGGGATCCCTACACTGGGCGCACTTTCTACGGAGTGCTGCGCATGAGCGATACCACGATGACCGCAATCGCCATCCGCGATGGCAAGGGCGATGCGGATGCGCTTTACCCCGACGAGCAGCCGCGTCCCCGCCCCGCGCCGGGGCAGGTGCTGATCCGCGTGCATGCGGCCGGCATCAATCGTCCCGATCTGCTCCAGCGTGCCGGCCACTATCCGCCGCCGCCCGGCGCACCGCAGACGCTCGGGCTGGAAATCGCCGGGGAGATCGTGGAGCCGGCCGGCCGCTGGAAGGTGGGCGATCGGGTATGTGCACTGCTGGGCGGTGGCGGTTACGCGCAATACGCAGCGGTCGATGCGCGGCATGTGCTGCCGATTCCGGCCGGCATGGAGATGGCGCATGCCGCGGCGCTGCCGGAAACCGTCTTTACCGCGTACGCCAACCTGTTCGAGCATGGCCGGCTCGCCGCCGGGGAATGGCTGCTGCTGCACGGCGCCACCTCTGGGATCGGGGTGACGGCGATCCAGATGGCCAAGGCCGCCGGTGCGCATGTGCTGGCCACCGCGCGTTCGGCGGGCAAGGCGGCGCAGGCACGCGAGCTGGGCGCCGATGTGGCGATCGACTCCACCACCGAATCCTTTGTCACCGTGGCCAAGGCGCACGGCGGGGTGGACGTATCGCTGGACATGGTGGGCGCTGCAGTATTTGCCGACACCCTGGAAGCGCTCAATCCGCGCGGACGTATCGTCTACATCGCCTCCCAGGCCGGCTCGACCATCGAGGTACCGATTCCGTTGCTGATGCGCAAGCAGGCCATCCTCACCGGCTCGACGCTGCGCCCGCGCAGTGCTGACGAGAAGGCGCGCCTGGCTGCGGAAGTGGAGCGCGTGGTGTGGCCGTGGATCGCGCAGGGCAAGCTGCGCGTGCTGCTCGACAAGCGCTTCCCGCTCAGCGAAGCCGCTGCAGCGCACCGCTATCTGGAGCAGGGCAGCCACCTGGGCAAGGTCGTGCTGGAGATGTGAGTGCATGCGGCGGCCTGCCTGATGCGTGCGTGTCGGGCAGGTGGCGCGGACCGTCGCAGCGTGAGGTTGCCGGCCAGCGCATCGCAATGCGCGTCCAGCAGCTGTCTGCAGTCGGCGTGGCTGCCACGGCAGATCATGCAGGCGTGTCGACCACCGCTTCGAGGTGGTGCCCATCGGGATCGATGACGAACGCGGCGTAGTAATCGTCGCCGCAATCCGGTCGCAGGCCGGGTGCGCCGTTGCAGCTTCGCTTGTTGCCGCAATGGCCGCCCTTGCACGGCCACCGGGCGCCGCAGGTATAGCAAAACAAGCAGGAGCGATGTCTCGCAGCGAACCGCGGCCTGACCGTACACTGCGCCGTTGCGTGCGCTTGTGCATGGCGCCGCTGCCGCAGTCTCCGTGTACAAGCGCCTGAAACGGGCGATCGCGGGTCCCGCCACTTCACCATCAACCCGAAGGTTTCGATGAAGCATCCAGACGCATTGCGCATTGCCCTTGTCGGCATCGGCAAGATCGCCCGCGACCAGCACGTGCCCACCATCGCCGCGCGCGCCGATGTGCAGCTGGTGGCCACCGTGAGCCGGCATGGCACGGTCGACGGCGTGCCGGCCTATCACACCCTGGAAGAGGCCTTCGCTGCGCATCCACAGATTGAAGCGGTCGCGCTGTGCACGCCACCGGTGGGGCGACATGCGCAGGCACAGGCCGCGCTGGCTGCCGGGCGCCATGTGTTCCTGGAAAAACCCCCGGCCGCCACCCTGGCCGAGATCGACGACCTGCGCGCATTGGCGCAGCGCGCGCAACGCAGCCTGTTCACCAGCTGGCATTCGCGCTGCGCCGCCGCGGTGGCGCCTGCGCGGGCGTGGCTGGCCGACAAGCAGATCCTGCGCGCGCATATCACCTGGAAGGAAGACATCCGCCATTGGCATCCGGGCCAGGACTGGATCCTGGAGCCGGGTGGCATGGGCGTGTTCGATCCCGGCATCAACGCGCTGTCCATCGTCACGCATCTGTTGCCGCGCCCCTTCGCGCTGCGCGAGGCGGAGCTGCACACACCGGAGAACCGTCAGGCACCGCTGTACGCCAGGCTCGGCTTTGTCGATACCGCGGGTGTGCCGGTGACGGCAGAATTCGACTTCCTGCAGACCGGCCATCAGCGCTGGGATATCGAAGTGGACACCACCGATGGCCTGCTCATGCTCAGCGAGGGCGGTGCCAGGCTGAGCATCAATGGTCAGCCGCAGCCAGTGGAGGCAGCCGGCGAGTACGACGGTTTGTACCGCCGTTTCGTACAGTTGGTGCGTGCCGGCGAGTCGGAGGTGGACGTCACCCCGTTCGTGCATGTGGCCGATGCGTTCATGCTCGGCGCGCGCAAGGTCACCGCGCCATTTGCCTGGTAAATCGGCGCGGTATCGCTCGCGTTCCAGCATGGCGTTGAATGGAAGTGCGCTGTGCGCAACACCCCGACTGAGGTCTCGACGACCCGGGCAATGACACGGCACCAGGCGCATGCAGCGATGTGCCTGGTGCCTGCGCGCCTACCTGCTGTCCAGCGCCACGGTGCCAGCTGCCACGCCGCCGGCGTCCAGCGGCCTGGCACGCGTCGCAGTGCGCGCAGCGTGCTGGCGCAGCGCGGGAGTGATCTGCGCACGGAAGCGCCGTACCACCCATGTCTCGTCCAGCAGCGCAAAGGCGAAAAAGCCCAGCAGCGTGCCGGCAACCAGCGTGGGTGCATGTGCGAACGTGCCGGGCAGCAACAGGCTCAGCCACAGGAAGATGTTCGGCGAGGTCTGCAGCAGGTGGATGTCCGAGGCGATCGCCGCGGACACGGCCTTGCCCGTCACGCGCTGGTAGGCGGACAGATACGCCGCGCTGCCCAGGCGGCAGGCCAGCAGCAGCGCAAACGGCAGCAGCAAGGCGGCCCATGCCTGCCAACCCCCATGCCCCAGGGCGTCTGCCAGCGGCCTGCCACCCGCTTGCAGCCCCACCAGCAAGGCCAGCGGCACCATCGTCAGCGAGCCCGCCCAGCCCCAGGTGGTGGCCAGTTTGCCGGCTGCGATCGGCCGCGCACGTCGCCAGCCCTGTGCCAGCAGGGACGGCGCCGCCAGCGCGATCAGCAACACCACGAAGAAGCGTTCCAGTGCATGTGCATTGCCCAGCACCTCGTGGTGATCCAGGAACAGCAACAGCAACGCAACCGGCAGCACGATCGACAGCACCAGGGTGTAGCGCGCCGCAAAGAAATAATCGCCGCCACGCGCAAGCGAGAAGGTGGGCACCGACAGCGCTGGTGGCACGATCAGCAGCAAGCCGAGGACATGCACCCATTCGTTATGCGACTGCGTGAGCAGCACCATGGCCAGCCCGGCGCGTGCCACACTGACCACGCTCAATGCGAGGTTCTCCGGTCCTCCGGTCAGGCGCAACGCACCCGGTTCGATACGGACCGACAGGAAGAACGCATTCACCGCCAGCAGCGCCACGATGGCGGTGGAGATCAGGCCATGCGGTAGTGCGAGGCCCATGCACGACAGCGCAAAGCCGGCCACGGCGGCGATCAGCATCCATTGCAGCAGATGGATTTCGGTCTGCTCGCCCAGGTAGTTCAGACGCGAGGAACTGCGCGCGGTCATGCGCTTGAGCTCCTCCCACGACAACGGGCGCGAGTTGGGCAGCCGGAAGTCGATGTACTCGGCGGGCGGCAGGCCCGAGGCGATCAATGCGAACACTTCGACGATGTACTTGTGCGCCACCACCAGCACCTGCTTGCCCTGGCGGTCCAGCGGTGCCAGCACCGTGTCGTAGTAGTGCTTGCAACGCGCGTACATGTCCATCCAGTGCTCGCCGTCAGGCGGTGCACCATCGGAATCATGAAAACAGGCATCGAAGAGGCCATGGCCGATCGACTTCTTGATCAGCGTCTTGTTCTTGCCGGCGAAAATGCCGAAGTCGCGCTCCTTCAGCGCATCGCTGTACAGCACCTGCGGTGCGTCGGGGACGCCTTCCAGGATGATCGCCGCGGTGGCCTGGGCGCGTTCGAGCGTCGAGACATGCACCTGGTCGAAACGCAGCCCGCGTTGTCGAACGAAGTCGGCTGCCTGCCGGGCCTGTCGGCGGCCCAGTGGCGTCAGCGGCGAATCCTGCGCACCGGCAAAATAGTTCTGCTCGTTGGCGAGCGACTCGCCGTGGCGGACGAAGTAAAGAGGCATCGGCTTGCTCCGGTTGCTCGATTGTTCGGCGGTCGAGAACGTTGTCCGATGACCGGGCAACGCCCTTCGCTGCACTCGGCACGCCTGCCTGCAGACGACAACGGCGTGCATCGGGCTGCCACATAGGTCCGGGGCGCAGCAGGATTCGTTGCACCAACAGATTCTCCGTGTCGATTTGGTTCAGCGCTTGTCCAAGTTTGTGTTGATGGCCACTGGATACAAAGGCGGCAGCCGCGGCACGACTGCCCGCCATGGCCGCATGCGGGTGCCTGAAAGCACGCGGCCTGCGCGCGCATGCTGCGGCGCAGGCCGCGTATCGAGCGGCTGGTGACGCGGTGCTGCACCGGTGTGCGAATGCTTACCTGGTCGGGCGACGGTCACCTGCGTGCGGCCGATTCAACGACCGTGGCGATCGCTCAGCGACGCCACATGCGCGCGCCACGCGCCGGCAGCGTAAAGGTGTGGGAGCTGCCGGTGATGCGGACCACGTTGCCGGAGCCCAGCGCATCGGTGTAGTCGGCATTCCAGTACAACACGCTGTTGTTCATGCCCACCGTGGTGGTGACCGGATTGCCGCACTTGTTGATGCCAACGATGCCCAGGCTGCCACGACGGAACAGGATATGGCAGGCGCTGGACGACAGCACCTGCATGTCGGTGCCCTGCATGCCGTTGTGGAAGCCGATCATGCGACGCAGATCCTCGCGTTGGTAGGCGTTGACCCAGCGGTTGTCGCCGCTTTCGTTGTTGTCGGTGTAGATCATCGGCATGCCACCGTTGCGGCCGATCAGATACGCGTACGCCAGCGTCTCATCGACCGGGTCGAGGATGGCGTAGCGGAAGCCGGCATTGTTGGGGATGTCGTGGGTGACGGCGAAGGTCACGGCGCGATTGCCTGGCAAGGCCTGCCCGGTGGATGCCGGATCCACCAGCTGCTGCAGGCTCGTGCCGATGGCGAATGCATTGCGGACCGCGTTGAACAGCGGGAAGTCGTAGGCCGCATGCGGTGTGGATTGCAGATACGGTGCCAGGAATTGATCGTAATCGCCGTTACCGGTGCCGCCGCCGGTGATGACTTCGCCGAACACATACACGCCGGAGCGGATGCCGGCATCGAAGACGCGGTTGAGGTGGTCGAAGGACATGTGCTTGGCCGCGTCGACCCGGAAGCCGGTAACGCCCAGGCCCTTGAGTGCCTGCAGATAGGCGCGCTGTTGTTGCACCACCCAGTCGTTGCCGAGCAGATCCGGCAGGCCCGGATCGCTGCCGCCACCGCAGATACGATAGGTGCGCACCTGATAGGCGTCGTTGTAGTTGGTGATGCACTGCGCCGGGCCGAAATCGCTGGCGCTCAGCAAGTTCGATTGCAAGGTGCCGAACAGGCGCAACGTATCGTAACGGCCCGGATCTGCAGCATATTGCGCGAGCACGGCGCTGCCGGGGTAATTGAGGTCCGAACGTGTCGCCGCCTCGTTGGCCATGTGGTTGAGCACGACATCGGCATAGGTTTCCACGCCGTTGTTGGCCAATGCCTGCACCATGCGCCTGAAGGCGATGGTGTCGCCGAGCGGGTTGTCGATCAGGCGGATGTCCTGCGGCTGGTAGCGCGCCCACCAGGCGCTGCCTTCGGAGCGGTACGCCGGCGCAACCAGGACCTTGCGATACCCGGCATCGGCAATCTGCCTGGCGCGCGCTTCCACGGTGGCATACGGCCAGTTGAAGGCATGCAGGATGACATCGGCCTGGACGTTGGCTGTCACCAGCAGCAAGGCCAGCGCGGTGAGCAATGCGCGGGCGCCGCGCTGCAGGGCCGAGGTTGGAGAGTGGGCAGGTGTGGTGCGCATCGGGTGGTTCTCCAGTGGTAGGCGCAGGCCGGCGTGTGCATCACGCTGCCCGCGGCAAGGCCTCCGGCCCCTGTTCCGGAGAGCGCGCGCACGGCGTGCAGCGCGCGGTGATGCTAAGCGTGCATCGCGACGCAACATCGGTGTTGTGCATACGTATTCAATGCAATGGACCCCTGAACTGCGCACGGCGTTCGGCGGCAACAGGGTGGCCGGTCGCACAATGCAGCGCAGCGGCGAGCGGCGCCGCGCTTGGTTTCGGCCGGGGGCTCGCGGAAGCCGGGTGCCGGGCGCGCTAAACTAGCGGCCAGTTCATTGCCGATCCTTCCCATGCGTAATCCATTGCAAGAACAACTGCTCAAGGCCGGGCTGGTCAAGAAGGTCCAGGTGGACAAGGTGGCGCGTGAGCAGGTCAAGCAACGTCATGCCAAGGGCGGGGCGGCATTGCCCGCAGATGCCGACAAGGTGGATGCAGCGCGCCTGCAGGCTGAGCGCGCCGAGCGTGATCGCGCACTGGCCGAGGAGCGCAAGGTGCAGCTGCGGCGGCAGGAACTGCTGGCCCAGGTCCGGCAGATCGTGGAGACCAACAAGGTCAAGCGTGAGGGCGAGATCGACTACCGCTTCAACGACGGCAGCGTCATCCGCAGCGTGCTGGTCAACACTGCGCTGCGCAGCCAGCTGGCCAGCGGCGCGCTGGTGATCGTGCGGCATGGCGATGGGTTCGAGCTGATTCCGCGCGCCGCCGCCGACAAGGTCTACAGCCGCGATGCCGACAGCGTGGTGCTGGACCATGGCCGTAGCAGCACGCCAGCGGCGCCGGACAGCGACGACGACTATTACAGCCAGTTCAAGGTGCCGGACGATCTGATCTGGTAAGTGGTCGCGCCGCAGGGCGGCAGGCTACCCTGGCGTTCTTTGCCACTTACCACCGTCATGTCCATCGTTCTCACACCGTTCGCCCGCACCCGTCTGTTTCCCCGCGATGGTCGTCGCAACGCCATCCAGGATTGCACGCCCGAGCAGTTCATCCAGCGGCTCAATGAAGAGATACCGGTACGCGTGATCGCAGGCTATGCGCCGTTCTGCCAGCTGCATGTGCACCGCAACTGGACCTCGACGCGCTGCCTCACTGCGCCGATCACTGACGAAAACCGCCACCAGCTGCGCTCCGGCTACGAGGCACGCAGCACGCAGGAGTTGCCGGTGCTGGTGCGTTGGTTCGAAGGGGTGGAGCCGCCGGTGGCGACGTACTTGCTGCCGATCCTCTACAGCCGCGATCAGCTGGCCAGGGAGGGCGCGCCGATCGACGCCGATTGGGGTGTGGTCGGTTGCCTCTACACCACCGAGCCGGAAGAAATTCCGATGGCGCCCATCACGATGCTGCGCAACGCACTGGGCGTGGACGAGGGCGGCTCCGGTGTGGCACTGGACCGCGACGCGTACCGGCGCAGCGTTGCGTTCTGGGAACGCAATGCGAACTGGCGGCCGTAGCAGGCCGCCAGCCGCAGCGCATCGTGCGATTTTTCGCGCGGCAGGGAAAAGAGCGCTGCTGCTTAACTCGGGCCTGTCGATGTCGCCGCATGCGGCGAGCGGAGGTCGATCGCCGTGTGGGGCCGCTTCCACGCATGGCCATCACCATCCGGCATCCTGCAAAGAAAACGGGCGCCTCTCGGCGCCCGTTCTGTTCAAGCGGTGACATCCGGGCAATCAACCGCCCGGCTGATCAGTAGCGGTAATGATCCGGCTTGTACGGTCCGGCCACGTCCACGCCGAGGTACTCGGCCTGGTCCTTGGTCAGGGTGGTCAGCTTGACGCCGATCTTTTCCAGGTGCAGACGTGCCACTTCCTCGTCCAGGTGCTTGGGCAGGATGTAGACCTTCTTCTCGTAGCTGTCGCGCTTTTCCCACAGGTCGATCTGCGCCAGGGTCTGGTTGGCGAACGAGTTGGACATCACAAAGCTCGGGTGGCCGGTGGCGCAGCCCAGGTTGACCAGGCGGCCGTCGGCCAGCAGGAAGATCGCGTTGCCGTTGGCGAACACGTACTTGTCGACCTGCGGCTTGATGTTGATCTTCTCCACGCCCTTCAACGCATTCAGCGCATCGACCTGGATCTCGTTGTCGAAGTGGCCGATGTTGCAGACGATGGCCTGGTCCTTCATCGCCTGCAGGTGCTCGACGGTGATGATGTCCTTGTTGCCGGTGGTGGTGACATAGATGTCGCCGCGGCCCAGGGTGGATTCGATGGTGTTGACCTCGAAGCCTTCCATCGACGCCTGCAGGGCGCAGATCGGGTCGATCTCGGTAACGATGACGCGGGCACCGTAGGCGCGCAGCGAGGCGGCACTGCCCTTGCCGACGTCGCCATAGCCGCAGACCACCGCAACCTTGCCGGCCAGCATCACGTCCATCGCGCGCTTGAGGCCATCGGCCAGCGACTCGCGGCAGCCGTAGAGATTGTCGAACTTGCTCTTGGTGACCGAGTCGTTGACGTTGATGGCCGGGATCAGCAGCTTGCCGGCTTCGGCGATCTGATACAGACGGTGCACGCCGGTGGTGGTCTCTTCGGAGACGCCCTTCCAGTCCTTGACCACGCGGGTCCAGTAACCCGGACGCTCGACGGCCACGCGCTTGAGCAGCGCCTTGATCACGCCTTCCTCGTGCGAGGAGGCCGGCTCGTCGACCCAGGTGCTGCCGTTTTCGAGCTCATAGCCCTTGTGGATCAGCAAGGTGACGTCGCCGCCGTCGTCCACCACCAGCTCCGGGCCGGTCTGGGTGCCGTCGGGCAGGGTGAAGGTCAGCGCGTCCAGGGTGCAGTCCCAGTACTCTTCCAGCGTCTCGCCCTTCCAGGCGAACACCGGCGTGCCGGAGGCGGCGATCGCGGCGGCCGCGTGGTCCTGGGTGGAGAAGATGTTGCACGAGGCCCAGCGCACGTTGGCGCCGATGTCCTTGAGCGTTTCGATCAGCACCGCGGTCTGGATGGTCATGTGCAGCGAGCCGGTGATGCGCACATCCTTCAGCGGCTTGGTCTGCGCATGCTTGCGGCGGATCGACATCAGGCCCGGCATCTCGTGCTCGGCGATGTCCAGTTCCTTGCGGCCCCAATCGGCCAGGGAAAGATCGGCGATCTTGTAGTCCGTCTGCGCGACGGTTTTTGCGACAGCGTTCATGCAATAGCTCCGGTAGGCAAACAAATGTCTGCAGTTCCGGGCGCCGTTGAACGATGAATGCTGGTCGAGCCTGGCCGTAGTTTCCTGCACCTGTGGTGCAGTAGGCAGATCAGTCCGCCATACCGGTCGCAGCGCCCCTCGACGAGAGCATCGATTATATCGGCAGCACCCCCCTCCGGCATGAATTGGTGTGCACCAAACCAACGGCAGGGGGAGCGGTGCGCGGGCGGCTGCTATGGTCCGGAGTCGATCGACACTGGGGACGGACAATGCAGGCGATACCCGATGCACGGCACGGCAGGCGGCGGCAGCGATGGGCCCTGGCAGGCGCACTGGCGCTGAGCGCAACACCACTGGCTGCAGCGGCAGCCGTCGCACCGGCCGCCCAGCCTGCCGCGGCGGCAAGCACCGGCTACCAGCTGCCCTCCAAGGCGCTGCAGGCGGTGGTGGATGCCCCGCGCGCACCGCTGCTGCACCTGTCGCCCAAACGCGACCTGGGCGCGATGGTGCAGTTGCCTGCATTGCCGGACATCGCCGAGGTGGCCCAGCCCGAGCTCAAGCTGGCCGGCCTGCGTATCCATCCCAAGACGGTTGCCAGCAGCCGGTTTGCCTTTGCCGACAAGCTGTGGCTGCTGTCGGTGGCCGATGGCAGCGAGCGGCAGATCACCGGTCTGCCGACGCCGTTGGCGCTGGCCACGTTGAGCTGGTCGCCGGATCAGCGTTATCTGGCGTTCCGCCGCGAGGACGCGGCCAGCGGGGCCAACGAACTGTGGCTGGTGGACGTGGCGGCCGGGCAGGCCAGGCGCCTGGTCGCCGGCTTGAACACCAGCGTCGACGACGCCTTGCACTGGTTGCCCGATGGCAGCGGCCTGTTGCTGCAACAGCAGGTGGCCGGGCAGGGCACGCCACCGGCGCGCGACGCGACCCCGGACGGCCCGGCGATCCAGCAGACCAGTGCCGCGGCCGGCGTGCGCTCGCTGCCGACCTACCAGGACCTGCTGCGCAACGAGGCCGACGCGCGCGTGTTCGAGTACTACGCCACCGGCCAGCCGATCATCGTCGGCGTGACCGGGCAGGTGCGCCCGATCGCCACGCCCGGCATCTATCTCAACCTGTCGGTATCGCCGGATGGCCGCTACCTCCTGAGCGAACGCGCCGAGCGGCCGTTTTCATATGTGGTGCCGGTGGACAACTTCGCCCGCCGCATCGAGGTGCTGGACCTGCAGGGCAAGCTGGTGCGGCAGATCGCCCAGCTGCCGTTGGTCGAAGGCCTGCCGACCGGCAACGACGCGGTGCCCACCGGCGTGCGCGACATCGCCTGGCGCGCCGATGCGCCGGCCACGATGGTCTGGGCCGAGGCGCAGGACGGCGGTGATCCGGCCCGCGCGAGCACGGTCCGCGATGCGGTGCTGATGCAGGCCGCGCCGTTCGCGCGCGCGCCGGTGACGCTGGCACGGTTGGGTAGCCGGTATGAAGGCATCCAGTGGGGCCGCGGCGATCTGGCCATTCTCAGCGAAAGCTGGTGGAAGACCCGCCGCACCAAACAGTGGCGCATCGCACCGGACCAGCCACAGCGCGCACCCGAATTGCTCTGGGACCGCTCCTCGCAGGACCGCTACAACGATCCCGGCACGCCGGCGACCGTGGCCGACGGCAAGGGCCGCACGCTGCTGCAGACCGGCGCCGACGGCAACAGCCTGTTCCTGCTCGGCAAGGGCGCTTCGCCGGAAGGTGATCGCCCGTTCGTGGATCGCTTCGATCTGCGCAGCAAGCGTGCCACGCGTCTGTTCCATTCGCAGGCGCCGAGCTATTCCGCGCCGCTGGCGTTGCTGGACGCGCAGGGCACGCAGTTGCTGCTCAGCCGCGAATCGCCCGAGGAGCCGGCCAACTACGTCGTGCAGACGTTGGGCGACGCAGCGCCTGCACCGCGGGCGTTGACGCATTTCGCCCACCCGCTGCCGCAGTTGCGCGGCGTGCAGAAGGAGCAGATCCGCTACAAGCGCGCCGATGGCGTGGACCTCACCGCCACGCTGCTGCTGCCGCCCGGTTACGACCCCAAGCGCGATGGCCCGCGGCCGCTGCTGATGTGGGCCTACCCGGGCGAGTTCAAGAGTGCCGATACCGCCAGCCAGGTCACCGACTCGCCGTACCGTTTCAACGCGATCAGCTACTGGGGCCCGCAGGCGTTCCTGGCGATCGGCTATGTGGTGCTCAACAACCCGACCATGCCGATCGTCGGCGAGGGCGATGCCGAGCCCAACGACACCTACGTGCCGCAGCTGGTTGCCGATGCGCAGGCTGCGGTGGACGAAGTGGTGCGGCGCGGGGTCACCGACCGCGAACACATCGCCATCGGCGGGCATTCCTATGGCGCCTTCATGACCGCCAACCTGCTTGCGCACACGCGGCTGTTCAAGGCCGGCATCGCGCGCAGCGGCGCCTACAACCGCTCGCTGACGCCGTTCGGCTTCCAGGCCGAGGAGCGCAACTACTGGCAGGCGCAATCGGTGTACCAGGCGATGTCGCCGTTCAACTACGCCGACAGGATCAAGGACCCGCTGCTGCTGATCCACGGCCAGGACGACAACAACACCGGCACCTTCCCGATCCAGAGCGAGCGCATGTTCGCAGCGATCAAGGGCCTGGGCGGCACGGCGCGGCTGGTGCTGCTGCCCAACGAATCGCATGCGTATCGCGCACGGCAGTCGATCCTGCAGATGCTGGCCGAGAGCGAGCAGTGGTTGAAGACCCATCTCGGTGAGCCGGTGAAGGAGACCGGCGCGACGCGTACGCGTTGATCGAGGGTGGGACGGCACCGGCAGGAGTGCGCTTGCGCGCGATGCGGGGTTAGCGGTGAAGCGTCGTCGCGCCCGGGTGCGCTCCTACGTGGATGCGGCCCGCGCGTCCCGGGACGCATCGCCGCGCCGCCCACACGATTGCCGCGGTCACCCGTAGGAGCGCACCCGGGCGCGACGGGGCATGACCAGGACAACTCCACCCCGCAGGCGCGGCTTGTCCGCGATGGCGTTACCCGGACAGCCCCACCTCGCAGGAGCGGGCTTGCCCGCGATGGGGCATTACCGGGAAAGCCCTATCGCGCGCCAGCGCGCTCCTACGAGAGTCATCGGACAAAGCGCTGGCACACGATGGTTGATGATGAAACCGTCGTGCCGGTCGCGATCATCTAATCCTTTTGGGTTAGTCTTCGACGACTTTGCGCTTGAGAGGGTGTGCGTTTCCGATGAACGAGTACCGCAGCAGTCTTGTGTTCGCTACCCCCGACCTGCCCTTGCGCGACGATGTGCGTCGGCTCGGCGCCCTGGTCGGTGACCTGCTCGCCGAGCAGGTCTCTGCGGAATTCCTCGAGGAAGTCGAACGCGTTCGCACCACCGCGATCGCGCGGCGCGAGGGCGATGCGCCGCCGTCCACGCTGAGCGCGCAACTGGCCGGGCGCGAACCGCGCCAGGCCGAGGCGCTGGTGCGTGCCTTCAGCACCTATTTCCAGGTGGTCAACATCGCCGAGCGCGTGCACCGCATCCGCCGCCGCCGCGAATACCAGCGCAGCGGCACCGACACGCCGCAGCCCGATGGCCTGCACGATGCATTGCGTCGGCTCAAGGCGCAGGGCGTGAGCCTGGACGAACTCAGCGCGTGGTTGCCACGCATCGACGTGGAGCCGGTGTTCACCGCGCATCCCACCGAAGCGGTGCGCCGCGCGCTGCTGGAAAAAGAGCAGCTGATGGTCGCCAGCCTGGTCGACAACCTGGACGGCATGCGCACGCCCAACGAGCGCGCCACCGACGCGGCGCGCTTCCGCATGGCCCTGACCGCCTCCTGGCAGACCGCCGACTCCTCGCCGGTGCGTCCCACCGTGGAGGATGAGCGCGAGCATGTGGGGTTCTACCTCACCCAGGTGCTCTATCGCGTGGTGCCGGTGATGTACGAAACCCTCGAACACGCCATCGAAGAGACCTACGGCAGCGTGCCGACCCTGCCGCGGCTGCTGCGCTTCGGCACCTGGGTCGGCGGCGACATGGACGGCAACCCCAATGTGGATGCCACCACCATTGCCGGCACGCTGGATGCGCAACGGCGTGCGGTGCTGGACCGGTATCAGAAGGAACTCTGGCAACTGGCCAGCCTGCTCAGCCAGTCGACCACGCTGGTGGCGGTGAGCCCGGCGTTGAGCGAGCAACTGCAGCGCTACCGCGCGTTGTTGCCGGAGGACGCCGCACGCTCGCGTCCGCGCCATGGCGACATGCCGTACCGGCTGCTCAACGATCTGATGCGCGCGCGCCTGCAGGCCACGCTGGACGATGCCGACGGCGCCTACACCAGTCCGTCCGAGCTGGAGCACGATCTGCAATTGATCCTGGACAGCCTGCAGGCCAACAAGGGCCTGCACGCCGGTTGGTTCGCGGTGCGCCGCCTGTTGTGGCGCGTGCGCAGCTTCGGCTTCCACCTGGCGCGTCTGGACGTGCGCCAGGAATCAAGCGTGCATGCGCGCGCGGTGGCCGACGCATTGGGTCAGGCGGACTGGGACGAACAGGACGCCACCCAGCGCGCCGCATTGCTCGGCCCGTATGCCTCCGGCGAACAGGCATTGCCGCGCGTGGATGACGAAGGCAATGCGCGGCTGGATGCGGTGTTCGCCGCGCTCGCCGATGCGCGCAGCCGCCATGGCGCCGATGCGCTGGGCAGCTACATCATCTCGATGGCGCACAACCGCGCCGACGTGCTGACCGTGCTGGCGCTGGCGCGCCGCGGCGGTCTGGTCGACGACGCCGGCACGGTGCCGCTGGATATCGTGCCGCTGTTCGAAACCGTGGACGATCTGCGCGGCGGCACCGGCACCGTGCAGGACCTGCTCGCCGACCCGGTCTACCGCCAGCACCTGGCTGCGCGCGGCGATACGCAGATGGTGATGCTGGGGTATTCGGACAGCGGCAAGGACGGCGGCATCACCGCCTCGCGTTGGGGGCTGCAACGCGCGCAGGTCGAACTGCTGGAGGCTGCCGCCGAACTCGGCGTGCGGCTGACCTTCTTCCACGGCCGCGGTGGTTCGATCGCGCGTGGCGGCGGCAAGACCAGCCGCGCGCTGGATGCCGCGCCGCGCGGCAGTGTCGATGGCCGGCTGCGCGTGACCGAGCAGGGCGAGGTGATCCATCGCAAGTACGGCATCCGTGCCCTGGCGCTGCGCTCGCTGGAACAGATGACCGGCGCGGTGCTGCTGTCCAGCCTGCGTCCGCGGGCGCCGGAGCCGCGCGAGGAGCGCTGGCGCCCGGTGATGGATCTGGTCGCCGAGCGCAGCACCGTGGCGTATCGCGCCTTCGTTGGCGCGCCGGATTTCATGCAGTACTTCCGCCTGGCCACGCCGATCGATGTGATCGAACGCATGACGCTGGGCTCGCGTCCGTCGCGCCGGCTCGGCCAGGACGCGGCCTTGTCCAACCTGCGCGCGATTCCGTGGGTGTTCGCCTGGAGCCAGGCGCGTGCGGTGATCCCGGGCTGGTACGGCGTGGGCAGCGGCCTGCAGGCAGCAGTGGATGCGGGGCACGAGGAGACCTTGCGCGAGATGGCGCAGGACTGGCCATTCTTCCGCACCTTCCTCGACGACGTGGCGATGGTGCTGTCCAAGGGCGACCTCACCATCGCCGAACTGTTTTCGCGCTTGTCGGGCAACCTGCATGCGCGGTTCTTCCCGGGCATCGGCGCCGAGCTGGCGCTGACCAAGGGCTGGGTGAAGGCGCTGACCGGCCAGCAGTCGCTGCTGCAGCACGACCCGCGGCTGGCCTTGTCGATCCGCCTGCGCAACCCCTACATCGACCCGATCAGCGTGCTGCAGGTGGACCTGCTGCAGCGCTGGCGTGCCACCGATGGCGAAGACGACGAATTGCTGCGCGCGCTGGTGGCCTGCGTCAACGGTGTCTCGCAAGGCGTGCAGAACACCGGCTGATCCGTTCGCTGCTCCGGCCGTCGGAGGCGGCTGCCGGAGCGGACCGTTGGTCGGAGAGGGCGCGGATTGGTGAAGCGGACTCTGGTGTTACCGGACAAATCTGTCCGATAATGCCGCGATGACGACTTCCCGCCCTGATGCCGCGCTGCGCCGCCGGCAGATACTCGATGCCGCCGACGAAGTGTTCAGCGAACACGGCGTCAACGCCCCGCTGGAACTGGTGGTCGAGCGTGCCGGCCTTGGCCGCGCCACGCTGTACCGCAATTTCCCCGACCGGCTCGCGCTGATGACCGCGCTGATGACCCGTGGCCTGGACGGCCTGGAACGGCTTGCTGCCGATCTGGGCGAGCGCCCGGACGGGCTGGCCGTGCTGCTGCACGACGTGGCCGAGCACATCGCCCAGTCCGCGCCGCTGGTGGATTTCTGGCGCTCGATCGAACGCGCGCACCCGGCGGTGGAAACCGCCGACCGGCGTGTGGTGCGCATCTTCCTGCCGTTCGTGCATCGCGCCCGCGACGCCGGCCTGTGCCGTGCCGATGTCGATGACGAGCAACTGCTGCTGGTGATCGACATGCTGGGCAGCTGCCTGCGCGGCAACGACGAATCCGAACGCAAACGGCTTGCTCATCGCTCGGCCGACCTGTTGATGCACGCACTGGGCATGCAGGTGCCGGAAGGCGGCACCCGATGAAACCGGCCACGCGTTCGTGCATCGGGCGCTGGGCGCTGCGGGGGGCGCTGGTGCTGGCCGCGCTCTGGGGCGGGCTGGCGATCTACTTCGCGCTGACCGGCAATGCGTTCGTTCGCGCGGCGTGGGTGGGTTCGTGGTGCGCGATGGCAATCGCGGCGTTGTGGGGGTTGCGGCGTGGCCGCGAGAACTGGGCCTTGGTGGGCATCTTCAGTGCCGCCTTCGCGGTGCTGGCGCTGTCGTGGTGGATGATGCAGCCCAGCCAGGAGCGCGACTGGGCCGACGATGTCGCCCAGCGTCTGCAGCCGGAGGTGCACGGCAACATCGTCACGCTGCACAACGTGCGCAATTTCGACTGGCATGGCGAAACCGACTACCAGCCGCGCTGGGAAACCCGCCAGTACGACCTGGATCGCCTGGTCAGCGCCGATCTGGCGCTGTCGTACTGGATGGGTCCGGCGATCGCGCACACGTTGGTGTCGTTCGGTTTCGACGACGGCTCGCACGTGGTGTTCTCGCTTGAAATCCGCAAGGAGCGTGGCGAATCGTTCTCGGCATTGGGCGGGTTCTTCCGCAGTTTCGAAGAAACCCTGGTGGCCGCCGACGAGCGCGACATCCTGCGCGTGCGCACCAACGTGCGCGGCGAGGACATGTACCTGTACCGGCTGGCGCTTCCCAAGGCCGGGCTGCGCCGCATGTTCATGGGCTACGTGGGCCTGGCCAACGACCTGAATCGCGCGCCGGCGTTCTACAACACGCTCACCAGCAACTGCACCACGATCGTGTTTGCGTTGGCGCGCCAATTGCAGCCCACCTTGCCGCTGGATCATCGCCTGCTGCTGTCCGGCTACGTCGACGAATACGCCTACGATCACGATGGGCTGATGCCCGGCTACGACTTCGCCACCCTGAAGCAGCGCGGACATTTCACCGCACGTGCGATCGCCGCCGACAAGGCCGCGGATTTCTCCGAGCGCATCCGTGCCGGCATGCCGCAGGCGCCAGCACCAGCACCAGCACCAGCACCAGCATCAGCATCAGCCGGGAGCGCAGTGCGATGACGCCGCGCCTGCGTGGATGCCGCGCCGCCGCCGTGCTGGCAGGACTGCTGGCGAGCCTGTGGCTGAGCGGCTGCGCGATGGTCACGGTGCAATCGCACAGCAGCGGCGACTACATCGCGCGCACGCGCGGCGATGTGCTCAGTACCGGCGCATTGAGCCAGGCCAGCAGCGAGACGGTGCAGGTGGCCGGTCTGCAGCCCAAGGCCTGCCGCAGCGACCCGCTGCCCTGCCTGCAGCAGCTCACCACCCTCGCAGGCATCGGCAATGAGCGCCGGCTGGCGACGCAGGCCGAGCTCTGGACGGCGCAGGCGATTGCCCTGGGCGGGCGCGACCCGGCAACGATGAGCGATGCGGCAGTCGACGCCTGGCTGGAAGCGGCGCGGCATGCTTACGCCTACCTGTTCTTCACCGATCGGGCGCCCAGTGCGCGTGCGTTCGAGAATCGCCAGACGCAGGTACGCGACTACTACAACTATGCCGTGCAGCAGGTGATCGAACGCCTGTTCGCGCGCGCGCAGCAGACCGGCCAGACCGAGCGCGAACCCACCACCCTGGGGCGCTGGCAGGTCAGGATCGACATGTCTGCGTATCGCTTGCCGGGCGGTGGCAACACGCCGCGCGCGATCTTCGCCGCCTCGGCGTTGCGCTTCGATGGACTGCGCAGCACGTATCGACGCGATGGCTTCGGGGCCGAACTGGTGGCCGAGGTGGACCCGCAAGTGGTCGGCGATCCGGCCGGGCTGGCCTTGCAACCAGCCGCCACCGTCGCAGCACCGGAGCGTCCGCTGCCCACCTTCAGCGAGATGCCGTACGCACCGGCAACGCTGCTGCTGCGTTTCGATGGACAGACGCTGGATGCAGTGCTACGTGGCCATGCCGCCACCGTGGTGCCCTACGATCCGTATCGCCAGAACGAGGTGGTGCTGCATGGCCAGCGCGTGCCGCTGGCGGCCAATTTCACCGCCGCCTATGGGCTGTGGCTGGCCAGGTCCGGGTTTGCCGCGCAGTCGCTGCGGTCGATGCTGGGCCGCGCGCGCGGCATCGATCGCCCGCATCTGTATCTGATGCAGCCCTACGACCCGGACCGGCGCGTGCTGCTGATGCTGCACGGGCTGGCCAGCAGCCCGGAAGCCTGGGTCAATGTCGCCAACGAAGTGATGGGCGATGAAGCGCTGCGCCAGCGTTACCAGATCTGGCAGGTGTACTACCCCACCAATGCGCCGGTGGCGGTCAACCGCGCCGAAATCCAGGCCCTGGTGGAGCGCAGCCTGCAGCACTTCGATCCGGCCGGCACGGCGATCGCATCGCAGGACATGGTGTTGATCGGCCACAGCATGGGCGGGGTGATCGGCCGCCTGCTGGTGTCCTCGTCCGGCGAGCGCCTGTGGAATTCCCTGCTGGAAAACTATCGGCTGGACGGCGAGCGCGGTGCACGCATCCGCGCGAAGTTGTCGCCGCTGCTGCATTTTTCGCCAATGCCGCAGATCGACCGCGCCATCTTCATCGCCGCGCCGCATCGCGGCACGCCCCTGGCCGAGGGTGGGCTGGGGCGTTTCGTCGGCCGCCTGGTGCGTTTGCCGATCGCCTTGCTGGATCGCTTCGGCGATGTGTTTCAGGACCTGGCCAGCAGCGAGCGTGGCGGGCAGGGCGGCGACCCGGGCCGCAAGCAGCGCCTGCTGCCGCCGACCAGCATCGACAACCTGCGCGATACCGACCCGTTCGTGCGCGCCAGCATGGACCTGCCGATTTCCCCGCAGGTGCATTACCACACCATTGTCGGGCGCGAGAAACCGCAGGTGCCGCTGGCCGACTCCGACGATGGCCTGGTGCCGTATCGCAGCGCGCACCTGGACGGTGCCGAGTCCGAGCTGGTGGTGACCTCCTGGCACAGCGTGCAGGAAACGCCGCAGGCGATTCTGGAGATCCGCCGCATCCTGCACGAGCAATTGCGCTCCGAGGCGGCGGGCGCAACGGATGCGCAGGGCAAGCCAGCGGCCGCAGCGCCCGCGACATTCTGATCGCGCTGCAGCGCACTGCCGGAAGGCGTGGCCTACAGGGCACGCACTGCGGATGTGGAATTTGCCAGCGGCCGGCAATGCGCGCTGCCATCCGATGCGCGTCCCGCACTAGCGCATTGTTTATCTGGCCCGTGCTATCAGGCAGTTTCCCGAAGACGCCTGAAGCAGGGAAGAGGCAATGCGCACGATGCGGTCGGCAGTGATCCGGGTGCCCCTGCTATTGGCCGGCCGCGGCCGCGACGAAGGCCAACGGCAGGCGGCCGGTCCCGCGGGCACCACGCCGCCGCCAGCACAGACCGCAGCGCCTTCATCCGCAGCGCCACCCGTGGCCGATCAAGCGCTACCCGGATTCCCGGCCATCCCGCCGATCGTGATTGCATAAGCACGCAGGACAACGACGATCCCGTGCAGGTGGCGCAGCATGCGCGTGCTGAGGGCAGATGTGCCGATGCGTTGATGCCGGCCCATCGCAAGTCATCGTGCCGCGGCCCTGTGCAGGGCGTCCTGACGGCCGGTGCGAAGGCTATCCACGCAAGGTGGCGCACCATGCGGCGCGGTGCGGTTCGTAAAGGCCTGCCGCGCCCGTCACCGTGGCCGCGCGGCTGATGCGCAGCATCATCGTCGCGTGGTGCCTGCCCGGACATGTTCGCGAAGCTTCGCCGGATGTCGTCTGCCTGGCACATTGGCAACGTAGATTCCGCCGTGACCAACGGGATGACCACCAAGCATGTGTTCTGGGCACGCGATGACAACGGCGCAGGGTAGTGACCCGACGCCTGCAGGCGATGACGGCAGCGACGCGATGGGGGTTGCGTTGTTGCCATCCTGCAGAGGCGTCGCGCCGTTGCGCGCAGGTATCAGGCCAGCATCGACGACAGCGTCTTGGCTGCGATGGCTGGTGCCGGCGCTCAGCTTCGGCGCGCTGTTGCTGATCGGCTGCACGCCGCGTCCGCCCGGACCGCCCGCAGTCGCAAAGACCGCGCAGGCCGCGCAACTGGAACGCGTGGTGGTTGTCTTTCGGCACGGCGTGCGCGCACCGCTGCAGGGCGAAGCCGCTGCGGCGCACTATGCCGACGCGCCATGGCCGCAATGGTCCACAGCGGCCAGTCTGCTGACGCCGCGTGGGCGCATCGGCGTGCAATTGAGCGGCGACTATTTGCGCCAATGGCTGGTGCAGCAGGGCGTGTTGCCACCGAGCGGGTGCCCGGTACCAGGCAGCGTGTCGGTCTGGGCCAATACCGACCAGCGCACCATCGACAGCGGCGCCTTGCTGGCCGCGGCGCTGGCACCGGGCTGCGGGATCGTCGCCGGGCATCGCCAGGCCGGCAGCAACGATCCGTTGTTCCGACCGATCGAAGCCGGCGCAGTGCCGTTCGATGGCGCAGCGGCAGTTGCGGCGATCGAGAGAGAAACCGGTGGCCCAGCCGCAGTGTTGCGGGAGCACGCGGCCGAGCTGCAGGCGATGCAGCAGATCCTGGGCTGCACGCGCACACCCTGCGACTTTGCGCAGATGCCGTCCACGCTGACGCCGTCGGCCAACGGGCGCGGCCTGGCGCTGGGTGGGCCGATCGATCTGACCTCCGGCACCGGCGAGGTGCTGCTGCTGCAATACGCCGAAGGGCTGCCGTTGGCGCAGGTCGGCTGGGGCCGTGCCACACCCGAGCGGCTGGCGCAGGTGTCCCGACTGCATGCCTTGTTGTTTGATATCTACGCACGTCCGCATTACATGGCCTCACGCTCGGGCGCACCGCTGGCGCGCAACGTGCTGCAGCGCTTCGGCAATATGCAGGCGCCAACGGTCTCTGTTTTCGTCGGCAGCGATACGCATATCGCCGCGTTGAGCAGTTTGCTGGGCCTGCACTTCCATCTGCCCGGCTACGGCGCCGACGATCCGCCGCCGGGTGGCGCGTTGGTGCTGGGCCTATGGCGCGAACCGAACGGGCAGCAGGTAGTGCGTGCGCAGTATCTGGCGCAATCGCTGGATCAACTGCGGACGCTGGCGCCGTTGGATCTGGCGCACCCGCCGTTGCAGCAGACATTGGCGCTTGGTATTTGCACAGCAGGGCAACGCATGGCGTGCCCGTTGCCGGAGTTTATGCGCGCGCTTGAGAAACAGCTGCAGCTCGATCGGTAACCGTGCAGCAGCAATCCTTATCTGGAAAAGGCGACCACCGGTTGTTCCTTCTCCCACCGGGAGAAGGTGCCCCGCAGGAGCGGATGAGGGTACGTGCGACGCCTGGTGTTATCGAATATGCAAAGAGGCTCCGCCCCGTACCTCACCCCAACCCCTCTCCCGCAGGAGAGGGGCTTTTCTTTTTTCAGCCGCCGACGATGATCGGTGGTGCTTGCGCGCGTGCCGGTGTGGGACCTTGAGCGGCATGGATGCCGCGCCAGAGCCTACATGGACGTACTTGCGGCGTGTCCCACGCCGGTACGCGTGCAAGCGCCCGCAGCAGACCGAAGCTTCCACGGAGCACCAGCAGATCTCATGCGCAGGTTGGTCGGTGTGCGGAGTTGGTCGGCAGCGCGGCGCCGCATCCAGTGTCGGGACACGCCGTGAATCCATCCCTGGAGGCTCGGTGGCGGCATCCATGCCGCCACACGGTCCCGCCCCCGGACGCGGCACCGCGCTCCCAGCGTTGCCACTGCTGATCGGCAGGCGATTACGCTTGCAAGCGCCTTCAGTGGCCGAAGCCTTCAGTCACAGAGCGTCAGTGACTGGAGCATTCGCACAAACCCACTAGATGTCCAACGCGCAGATTCGTCAGTAAGCGGTGGCCGCATCAAAAAACCGGACCCGCAGTGAATCCAGCCGTGGGGTTCGGTTGGAAGCATCCATTCCACCAAAACGCACATGGGCCGCATCAGCGGCCCATGTGCAATTCACTGCATCCGCTCCCGCAGGAGCAGTCTGCTTACTTCAGCTTGGCGTCGGCGCGCAGCGCGTCGGCGCGGTCGGTCTTTTCCCACGAGAACGCGGTGGCGTTGTGCTGCTCCCCGGTTGCGTCGGTGTAGGAGAAGTCCTTCGGCTTGCGGCCGAAGTGGCCGTAGGAGGCGGTCTGCTGATACATCGGGTGGATCAGGTCGAGCATCTGGATGATGCCGAACGGACGCAGGTCGAAATGCTTGCGGATCAGCTTCTCGATCTGCTCGTCGGCGATCTTGCCGGTGCCGAAGGTGGTGACCGAAATCGAGGTCGGCTCGGCCACGCCGATGGCGTAGGAAACCTGCACTTCGCAACGGTCGGCCAGGCCGGCAGCCACCACGTTCTTGGCCACATAGCGCGCGGCGTAGGCTGCCGAGCGATCGACCTTGGACGGATCCTTGCCGGAGAACGCGCCGCCACCGTGGCGCGCCCAGCCGCCGTAGGTGTCGACGATGATCTTGCGGCCGGTCAGGCCGCAATCGCCCACCGGCCCGCCGATCACGAACTTGCCGGTCGGGTTGATGTGGAACTTGGTGCCCTTGTGCAGCCACTTGGCCGGCAGCACCGGCTTGAGGATTTCCTCGCGCACGGCCTCGACCAGGTCCTTCTGCTTGATGCCCGGATCGTGCTGGGTCGACAGCACCACCGCGTCGATCGCGGTCGCGACACCGTCTTCGTAGCGCAGGGTGACCTGCGACTTTGCGTCCGGACGCAGCCAGGACAGCGCCGAGTTCTTCTTCTTGCGGATCTTGGCCTGCTGCTCGACCAGGCGGTGCGCCAGATGGATCGCGGCCGGCATGTGGCTGTCGGTCTCGTTGGTCGCGTAGCCGAACATCAGGCCCTGGTCGCCGGCGCCCTGCTGCTCGGGGTTCTTGCGGTCCACGCCCTGGTTGATGTCCGGCGACTGCTTGCCGATCAGGTTGAGCACGCCACAGGTCTCGCCGTCGAAGCCGACGTCGGAGCTGTTGTAGCCGATGTCCAGAATGACCTTGCGGGTCAGCGCTTCCAGGTCGATCCAGGCACTGGTGGTCACTTCGCCGGCAACGATCGCCACGCCCGTCTTGACCATCGTCTCGCATGCCACGCGGGCGCGCTTGTCCTGGGCCAGGATGGCATCCAGCACTGCGTCGGAGATCTGGTCGGCGATCTTGTCCGGATGGCCTTCGGAGACCGATTCGGAGGTGAACAGGTAGCTGGACATCAGGCTTATATCCCTTGATTCGGATGAAAAGATGGGTGCGGATGATACACCGTCCGACAACCTTGTGCATTGTGCGCCTGAACAGCCCGGTGTGGCGTTAAACCCGTGTCGTGGCACGGGTTTGCACGGTCATCGGGGTGTCGTCAGCTTGCCATGCAGTGGTCGTATCGAGCGGTCAGCATGCGCGCGTACCTGGCGCCTTGGCTGCTTGCGGCCGGGGCGCCGCAGGGGGATAAGCGATGCCGTTGGACAGCGTGCCGGGGCGAGGGCGCATGGCTGCCATGCCGCCCACGACCCGCGATGCGGTGTTCGATGCAGTGCGTCGCGGCTTGCGGCGGGGCGTGCATCTACGCGCGTGCGCTGCCGGCGCCTGCGGGCGGCGCACGCACCCTGCCTGCGCCGCGCCCGATCGCAGCGCCGAGATTCCTGCCCCGGAGACGCCCGCATGCACTTGTCCACGTTGCATCCACCGGTCCGTGCCTTGTTCCTGTCCGACCTGCACCTGGGCTCGCGGCATTGCCATGCCGCCGAGATCGCCGCCTTCATTGGCCGCCAGCGGTGCCAGAGGCTGTATCTGGTGGGCGACATCATCGACCTGTGGTGGATGGCGCAGCGGCGCGCGGTCTGGGACGTGGCGCATCAGCAGGTGATCGCGGCCCTGCATGCGCAGGCCCGGCGCGGCACCGAGATCATCTACGTGCCCGGCAACCACGACCGCGCCATCCGCCGCTTCTGCGGCCTGGTGATGCCGGCCATGCAGGTGCGCCGACGCAGCGTCCACACCTTGCTGGACGGGCGCCGGCTGCTGGTCACCCATGGCGACGACTACGACGCGCAGACCCATTTCGGTGGCCTGCAGGAACGATTTGGCGACTGGCTCTACTACCGCATCCTCACCGGCAATCAGCTAACCAATCGTCTACGGCGTCGGCTGGGCATGCGCTACTGGTCGCTGGCCGAGTTTCTCAAGCGACGCAGCGATGCAGCCGAGCGTTACATCGGCCGCTTCGTGGCGGCCGGCCTGGTCGATGTGGTGCGCCGCGATCTGGACGGCATCGTCTGTGGGCATATCCATCGCGCCGCACTGCGCATGCAGGCCGGCCATCTGTACGCCAACACCGGCGACTGGGTGGAGAGCCTGACGGCGCTGCGCGAGACGCAGTGCGGCGCACTGCAACTGGTCAACCATCATGGCGAGGTGCTGGCCGAGCTGGCGCCGCAACCTCACGCCGCGCAGCAGCGCGCGGCGTGAGGTCGTCATGCGTAGCGCATGTCGGCGGGCCGCGGCTGCCGGGAGCCGCCATCGGGTTGCAGCGTCCGCCATCCTGGTGCAGGGCATCCAGACGCCGGCAGCGGCCTCGTTTTTTGTCAGCGAACCGCAGCGCGATGCGGGCAACGCACCTGCTGGCTGACTGCCCCCCGGTCTTAACGCACGCGATGGCACTGAACGATGCCTGGCCTGCTAGCATCGGCCGATGGATTCATTGACCCAGATCGTTCTCGGCGGCGCCGTCGCCGCTGCCATCGCACCGGCCGGACAGCGCCGTGCGGCCCTGTTGGCCGGCGCCGCACTGGGCACCTTGCCCGATCTCGATGCGCTGGTGTTGCTGCCGTTGACCGACGATCCGGTCACGCTGATGACGGTGCATCGCAGCGCCAGCCATTCGTTGTTGGTGCTGCCGTTGCTGGGCTGGCTGATCTGGTGGCTGTTTCGCCGCTACGGCAACGGGCGCGTGGCCAGTGCGCCCAAGCGCTGGTTCTGGGCGATCCAGCTGGCCTTGATCACCCATCCCTTGCTCGATGCCTTCACCGTCTACGGCACCCAGCTGTGGTGGCCGCTGCAGCCGCCTCCGACGATGTGGTCGAGCGTCTTCATCATCGACCCGGCCTACACGCTATGGCTGTTGCTCGCCTGCGCGGTGGCATGGTTTGCACGCGCGCGGCCCATCGCGCAGCACGCGCTGGTGATCGGGCTGGCGCTCAGCTCCGCCTATCTGGGTTGGTCGTTGCTGGCCAAGCACCTGGTCGACCAGGAAGCGGACCGTGCGCTGGCCGCACTCGGACTGAAGGATGCGCCGCGCTTCTCTGTGCCGATGCCGCTCAATACCCTGCTGTGGCGCGTGGTGGCGATGACGCCCAACGGCTATGTAATCGGCGAGCGCTCGCTGGTGGCCGACAAGGGCCCGATGCAGTTTCGTGGCTATTCCAGCAACACCCAGGCGCTGGGCGAAGTGGCCCGGTTCGATTCAGTGCGCCGGTTGACCTGGTTCAATCGCGGTTTCATGCGCGCACGCCTGGTCGATGACGAGCTGATGCTCAGCGACCTGCGCATGGGCCTGGAGCCGGACTACAACTTCAATTTCGTGGTGGCCCACCGCGAAGACGGGCAGTGGCAGCCGATCGCGCCGCGACAGATCCAGGCCGCCTACCGCGCGCCGGTGGCGCGCGATCAGATCGGCCAGGTGCTGGCGCAGATGTGGCGCCGCATCTGGCACGAGCCCACCGGGACGGTGCTGACCGGTGATCTGGAACACGCCGCGATGCCTGCACCGGCGGCCCGGTAGGCGTGCCCAGGTGGTTGGCCAGCAACGCGCCTGCCGCAGCTCCGTGCAGCACGCCGGCTCAATACACCGTCGCGCGTGCCTGCACGAACGAGTAGAAGAACACCGCGTCCGGGTCGCTGTGCACCTGTGCCAGTTCGCGGCGCATGCCGTCCACGGTGTCTGCGTTCACCGCACCGGCCGCAAGCAATTGGTCGGCCGCCGACAGCAGCACTTCTTCCCAGAATCCGATCATGGTCTTGCGCCGGCCCGGCTCGCGGTTGTCCAGATGCAGCGTCTTGATCTCGGTATGCACATCGCGAAAGCCGCCGGCCAGCAGCAGGTTGCCCAGCTTGGCGCCGACGAACGGGTCGCCGCCCTGGTCGTACTGGAAATCGTTGAAGGCCATCCAGTAGCGCCATAGGTTGGGCGAATACGGATGCAGCAGGAACGAGGCGTTCATCACCTCGGTGACATACACCGGCGAGCCCGGCAGCAGCACGCGCCGTACCTCGTTGAGCACGCGCGCAGGCGAGGGCACATGCTCGAGCACCCAGCACAGGAATGCCGCATCGAACTGCCGCGCCTCGAACGGCAGGTCGCTCGCATCGGCCTGCTGCAGCGTGTAGCGCTCGCGGCACCATGCCAACCGTTCGAGATTGGCGCGTGCCGCGCCCAACTGGGCCTCGCTCAGGTCCACGCTGGTGACATGCAGGTCGGGAAAGCGGCGCAGCAGGATTTCGGTCTGCGCGCCCACGCCGCTGCCCACCTCCAGCAGCCGGCGTGCGCCGCTGTAGTCGATCTGGTTGAACAGCGTGGCTTCCAGCAGGCGCGCCTGTTTGAGCAGGCGTGCCTGTTCGGTGGACGAAAACCCATGCAGATAGGTCGGGGTGTCGCTCGGTGCGCTCATCGCTGCAGCTCCAACAACGCAGGAAAACTCAGGCGGCAACCGACAGTGCAGGCGGCACGCCGGCGATCAGGGCATCGAAATACGCGCCGGTCAGTTCCAGCTGCGCTTCCGGTGTTTCGGCGCGATTGACCACCGCGCGGAAGTCGGCGCTTTGCGGGTGATCCTTGGCGTACCAGCCCAGATGCTTGCGCGCGATGCGCACGCCCTGCGGCTGCCCATAGAACGCATGCAAGGCTTCCAGGTGGCCGAGCAGGGTGTCGCGCACGAACGCCAACGACGGCGGCGGCAACAGCTCGCCGGTGGCCAGATAGTGCGCCACCTCGCCGAAGATCCACGGACGCCCCTGCGCCGCACGCCCGATCATCACCGCATCCACACCGGTGGCGCGCAGTACCTGCGCCGCCTTCTGCGGCGAATCGATATCGCCATTGGCGATGACCGGAATCTGCAGCGCGGCCTTGATCTGCGCAATCGTGGCGTACTCGGCAGTGCCGGTGTAGTGCTGGTCGCGGGTGCGCCCGTGTACCGCCAGCGCGGCAATGCCGCAGTCCTGCGCGATGCGCGCGATGGTCGGGCCGTTGCGGTGATCGCAATCCCAGCCGGTGCGGATCTTCAAGGTCACCGGCACATCCACCGCCTGCACCACTGCGCGTAGGATGCGTGCCACCAGGGCTTCGTCGCGCATCAGCGCCGAGCCGGCCCAGGCGTTGCAGACCTTCTTGGCCGGGCAGCCCATGTTGATGTCGATCAGCTGCGCACCGTGGTCGACGTTGTAGCGCGCCGCCTCGGCCAGTTGCTGCGGCTCGGTGCCGGCAATCTGCACGCTGACCGGATCCGGCTCGCCGGCATGGTCCATGCGGTGCAGCGATTTGCGCGTGCCCCAGAAACGCGGATCGGAGATGGTCATCTCCGACACCGCCAGCCCGGCGCCCAGCCGCTTGCACAGCAGCCGGAACGGCTTGTCGGTGACGCCGGCCATCGGGGCCAGGATCACCTTGGGGTCGATGGAGTAGGGGCCGATCTGCATGGCGGCATTGTAGCTGGGTGGGGAATCGGGAATCGGGATTCGGAAGAGCGTTTTCGGCTTTCGGTCTTGCGCGGTTGCTGCGCGGGTCGCGTGACTGGTAGAGCGAGGGCAGCGGCAAGATTGCTGGTTGACCGTCCCCTCACCCCAACCCCTCTCCCGACGGGAGAGGGGCTTCTATTCCTTCTCCCGCCGGGAGAAGGTGGCGCGTCAGCGCCGGATGAGGGTAGGGCGCCCGACGCTGCATCACGCCTGGTGCCGCCGCCCAGCCTGCTATCAGATGAAGAAGATCGAAGCGCCGGCGCAGCGGGGCTCGCAGCCTCCGTCGATGGACAGGCCTCGACATGCCGGTCGCGGATCAAACCAGTCTGGTGGGCATGGCCGACGCCCTGAACGCAGAAGGCGACCGCATCGTTGCGGTCGCCTTCGTTGTTTGCCTGAAGCGCGCGGATCACACAGCCGGTTCGGGGGCCATGCGCGGCATCGAGGTGGCGGCGCCTTCCACTTCGGTGGAGCGCGCGGCGTAGCGGGTGGCAAAACGCACGTGGGTGATAAAGCTGGCAGTCGGCGCCTGTGCCAGCGAGGCCACCAGCGCGCCGTTGAAGGCGTCACCGGCGCCGGTGGTGTCCACGGTCTGCGCGCTTTCCGCGCCCACCCGGTAATGCGCGGCCGTGTCGCCGCGGAGCTGTTCTTCGGCGTGCGAGATGAAGGCGCCCACCGATCCCAGCGTCACCACCACGGTACCGCCCGGCAACAGCTTGCGGCACAGCGAATGCAGCGTGTTGCCGTCCAGCGCCGCCACATCGTCGGCATTGATGCGTTCGCCGACGTGGCGGCCGAGCAGGGCCGCAAACTCGGTTTCGTTGGGCGTCAGCACATCCGACAGCTTGAGCAGGCCGATCGAGGTCGGTGCATTGGCCGGTGCGGCGTTGAGCACGGTCAGCACGCCGCACTCGCGTGCCAGTGCCAGCGCCGACTCGATGGTTTCCGCCGGCGATTCCAGCTGCGCCAGCAACACACTGGACGAGGTCACCAGTGCGCGTTGGTTGTCCACGAATGCAGCGCTCAGCACCGAATTGGCGCCGGCACCGATCACGATGGTGTTGCGGCCGTGCGCGTCGACGTAGATCCCGCCGGTGCCGGTCGGCTCGTTGCTGGGCTCGGCGATCAGTGCGAAGCCGTCGTGCGCCGCCAGCGAGCGCGCCAGCGCACCGCCGGCATCGTCGCCCAGCGCGCACAGAAAGTGCGTCCTGGCGCCGGCACGTGCAGCCGCGACCGCCTGGTTGAAGCCCTTGCCCCCCGGGCCGGTGCTGTAGCGACCGGCGATGGTGGCGCCCGGTGCAGGCAGCACGTCGCAGCGCCACACGTGATCGACATTGAAGGACCCGACAACGACGACCGAACTCATAAATACCCTTGACTTGAATGACTGAATGAAACGTGGCGTGCGGCGATTAGACCGTCACCCCGATGAACCCGCGCCCCTCAACCGAAATGCGAGAGCACACCGGCAATGGTAGCGGTCATGAACGTGGCGATCGAACCGCCCAGCACCGCACGCAGCCCGAACTTGGCCAGATCGTGACGGCGTTCCGGTGCCAGCCCGCCGATGCCACCGATCTGGATCGCAATCGAGCTGAAGTTGGCAAAGCCGCACAACGCATACGTGGCAATCAGCCGACCCTCCGCGCTCAGGCCCACGCCCGGCACTTCGCCCTTCACGATACGCGACAGTTCGCTGTAGGCGACGAACTCGTTGATCACCACTTTCTGCCCGATCAGCGAGCCGACCGTGGTCGCGTCCACCCACGGGGTACCGATCACCCAGGCGATCGGCGCCAGCACGTAGCCGAAGATCGTCGACAGGTTGGTCGGCCGGCCCAGCAGCGCGGCAGCGCCGGTGATCTCGCCCAGCCAGGTCAGCGGTGCGTTGATCAGGGCGATCAGCGCAATGAAGGCCAGCAGCATCGCGCCGATGTTCAGCGCCAGCCGCAAGCCGTCGCCGGCGCCGGCCGCGGCCGCATCGATGACATTGCTGGTGGTCTTTTCCACTTCCATCTTGACCGTGCCACGCGTCAGCGGGGTACCGGTTTCCGGCACCAGCAGCTTGGCCACCACCAGGGTGGCGGGCGCGGCCATGATGCTGGCGGCCAGCAGATGCTTGGCGTAGAACGCCTGCTGCGCGGGATCGCTGCCACCGAGCATGCCGACGTAGGCGGCCAGCACGCCGCCGGCGATATGCGCCATGCCGCCGATCATCATCGTCAGCAGCTCGGACTGGGTCATCTTGGGGATGTACGGGCGCACCGTCAGCGGCGCCTCGGTCTGGCCGATGAACACGCTGGCGCACACGCTGGTGGTTTCCGCGCCGGACACGCGCATCACCTTGGTGATCGCCCAGGCCATCGCGCGGACCACCACCTGCATCACGCCCAGGTGGTAGAGCACGCCCATCAGCGCCGAGAAGAAGATGATGGTGGGCAGCACCTGGAACGCGAAAATGAAGCCGTAGCTGTCGATGTTCATCAGGTTGCCGAAAATGAAGGTGGACCCTTCATTGACGAAGCTCAGCACCTTGACGAAGCCCTTGCCCAGCGAATCGAACACATCGCGTCCGCCCGGCACCAGCAGCACCAGCGCGGCGAACGAAATCTGCAGCGCCAGACCGGTGGCGACCAGCCTCCAGTCGATCGCGCGGCGGTTGCTCGAAAACAGCCAGGTGATGCCGATGAGCACCGCCAGACCGAACAGGCCGAAACCGATCCTTCCCAAACCTTCGACCATTCCAATCCCCGGGGCTGCTGACGGCAAAACGAGAAGCCTAGAGCAGGGGGTGACCGCGGGCAAGGCGAGCAGCATTCAGGCCCCGCCCGTTGACCCGCAGGCGAGCCAGGGCGGGCGCGGGCAGTTCCCTGCGTGCGGGCGGGCGAGCCGCCCTTGCGCAAGGTCATGGATCGGGGGGCATTGATTCGCTGCCCGTGCGTCGCCCGCAAAGACCGCGCCCCGAAGCGCGATCACCCGACCGGCCGCCGCTTTTCCCCTCAGCCATCGATGAAAACCGGTGGTGCTTGCGCGCATACCGGTGTGGGACCTTGACCGGCATGGATGCCGCGCCAGCGCCTACATGGACGTACTTGCGGCGTGTCCCACGCCGGTACGCGTGCAAGCGCCCGCAGCAGACCGAAGCATTCGCGTGGAACTCTAGATGTGGTGCACAAGATTGATCGGTGTGCGGAGTCGGTCGGCGTCGCGGCGCCGCATCCGGTGTCGGGACACGCCGTAAATCCGTCCCTGGAGGCTCGGTGGCGGCATCCATGCCGCCACACGGCCCCGCCCCCGGGCGCGGCACCACGCTCCCAACATTGCCGCCGCTGATAGGCAAGCAAGGCTTCAAGCACGTGTCGATGCCTGTGGACTCCATGGCCGATGTAGTCGGTAAGCCATCCATCTGCTGTCACGCCGCCAGCAATGGACGCTCGGAAGAACGTGCAGCTCATCTGGCTGTTCGCATTTCTTTCCGCAACCGACAGCAACCGGTGGTGCTTGCGCGCGTGCCGGTGTGGGACCTTGAGCGGCATGGATGCCGCGCCAGAGCCTACATGGACGTACTTGCGGCGTGTCCCACGCCGGTACGCGTGCAAGCGCCCGCCGTAGACCGACGCTTCTACGTAGCACCGGCAGACCTCATGCGCAGGTTGGTCGGTGTGCGGAGTCGGTCGGCGTCGCGGCGTCGCATCCGGTGTCGGGACACGCCATAAATCCGTCCCTGGAGACTCGGTGGCGACATCCATGCCGGCACACGGTCCCGCCCCCCGGACGCGACACCACGCTCCCAACATTGCCGCCGCTGATCGGCAAGCAATGCGTCAAGCAGGTGTTGATGCCCGTGGACTTCGTGGCCGATGTGATCAGTAAGCCATCCATCTACTGTCATGTCGCCAGCGATGGTGACGCTCCCAAAGACTTGCAGACCACCGGCCCCCGGCACTTCTTTCGACCGACAATAACTGGTGGTGTTTGCGCGGGTGTCGGCGTGGGACCTTGAGCGGCATGGATGCCGCGCAACCCTGTCGCGCCGGCAGCACCACGTCCTACACTGCGCACGCCGATCCGGGGCAGGGCGCCGCGGAGGTTGTTGGAGTCTGCCAATGCATTACCGTCGTCTGGGGTCCACCGGGCTGCAGCTGTCGGCCCTGTCGTTCGGGGCCTGGGTCACCTTCGGCAAGCAGATCGGGCGCAGCGAAGCGCGCAACCTGATTGCCGCCGCCTGGGACAACGGCGTCACTTTCTTCGACAACGCCGAGGTCTACGCACGCGGCCGCGCCGAAGAGGTGATGGGCGATGTGATCGCCGACCTGCGCCTGCCGCGCGACGGGTACTGCGTGTCGAGCAAGGTGTTTTTCGGCGCGGTGGACAGCCCGCGCCCGACCCAGCGCGGGCTGTCGCGCAAGCATGTTACCGACGCCTGCCATGCCGCACTCAAGCGCCTGCGGGTGGACTATCTGGACCTGTACTTCTGCCATCGGCCCGATCCGGACACGCCGATCCGGGAGACCGTGCGCAGCATGGATGCCCTGATCCGCCAGGGTAAGGTGCTGTACTGGGGCACCTCCGAGTGGAGCGCCGAGCAGGTGCACGCGGCCATCACCATCGCCGAGCAGGAACACCTGCACGCTCCGTCGATGGAGCAACCGCAGTACAACCTGCTGCACCGCGACCGGCTGGAACGCGAATACGCGCCGCTGTGCGAGGGCGGGCTGGGCACCACGGTCTGGTCGCCGCTGGCCTCGGGCCTGCTGACCGGCAAGTACAACGCCGGTGTAGACGCCGATAGCCGCCTCGGCCAACCGGACAATCACTGGCTGCAGGACGAAGTGCTGGGCGCGCCGGAAGCGCGCCGCCTGGAACGCGCCCGCGCGTTCTGTGCCCTGGCCGCCGAGCTGGGCCAGTCGCCCGCACGCCTGGCCATCGCCTGGTGCCTGCGCAACCCGCACGTGTCCACGGTGATCCTGGGGGCCAGCCGGGTGGCCCAGCTGGAAGAAAATCTCGGCGCGCTGGACACCTTGACCCAGGTCGATGCCGCCGGCTGGGCGCAGGTGGAGGCGGTAACGCGCTAAGAGCACGCCACGCACTGGGGGTGGTGCGGCTGCAAGGTTGTCGGCTTTGTCGTGCTAGTCGACCGAGCCGGTGAGGCTGCGTCCCCCCTGTGGTGCACGCCAGCCAGGTCGCTGTGGCGTCAGGCGCTGGCTGCTTCTCGCTCGGCCAGAAACGCATGCCAGAGCGATGTGATCAAGCCGCGATCATCGCGCAGAAGACAGCGCTGGATGGCCTGGCTGGAATATTTCGATAGATTTGGTGAATCGAAAATGTTCAGTCCATGCAAAGATCGTGTGGCGAAGATGAGAATGGCTCTTGATCATTAAATGAGAATGGTTATTATTTGTCTGGCCAACCGACTGGAGATCCAGATCATGACCGCTCATCCCGTGCTGCTCCGCTCCGAACCGGTCAACCTGCGCGACCGCGCTGCTCCGCGTGCCGTCCCAGCAGAAGACCTCATCAGCAGCGAGGCGCTGCTCAAGGGCCGTCGCGAAGTGCTGATCCAGCATGGCGACCGCGTCTATCGCCTGCGCCATACCAGCAACGACAAGCTCATCCTGACCAAGTAAGCGCCTTGCTCCGATCCGCGCCTTGCGCAGGGTCGGACCGTCTGTCGCGGGCGTTGCCGCCGCCGTCCGCGCACCCCACGCTGTTCCCCGGCGGCCTGCCGCGGCTTTGTCTGCAGCACACGCTGCCGGGAACGTCCTTTCAAGGGTTCCCGATGAGTCGCCTGCATCCGCTGGTGGTCGCGCTATCGCTTGCGCTGCCTGCCGTTTCGTCGTGTGCCCACGCTGCCGACCTCGCTGCCGCGGATGACGGCGCGCGCGAGGTCCACGACTTCGGCCGGTTGCAGGTCACCGCCACCCGTACCCAGCGCGCCCTGGTCGATGTGCCGAGCACGGTGGATGTGATCGACCGCGAGCAACTGGACAACCAGCTGGTGCGCAAGCTCAAGGATCTGTTCCGCTACACGCCGGGCGTGTCGGTCACCAGCACCAGCGGCCGCTTCAGCGGCGCCAACGGCATCCGCATCCGCGGGCTGGACGGCAACCGCGTGGCGATCCTGGTCGACAACGTGCCGGTGTCGGACACCTTCAGTTTCGGAAGCTACCTCAACGCCAACCGCAACTTTGTCGATCTGGAAACGCTCAAGCGCGTCGAAGTGGTGCGCGGGCCGGCCAGTTCCCTGTACGGCTCCGACGCCCTGGGCGGCGTCGTGGCCTTCGTCACCAAGGACCCCTCCGATTACCTGGACGCCGACAGGCGCAGCTATGTCGGCCTGAAGTTCGGCTACGAAGGCGACTGGAACGGCTTGTTCGCCGGTGCCACCGGTGCGTTCGGCGGCGAACGCTGGAGCGGCATGGTGGCGGTCAGCCACCGCCAGGGCCAGGAGGCGCAGAACCAGGGCGACATCCGCAGCCGCGATGTCACCCGCACCGCGGCCAACCCGCAGCGCATCGATGGCCGCAGCGTGCTGGCCAAGCTGGTGTACGCGCCCAGCGCGCAGCAGCGCTTCAAGCTCACCGTGGAAGGCAACGAAGACTACGGCAGCATCGAGGCATTGACCGGCATCGACCCGCGTGTGACCACCCCATCGTTGCGCATCCTGTCGCAGGACGGGCGCGACCATCAGACCCGTGCGCGCGTTTCGCTGCGGCACGAACTGGATGCGCTGGGCTGGTCGCTGGCCGACGACCTGCAGTGGCAGCTGTATCGCCAGGACAGCGAGAGCCTGCAGCGCACCGACGAGCTGCGTGGCAACAACACCCGCCGGCATAACGAACACAACTTCGATCAGCGCGTGTACGGCCTGCTGGTCAACGCACACAAGGCCATCGACACCGGCACGCTCAGTCACGCCATCACCTATGGCCTGGACGGTACCTGGACCGACACCCGCGCCAAGCGCGATGGCTACTCGGTCAATCTGGCCAATGGCGCCATCACCAATCGCGTGGGGCAGGATGTGTTTCCGGTGCGCGACTTCCCCAAGAGCCAGACCATCAAGCTCGGGTTGTATGCGCAGGACGAGATCGGCCTGTTCGGTGGCAAGCTGTCGCTGACGCCCGGCGTGCGCGTGGATTATTTCCGGCTGTCGCCGCAGGTGGACGACATCTTCCGCGAAGACAATCCCGGCGTTGCCGCCGAGACCATCGACCAGACCCAGGTCTCTCCCAAGTTCGGTGCACTGTGGCGGTTTTCGGACGCCTGGTCGGCCTATGCCAATTACGCGCACGGCTTCCGCGCACCGCCGTACAACGACGTCAATATCGGCTTCACCAACCTGCAGGCGCGCTACACCGCCATCGCCAATCCGGACCTGAAATCGGAAACCAGCCGCGGTGGCGAGCTGGGGCTGCGCTTCAATGATGCCATCGGCTATCTGGGCGTCAGCGTGTACTACACCGACTACCGCAACTTCATCGAATCCTATGCGCCGGCCGGCTTCAACGCCGACGGGCTGATGCTGTTCCAGTCGCGCAACGTGGACGATGTGGTGATCAAGGGTGCCGAAGCGCGCGGCGGGATCGATCTGGGCGCCCTGGCCGGTTGGCAGGGCTGGTCGCTCAACAGCGCCGTGGCGTATTCGGAAGGCGACAACCTCACCGACGGCACCCCGCTCAACTCGGTCGACCCGCTGCGCGGCACGCTCGGCGTGGCCTTCGACAGCGATGGCTGGGGCGCGGAGCTGATCGGCACCTTCGTCGCACGCAAGCGTCGCCCGCAGCTGGACAGCTATTACACCCCGGACGGCTACGCCACGCTGGACCTGATGGGGCATTGGGAGTTCGCACCCGGTGCCAAGGTCACCGCCGGCATCTTCAATCTCGCCGACCGCCGCTACGTGGACTGGAACGCGCTGCCCAACGGCACGCTGGCCAGCAGCACGGTGCTCGACCGCTTCACCGGCGCCGGGCGTACCGCCTCGGTCAGCCTGGCAGTGAGCTGGTAGGGGCCATGCCCATCGCCCGCCCGCTGCCGTCGTTGTCGCATGCACGTGCCACCCGCGTCGCGTTGCCGCGGCCGCAGCAGCTGGCCGCGCTGGGCACGGTGCTGTGTCTGTATCGGCCTGCCTTGGGCAACGAACTGGACGGCTGGCAGCACGCGGTGGATGCGGCGGCGTGCCGGCAGGTCGACAGCGATGGCGTGCGCGAAAGCATCTGGTTCTTCGATGCCGAAGGGCAGTGCTGCTGGCGGATCTGCCTGTTGCCTGACAGCGACTTCCTGGTCTGGGATCGCCTGGTCTCGCGCCTGCCGCCGCTGCCGGTGGAAACCCACGAGCTGGGCGTCGGCGAGCGGCTGTGGCGTCGCCTGGCCGGACGCATGCTGGGGCAGGCGTGGCGATTGAGCGCGCTGCGGCTGCAGACCGCCGCCACCGGCGAGCAACCGTTTGTCGCCAGCCTGGCGAGCGTGTCGGCGCTGGGCGCCGAGGTTGCCGCACGCCTGGCACGCGAGGAGGGCATCGACGGACGCGTGGCAGTGGACGATTGCTGCTGCGCACGCGCTGCCGCCTTGCGCACGGCCTCCGCCACATCCAGCAACACCAACCCATCCGACATGACGACGGCGCTGGTGCGCCTGCGCCGCTGACGGTCTCCAACCACGACCGAGAGTTCCGAATGAGCCGACTGTTTCCCCGTTGCATCGCAGTGACGTTGAGCCTGTTGCCGTTGATCGCCGCCGCCGACGTCCAGCGCGACCGCCAGAGCATCCTGGCAATGCAGGGCGAATACGCAGTGGACTTTGCCTTCGACGAAACGGTGCTGCTCAAGCCCGGCTACGAGCGTGCGTCGGCCATGCGCAGCGGCGCCAGCGAAGTGGTGATCGTGGTGGAGGATTCACCGCGCAAGCTGGTACTGCAGCATTTGCTGGTGGATGAAAAAAGCAAGCATGTGACCAAGCACTGGCGGCAGGACTGGATCTACGAAGCGCCGCAGCGGTTCGCATTCAGCGCCGATCAGACCTGGACGGTGCATGCGCTGCCGCCGGCAGTGACCACCGGCGCCTGGACCCAGTGCGTCTACGAGGTCAGCGACGCGCCGCGCTATTGCGGCACCGGTCGCTGGGACTATGCCGACGGCCATCCCACCTGGACCAGCGATCCGAGCTGGCGCCCGTTGCCGCGCCGCGAGTACACCAAGCGCAGCGACTACAACGCGCTCGCGGTGATCAATCGCCACACCCTCACGCCCAACGGCTGGACCCACGAACAGTTCAACACCAAGGTGCTGCGCAAACCCGACGGCAGCCAGGAAGCGATCGCGCGCGAGTTCGGCTTCAACGATTACCGCAAGACCACCGAGGTCGACTTCGCCCCGGCCTATGCCTACTGGAAGGGCACCCAGGGCTACTGGGCCAAGGTGCGCACGCGCTGGGCCAGGTTCCTCGACACGCCGCCGGGTGTGCATCTGAAGACCAAGCCGGACGGCATGGCGATGATCATGCCGATGTTCCAGCAGGCCGAGGCGGTGCAGGACGGCAAGCGGGTCAAGGACGCGCAGCTGGACGCGGTGTTCGCGCAGTGGGTCGAACCCGCGAATTAGCCACCCCGGTTGTAGGAGCGCACCAGGGCGCGACGTGGCATTCCCGATAACGCCCAGTGCGCGCCGAACCTGCTGCGAGGTCGCGCCCTGGTGCGCTCCTACGGGTAAGACGGCGGACAGCCCTTCAAAGGGCGGTTATTCCTTGAACATCAAAAACGCCGCGACCAGTATCAAGCCGAACGCGGCCCAGTGATTCCACTTCAACGACTGGCCCAGGTAGAACGTGGAGAAGCCCGCGAACACCAGCAGCGTGATCACCTCCTGCATGCCCTTGAGCTGTGGCGCCGAATACACCGCGCTGCCCAGCCGGTTGCCCGGCACCTGCAGGCAGTATTCGAAGAACGCAATGCCCCAGCTGACCAGGATGGCGATCATCAGCGGCGTGCTCTTGTACTTCAGGTGCCCGTACCAGGCGAAGGTCATGAACACATTGCTGGCGATCAGCAACAGCACCGGATACAGATAGGCAGTGAAAGGAGCGGTAGGCATGACGGCAGGCGGCAGGAAAGGGGCCGGCAGCATAAGCCAGGCCCGTTAAGCGCACGCGACCGTGCCGATGAGCCCGGCACGCGGGCTCAGGCCGTTGGTGGCCGGCGCGGCACGTTCATCTGCAGCGTGGCCAGGCAAAGCGACTGGCCAGGCATCGCGGCGCCCCGGGCTCCCGCGGTCATCCCGCTAGCGCTGCATGCCCCAGCGGCGCACGGTCAGCCGCTCGATGGCCTGAAACACCACGCCCTCCACCAGCAGGCCCAGCACGATCACCATCGCCAGGCCGGCGAACACCCGGTCGGTATACAGCTCGTTGCGGTTCTGGAAGATGTACCACCCCAGGCCGCCCTGGCCGGAGGTGGCGCCGAACACCAGTTCGGCCGCGATCAGGGTGCGCCAGGCGAAGGCCCAGCCGATCTTCAGCCCGGACAGGATCGCCGGCAGCGCGGCGGGAATCAGCAGTTGCGCCACGTAGCGCGGCCCGCGCAGCCCGTAATTGCGCCCGGCCATGCGCAGGGTTTCCGGCACCGCCTGGAAGCCGGCGTAGGTGGTGAGCGCCAGCGGCCACAGCACCGAATGCACCAGCACGAACACCAGGCTGCCGGTGCCCAGGCCGAACCAGAGCAGGGCCAGCGGCAGCAGCGCGATGGCCGGCAGCGGATTGAACATGGCTGTCAGCGTGCCGAGCACGTCGCGGCCCCAGCGCGTGGAGGCGGCCAGCGCGGTCAGCACGAAGGCCAGCACCACGCCCAGCGCGTAGCCCTGCGCCAGCACGCGCAGCGACGCGCCCACGCGGCGCAACAACTCGCCCGACAGCAGCCCGTCGTAGAACGCGCGTGCGGTCTGCAGCGCGCTGGGCAGCATCAGATCGTCGCCAACCACGCGTGCGGCGATCTCCCACACCGCGATCAGCACCACCAGCACCAGCGCCTTGCGCAGCCACGGTGGTGCCTGCCAGCGCGTCGGCGCGGCGGCTGCAACCAATGCGGGATCCAGCGGCTGCAGGGCCACTTCGTACTCGGCCCGCACCGGTGGCAATGGCGGCAGCGCGGTGGCGTTGCCGCCGCTCATGGCAGCACCTCGCGCTGGCGCTCGGCGGGGCGACGCAATGGCGCGACCTTGGCATCGTCCAGGGCGTCGTCGGGCAGGTCGAACAGTAGCCGATGGATCCGCTGCGCGGTCTGCTGGAACGCCACGCTGCCGGCGCTGTGCGGGCCGAACGCATGCGCGTTGAGCTCGGCACGTACCTGGCCCGGATGTGGCGACAACAACAGCACGCGGTTACCGACCACCAACGCCTCCTCGATCGAGTGGGTGACGAACAACAGGGTGAAGCGCGATTGCTCCCACAGCTCCAGCACCTGCTCCTGCATGCGCGAACGCGTCAACGCATCGAGCGCGGCGAACGGCTCGTCCATCAACAACACGCGCGGCCGCATCGCCAACGCGCGCGCAATCGCCACGCGTTGCTTCATGCCGCCGGACAACGTGTGCGGATACGCCTGCGCAAACGCGCTCAGCCCGACCTGCGCCAGGCTGTCGTCGGCACGTTCGCGCGCTTCGGCACGCGACAGCTTGCGGGCGGCGCGCAAGCCAAACACCACGTTCTCGCGCACGGTCTTCCAGGGCGCCAGCTGGTCGAATTCCTGGAACACCACCACCCGGTCCGGTCCGGGTCCGGTGACCGCGTTGCCATCCAGGCGGATCTGCCCCTCGCGCGGGGTGACGAAGCCGGCCACCGCCTTGAGCAAGGTGGATTTGCCGCAACCCGACGGCCCCAGCAGCACGAAGCGATCGGCTTCATGCACGTCGAAACGCACGCGGTGGGTGGCACGCACCACGCGCTGCGCGGAGGCGTATTCCAGGCTGACGTGGTCGACCTGCAGCAATGGTGTGGGCGTGGCCATCGCTCAGCTCCCGCCCGCGATCAGCGGATCGTCGAAGAAGTAGTCGCCCAGCTTGCCCGGCGTCTGCTTGATCGCGCCGCTGTGCTGCATGAACTTGCCCAGTCCCAGCGTGTTCTGCGGCACCACGGTGAACTGTACCTTCGGGTCCTTGAAGATCTGCAGCACCAGCGCGCGATCGATGCTCGAGCCATTGCGACGCAGGAAGATATCCGCCGCCTGCTCCGGATGGGCGGTGACAAAGCGCGCAGCCTGATCCAGCGCCGCGACGAAGGCGCGGTAGGTCTTGGGATTGTCGCGGCGGAATTTCTCGGTGGCATACAGCACGGTGGCCGACGAGGGGCCGCCTTCGATCTCGTAGGAGCTGGTCACGATGTGCGCGGCCGGATTGCGCGCCAGCTCCTGCTCCTGGAATGGCGGGCTGGCGAAGTGGGCGGTGATCTCGGTGCGGCCGCGGATGATCGCTGCGGCCGCGTCCGGATGCGGCAAGGCGACCTGCAGCGGGTCCAGCTGGTGGGTGCCCTTGTCGCCCCAGCGCTGTTGCGAGGCATGCTGCAGGAAACGCGACTGCACCGACACGCCGGTGGCCGGCACCGCAATGCGGTCCTGCGGGGTGAAATCGCCGATCGACCTGATGCGCGGATTGTTGCTGATCAGGTAGTACGGAAAGTTGCCCAGCGATGCCACGCCGCGCACGTTCTGGCGGCCATGGGTGCGGTCCCAGATGGTGAACAACGGCCCGACGCCGGCACCGGCGATATCGATCGAACCGGTCAGCAGGGCGTCGTTGACGGCCGCGCCACCGGACAGCTGCAGGAACTGCACGTCGATGTCCACGCCGGCCACCTTGCCCTGCTGCTCGATCAGCTTCTGATCCTGCGCCACGTCCAGCAACAGATAGACGATGCCGAACTGTTTGGCGATGCGCAGCTTTCCTTCGGCCTGCGCATGCGCGCTGTGCAGCAATGGCAATGCGGCCAGGAGCAGCAGCGCGACATGTCGGGAAAAACGTCGGCGCTGCGGACGTGCGTGAGAGGTGACGGTCAAACGCATGCGGCGCTCCAGTCGAGGGGGGAGGAAGAAGGCGCGTTTCCCAGCGCATTACGTGTTGCGAAACGCGCGCGAGGCAGCACCTTGGCTAGAACGGCGCATCGCCTTCGATGGTGGTGCGGTTGAGCCGGCGACGCAGATGATCGGGCGTGCCGGCGGCCAGATGCATGACCGAGCGGTTGTCCCAGAACACCATGTCGTGCGGCTGCCAGCGATGCCGATACACCAGCGCATCGCCGGTGCTGTGTTCAAACAAGGCCTGCAGCAGTGCAGCACTTTCGTCGTCGGGCAAGCCGACGATGCGGGTGGTGAAATGCTCGCTGACAAACAGCGCTTTCTGGCCGGTTTCCGGATGGGTGCGCACGATCGGATGCTGCACCGGCTTCACTTCGGCAATCTGCTCCGGCGTCAGCGCCGGGCGCCACGGATTGCGCGCGCGCAGTTCTTCGTACTTGGCCAGATAGCTGTGCTCGGCACGCAGGTCCTGCACGGTGCGTTTGAGTGCATCGGGCAGGGTCTGCCAGGCCAGGTGCTGATTGGCAAACAAGGTATCGCCGCCTTCGCTGGGCAATTCCTGCGCATGCAACAGCGAGCCCAGGCTGGGGGTGTCCTTGTACGACAGGTCCGAGTGCCAGTAGTGGCCGGCATCACCCAGGCCGATCGGCTCGCCGTTCTCCTTGATGTTGGACACCACCAGCACTTCCGGATGTCCGCGCAACTGGAAGTTGCGCAGCACATGGATCTGCAACGGGCCGAAGCGACGGCTGAAAGCGACCTGCTGTGCCGGCGTGATGCGTTGCTCGCGGAACACCAGCACGTGGTAGTCCAGATGCGCCTGATGGATACGCGCGAAGGTGTCTGCATCCAGTGGCTGTGACAGATCCAGGCCGATCACTTCGGCGCCCAGCGGGGCGTCGAACGGTACGATCCGAACACTGGAAGAGTGCTCTATGGAAACCGCATCGCGCGGCGGCTGCGCACGCGCAGCGGAAGTGACGCTGACCATGACGGTGGCACCTCGACGGCAACGGACGGCCGCCTGGGCCGGCGGCCGGACACACCACTGTAGGCAGTCCGGTCGCCGCTGCGAACGTACGATTGGCAAGGTGCTTATGCGCTGCCGGTATATGCAGCGATGTGACGGAACGCGGACGGGCGACGCCTGCGCGCCGCCCGTCCGCGGGTTCAACCGACCCGGCCTTAGTCGGTCCGCAGCGCCAACGCCGGCGGCGTGGACAGGATGCGTCGCGTGCCCGACCAGCCGGCCATCAGGCTCAGCGCAAGGCCAAACGCGCCGCCGAGCAGCAGGCGCAGCCAGTCCGGCGTCAATGCGATCTCGAACGCCTTTTGCCCGACCACCGCACCGATCACCGCGGCGGCGGTCACCGCCAGCGTCGCCGCCAGCAGGCCGAGCGCGCCGAACTCCACCAGCACCGCGCCACGCAACTGGCCGCGACGCGCGCCCAGCGTGCGCAACACCGCGCTGTCATAGCGACGCTCGCCGGCGGTGGCCTGCAAGGCCGCCAACAGCACCAGCACGCCGGCCAGCAGGCTGAAGCCCATCACCAGTTGCACCGCCTGCGCCACCTGGTCGATCACCTCGCGCACCCGGCCGAGGATGGCATCGATATCCAGCACCGAAATGTTGGGGTAGTCGCGGCTCAGCGACGCCAGCCTGGGCGCATTGCCGGGCGGCAGATGGAAGCTGGAAATCAGGTTGTACGGCGCATCGCCGACCGCGCCCTGGTTGAGCAGCAGGAAGAAATTGACCCGGAATGAATCCCAGTCGGCCTTGCGGATGCTGGTGACGGTGAAACTGCGCTGCTGCTCGCCCAGCAGCAAGGTGATGCGATCGCCGAGTTTGAGCTGATACCGCTGCGCCCAGCCTTCTTCCACCGAGGCCTCCGGCGCAGTGCTGTCGGCGGCCCAGAATCTGCCTTCCAGCAAGGTGTTTGCCGGCGGGAATGCGTGCCGCCAGGAGAAGTTGACCGGGCGGTTGTCGCCGTCGCCATCGTCGGCTGGATCGCGGTCGCCGCGCAGCGGTGGCTTGTCGTTGATCGCCACCAGCCGCCCGGTCGAAAACGGCTCCACGGCCGCATCGTCCACGCCCAGACTGCGCAGCGTCTGCAGCACCGGACCGGTCTGCTCGGGCTGGATGTTCATCAGGAAATAGTTGGGCGTCTCCGCCGGCAGGCGGTCGCGCCATTGCCCGAGCAGGCCGGGGCCGACCACCGCCAGCAGCAGCAGCGCGCACAACGACAGCGACAGGCCGACCAGCTGCACCACGCTCAGTCCGCGGCGCCGCGTCAGCGAGGCCAGCCCCAGCTTCCACGCGCCGCGCAGGCGGTGCTGGATCGGCCGCAGCAAGGCCAGCAGGCCAAGCCCCAGTGCCATCGCCACCAGCGCCAGGGCGGCCAGCCCGCCCAGCACCCAGCCGGCCAGCACCAGGTTGCCGGTCGCATACACGGTCAGCGCCAGCGTGGCCGCCAATGCCGCGGCGTAGACCAGCAGGGAACTCGGCGGCACCGCGGCAAAGCTGCGGTTGAGCACACGCATCGGCGGCACGTTGCGCAGCCGCAGCAGCGGCGGCAGGCCGAAGCCTAGCAACAGCACCAGGCCGATGCCTGCACCGGCCAGGGCCGGGGTGGCCTGCGGCAACGGCAGCCGGTCCGGGATCAGGCTGCCCAGCGCCTGCACCAGGCCTTCCTGCGCCAGCATGCCCAGCCCGATCCCGACCAGGCAGGCCGGAATCGCGGTCAGCAGCAATTGCAGCGACAGCATCGCCAGGATGTCGCGCTGGCGTGCGCCCAGGCAGCGCAGCACCGCAACCGTGTCGATCCGGCGCATCGCAAAGCGGTTCGCTGCCAATGCGGTCGCCACACCGGACAACAGCACCGCCAGCAAGGCCGACAAGGCCAAAAAGCGCCCCGCACGATCGAACGCCGCGCGCATGCCGCGCTGGGTGTCCTCGATGCCGACCAGGCGGAATTCGCTGGCGCGCGGTTTCAGCCAGGCGCGCAGTTCGGCGATGGCATCGGGTGCACCGGAGAACATCAGCCGGTACGAAGCGCGGCTGCCGGGGCCAAGCAATCCGGCACCGTCGATATCGGCGCGATTGACCAGCAGCGGTGGCGACAGCTGCATCAGCTCGCCGGACGCATCCGGTTCGGCCCGCAGCACGCCGGTGATGGTGAGGTGGCCGGCGCCGAATTCCAGCTGTTCGCCCACGCGCAGGCCCAGGGCCTCCAGCAGGCGGGGGTCGGCATAGGCCTGGCCCGGCGGCGGTGCGCCCGCAGGCGTGCCCTGCATGCCTGCGCTGTCCCTGGACACCAGCAACTGCCCGCGCAGCGGGTAGCCCGCGCCAACCCCGCGGATATTGGCCATCTGGCTGGCCTCGCCGTGAAATAGCACGCTGGGGAAGCTGACCATGCGCGTGCTCTGCAGGCCGCGGCGTTGCGCCTCGGCGGCGAAGTCGGCCGGGATTTCCTGGCGGCCGGTCACGCCCAGATCGCCACCGAGCACCTCGGCCGCGCTGGAGGTCAGGGCCAGGGTCACCCGATCGACCAGCGTGCCAACCGCCGTCATCACCGCCACGCCCAGCACCAGCGCGGCGAACACGGTCAGCAGGTCGCCGGCCAGGAACTCGCGGCGCACCGCGCGTGCGGCTTGGCGCAGCACGTTCATGCGGCCGGACCGGTCTGGGCGTGCAGGCGGCCGCTGTCGATGCGGTAGATATGCTTGCAACGCTGCGCCAGCGTCATGTCGTGGGTCACCAGCACCAGGGTGGTGTCGCTGGTGGCGTTGAGCGTGAACAACAGGTCGCTGATCTGCGCGCCGGTGGTCTGGTCCAGGCTGCCGGTGGGCTCGTCGGCAAACAGGATGCGCGGTCTGGCCACGAATGCGCGTGCCAGCGCCACGCGTTGCTGCTCGCCACCGGACAGCTGGCGCGGGTAGTGGCGCGCACGCGCGCTCAGGCCGACTGCCTCCAGTACCTCGCGTACCCGCGCCGGGTCCTCGCGCCCGGCCAGTTCCAGCGGCAGCGCGATGTTTTCTTCGGCGGTCAGCGCCGGCAGCAGATGGAAGCTCTGGAATACGAAGCCCACCTCGCGCGCGCGCAAGGCGGCACGGGCCTCTTCGTCCAGCTGGCCCAGCTCCTGGCCGGACAGCGCAATGCTGCCGCGGCTGGGCAGGTCCAGCCCGGCCAGCAGGCCGAGCAGGGTGGTCTTGCCCGAGCCGGATGCGCCGACGATGGCGATACTGTCGCCTTCACTGACCGTCAAGCTGACCTTGTCGAGGATGTGGAGTGTTCCCTCCGGTCCACTGACGGACTTGCCGACGTCGCGGACGTCGATGGCAATGCGGGTACTGGAGTGGGGGGCCAGACTGTCGATGAGGAATCTCCGAATGCGTGAAAGAACACTGCGATATGGCGTGCTGGTCCTGTGGCTGCTGACACTGTCCCTGCTCGCGCCGGGAATTGCCTCTGCCAAAAGTCCGGTGGCGACCGCCCCGATCCTGGTCGTCGGCGACAGCCTGAGCGCTGCGCACAACATCCCGGTGCAGTCTGGCTGGGTCACCTTGCTGGACCAACGCCTCAAGCGTGACATGGCGACGCCACCGGCGGTCGTCAATGCCAGCATCAGCGGTGAGACCACCTCCGGTGCATTGACGCGGCTGCCCGGCCTGCTGCAGAAGCACCACCCCGGCGTGGTGGTGATCGAACTCGGCGGCAACGATGCGCTGCGCGGCCTGACCCCGGCCCAGCTGAAGGGCAACCTGGAAAAGATGATCCAGCTCAGCCAGCAGGCCGGCGCGAAGGTGCTGCTGCTCGGCATCGATGTGCCGCCCAACTATGGCCCCGCCTATCGCGACCGCCTGAAGGCGACCTATGCCGACCTGTCCAGGCAGTACAAGACCGCATTGGTGCCGTTCTTCCTGGAAAAGGTCGCGCTGCAGCCAGGCCTGATGCAGGCGGACGGCCTGCATCCCACTGCCGCGGCCCAGCCCAGGGTGCTGGAAACGGTCTGGCCTGCGCTGCGCCCCCTGCTCGGCCGTTGACGGCCGGCGGGCATCGCGCGCCGTCACAAAACGTTAGATGGTCTTCACGCCCTTTCCACTGCCGATCCGGCATGTTTCACAAAGCTGAAGACCGAGGAAAGTCCATGCGTCAGACCAAGGAAACGTCCGGCCTCGTGCTGGTCGTTGAAGACAACCGCAATATCTCTGAAATGATCGGCGAGTACCTGGAAGGCCGTGGCTTCGAGGTCGACTATGCGCAGGACGGACTCGACGGCTACCGTCTGGCCGCCGAGAACAGCTACGACGTGGTCGTGCTGGATCTCATGCTGCCACGTCTGGACGGCATCGAAGTGTGCCGCCGCCTGCGTAACGACGCACGCAAGTCCACCCCGGTGCTGATGCTGACCGCCCGCGATACGCTGGACGACAAGCTCACCGGCCTGGGTTTCGGCGCCGACGACTACCTGACCAAGCCGTTCGCGATCCAGGAACTGGAAGCGCGCCTGCGTGCCCTGATCCGTCGCGAGCGCCGCCAGGTCGGGTCGGAAGTGCTCAAGGTCGCCGACCTGGTGCTCGATCCGGTCAGCATGCGCGCCACCCGCGCCGGTACCGAGCTGCAGCTCTCGCCGATCGGTCTGCGGCTGCTCACCATCCTGATGCGCGAGTCGCCGCGGGTGGTGACTCGCCAGGAAATCGAGCGCGAGATCTGGGGCAACGGGTTGCCGGATTCGGACACCCTGCGCAGCCACCTGTACAACCTGCGCAAGATCATCGACAAGCCGTTCGATCGCCCGCTGCTGCACACCGTGCAGAGCGCCGGCTATCGCATTGCCGACATCGCCCAGCCGATGGCCTGATGTCGCCGGTCGGCCGCCATGCTGGCGGCCGGCCTCCTCCTGTAGGCGCCCACGCGCCGCTCGTTTCCGCGCGCTGCCGTCTGGCTGCACGACGGGCTTACGGAAGCGTTGCCTATAATCCGGCGCTCTCCCCTGGATGCAGCAATGCCGCACGGGCTTCCACGAAAAATACGTCTGGCCTTCCTCCTGCAGGTCGCTCTGGCGAGCCTGGCGATCGTGCTGGGTGGCTATCTGCTGTCCTTCGTCATCAAGTACAGCCTGGTGCGGACCGTGCTGGCCGACGAGGCGGTGCATTTCTGGCGCGTGCACAAGGACGCACCGAACAACCCGCCACCGAATACACGCAATATCCAGGGCTATTTCTTGCCTGCCGGCCAGGGCCGCGACACGGCGCCGGCGGAGTTGCAGCGGTTGTCGCCAGGCTTCAGCGAAGTGGCTGCCGCCGATGCCCTGGTGTATGTCGATCAACGTCCGGAAGGGCGTCTGTACCTGGTGTTCCCACGCTCGCGTGCGGCCCATCTGACGCTCTGGTTCGGAATCGTGCCGGCGATGCTGGTGCTGCTGGCGATCTATGGCGTGTTCTGGGTGACCTACCGGATCTCCAAACGCCTGGTGTCGCCGATCAGCTGGCTGGCACGGCGCGTCTCGCAGTGGGACCCGCGCAACCCGGATGTCGACGAACTGGCACCGGAGCGGTTGCCCGCCGACCTGCAGGGTGAAACGCGGCAGCTGGCCGCTGCCCTGCATACGCTCGGGCAGAAGGTCAGCGACCATGTCGCGCGCGAGCGCAACTTCACCCGCGATGCCAGCCACGAACTGCGCACACCGCTGACGGTGATCCGGGTGGCCAGCGACATGGCGCTGGCCGACGACGAATTGTCGCAACGCACCCAGCGCAGCCTGCGCCGGATCCAGCGCGCCGGCCGTGACATGGAAGCGGTGATCGACGCCTTCCTGATCCTGGCGCGCGAAGCCGAGATCGACCCGCAAAGCGAGACCTTCGATGCCGCCGAACTGGCCAGCGAGGAAGTCGATAGCGCCCGCCAGCTGCTGGGCGACAAGCCGGTGTCCCTGACGATGGTCGGTGACCGCAGCCTGCAGATGTTCGCCCCGCCGCGGGTGATGCGCGTGGTGCTCAGCAACCTGCTGCGCAATGCATGCGCCTATACCGATACCGGCAGCATCGAGGTGGAAGTCACCCAGGACCGCATCATCGTGCGCGATACCGGGATCGGCATGAGCGAAGAGGCGCGCGCGCGCGCGTTCGAGCCGTTCTTCCGCGCCGATCCTACCCGCCCGCAGGGCACCGGGCTGGGCCTGTCGATCGTGCGCCGGCTGTGCGATCGCTTCGGCTGGCGGATCGAACTGCATAGCGAGTCCGGTGTCGGCACCTCGGTTGCGGTGGTGGTGGCCTGAGGGAGTAGTGGCCGTAGCGGCATGTGGGTGCCTGCAATCTGCCACTGACCAGGGAGATGCGCCGCACGCGCCCAGGGCGCCGGTTGCGGTTGCCGATGCCGCTGTTTTCCACTACATGGCAACGAGGCTGCGTGTCGTGCCGATCTGCCGCAGACGCCAGGTGCCTCTGCGGGATCGGTGACGCAATGGGTTGATCTGGCGAGTGCGACGCCAGATCGACCCGCCAAGCGTTACTTCTGCTCCAACACCGGGGCCACGGCCTTGCGCCAGATGGCATAGCCATCGGCGGTCATGTGCAGCATGTCGTCGCGAAACAGCGCGGCACGTGGCTTGCCGGTGGCATCGAGCATCGGCGTGTAGACGTCCACGTAGTCCACCTGCGGCAGCGGCGCGAGTGCGTCCTTGATCAGGCGATTGGCGGTCACGATCGCCGGCAGCAGATGGGCGCGCGAGGGGCTGGGTTTGATCGACAGGTAGCTGATGCGCGCGCTGGGCAGATCGCGGCGGATGCGCGTCACGAATGCCAGCACGTCGTCGCGGACCTGCTGCGGCGTGCGGCCGCTGTTGAGATCGTTGTCGCCGGCATACAGCACCACCTGGCGCGGCGCATACGGGATCACGATGCGGTCGGCGTACCAGGTGCTGTCGCGCACTTCCGACCCGCCGAAGCCGCGATTGATCACTGGCATGCCGGGGAAATCCTGCGCCAGCGTGTCCCAGAAACGGATCGACGAGCTGCCGACGAAGACGATGCCGTGCCTGGGGGGCGGCTGCTGCGCGTCGCTGTCGGCGAAGCGCTGCATATCCGCTTCCCAGGCGGCATTGGACACCTGCGCCGGTATCTGCGGCGTGGTGTGCGGGGTGGCGGCGTGTAGCTGGCCGGACAACAGCACAAGGGCGCACAGCAGCGTGCGCAAGGGATGTTTGGTCATGCGAAGGAACCTGCAACAGTAAAACGGGCCATCATGGTGCGACAGGCTGGAAGCGCAGGGCAAACCCATAAGCTTCCAGCGCCTGCGATCACCGTGCGTGCAGATCGCCTCGCCGTGCCTGCACCGACGCTGTGGCGAAGATTGCGCCATGCGGCAGCATCTGACGGCCCGGCAGGCCCAACGTCAGCTGTTCGACCGCGTGGCAGCGCCCTGGCGGCGCGCTGCACGACGGTGCAAGATTCGCACTTTCCTCAGCAGTGACCCCGCCATGCGTTTTAGCCGTCCCCAGACATGCCCTTGCGGCCGGAAGCACTGACCGCATGGCCGATCAACTGGGACACGTGCCGCGCGGTCCGCGCCGCATGCTCAAGGCGGCGATCTGGTCATGGCAGGGATTGCGCGCGGCATGGCTGCATGAATCCTCGTTTCGGCTGGAGGTGTGTCTGGCGGCAGTGATGTCGCCGCTGGGGCTGTGGCTCGGCCAGTCCGGCCTGGAACGTATCGCGCTGGTGGCGCCATTGCTGATCGTGCTGGCGGCCGAATTGCTGAATTCGGCGATCGAGGCGGTGATCGAGCGCTACGGCCCCGAGCACCATGTGCTGGCCGGCCGCGCCAAGGACATGGGTTCGGCGGCGGTGTTCCTGCTGTTGATCAATGTGCTGCTCTGCTGGGGACTGATACTGCTGCCGCGGTGGTTCTGACGGCCCGTGCGTCTGCGCAGGCCACAGCTGCCGATCAGCTTCTGCAGGCGATTGGATCGGCGAAGGTGGAGACGTTCGTGCGAGCGACGCACCAGAGCGCGCCGGCGGTCGTGGCGGCCGCCACGGAGCCCGCGGTGACTGCCGCGGTTGCAGGCTTTCTCGCATCTGGCCGGGATCAGCTGCCTGGCGGGCGCATGTGCATGCCGGGTTGACTCGCCGCGTGGCATGCTGCGGCTCTCTTTCAACGGAATCGCCTGCATGCCCGTCCTGATTCGCGCCCTGGTGTTGCTGATGCTGACCGTCTCGCTGTCCGGTTGCGGCTACAACGCGATCCAGCAGAAGGAAGAAGGCGTCAAGGCAGGCTGGTCGGAGGTGCTGAACCAGTATCAGCGTCGTGCCGACCTGATTCCCAATCTGGTGCGCACCGTGCAGGGCTATGCCCAGCAGGAGCGTCAGGTGCTGACCGAAGTGACCAACGCGCGCTCGCGGGTCGGACAGATCCAGGTCAATGCCGATGACGAAGCCTCGCTGAAACGGTTCCAGCAGGCGCAGGGCGAGCTCGGCAGCGCGCTGTCGCGCCTGATGGTGGTCAGCGAAAACTATCCGCAGCTGAAATCCGACCAGTCGTTCCGCGATCTGCAGGTGCAACTGGAAGGCACCGAAAACCGCATCACCGTGGCGCGCGGTCGCTACATCCAGACGGTGCAGGACTACAACACCTACATCCGTTCGTTTCCGCAGGTGATCACTGCCAAGATCTTCGGCTACCAGCCCAAACCCAACTTCAGCGTGGAAAACGAGGCGCAGATCTCACGCGCACCGCAGGTGGATTTCGGCAATCAGCAGGCGCCGCAGCAACAGCCTGCGCAGCAACCGCAGCCTGCGCAGTAACAGCGCTTACCAGGCAGGAGTCAGGCAATGCGGCAAACGCACAGCTGGGTGTTCTGGATGTTGGCGCTGTTGTTGCTGCCGGCCTCGCTGCTGGCGCAGGACCTTGCAGCCATTCCGCCACTGCGCTCGCCGGTGGTCGATACCACCGGCACATTGGACGCCACGCAGACCCGGCAACTCGAGCAGCAGGCGCTGGCCCTGCAGCAGCGCAAGGGCGCGCAGTTGCAGATCCTGATCGTACCCACCACCCAGCCGGAGGCGATCGAGCAGTACACCCAGCGCGTGTTCGACCAGTGGAAGATCGGTCGCAAGGGCGTGGACGACGGCGTGCTGCTGCTGGTGGCCAAGGACGATCGCCGGGTGCGCATCCAGCCCGGTTACGGCCTGGAGGGCGCGATCCCCGACATTGCCGCCAACCGCATCATTCAGGAGTACCTGGCACCGCGCTTCCGTGAGGGCGACTACGCTGGCGGCATCGGCGCTGCGACTGCGACGCTGGCCGGCCTGATCGAGGGCGAGCCCTTGCCGGCGCCGGTCAGCGGGCACGCCGCTGCCGGCACGGGCAATGGTTCGGGCGGAGGCGGTGGCTGGATCATGGCCTTGTTCATCGGGTTTGTGGTCGCGATGGTGGCGCGTGGCATCCTCGGCGCCCTGCCGCGGCCGCTGCGCGCGTTGCTGACCGGCGTCGCGGCCGGCGGCGCTGCCTTGCTGTTTACCTCGCTGCTGTTTGCCAGCGCCGGCGCTGCGGTGATCGGGCTGCTGGCAGGCCTGGCGTCCGGTTCGCCGGGGCGCTTTGTCGGCGGCGGTGGCTGGGGCGGTGGTGGAT